>NZ_JBEXHZ010000001.1:0-576155 GCF_040608315.1 Streptomyces sp. NPDC005195
GGGGAGGGGGAGGGAGGGGGGGCGGGGGCCAAGGAGCAGGGGGCAGGGGGTTCAGCCGCGCACGCCCCGCAGGGCCATCGTGACGGCCGCGTCCGTAATCGCGTCGGGGTCCTCCGCCGCTCCCAGTTCGATCCGCCGCACCGCCGCGTCGACCACGCCCTGGAGCAGCATCGCGGCCAGTCTCGGTTCGGCGTGGCCCATGTCCCGGAGCGCCTCCGCGATCATCGCGACGAGCCCGCCGTGCGCCGCGCGGATCTTCTCTCGGGCCCCGGCGTCGAGCTCACTCGCGGAGATGGCCACGACGGCACGGTGCCGCCGGTCCCCCACGAGGGCCAGTTGCTGGCGGACGTAGGCCTCGACCTTGCCCTCGGGCCCGTCGGCCGCGGCCATCACCGCCTCGACCTCGGCCGCCCACACGGGAAAGTCGACCTCGCACAGCTCTTCGACCACGGCGGCGCGGGACCGGAAGTACTCGTAGACGGACGACCTCGCCAGGCCCGTCCGCTCGGCGAGGGCGGGGAAGGTCAGCGCTTCCGTCCCGCCCTCGGACAGCAGGGACCGGGCCGCGTCCAGCAGGGCGGCTCGCTGCATCGACCGGTGCTCGGCCACGGAGGCCGCTCGAATCCTTGGCACGCCCTCCACTTTACGGACGGACCGCGGATGGCGGCAGCCACTCCCACCACCTGGAGGAATCAGGGGCCTGATGACGAAGGGACGATTCAGCACCCGCGCCGTGCTCCGGCTCAGCGTCCGAAACTGGCCAGCTTCGCGCGCAGCTGCAGTACCGAGTTGGTGTGGATCTGGCTCACCCGGCTCTCGGTCACTCCGAGGACGTTCCCGATCTCTGCGAGCGTGAGGCCCTCGTAGTAGTAGAGCGTGACCACGGTCTTCTCCCGGTCGGGCAGGGTGTTGATGGCTCGCGCCAGGAATCTCCGCAGCTCCCGGTCCTCGGCCACCTCGACCGGGTTGTCGGCCGCGGTGTCCTCGAGGGTGTCCATCAGGCTCAGCCGGTCGCCGCCCTCGCCGCCGACATGCAGGAGTTCCTCGAGGGCCACCACGTTGGCCAGGGACAACTGGCTGAAGACGGCGTGGAGATCCTCCACCGCGATCCCCATCTCGGAGGCCACCTCGCCCTCCGACGGCGTGCGTCTCAGCCGGGCCTCCAGCGTCGCGTACGCCCGTTCCACGTTGCGTGCTTTCTGCCGCACGGAGCGCGGGATCCAGTCCAGCGCGCGCAGCTCGTCGATCATCGCGCCCCGGATGCGCGTGATCGCGTACGTCTCGAACTTGATCTCCCGTTCGATGTCGAACTTCTCGATCGCGTCGATCAGCCCGAACACGCCCGAGGAGACGAAGTCCGCCTGCTCCACATTGGCCGGCAGACCCACGCTGACCCGTCCCGCGACGTACTTGACCAGGGGCGAGTAGTGCAGGATCAGCTGCTCGCGCAGTCGCTCGTCACCCGTCGTCTTGTACGACCGCCACAGCTCGTCGAGCGTCGAGGGAGCGGGCGGCCGCCTGCTACCGCCGTCGCGGGCGGCTGGGGGGATCGCCGCCCGATCGGACCCGGAGGTGTGCTGGGGCATTCGTCGCCTTGTGCCGTTCTGCCGTGAACTGGGGGTGCCTGGGTGAGCTGTCGCTCTGATGCCGAGTTGCGTTGTCTGCGTCGGAACCCAGATGAGCGTAGCGTGACTGAGGTGTCGCAGTGCGCGAAGGGCGGGGGGCGGACGATGCGCAGATACGTTCCGCTCGGCGTTTGCGCCGGTCGGCCCCGTCGCCGTCCGTGACCGTCCGGGGACGCCAACTGCGGGTATTGCCAAGGGTGTCGGTGTTCGCCCGGACGGCCGAACACGCTCGGTCAGCGCCCGTGGCGATCATCGTGGACCGGGATCATCACCTGGCGTGTCAACTTCCAGCCGTCGCCGTGTCGTTCGACGAACCCGAGCGAGCGGAGTTCGTACAGTCTCCCGACCGCGTCGTCCGTCGTGGTTCCCGCCCCGCGGGCGATCTCCGCCGCTTCCGCCGGCCCGCGTGCCGGCACCGCGGCGAGCACCCGTCCGGCACCCGGGTCCAGCAGGTCGCGCGGCAGCACGGGCCCCCGCCGGTCCGGGGCCAGCTCACCCATGTCGCCGACCAGTTCCGCCACTTCCGCGGCGTCGGTGACCAGCACCGCCTCCCCCCGCAGCAGTTCATGCACCCCGGCCGACAACCCGCTGGTGACAGGGCCGGGCACGCCCATGGCGAACCTGCCCAGCCGCTGCGCGGCGCGCGCCGTGACCAGGGCGCCACTGCGATAGGCGGCCTCGACGACCACGGTCCCCCGGGTGAGCGCCGCGATGACTCGGTTGCGGAGGATGAACCTGCTCGGCGTGGGATGCTCCCCCGGCGGCAACTCCCCGACGACCAGGCCCTGTTCGGAGATCCTCGTGATCAACTCGGTGTGTCCGCGGGGATAGGGCCGGTCGACTCCGCAGGCCAGCACGGCGACGGTGGCCCCGCCTGCCGCCAGCGCGCCGCGGTGCGCGGCGCCGTCCACGCCGTAGGCGCCGCCCGACACGACCACCCAGCCACACTCGGCCAGCCCGGCGCCGAGGGTGGCCGCCATGTGGGCGCCGTACTCCGTACAGGCCCGCGCTCCGACGAGGGCGACGGACCGCAGCGCCCACATCCGCAGGCTGGGGCGCCCTCGTACCCAGAGTCCGACGGGACGGCCGTCCCCGAGATCGTCGAGCTGTGCGGGCCACTCGGAGTCCCCTGGGCACACGAAGCGGATCCCGGCCGCACGGGCGTCCGCGAGATCCCGCTCCGGGTCGGCCCGCTCGGCCCGCGCCCGCAGTCCCGCCCATCTCCGGTCCGTCACCCCCCGCGGCCGTTCCACGCCGTCCAGGAGCCCCCTGACGGCCCGTTCCGCCCCGGCCTCACGGATCCAGCGCCCGCAGACCTCGTCGCCCGGTTCGGCGACACGGGCGAGAAATGCCCGGTGCACGCGCTCGTCCGCACGGACCGGGTCCTGCCGATGCGCGCCTTCCTGGCTCCTGTCCTCTCGGTGCGCGCCATCCCGGCTCCTCTCCTCTCCGCATGTGTTTTCCCGGCGCCTGTCCTCTCCGCGCGTGTCTTCCCGGCTCCTGTCTTCCTGGCCCGTGCTCTCCCCGCCCGTGCTCTCCCCGGGCGGGCCGTCGTGGTTCACGACAGCGCGCCGATCGCCATCGGTACCCCGCGCGGCACGCCGGTGCGCAGTTGCAGCGCGAGGGCGACATCCGTCGCGTCGGGCCGGTCGTGCCCCACCAGGTCCGCGACGGTCCAGGCGACGCGCAGGACCCGGTCGAAGCCCCGCGCACTCAGCACGCCCCGCTCCAGACCGCGCTCCGCCTCGTCCAGCGCGCCCGGCGACGCGTGCCACCGGCTGCGCAGTTCGCGCCCGGGCACTTCGCTGTTCGTCCGCCAAGGGGTGTCCGCCAGCCGCGCCGCGGCCCGTTCTCTGGCCGTTCGTACGCGGCCGGCGACGGTCTCCGTGGATTCTCCCGGCGCCCCGCGCCCGGTCAGCTCGGAGCGCGTGACCCGGTCCACCTCGACGCGCAGATCGACCCGGTCGAGCAGCGGGCCGGAGAGCCTGGCCTGATAGCGGCGGATCGCGGAGGGCGGACAGTCGCACAGGTCGCCCCGCTGCGAGAAGCGTCCGCACGGGCAGGGGTTCGCCGCGAGCACCATCAGGAACCGCGCGGGAAACCGCACCACCCCCGCGCTGCGCGCGATCACCACATGCCCCGCCTCCAGGGGCTGGCGCAGCGCGTCGAGGGCCTGCCCGCTGAATTCCGGGGTCTCGTCGAGGAAGAGCACCCCCCGGTGGGCGAGCGACACCGCGCCCGGTCGCGCGATTCCATGGCCTCCCCCGACGAGGGCCTGCATGGTCGCCGAGTGGTGGGGTGCGCAGTAGGGGGCGACGTCGACCAGGGGTTTGCCCGGTGGCAGCAGGCCGGCGACCGAGTGGACGGCCGTGACCTCCAGGGACTCGCTCCTAGTGAGCAACGGCAGGACGGCGGGCAGCCGTTCGGCGAGCATCGTCTTGCCCGCTCCCGGCGGGCCCTCGAGGAAGAGGTGGTGTCCGCCCGCCGCCGCGACCTCCACGGCGGTGCGCGCGGAGCGCTGGCCGACGACGTCGGCGAGGTCATGGCCGTGGTCGTGCTGGGCGCCGTGCATGCCGGTGGCGGCGCCGGTGCCCGGCGTGCGCAGGCCGGCCATCAGGGGACCGGGGCGGCCCGCTTCGTCGGGATCCTCCTCGGGGACCGGCTCGTCGGTGAGGACGGCGATCAGCTGACCCAGGCTGCGCACGCCGAGCACGGAGATCCCCGGCACCAGTGTGGCCTCGGCGGCCGCGCACTCGGGCACCACCACCTGTTCGTACCCCGCGTCCGCCGCGGCGAGGACCGCGGGCAGCACTCCCCGCACCGGGCGGACCCGCCCGTCGAGTCCGAGCTCGCCGATCATCACGATGTCGGAGAGCACCCGGGGGTCGATCCGCTCCGCGGCACCCAGCACCGCGCAGGCGACGGCGAGGTCGAACCCGCTGCCGCCCTTGGGCACCGAGGCCGGGCTCAGGCCCACGGTGAGCTTTTTCTGGGGCCACACGGCGCCGGAGTTCACCACTGCCGCGCGGACGCGGTCCCTGCTCTCCGAGAGGCTCTTGTCGGGGAGGCCGACCAGGGTGAACGCCGCGACGCCCGGCTCCAGGTCCGCCTGGACCTCCACCACCACGCCCTCGACGCCGACGAGGGCCACCGAGCACGTACGCGCGAACCCCATCAGGCCACCCCCCGCGCATGCTCGACCACGGGTGCGCCGCGGGCGGGGAGGAGGACACCGATCAGGTCGATGCGGACACCGCCGGGCGGTGCCCCGCCGTGTTCCTGGAGCCAGCGCTCCGCCAGGCCGCGCAGGCGCTGTGCCTTGGCCGGGGTGACGGCCGCCATCGGGTGCTCGAAGGCACCCGACCTGCGTGTCTTGACCTCGCAGACGACGAGCGCGTCGCCGTCCCGGGCCACGATGTCGATCTCTCCGGCCCTGCCGGATCGCCAGTTGCGCGCCAGGACGGTCCATCCGGCCCCGGTCAGCCGCCGCGCGGCCAGATCCTCGCCGTACTTGCCGAGTGCGTTGCGTGCCTTGGACGTCTTCATGTCGGCACCACCTCCGGCGCCCACATTGCGGCAGTCCCCACCCGCTGTTGGATCTTGGTGGACAGGCGGCCGACTGGGGACAACTCCATCACCCTCACGAGTGATCATCGCCCGTCGGCGGCCGCCGTCCGCACTCACGCGGTCATCGGATCCACCGGGGCGGTCAACCGCCGGGCAGCTCCAGATCGCTCTTGTTCAGCTCCTCGATGTTCACGTCCTTGAACGTGAGCACCCGTACCTGTTTCACGAAGCGCGCGGGCCGGTACATGTCCCA
The DNA here is from genome assembly GCF_040608315.1 of Streptomyces sp. NPDC005195. Taxonomy (NCBI): domain Bacteria; kingdom Bacillati; phylum Actinomycetota; class Actinomycetes; order Kitasatosporales; family Streptomycetaceae; genus Streptomyces; species Streptomyces sp. NPDC005195. Next base: position 5,446 of record NZ_JBEXHZ010000001.1, read on the forward strand.
CACCCAGGCATCCGCCATGGACACCTCGAAGAAAACCTCGCCCTGGACCGAGTGCACCTGCATCTCGTAGTCGTTGGTGAGGTAGAAGCGCCGTTCGGTCTCGATCACGTATTTGAACAGACCGACGACATCGCGGTACTCCCGATAGAGCTTCAGCTCCATCTCGGTCTCGTACTTCTCGAGGTCCTCGGCGCTCATGGCATGTTCCCCTTCAGCCGTGCGTCCCCCTATTGTGCGCCAGCCCCGCGAGCCTCTAGACGATTTCGGTGTCGAGGACCTCGGGCCTGGCCGGGGGACCCTCGTCGAGCAGCCTGCGCAGCAGCTCGGCGAGCCTGGTCGGATACACCGTCTCATGTGCCTCGGTCAGTTCCTGGCATGTCCACCAGCGCGCTCCGGCGACACTTCGCCGTTCCAGCTCCGTCAGCCCGGCGGCGACGGTTCCGGTCTGGGTCGTACGGGCCAGGAAGTACCATTCGTCCTGGTCCCAGCGGCGTCCCGCGAAGGGGAACGAACATTTTCGCCGCCACAGCACCGGGCCCAGTTCGACCTCGGTGATGCCGGTCTCCTCCACGAGTTCCCGCAGCGCGGCCTCCTCGCGGGTTTCGTCGCCCTCCAGGCCGCCGCCGGGCGTGAACCACCAGTCGTCGGCGGGATCGTCCGGCTCATGACCGTGCAGCAGCAGGATGCGCTCCTGCGCGTCGAGGAGCACGACCCTGGCGACTTTCCGCAGTCCGCTGGCATAAGAGTCCGCGACCGGGTCCCCCACCGGCTCCGCGCCCGGGTCCCCCACCAGGTCCGCGCCCGAGTTCCGCTCCGACGACACGGCCGGCCCGGGTGACGCCACGGCCGGAGCGGCCCGTCCGGGCTGTCCGGACGGCTCAGCCGACACCGACCGGCTCCGTCCGCCCCCGGCCACGCCGCCGCCCCAGGCGCTTGGCGACCGGGCCGTACGCCGCCCCGCACAGGACGAGCACCGCGCCCGCCACCACCGCGGTCAGGATCGGCCGCAGCGGACCCGGCGTCGAGATCCCGCCGAGCGTCTCGAAGCCCGTGGGACGCTTCAGCATGCCCTTCATGGGCCAGGCGACGGCGTCGACGCGGCCCTTCACCGCGGCGCGCGACACCGTGCCGTTGAAGGCCTCGGTGAGGTGCGCGGTCGAGTCCAGTGAGCCGCTGCGCTCGTCACCGAGCAGGAAGAGCCGTCCCTTGGGGACCTCGACGGTCGGAATCCGTTTCGTCTCGGCGGCCTGGCCCTTGGGGAGATACGGCTCGTCGATCTTCTTGTCGTTGACCGTCAGCTTGTCGTCCGTGCAGCAGGCGACGGTGTCACCGCCGACCGCGACGACCCGCTTGACGATCAGCATGTCGCCCCAGCTCTTCTGCTGGAAGACGATGACGTCACCGCGCTCGACGTCATCGCCGTCTATCCGCTCCGCCAGGATGCGGTCGCCCACCTTGATGGTCGGCACCATCGACTCGGTCGGCACCGTGTACGGCTGATAGACGACCGCGCCCCAGGCGAAGCCTCCGAGGAAGAGCACACAGCCGAGGGCCACGGCCAGTCCCGACAGCACGCTGCCGAGCCGGCCATGGCCCTCGTCCGTACGATCTGACGTCCTGCTCATCCCAGTGCTCCCCCGACTCGGAGAATCGACCCCGCGGTCCTGGGTACGGCCCGCGGAAGATCGGCGATCTGGGACGGCACCCTACCCGGCGGTACCCCGCCCAGAAACCCTGGGGTTTCCGGCGGTAAGGCGACGCCTGCGCCACAGCACCAGCGGCGCGGCGCCGGCCAGTCCCAGGGCGCCCGGGGCGGCCGCGCTGAGGTTCTGGTCGAAGGTGTCGGGGATCGGCAGCGTGTTCCAGCGGGTGGGCGGCCAGGCGATCACGATGGCGCGGCCCACGACGTTGCCCACGGGCACGAAGCCCTGGTACTTGTCCTGCTGGTGGTAGCGGGAGTCCAGCGAGTTCTGCCGGTGGTCGCCCATGACCCAGATTTTGCCCGCGGGTACCGTCACCTTGAACTGGCCGCCCTGGTCGTCGACGCTGCACGGCGTGTTCCCGGCGTACACGTACGTCTCGTTGAGCGCCTTGCCGTTGACCGTCAGCGGGCCCGAGTTCTGACACTCGATCGTGTCGCCGGCGACACCGATGACTCGCTTGATGAGGTCCTTCTCGTCCGCGGACGGCATCAGGCCGATCTTGCTGAGGACCTGCTGCACGACGTTCGGGTTGGGCGTCGGCTCGCCCGCCAGCCAGTTGTCGGGGTCGTGGAAGACGACGACCTCGCCGCGTGAGGGCTCCGAGCCGAACCACGGGGTGAGCTTGTCGACCAGGACACGGTCGCCCTGCTGGAGGGTGTTCTGCATCGAGTCCGAGGGGATCGAGAACGCCTGCACCAGGAAAGTCTTGATCAGTAGCGCGAGGACCAGTGCGATACCGATGAGGAGCGGCAGTTCCTTCCAGAAGGAACGCGGATTCTTGGGCTTCTCGTCCTGCTCGCCGTGCTCCTTCGTACCGCCGCCGTCCCCGGATTCACTCCCGGTGGCGATGACCTCGTTCGTGGCCGGGGTGGCCGATCCGTCGGTTCGCTCCGGCTGTTCCTCGGGGCCATCGTGTCCGGATCGTGCGCCGACCGCCAAATCCCCCACATCCACTCCTCACTCCGTGCCGCCGCCTGCCCCGGATCCGGCGCAGGCCCACCACTCCCATAACGAGCGGGAGTTCCGCAGGGCTCGGGAGCGGGATCAATCCATTGAGATCCGCGGACGCCACCCTATGCGACGGTCCCATGGCCGTGGCCGACCCGCTCGGCACCGACGCGTACGTGTCCGGCTCCTTCAGACGAGTCCAGTGCCCGAAGGGCCACGCGATGACCATGGCTCGGCCGACGACGGACTTCTCGGAGACGGTACCGCCGTACTTCTCCTTGCGGTGGTACCTGGAGTCGGCCGAGTTGGCCCGGTGGTCGCCCATGACCCAGAGGCGGCCCTTGGGGACGGTCTCCTCGAAGGGGAAATCCGACGGTTTGTTGTCGGCGTGTATGTACGGCTCCGCGAGCGGCATGCCGTTGACCGTGACGCGCCCCTGCGTGTCACAGCACTTGACGGTGTCGCCGCCGACCGCGACGACCCGCTTGATGAGGTCCTTGTCGTTGTCGGAGGGCAGCAGACCGATCTGGGTCAGCCCCTCCTTGACCTGCTTGATGACGACAGGGTCGTTCTTCTTGGTGGTCTTCTCGCCGGCCAGCCAGTCCCCGGGGTCCTTGAAGACGACGACGTCGCCGCGCTGCGGTTTGGAGCCGAACCATGGCGTGAACTTGTCGACGAGCACCCGGTCGCCGATCTGGATCGTGCTCTCCATGGAGCCCGACGGGATGACGAAGGCCTGGACGAGGAAGGTCTTGAGGACCAGGGCTATGAGCACCGCGACGCCGACGAGAAGCGGGATCTCCTTGACCGCGGAGCGCCGCCGTCGTCGCTTCACCTTGCGCTGGAGTTTGCGGCGCTCGGCGCGGCCGGGACGTACCGCGCCGCCGGAGGCACGCCGTGTCCCGGTGGGCAGCAGATTGTCGGCCGCGTGCTCGGAGACTCCGCGTGGCCTTCCGCGGTTACCCATGGGCACCGTCCGCGGCCGGCACACGCGCGTAGGCGCCGGAGCGCCTCAGCCGGGCCCAGTCGTCCGAGGGCCAGGCGATCCAGTCGGCGCGGCCGATGACGTCGCCGACGGGGATCATGCCGCCTCCGGGGGACCCCAGATGGTCCCGGGAGTCCCTGGAGTCGCTGCGGTGGTCGCCCAGGAGGAACAGGCTGCCGGCGGGCACGACGACGTCGAAGGGCACCTCCGACGGGCTGTCCCCGGGGTACAGAAACGTCGACTCGTCGACCGAACGGCCGTTCACCTCGAGCCTCCCCTCCTTGTCGCAGCAGACCACATGGTCTCCCCCCACACCGACGACGCGTTTCACGTAGTCGGCGTTCCCGAAGTAGCCGGTGCCGTCGAACACGACGATGTCTCCCCGCTGCGGCTCAGCACCGAAACGGTACGCCAACTTATTTACGAGAACGCGGTCCCCGATCCTCAATCCGCGCTCCATCGAGCTGCTGGGAATCTCGAAGGGCTGCATCACGAAGTTGCTGAAGCCGATCAGGAACAGGAGGCAGACCAGGACGGTCAGGGTGATCCACCCGCCGGGGAGCCACTCCGCGACCCGGTCCAGCAACGCGAAACGCGACCGTCCCTCCGGCCCCTGGGTGCCCGAGATCTCCTCGGACTCGGCAGGGCGGGAGGAGCGGTCGCGCTCCGTGTGCTGTGCTTCGGTGTTCATCGGAGCCAGATGTTATCCGGCGTCCGTATGAGCCTCCGCGCGAGCTCAGTTGTCGCGCTTCTCCTTGATCTTCGCGGCCTTGCCGCGCAGGTCACGGAGGTAGTAGAGCTTCGCGCGACGCACGTCACCGCGGGTGACGAGCTCGATCTTCTCGACGATCGGGGTGTGCACCGGGAAGGTGCGCTCGACGCCGACCGAGAAGGAGACCTTGCGGACCGAGAAGGTCTCGCGGACACCGGCGCCCTGGCGACGGATGACCACGCCCTTGAACTGCTGCACACGGGAGCGGTTGCCCTCGATGACGCGCACGTGGACGTTGACGGTGTCGCCCGGACGGAAGGCCGGGATGTCGGTGCGCAGCGACGCGCCGTCGACTGAGTCGAGCAGGTGAGACATGGGGTCTGCTTTCTTCGCCGATGCCACAGGTCATCAACGGGAGAAGGGTTTTCGGAGAGTGCTGCCGCGTCGGGGCGGGCGTCGTGTCCCCCTGTGGCAGGGGCGCACGCCGAACGACGTAGAGCAGCGGCCTATTCTTCCACGGCCTCGGGCCTGCGCCAAAATCGGCCGTCGGGATCCGGCTGCCATCCCAGGATCGAGAGCATCTCGCGGTCCTTCTTGTCGAAGAGGGACGCCTCGCAGCGCTCGATGAGGTCGGGCCGGTTGGCCGCGGTACGGCGCAGGGCCTCGTCGCGGCGCCAGCGGGCGATCTTGCCGTGGTGGCCGCTGAGCAGTACCTCGGGGATCTCCCGGCCGCGCCACTCGGGGGGCTTGGTGTAGATCGGCCCCTCCAGGAGGTTGGCCATGGCGCCGGGGGCGAAGGAGTCGTCCCGGTGGGACTCGGCGTTGCCCAGGACGCCCGGCAGCAGGCGCGCCACGGCCTCGGTGACGACGAGCACGGCCGCCTCACCGCCGGCGAGCACGTAGTCGCCGATGGACACCTCGTGGACCGGCATGCGCGTGGCGTACTCGTCGATGACGCGACGGTCGATGCCCTCGTAGCGGGCGGGTGTGAAGACCAGCCAGGGGCGTTCGGACAGCTCGACGGCGAGTTCCTGGGTGAAGGGGCGTCCACTGGGTGTGGGCACGACGAGGACGGGCCCGTGCGAGCCCGTCTCGTAGCCGTCGGCCAGCACGGAGTCCAGGGCCTCGCCCCAGGGGTCGGTCTTCATGACCATGCCGGGGCCGCCGCCGTACGGGGTGTCGTCGACCGTGTTGTGGCGGTCGTACGTCCACTCCCGGAGGTCGTGCACGTGCACGTTCAGCTGTCCGCGCGCGCGTGCCTTGCCGACGAGCGAGACGTTCAGGGGGTCCAGGTACTCCGGGAAGATCGTGACGACGTCCAGCCGCATTACGCCTCTTCCTCGGCGGAGTCCCGGGTGGACGCGATCTCGGCACGGTCGTCGATCAGGCCCGGCGGCGGGTCGATGACGGCCCTCTGCTCGTCCAGGTCGATCTTGATGACGATCTCCTCGACGAACGGGATCATGACCTCGGTGCCGTCCGGCCGCTCGACGACGAACAGGTCCTGCGACGGCAGGTGCGAGATCTCGGTGATCCGTCCGACCTCGTCGCCCTCCTTGGTGACCACGTCCAGGTCCATCAGCTGGTGGTCGTAGTACTCGTCCGGGGCCTCGGGCTTCTCGTCCGGGTCGATGTCGGCGATGAGCAGGGTGTTGCGCAGCGCCTCGGCGGCGGTGCGGTCGCGTACGCCCTCGAAACGGAGCAGCAGACGTCCGCTGTGCACGCGGCCCGTCTCGATGGTCAGGGGACCGGTGGAGGCGGGGTCGGTGGCCAGGACGGCTCCGGGAGCGAGTCTGATCTCCGGCTCGTCGGTACGTACCTCGACGGTGACCTCGCCCTTGATGCCGTGGGCGCGGCCGACGCGAGCGACTACCAGCTGCACTGTGCTTGATCTCCTGTCGGTGTGCCTGCGGCGTTGCTTCGCAGACGACTACGGGCCGGGGACGGCCGGATGGCCCTCCCCGGCCCGAGCCGGTGCTGCCTGTTACGTCAGCGGACGTGGTCCACGTCGACGAGGTCGACGCGGACACCGCGGCCGCCGATAGCGCCCACGACGGTGCGCAGAGCGCGCGCGGTGCGGCCGTTGCGGCCGATCACCTTACCGAGGTCGTCGGGGTGGACCCGGACCTCGAGTACGCGCCCGCGGCGCAGGTCGCGGGAGGCGACCTGCACGTCGTCGGGGTTGTCGACGATGCCCTTCACGAGGTGCTCGAGAGCCTCCTCGAGCATGCTCAGGCCTCGGTCGACGCGGACTCGGCCGCGGCCTCGTCCTTCTTCTCAGCCTTCTTCTTCTGGGTGATGGCCTCACCCTTGCCCTCGTCGTCGGCGCCCAGGGCGTCGAACAGCGGGCGCGACGCCTTCGGCTCGGCGACGAGCAGCGGAGCGGGGGCGGGCAGACCCTTGAACTTCTGCCAGTCGCCGGTCAGCTTCAGGATGGCGAGCACGGGCTCGGTCGGCTGTGCGCCGACACCCAGCCAGTACTGCGCGCGGTCCGTGTCGACCTCGATGCGCGAGGGGTTCTGCACCGGGTGGTACAGGCCGATCTCCTCGATGGCCCGGCCGTCACGGCGGGTACGGGAGTCGGCGACGACGATGCGGTAGTGAGGCGAACGGATCTTGCCCAGACGCTTCAGCTTGATCTTGACTGCCACGGAAGTGGTGTCTCCTGGTCTTGACGGGGTTGGGCACGGCGAGATGGCCGCGTGGGGTTGCGGTACCCGAGTGCCCGATGGACGCGTCAGCCGGAGGAGAGAGGGGTCCTATGCGACTGTCGAGTACAGCTAGACATTGTGCCACACCCTGGAGGTTCACCTCACCGGCGTACGTGCGCGCCCACGCCTGACCGGCACCTGGCACCCGGCGCCGGCTCCCGGGCTTCGGCGCTGTCACCCGGCGCTCGCCGGGCGGTGCGGCCGAGTACGGCTGCCACGAGCAGCCGTCCTCTCAGCTCGCCGCCGCCCCGACCGCCTCGGGAATCCGGAAGGGCTTGCCGCACCCCCCGCACACGATCGGCGCCTGTGCCAGCACGGACGGGACGACCCGTACGTTGCGGCCGCAGTCGCAGACCGCCTTGACGCGGACGCCTCCCCCGGAGGAGCCGTGCCGGGCGGCGGGGCCCCGGAACGAGCGGGCCGTGTCGGCGGCGGTCGCGGCGGTGTGGGCCTTGAGGGCGCGCTGCAGCCGCTCGATGGTCGGGCGATAGCGGCGCTTGGCCTCGGGGTTGAGCGTGACGAGCGAGAAGCCGCTGCTGGGATGCGGTTCCTCGGGGTGGTCAAGGCCCAGCTCCTCGGCGATCGCCAGGAATCTGCGGTTGTGGTAGCGGCCGGCGCGTGAGGTGTCACGGACTCCGCGGGCGGCGGCGATGCCATGGACTGCCTCGTGCAACAGGCGTTCGAAGGAGAGCTCGTGCCCGCAGGCGGACGACGATTCTCCGATCAGGGACTCGGGCGCGGCCAGATCCGGCAGTTCGGGGTGGTGCCGCTGAATGTCGGCCCACGCCCCTGCCAGCTCTGCGGCTAGAACAGGTGGTGTCGTGCTCACGTCGTGACAACGAGCCGGGGGCCCTGTGTGTTCCTATTCCGGGGCATCCCAAATAATTTGCACGTACCCGTCAGTTGCCGCTGATGTGTCCTGACGAGGGCGGGTGCGCTGATCTGCGGAGAAGCCTCACAGCTCGCACCAAGCTGGTACGTAGTCACGCGTACGCCCCGGCGCGTAGGCACTGTCCGCGCGCCGGGGTAGCTGTCGTCATCAGATGCGCAAGAGACGTTTCGGCCGCCCTCGGGAACGGCTCAGTAGGCGCGCGCCACGACCGCGACGTTACCCGGTGCGTCGTCGCTGCCGGGCACCGACCCGTCCTCGGCGACCAGACACCGTACGGTCACGGAGTGCTCGGCGAGCCTGGTCTCGCCCTCTTCGCCGAGGTCGGCCCACGGAATGCGGGCCCAGCCGCCGGCCGTGGCGGCCTCGACGGCCTGCTCGATCGTCGCCACGTCCGACGTACGGGACGCGCGGCGCTCGCGCGACTGTTGGAGGAGGAGCGCCTGGTCCTCCTCGAGGAGGGTGGGGAGCAGTCCCGCCAGCGCGTCGAGGGCGACCGGCTCCTTGCCCCCGGGGATGCGGCGGGCCAGCATCGCGGTGCCGTTCTCCAGGTCACGGGGGCCGACCTCGACGCGCACCGGTACGCCCTTGAGCTCCCAGTCGACCGCGCGCCGCCCGAAGGGGGTGTCCGTGCGGTCGTCCACCTGGACCCGTACGCCCGCCGCCGAGAGCCGGTCGCCGATCTCGCGGACCTTGGCCAGAACCGCCTCGTCGCCCTTGATCGCGAGGACGACGGCCTGGACGGGGGCGAGGCGTGGCGGCACCCGCAACCCGCTGTCGTCGCCGTGCGACATGATCAGGCCACCGACCATGCGGGTCGAGGACCCCCAGGAGGTCTGCCAGACGAGTTCCTGCCGGCCGTCCTTGGAGAGGTACTGGGTGTTGAAGGCCTTCGCGAAGTTCTGGCCGAGTTCGTGGCTGGTGCCCATCTGGAGGGCCTTGCCGTCGCGCATCATGCCTTCGAGCGTGAGGGTGTTGACGGCGCCGGCGAACCGCTCCCTCGGGGTCTTGCGGCCGAGCAGCACGTCGATGCCGAGGACGTTCACCATGAAGTCCTCGTACACCTCCTTGTGGATGTACGCGGCGTAGTCCCGGGCGTCCTCGTAGGTGGCGTGGGCGGTGTGGCCCTCCTGCCACAGGAACTCGGTGGTACGCAGGAACACGCGCGGGCGCATCTCCCAACGGACCACGTTCGCCCACTGGTTGATCAGCAGCGGCAGGTCGCGGTAGCTCTGCACCCACTTGGAGAAGGAGGCGTTGATGATCGTCTCGGAGGTGGGGCGGACGACGACCGGCTCCTCCAGCTCCTTGCCGCCGCCGTGCGTGACGACCGCGAGCTCGGGGGCGAAACCCTCGACGTGCTCGGCCTCCTTCGTCAGGTACGACTGCGGGATGAAGAGCGGGAAGTACGCGTTCTGGGCACCCGCCGCCTTGATGCGGGCGTCCATCTCCTGCTGCATCCGCTCCCACAGCCCGTACCCGTAGGGCCGGATGATCATGGTGCCGCGCACCGGCCCGTTGTCGGCCAGCTCGGCCTTGTTGATCAGGTCCTGGTACCAGCGCGGGAAGTCGTCCGCCTGGGGCGTGAGAACAGGTGCCTTTGCCATGGCGCGATCGTACGGGCCCACGTTGCCGGGACGTGAATTCTCGCGCCGCGCGCGGACAGCGCACAAGCAGCGCGCCGCAACCCCTGGACGCCGCGACGAGTGCGGAGTTATCTGACATACGGGGGAAGTGCGCGCGCACGGCGCGGGGGTCGGGGAAACGGGGCACAGCGACAACTCTCGGCGGATTGGGGCGCTTTCGATGACACCTACGCTCGTGCGGCAACACCTGCAGCACACGGGACCTGCCTCCCGTGTGGACTCGCGGGTACGCGCGCGTGACTGGGCCGAGATCCAGGAGCGGATGCTGGTTCCGCTCCACGAGGCCGTCTACGAGCGACTCGAAGTCGGCGGCGGGACACGGCTGCTGGGCCTCGGCTGCGGTTCCGGGCTGGCCCTGCTGACGGCGGCCTCCCGGGGCGCCGCGGTGACCGGGGTCGACGACTCCTCACCCGAACGAGTGAGGCTCGCTCGGGAACGGCTGCTTCCTGAGGGACACGGCACGCACGCGCGCGACGACGCCCGGATCGTGCGGGGCACGCCCGCGGACCTGGCCGGCGCCGAGGGACCCGCGTACGACCTGGTGACCGCGTTCGAGCCGGTCGGCGGGATGGCGGGTGACTCCGACGGGCTGGTCGAAGTGCTGGAGGCGGCCGCGCCGCTCGCCGAGCGGGGGGCGGCCGTGGTGCTCGTGGGCTGGGGGCCGCCGGAGCGCTGCGCGACGTCCGCCGTACTGCGGGGCGTCGGCGGACTGGCCGAACCACCGCCGGGCGGCGGCGGGTGGCGGGCCGCCCGGCGGGACGACCTGGAGGAGATCGCCGAGCGCGCCGGGCTCGGGCTCGACGGGTCGGGACGGGTCGCGTGCCCCTTCGGGTACGCGGACGTGGAAAGCGCGGTACGGGGGCTGCGGTCGACCGGGCTGCTGGACGCGGCGGTGGCCGCGGCGGACGAGGTCCAGGTCGACAAGGAACTCACGGAAGCGCTCCATGCCCACCGCCGGCGGGACGGGACGGTGTGGATGCCGAACGTCTTCCGGTATCTGATCGCCCGGACGAGGTAGCCGCGTCCGGGCGGCGGACGGGGTGGCCATGCGGCCGCCGGCACGAGGTGGCCATACGGTCGCCCTGACCAGGCACGCATCCGGTCACCCGGACGAGCCAGGCATCCGGTCACCCGGACGAGGGGGCGCGGAGAGCCCGGCGCCACTCCGGCGGGCGAGGGCTCAGCCCTCCTCCTTCCGCGTCCGGGTGATGCCGGCGATCCGGTACGCGTCCGCCTCCTCCAGCGTCTCGTTGGCGAGCAGCGCCTCCGCCAGGGCGTCCAGCTGGTCGCGGTGGTCGATGAGATTCTGGCAGGCCTCCTCGTAGCACTCGTCGACGATGCGGCGCATCTCGTGGTCGATGGAGTCGAGGGTCGCCGGGGCGGCGGCGAGGCCGTAGGCCTGCTGGGCGTCGCCCGGGAGGGCGGAGAGCCGGCCGACGCGCTCGGTCATGCCCCAGCGGGCGACCATGCCCCGGACGATGTTGGTGACCTGTTCGAGGTCGTTCTCGGAGCCGGTGGTGACGACCGCGTAGACGACGTGCTCGGCGGCCATGCCGCCCAGGGCGCCGATGATCCGGCCGCGCAGGTACTCCTCGGTGTACGCGTAGCGGTCGGCGTCCGGGGTCGAGAGCGTGACGCCGAGCGCGCGCCCGCGCGGGACGATGGTGATCTTGCGGACCGGGTCGGCGCCCGGCCGCAGCATGCCGAGCAGCGCGTGACCGCTCTCGTGGTAGGCCGTGCGGCGGCGCTCCTCGTAGGGCATGACCAGCGGGCGTTCGGCACCCAGCTGCACCTTCTCCAGCGCTTCGGAGAGGTCCGTCCGTGTCACCTGTTCCTGTTTGCGCTTGACCGCGAGCAGTGCCGCCTCGTTGGCGAGGTTGGCCAGATCGGCACCCGTCATGCCCGGGGTCGTCCGGGCCACCTGGGCCAGGTCCACGTCCGGGGAGAGCGGGATCTCGCGGGTGTGGATCTCCAGGATCGCCTCGCGGCCACGGCGGTCGGGCGGCGAGACGTTGACGACCCGGTCGAAGCGGCCGGGCCGGGTCAGCGCCGGGTCCAGGATGTCGGCGCGGTTGGTCGCGGCGATGACGATGACGCCCTCGGCGCCCGAGAAGCCGTCCATCTCGGTGAGGATCTGGTTCAGGGTCTGCTCGCGCTCGTCGTGGCCGCCCATCGGCGAGCCGCCGGCGCGGGCCCGGCCGATGGTGTCGATCTCGTCGATGAACATGATGGAGGGGGCGACCTTGCGGGCCTCGGCGAACAGCTCACGGACGCGCGAGGCACCGACGCCGACGATCATCTCGATGAACTCCGACGCCGAGGCCGAGAAGAACGGCACCCCCGCCTCCCCCGCCACCGCCCGTGCGAGCAGGGTCTTTCCGGTGCCGGGAGGGCCCGCGAGGAGTACGCCGCGTGGCATCTTGGCGCCCATTTTGCGGTAGGCGCCCGGATTCTTGAGGAAGTCCACGACGTCGTTGAGCTCGCCCGCGACCTCGTCGATGCCCGCCACGTCCGCGAAGGTCGTGCGCTGCGCGCCGGGCTGCAGTTCGACGGGTTTGGGGGGTGCCTTGCGGCCGAGCATGCCGCCCGGACCGCCCATCCCCGGCCGCAGCCGCCGGGCGACGAGGAACCACAGCGCCACCAGGACCAGGATCGGGGCGAGGGAGAGCAGCAGGTTGGACAGCAGGCTGCGCTGCTGGACCACCGGCGAGGCGGTCACCGTGACGCCGCGCTTCTCCAGGTTCTGCCACAGCTTGTCGTCCGCGAAGGACGGGCGCTGTGTCTTGAACTTGGTGTACTTCCCGCCGCCGTCCGGCTTGTTCCGGGCGGCCCTCAGTTCACCCTGGATCGCGTCGCCCTTGGAGTAGATCTTGGAGACGTTGCCCCCGTCGATCTGTTTGCTGAACTCCGTGTACGAGATCGTCGGCTCGTTGCCCTCGTTGAAGAAGGACAGCGCCAGGACGGCGATCACGAACACGATCAGAGCGGCGACCGCCAGGCCTATCCAGCCACCCGGCATCTTCCTCCGCCCGGAGGGCGGCGGGCTCGGCTCGGGTGGCGTGCCCTCGGTACGCCACGGCTGGTCAGGGTCCTTGCGTGGCGGCACGGGGTTGCTCATATCAGGACGTTACGCCACACCCTGCGCGCCAGCACGCGCAGGAAGCCGCCGGAAAAGCGCCGGGGGCGCCCCTCCGGCGAGGGGCGTCCCCGGTGACGTACGGGACGGCGGTGGCACACGGGACGTACCGTCCGTCCATGCGTCGGTGCGATCAGTCCATGAACTTCTTGAACTCGTCCGGCAGCTCGAAGTCCTGTCCCTGCTGACCGGCCGGCAGTCCGAAGGCGCCGCCCGGCTGGGCACCGGCCTCGCGGCGCGCCGCGGCCTCCTCCTCCTGCTGCTTGCGCTTCATCGGGTTGCCGGAGCGCTGCTTGCCCTTGGCCTGCTTGACCTTCTTCTTGGCGCGGCCGGGGCCGCCGCCCATGCCCGGAATCCCGGGCATTCCCGGCATACCGCCGCCCTGGGCCATGCGGGACATCATCTTGCGGGCCTCGAAGAAGCGCTCGACCAGGCCCTTGACCGCACTGACCTCGACGCCCGAGCCCTTGGCGATACGGGCGCGGCGCGAGCCGTTGATGATCGTCGGCTCCTGGCGCTCGGCCGGGGTCATCGACTTGATGATGGCGGCCGTGCGGTCGACGTCGCGCTCGTCGAGGTTGTTGATCTGGTCCTTGATCTGGCCCATGCCCGGGAGCATGCCGAGCAGCTTGCTGATGCTGCCCATCTTCCTGACCTGTTCCATCTGGGACAGGAAGTCGTCCAGGGTGAAGTCCTGGCCCTTCTTGGACGCCAGCTTGGAGGCCATCTTCTCGGCCTCTTCTTGGCTGAACGTCTTCTCCGCCTGCTCGATCAGGGTGAGCAGGTCACCCATGTCGAGGATGCGGGAGGCCATCCGGTCCGGGTGGAACGCGTCGAAGTCGTCGAGCTTCTCGCCGTTCGACGCGAACATGATCGGCTTGCCGGTGACCGAGGCGATGGAGAGCGCGGCACCACCGCGGGCGTCGCCGTCGAGCTTGGAGAGCACCACGCCGTCGAAGCCGACGCCGTCGCGGAACGCCTCGGCGGTGTTGACCGCGTCCTGGCCGATCATCGCGTCGACGACGAAGAGGATCTCGTCGGGGCTGACCGCGTCGCGGATGTCCGCGGCCTGCCGCATCAGCTCCTGGTCGATGCCGAGGCGGCCCGCGGTGTCCACGATCACGATGTCGTGGACCTTCGTCTTCGCGAACTCCATGGAGTCCCTGGCGACCTTGACCGGGTCGCCGACGCCGTTGCCCGGCTCGGGCGCGTAGACGGCGACTCCGGCACGCTCGGCGACGACGCTGAGCTGGTTCACGGCGTTCGGGCGCTGGAGGTCGGCGGCCACCAGGAGCGGCGAGTGGCCCTGGTCCTTGAGCCACTTGCCGAGCTTTCCGGCGAGCGTGGTCTTACCGGCGCCCTGCAGACCGGCGAGCATCAGCACGGTGGGCGGGTTCTTGGCGAACCGCAGACGACGGGTCTCGCCGCCGAGGATCGTGACGAGCTCGTCGTTCACGATCTTCAGGACCTGCTGGGCCGGGTTCAGCGCCTTGGAGACCTCGGCGCCGAGGGCACGTTCCTTGACGTTCTTGATGAAGGTCCGCACGACCGGCAGGGCCACGTCGGCCTCGAGGAGCGCGATACGGATCTCGCGTGCGGTGGCGTCGATGTCAGCTTCGGACAGCCGGCCCTTGCCCCGCAGGTTCTTGAACGTCGCTGAGAGGCGATCGGAGAGAGTATCGAACACGGCGCTCGTCTGTCCTCAGGGGTCGGGGGCGATGGGAATCGCCCTCCAGGGTATCCGGCCGCGTGCGGTGGGGTCTCCACCGCGTTCGTACGAGCCCGGGGGCGGCCTCGGTCCCGGTCATCCCCGCAGCATCTCCTCCAGCCCACGGGCCACGGAGGCGGCCTCCTCCCCCGGCAGTGGGGTGCCCTCCGTTCCGGTCACGTAGAAGGCGTCCACGGCGTTGGCGCCGAGCGTGGAGACGTGCATGCTGCGCACCCGTACGCGCGCGTCCTCCAGGGCGCGGCCGATGCGGTGCAGCAGGCCGGGGGCGTCGTGCGCGCGGACCTCGATGACCGTGGCGTGCCGGGAGGCCGCCGGGGCGACCGTGACCCGGGGCGGCGGCGCGATGGTTCCGCGGCGCCGCGGATAGGCCGCGTCGCGCTCGGCGAGCCGGGCGGCGATGTCCAGGGAACCGTCCAGGGCACGGACGAGGTCGGCGCGCAGCCGGGCGGCCTGCGGGAGTGAGCCGTACTCGGCGGCGACCCGCCAGTTGAGCAGCAGCACCGAGCCCCGCACACCGTCGGGCAGGTCGAACGCGCGCAGCTCGGCCGTGCGGACGGTCAGGCGGTGCATCGCGAGGACCCCGGCCACCGCGGGCAGCACCCCGGGCTGGTCGGGGACGGCGATGAGCAGTTCCACGCCGAGGGGTTCCGGATCTCCTGAGGGTTCCTCCTCGGTGGGCGGCTCGGCCTGCGCGCGCAGGGCCAGGACCGGGCCGCCGGTGCGGAAGGCCTCGATCGCGAGCCGTTCCTGCTCGGCCGTGGGGGCCGCCGCCTCGGGCTCCTCGGGGGCGTCCCCGGCGAGCACGGCGGCGACCCGTTTCACCAGGTCGGTGACGAGGGAGCCGCGCCATGAGGACCAGGCGGCGGGCCCGGTGGCCAGCGCGTCCGCCTCGGTGAGCGCGTGCAGGAGTTCGAGGGTGCCCTGGGAGCCGACGGCGTCGGCGACCGAGCGGACGGTCGCCGGGTCCTCCAGGTCGCGCCGGGTGGCCGTGTCGACGAGCAGCAGATGGTGGCGTACGAGGGTGGCGAGGACGGCCACGTCGGCGCGGTCGAAGCCGATCCGGGTGGCCACGTCGCGGGCGATGATCTCGCCCGCGACGGAGTGGTCGCCGGGCCAGCCCTTGCCGATGTCGTGCAGCAGGGAGGCGACGAGGAGGAGGTCGGGGCGGCCCACCCGGCGGGTCAGCTCGGAGGCGCGGACGGCCGTCTCGATGAGGTGGCGGTCGACGGTCCAGATGTGCACGGCGTTGCGCTGCGGCCGGCAGCGCACCCGCTCCCAGTCGGGCAGCAGCCGGGTGATCAGGCCCTCGGCCTCCAGCGCCTCCCAGACCTCGATGGTCGGCCGCCCGGAGCCGAGCAGGGTGACGAGCTGTTCCCGGGCCTCGGCGGGCCAGGGTGTGGGCAGCGGGCGCGCGACGGCGGCGGCCATGCGCCGCACGGCGTGCAGGGACAGCGGGAGTCCCGACTGCGCCGCTGCGGCCGCGGCGCGCAGCGGGAGCACGGGGTCGCGCTCGGGGCGTGCGGCGCGGGCGAGGACCACCTCGCCGTCCATCTCGACGACGCCCTCGGCGAGGGGTGAGCGCTCGGCCGCGGGTTTGGCGCCGCCGCCGAGCATGGCGCGCAGCCGCGGCCGTACGGCGCGTGACTTGAGCACGCGCCCGACCTCGCGCCAGGTGACGTCACTGGCGTACGAGACGACGCGCGCGGCCTCGTAGACCTGGCGCAGCAGGGTGTCGGCGTCCAGCAGTCCCAGTTCCGCGGCGACCTGGTCCTGTTCCTGGAGCGCGAGCCGGTCGGTGGCGCGTCCGGTGGCCAGATGCAGCGCGTCGCGTACGTCGAGCAGGCGCCGTCGGGCGTCGGCGAGGCCCTCGCGGGGCGCGTCGGCCAGCCAGGAGGCGGCGACGGCGCGCAGGGCGGTGGCGTCGCGGAGACCGCCGCGGGCCTCCTTGAGGTCCGGTTCCAGCAGGTACTGCAGTTCGCCCTGGCGCTCGGCCCGCTCGACGCAGAGTTCCTGGAGTTCGAGGAGACGTTTGGGGGCCTGGTTGCGCCAGTCGGCGAGGACGGCCGTACGCAGTGAGGCGGTGAGGCCGAGGTCGCCCGCGATGTGGCGTGCGTCGAGCAGCCCCAGTTGGACCTTGAGGTCGTCGCCGGCCGTCTTGCGGGCCTCGCCGGGGGTACGGACGGAGTGGTCGAGCGCGAGACCGAGGTCCCAGACGGGGTACCAGACGCGGTCGGCGAGGGCGGCGACCGCGCCGGAGTCGCCGCCGTCGTGCAGGAGGAGCAGATCGAGGTCGCTGCGCGGGGAGAGTTCACCGCGGCCGTAGCCGCCGACGGCGACGAGCGAGACCCCGCGCAGGCCGTCCCGTCGCCCGCCGCCGCCCTTGCCGCCCTGGGTGCCCGCGCCGAAGAGGCCGGTCAGCCACTCGTCCGTCAGTTCGGCGAGGGCGGCACGGCGCGGCGGCCCGGACCGCGCCCCCTCCTGGAGGAGGCGCAGCCGGGCCGCCGCGTAACCGCTGGGTCCCGAGTCCTCTGCTTCCGTACGCATGCCCGTACTCGTCACCCAGCGCTCCTGTTCTGTTCTTCCGCTCAGAGCGCGTCCGGGCCGCGCTCGCCGGTCCGGACCCGGACGGCCGTCTCGACCGGGATGGACCACACCTTGCCGTCACCGATCTTGCCCGTGCGGGCCGCCTTCACCACGACGTCGATCAGCTGCTCGGCGTCGTCGTCCTCGGCCAGCACCTCTATGCGGATCTTGGGGACCAGGTCGACGGTGTACTCGGCACCACGGTAGACCTCGGTGTGTCCCCGCTGGCGGCCGTAGCCACTGGCCTCGGTGACCGTCAGACCATGCACCCCGAAGGCCTGCAGGGCCTCCTTGATCTCGTCGAGCCGGTGGGGCTTCACGACGGCGGTGATGAGCTTCATGCGTCCACCTTCTTGCTGTGCGTGCCCGCGAGGGCGGAGACCGAGCCGCCGACGATGCCGCCGCCCGCTCCGCTGAAGTCGTATGCGGTCTCGGCGTGCTCGGCCTGGTCGATGCCCGCGATCTCCTCGTCCTCGCTCACCCGCATGCCCATCGTCCTGTCGATGAGGAAGGCGAGGATCGCGGAGACGACGAGGGAGTAGCCGAGGACGGCGAAGACGCCGGCGCACTGCTTCCAGAACTGGGTGAGGCCGCCGCCGTAGAAGAGGCCCTCGACGGTGGACTGGCCCTTGCCGCTGGCGAAGAAGCCGATCAGCAGGGAGCCGATGACACCGCCGACGAGGTGCACGCCGACCACGTCGAGGGAGTCGTCGTAGCCGAACCTGTACTTGAGGCCGACGGCCAGGGCGCAGACCACACCGGCGATGGCGCCGACGGCGATCGCGCCGAGCGGGGAGACCGCGCCACCGGACGGGGTGATGGCGACCAGACCGGCGACCGCGCCGGAGGCGGCGCCCAGCGTGGTGAACGCGCCGTGGCGGATCTTCTCGTAGATGAGCCAGGCCAGCATGGCGGCGGCGGTGGCGACCTGCGTGTTGACGAACATCAGCGCGCCGACGCCGTCGTCGTTGCCGAGCCACGAACCGGCGTTGAACCCGAACCAGCCGAACCACAGCAGACCGGAGCCGAGCATCACCAGCGGGAGGCTGTGCGGACGCATCGGGTCCTTCTTGAAGCCGACGCGCTTGCCGATGACCAGGATCACGCCGAGCGCCGCGGCACCCGCGTTGATGTGGACGGCCGTACCACCGGCGAAGTCGATGACGCCGAGGTCGAACGCCCAGCCGCCGGTGCCCCAGACCCAGTGGGCGACCGGGAAGTAGACGACCGTGGCCCACAGCGTGATGAACAGCGACCACGCCGTGAACTTCACCCGGTCCGCCAGCGCACCGCTTATCAGCGCGGGCGTGATGATGGCGAACATCAGCTGGAAGATCATGAAGACGAAGATCGGGATGGTGTATCCGGGCCACAGCTCCGTCAGGCCGACGTTGCTGAGGCCGACCCAGTCCGAGGTCCAGCCGATGAAGGAGCCCTTGTCCGTGCCGAAGGCGAGGGAGAAGCCGTACAGGACCCACAGGATCGTGATGATCCCCATGCTGATGAAGCTCATCATCAGCATGTTCAGGGTGCTCTTGACCCGGACCATGCCTCCGTAGAAGAAGGCCAGGCCGGGGGTCATGATCAGCACCAGGGCGGAACAGATGAGCATGAACCCGGTGTTGGCGGCCGAGAGCTTGGGAGCTTCTGCGGCTAGCGTGATGGCTGGTGCCATCGGCGTCTCCTCGTCGTTGGTACGGCCCCGTGCGGGCGAAGCCTGAGCGGTCATGAGGGGTGGGCCGGTTATGCGCCATGAGATTGACGCAGCGCGGTTTCGGTCGACGCCCCTCGATGTTTCGCCGCAGTGACGAAGGCGTCTCGTGTGTTACGCGTGCATGAACTGCCCGATACCGGGCGGAGCGATCGTTATTGTTGCGCAACCTTCCCCGGATACGAAGAAACCGGCCACGGCCGGTCGTCCGATGACCTGGCATGGGGGAGCCGAGTCGGGCAGTTCGGGACGGCCGGCCGTGGCCGGGGTACTGGGATCGGACCGCTTGCGCGGCCTGGGCTCAGACCGCTTCCGCGGTCTCCGGAAGGTCCACGGCGAGCTGCTCGGCGAGGTCCACGACCTCCGCGAGCTCACCGAAGTCACGGACGGCCGTGTCGACCGTCTTTCGGATACGAGTGTTCACGCGCTCCGAGCGCACTTTCCTGGCGACCGCCATCGCGTCCTTGGCCAATACCGCACTCTGTTCGGGCTCGCGCCGCAGCAGGTGCACGGTGGCCATGCCGATGAGGTTGAGTGCGTACGAGCGCTGGTGTTCGGTGTCCTTGGCGAAGAGGTCGACGGCCTGCTGCATCAGGGGCTCGGAGAGCGAGGCGTAGGTGGGACTGCGGCCCGCGACGTAGGCGAGGTCACGGTAGGAGTGCGAGTTCTCGCCGTGCAGTTCGGCCTGCGAGAAGAAGCGGATCCAGTCGGGATCGGGGTCGTCCCAGTCGTGGACGTCCTCGAAGCTGTCCTCGGCCATCCGGACGGCACGCTTGCACTTTCCCGGCTGTCCCATGTTGGCGTAGGCGCGGGCCTCCATCGCATACAGCATGGACTGGGTGCGCGGGCTCGCGCAGTCCCGGCTCCCGTACTGCGCGAGGTGGATCAGTTCCAGCGCGTCGTCGGGCCGGCCGAGGTGGATCATCTGGCGGCTCATGCTGGAGAGGATGTACGAGCCCAGCGGCTTGTCGCCGGCCTCCTTGGAGGCGTGCAGGGCGAGCACGAAGTACTTCTGCGCGGTGGGCTGGAGACCCACGTCGTAGCTCATCCAGCCCGCCAGCTCGGCCAGCTCGGCGGCCACCTTGAACAGCCGCCTGCTGGTCGCCGCGGGCTGGGGCTCCTGGAGCAGGTCGGTCACCTCGTGCAGCTGTCCGACGACCGCCTTACGCCGCAGACCGCCGCCGCACTGGGCGTCCCACTGGCGGAACATCACGGTGGTGGACTCCAGGAGGTCCAGCTCCGGTGCGGAGAGGCGGCCGGCGCGGCGGGCGGCGGCCGGGTGCTCGGGCTCCTCCGGGGGCGGGGGCGGGGTGGGCACCAGCCAGCGCTGCATCGGTTCGATGAGGGACGGCCCGGCGGAGAGGGCCAGCGAGCTGCCGAGGAAGCCGCGGCGCGCGAGCATCAGGTCGCTGCGCGAGTACTCGCTGATCAGGGCGACGGTCTGCGGGCCGGTCCAGGGCAGGTCCACACCCGACACGGAAGGTGACTGATGGGCGGCGCGCAGGCCGAGGTCCTCGACGGCGACGACACAGCCGAACCGCTCGGAGAACAGCTCGGAGAGGATCCGCGGAATCGGCTCGCGCGGGTTCTCGCCGTCCAGCCAGCGCCGTACCCGCGAGGTGTCCGTGGAGATGTGACTGGCCCCCAGCTGGCGGGCCCTGCGGTTCACTTGACGCGCCAGCTCGCCCTTCGACCAGCCACTGCGCACGAACCACGAGCCCAACAGCTCATTCGGGCGCTTGTCAGCGTTCACACCGCTTCCGCCGTTGCCGCCCACTGGAACGCCCCCATCCCTGAGACCACTTGTACGCTGCGTGCGCCAAGCCCTATCAGAATGCCGGTAAATACGGCCGCACGTCCGGTGGTTCTCACCCTTCGAACGGGAAGCCGAGTTGCCTCCGGCATACCCACGAGTGCATTCGTCCCCAGGACTCGTGTACTCAAAGTAATCCTACGATCACCCGTCCAGCCATGGCGATCCGTGAAACGCCACCTTTCGCCACCCCTTCGAATGAACTCCGGATCGCCAGTACACGATTCACTTGACATAGGACAGCCAGAAGTGGGCGCAACGGTGCACACAGGGGCGCGCAGAGCGGAACGCAACCCCTGGAGTGCTCCTACGCGCCGCCGAGGCCGCGCGGCACCCGGGGGCACGAGCACAGACACGGACGCGGACAGAGGCACAGGCGCGAGCGAGCACAGTGAGTAACGGATTGCATCCGGGTCGTAACCATGGGTGCGTCGGACCCGTTGGAGGGGGCATGGGCTTCACGATCGGCAGCAGCCGGGGGATTCGCGAGATCCGGCCCGGCTCCCGCCGCCGCGGCCGCTCGTCGGAGTGCACCGCGGTGGCCGAGTTCACCGGACTGTGGGGGTGGGACGTGGTTCCCGGCGCCCGGGCCGCCGCGGGGGCGTGTTCGTGCGGAAGGGCCGGCTGCTCCGCGCCGGGGGCGCATCCGCTGGACTTCGCACCGGTGATCCCGGCGGGCGCGACGCTCGCCGAGGTGTCCGAGGCCTGGTCCGAGTTCCCCGGTGCCGCGATGATGCTGCCGGTCGGCCGCGCCTTCGACGTGATCGACGTCGCCGAGCCCGCCGGACGGCGCGCGCTGGTCCGGCTGGAGCGGATGGGGCTGCCCACGGGCCCCGTGACCGCCACCCCGGACGGCCGCGCCCACTTCTTCGTCGCCCCCGGCGCGGCCGCCGAGCTTCCCGAGCTGCTCTACCGGATGGGCTGGGACGACGCGTCCCTCGACCTGCACGGCCTGGGCCCCGGTACGTTCGTCACGGCGCCGCCCTCCGATCGCGCGGGCCTCGGCCCGGTCCGCTGGCTGCGCTCCCCCGCGCTGGACTCGGCGACCAGGCCGCCGCAGGCGCGCCTGCTGCTGGGGACGCTGGCCTACGTGGCGCACCGGTCGCGCGCGTAACCACGGCCGGCGCCCGTCGGCAGGACGAAGCGCCGGGTACGACGAAAGCGGCCCGTTCCCCCGATACGACGAAGCGTCCGTTCCCGTCGCACCGCGGGAACGGACGCTTTCCTGTGCGCCTAAGCCGGGATCACTCGCCAATGAGCGCGTCCACGAACGCCTCGGGCTCGAACGGGGCCAGGTCGTCCGCGCCCTCGCCCAGACCCACCAGCTTGACCGGCACGCCCAGCTCGCGCTGGACCGCGATCACGATGCCGCCCTTGGCGGTGCCGTCCAGCTTGGTCAGCACGATGCCGGTGATGTCGACGACCTCCGCGAAGACCCGCGCCTGGATGAGACCGTTCTGGCCCGTCGTGGCGTCGAGGACGAGCAGCACCTCGTCGAGCGGCGCGTGCTTCTCGACGACACGCTTGACCTTGCCGAGCTCGTCCATGAGGCCGGTCTTGGTGTGCAGGCGCCCGGCGGTGTCGATGAGGACGACGTCCGCGCCCTCCTCGATGCCCTCCTTGACCGCGTCGAAGGCGATCGAGGCGGGGTCGCCGCCCTCGGGGCCGCGCACGGTGCGGGCGCCGACGCGCTCGCCCCAGGTCTGCAGCTGGTCGGCGGCGGCGGCACGGAAGGTGTCCGCGGCGCCCAGCACCACGTTCTTGCCGTCGGCGACGAGCACGCGGGCGAGCTTGCCGGTGGTGGTGGTCTTTCCGGTGCCGTTGACGCCGACGACCATCACGATGCCCGGGGTGTCGAGGTTGGAGTCGGTCTTGACCGTCCGGTCGAACTCGGGGACGAGGATCCGCAGGAGTTCCTCGCGCAGCAGCGAGCGCAGTTCCCCGGGCGTGCGGGTGCCGAGCACCTTCACGCGCTCACGCAACCGCTCGACCAGGTCCTGGGTGGGCCGCACGCCGACGTCCGCGGTCAGCAGCGTGTCCTCGATCTCCTCCCAGGTGTCCTCGTCGAGGTGCTCGCGCGAGAGGAGGGTGAGCAGCCCCTTGCCGAGCGCGTTCTGCGAGCGGGAGAGCCGTCCGCGCAGCCGCACCATGCGTCCGGCGGTGGGCTCCGGGATCTCGATCGCGGGCGCCTCGATGACAGGCGCGGGTTCCTCGACGGCGACGCCGGACGGCGACGAGCCGTCCGGAAGGTCCACCTCCTCTATCGTCCGGCGCGCTTCGTCGCGCGGGGTCTCGGCCTCGTCGCCGAGGTGCGGCTCGGCCGGAGGGGCGGTGATGTCGGGCGTGGTGGGGGGCGCCGGGGGCAGCGGCTTCTTGCGGCGACTGCCGATGACGAGCCCGCCGAGTGCGCCGATCACGACCACGGCGATGACTACAGCAAGGATGACGGTTTCCATAACGCCCCCAGTATCAGTCATCGCTCCCCGGGGAGGGAGATTCCCTTGCCGGGGAGGGAATCCGTGACCTCATACGGGAGCAGGAACACAGGAAAGGCGACAAACCGACATAATCTATGATCATTGCCCATGAGCACCGCCGAGCCCTCCGATGGCGCCCTCGAAACGCGTGGCATCGAGCCCGTGCCGAACTCCGGGCGGCATGCGAGAACCCGCGACCTCTTCCCCACCTGGGTGGCGGCCAACATCACCGTCCTGCTGCTGACCATGGGCGCCACGCTGGCCGTGTCGTACGGACTCGGCCTCTGGCAGAGCCTGGTGGTCGCCACCGTGGCGCCGACCCTGTCGTTCGGCCTGGTCGGGTTCATCGGCATCGCGGGCAAGCGGGGCGGCGCGCCCGGCATGACTCTGTCCCGTGCCGTCTTCGGCCAGCGCGGGAACCTCCTGCCCGGCTCGCTGATCTGGGTCTCGCGCTGGGGCTGGGAGACGATCAACGCGGTGACCGGCGCCTACGCCCTGCTGACCGTCCTGGACATCTTCCTCGGCATCAGGAGCAACGCGTTCCTGATGCTCGTGGCCCTGCTCATCTTCGTGGTCGCGACGTTCGCGATCTCCGGCCTCGGTATCAACGCCGTGCACCGGTGCAACAGGTGGGCGGCCTGCCTGTTCGCCGCCTTCTCCCTCCTCGTCCTCGGCCGCCTGGCCGCCAGGACGGACTGGGACGAGGTCCTGCGGGGGCCGGCGGGACCGACGCACCTGATGATCACGGGCATCGGGCTGATCGCGGCGGGCGGGATCAGCTGGGCGCCCTCGGCTCCGGACTTCACGCGCTATCTGCCGCGCGGGGCCTCGTCCGCGGCGATCGTGTACTGCTCGCTCGGCGGCGCCGTCGTGGTCGTAGTCCCGCTGACCCTGATGGGCGCGGTCATGGCGGTCGCCACGCCGGACCTGGCCTGGGCCGCCGACCCGGTCTCGTTCCTCGGCGCCGCCCTGCCGCCGTGGCTGGCGGTGCCCTACCTGCTCATCGCGCTGGTCGGCATGGTGCTGATCAACGCCATGTCGATGTACTCGGCGGGCTTCACCGCGCAGAGCCTCGGCGTCAGGCTGCCACGCCCCTGGGCGGTCGCGGTCAACGCCGTCGTCTCGCTGCTCCTCGGCGGCGTCCTGATGCTGGTCGCGCCCTCCTTCATCGGCTCGTTCCTCGCGTTCCTGACCCTGCTCGCGGTCACGTTCTCGGCCTGGGCCGGTGTCTTCGGCGCGGACATGCTGCGCCGCCCGGCGTACGACGCCGGGGCCCTGCTCGACACCACGCGCGGCAGCGCCTACTGGTACCGGGGCGGCTTCAGCCCGGCCGCGGTCGCGGCGTGGGCGGTCGGCCTCGGCTGCGGACTGCTGTTCACCACGTCCGACTGGTTCACGGGCCCGCTGGCGACGGGTAATCCGGTCGGCGCGTACGGCCTCGGCTGGGCCGCGACGATGGTGACCTCCTTCCTCCTCTACGCCGTCCTGCCGAAACCCCCGGTGGCCCCCGGGGCGGAACCCGCCGAAGAGCTCGCGACTATGGCTGTCTGACGATCCGTCAGCTACCGTCCCCCTCCACACACGAAGGGGGCTCCCCATGCCCGTGACGGTCGTGCGCTTCAATCTCGTCGACCCGGACGCGACTCCCGCGTCACTGAGCGCCCGCTACCGGGCCGCGGTCGAGATGTCCGCCTACGCCGACGACCACGGCGTCACCACCGTGCAGACCGAGGAACATCACGGCGTCGCCAACAACTGGCTGCCCTCGCCGTTCACCTTCGCGGGCGCGGTCTTCGGCGCGACCCGGCACCTGGCGGTCACGGTCTCGGCGATCATCGGCCCGCTGCACGATCCGCTGCGGCTCGCCGAGGACGTCGCCGTACTCGATCTGCTGAGCGGCGGACGTCTGGTGACGGTGGCGGGCATCGGCTACCGGCCGGAGGAGTACGCCCTGTTCGACGTCGACTGGAAGCGGCGCGGCCGGCTCCAGGACGAGGTGCTGGAGACGGTGCTGAAGGCGTGGACCGGCGAGGAGTTCACCTACCGCGGCCGGACCGTACGGGTCACCCCGCGCCCGTTCTCGGATCCGCATCCGCTGCTGCTGGTGGGCGGATCCTCCCGGGCCGCCGCCCGTCGCGCCGCCCGGCTCGGGCTGCCGTTCTTCCCCAGCGCGCACCTTCCCGCCCTGGAGGCCTACTACAAGGAGCAGCTGATCGAGTACGGCACCGAGGGCTGGACCATGATGCCCGCGGCCGAGACCCCGCTGCTGCACATCGCCGAGGACCCGGACCGGGCCTGGGCCGCGTACGGCCGGCACTTCCTGCACGAGGCACGGACGTACGCCTCCTGGCAGTCCGGTGACATCCGCTCGGCGGTGAAGTCGGCGGCCACCACGGTCGAGGAACTGCGCGCCGAGGGCGTGTACCGCATCCTGACGCCCGAGGCGTGCGTGGCCCAGGGCCTCGACCACCACGTACTCCATCCGCTGTCCGGTGGCATGCCCGTCGAGGAGGGCTGGCGCAGCCTGCGCCTGTTCTGCGAAGACGTGATGCCCCGGCTCAGGAGCCTGGAAGGCTGAGCCGGGGCATCACGTCTCTCACGAGTACGAGGAGAGGGGCAGCGGGGACTTGGCCCTTCTCCCCGAGTCGGGGGGTGCGGGTCTAGCCCATCTCCTCCAGGGACTTGCCCTTGGTCTCCTTGACGTACTTGAGCACGAAGGGGATGGAGAGCGCGGCGAAGACCGTGTAGATCACGTAGGTCGCGGAGAGGTTCCAGTCGGCCAGCGACGGGAAGCTCGCGGTGATGGCCCAGTTGGCGATCCACTGCGCGGAGGCGGCCACGCCGAGGGCGGCGGCACGGATCCGGTTCGGGAACATCTCGCCGAGGAAGACCCAGACCACGACACCCCAGGAGAGGGCGAAGAAGAGGACGAAGACGTGCGCGGCGATCAGGGCGACCCAGCCCTGGGTGGCCGGCAGCTTGCCGCCCACCAGGTCGTAGGAGAACGCCCACGCTTCGAGGCCGAGACCGATGACCATGCCCACGGAACCGATGAGCGCGAGCGGCTTGCGGCCGACCCGGTCGACGAAGATCATGGCGATCACGGTGCCGATGATGTTGATGATCGACGTGGTGAACGAGTAGAAGAACGACTGCGAGGGGTCGACACCGACCGACTGCCACAGCGTCGAGGAGTAGTAGAACGCGACGTTGATGCCGACGAACTGCTGGAAGACCGAGAGGCCGATACCGACCCAGACGATCGGCTTGAAGAAGAAGCCGCCGCCGAGCAGGTCCTTGAAACTCGACTTGTGCTCGCTCTTCATGGCGTGCTCGATCTCGGCGACGCGGGCGCCCAGGTCGATCTTGTCGCCCTCGACCTCCTTGAGCACCTCGTGGGCGCGGTCGTGCCTGCCCACGGAGATCAGGAAGCGCGGCGACTCGGGGATCGCGAAGGAGAGCAGGCCGTACAGGACGGCCGGGACGACCATGACGCCGAGCATGACCTGCCAGGCCTCGAGCCCCATGAGCTTGCCGCGCTGGTCGCCGCCCGCGGCGTTCAGGATGCCCCAGTTGACCAGCTGCGAGATGGCGATGCCGACGACGATCGCGGCCTGCTGGAAGGACCCGAGCCGGCCGCGGTAGGCGGCCGGGGAGACCTCGGCGATGTAGGCGGGGCCGATGACGGAGGCCATGCCGATGGCGAATCCGCCGATGATGCGCCACAGGGCGAGGTCCCACAGCGCGAACGGAAGCGCGGAACCGACGGCGCTGACCGTGAAGAGGGCGGCGGAGATCTGCATGCAGCGGATCCGGCCGATGCGGTCGGCTATCCGGCCCGCGGTCGCGGCGCCGATGGCGCAGCCGATCAGCGCGATGGCGATGACCTGCGCCAGGGCCGCGGAACCGATGTCGTAGCGGCCGCGTATCGCTTCGACGGCGCCGTTGATCACGGCGCTGTCGTAACCGAAGAGGAAACCGCCCATCGCGGCCGCCGCCGCGATGAAGATGACGTGCCCGAGATGTTCGGGGTGAGCCGTCCCGGCTCCTGATGGGGGTGCCTGCGCAGTGCTGGTCACGTGTAACTCCTCGGGCCACCGGCCTCGCTGCCGGCGTGTGGGGGCAAGCCCTCCGGTGGTGGTTCCAGTGGCGCACAACTTCACGCCACCCACCATCTGAAGGTAAAAGCAACGCCGCAGAGACTATGTCTTCAAGTATCGAAGCTAATAATCGGACTGCTGTGACTTTTCCCCGCTCTGGTGAGGCCACCACGTTCAAGTCTTGAAGGTTTGAGGCTGACGTGGTCCGCATACCCCGAGAAACGGGAGGCACTCCGCTCGCTTCGGCTTCACCCGCGGGTGAAGCCGCCGGCTAACGAAGCCGCTGGCTGATGACCTTGGACACACCGTCGCCCTGCATGGAGACGCCGTACAGAGCGTCGGCGACCTCCATCGTGCGCTTCTGATGCGTGATCACGATCAGCTGCGAGGCCTCCTGGAGCTCCTGCATGATCCGGATCAGCCGCTGCAGATTGGTGTCGTCGAGCGCCGCCTCGACCTCGTCCATCACGTAGAACGGGCTGGGCCGGGCCTTGAAGATCGACACCAGGAGCGCGACGGCCGTGAGGGACCTCTCCCCACCGGAGAGCAGGGACAGCCGCTTCACCTTCTTGCCCGGGGGCCGCGCCTCGACATCCACACCCGTGGTGAGCATGTTGTCGGGATCGGTCAGGATCAGCCGCCCGTCACCCCCCGGGAACAGCCGACTGAAGACACCTTCGAACTCCCGCGCGGTGTCCCGGTACGCCTCCGCGAAGACCTGTTCGACCCGTTCGTCGACCTCCCTCACCACCTGGAGGAGATCGGCACGCGTCTTCTTCAGGTCCTCCAGCTGCTCGCTGAGGAACTTGTGACGCTCCTCCAGCGCGGCGAACTCCTCCAGGGCGAGCGGGTTGACCTTCCCCAGCTGCTGATAGGCCCGCTCGGCCGACTTGAGCCGGCGCTCCTGCTCCGCGCGGTGGAACTGACGGGGCTGGTTGCGCGGGTGTTCCGGGTCCTCCGGCAGCTCCTCGCCCTCGGCGGGCAGCGAGGGCGGTACGAGCTGGTCCGGACCGTACTCCGCGACCAGCCCCGCCGGTTCGACGCCGAGCTCCTCGAGTGCCTTCGTCTCCAGCTGCTCCATGCGCATCCGCTTCTCGGCGCCGAGTACCTCGCCGCGGTGAACCGAATCCGTGAGTTTGTCCAGTTCCGCCTTGAGTTCACGCCCCTCGCCCCGGACCGCTCCGAGCGCCTGCTCCTGGTGCGTCCTGGCGTTCTCGGCGGCGCCCCGCTCCGCGTCGGCCCGGCCCAGCGAGACCTCGACGTGCGCGAGCAGTTGCCGGGCGCCGGAGGCGACGGCCTCGGCGACCGCCGCTTCGTGCCGCAGCCGGGCCCGCCGCTGCTCCGCACGCGCGCGTGCCTCACGTTCCGCGCGCGCGGCCCGGTCGAGCCCTTCGGCCCGTCCGGCCAGCCCCTTCACCCGCTCCTCGTGCGTACGCACCTGGAGCCGGGCCTCCATCTCGGTCTGCCGCGCGTTGGCCCCGTCGGCGGCGAGCCGGTCCCGTACGGCGGTGTCGGGCTCCTCCTCCACGGGCATCTCCTCGGCGACGGCCAGCCGCTCGGCCAGCACTTCCGCCTCCTCCACCGCGCGGTCCAGCGCCTCCTGTGCCCGCGCGGCGGCGGCGGTGCTCCGCTCGGCCTCCCCGGCGGCGCCGCGCGCCTGCCCGGCCAGCCGCCCCAACTGCTGGGCCACGGACGACTTCTCCCGCTCGGCGGCCCGCCGACGCTCCCCCAGTTCCTCGACGAGCGCGGCCCGCTCCCCGCGCCGCTCGGCGGCTCGGTGCTGCGCCTCGCCGAGGTCCTCACAGCGCACGGCGAGCTCTTCGAGCTCGGCCGCGGCCTCGTCGACGGACGCCTGCACCTCCAGCAGGCTGGGCGCCCCGGCGGAGCCGCCGTACGCGAAGTGTGCCCCGAGCAGGTCCCCCTCGGCGGTGACCGCGCTCAGCCCCGGCCTCGCGTAGACCAGGTCCTCGGCGTCCTCCAGGGTGCCGACCACGACGATCCCGCGCAGCAGCCGCCGTACGGCCGGCATGAGCTCCACGGGTCCCCGGACGAGGTCCGCGGCGTAGGGAGGACCGGTGGGGTGCGCCGGCAGGGTCCCGGCGCCGCCGTCGCCGTGGTGCGGGGCGGGCTGCCGGATGTCGGAATGACTCCAGGCCCGGTCCCCACCGCCCGGTTCGCCGGTGTGCGCGTCCCGGCGCCCGCTCCCGCCCGCCGTGTCGCCCTCCCCGTTCCGTGGTGCCGCAGCCTCCTCCGGAGCTCCCGCCAGCAGCAGCGCCGCCCGCCCGGCGTCCTGTTTGCGCAGCAGGCGGATGGCCTCGGCCGCCGAGGCGGGGGTGGTGACCGCGATGGCGTCCGCCGCCGTACCGAGGGCGGCGGCGAGGGCGACCTCGTACCCGGGGGTGACGGACAGCAGTTCGGCGGCGGGGCCGAGAAGTCCCGTGAGCCGGTCCTTCGCTCCCAGCAGCGCGCCCGTACCGTCCTTGCGGCGCAGGCCGAGCGCCAGTGCGTCGTGGCGGGCCTGGGTCGCGGCGCGTCTGCGTTCGGCCGCGGTGGCCGCCTCGCGGGCCTCGGTGAGGGCGGACTCGGCGTCGGTGAGCGCCCGTTTGGCCTCCTCGTGCCGCTCCGCCAGTTCGGCGTCGCCGGCGTCGAGGCCGTCGACCTCGGCCTTCAACTGCTCGTACTCCTCCTGTGCCGTGACCGCCCGCTCCTGGGCCTCGTCGCGGGCGGCGGCGAGCCGGTCGATCTCGGACTGGGCGGAGGCGGCCCGTGAACGCGCCGCGTTGACCTGGCCGTTGAGCCGGGCCAGGCCTTCGCGGCGGTCGGCGATGGCCCGGGCGACGTCCTTGAGACGGCGTTCCTCGACGGCGAGCTCGCGCTCCAGCTCGGCCCGGTGCGCGACCGTGTCCTCCAAGGCGTGCTCGGCGGCCTCCAGGGCCGCTTCGAGCTCGGCCTCCTGCTCGCGGATGCGCGCGGCCTCGCGCTCCATGTCCTCGGGATCGCGCCCGCGCCGCTCCTCCGGGGGCGCCGAGGTGGCGCTCTTCACGCGCGCGTCGGCCAGCGAGATCGTGCCGCGTACCCGCTCGGCGAGCTGCGACAGTTCGTACCAGGTCTGCTGGGCACGCTGGAGGCGGGGCGTGAGGCGGCGCACCTCCTCCTCCAGGAGCGTTTCGCGCTGGAGTGACTTCTTCAGCTCCGCCTCGGCCGTGTCCTTGCGTTCCTTGAGCGCCGCCTCGTCCGCGATCTCCGTCTGGAGCGCCTGCCTGAGGCGTACGAGGTCGTCGGCGAGGAGGCGGAGGCGGGCGTCGCGGAGGTCGGCCTGGATGACGGCGGCGCGGCGGGCGACGGCGGCCTGCCGGCCGAGGGGTTTGAGCTGGCGCCGGAGTTCGTCGGTCAGGTCCTGGATCCGGGCGAGGTTCGCCCGCATCGCGTCCAGTTTCCGCAGCGCCTTCTCCTTGCGCTTGCGGTGCTTGAGGACCCCGGCCGCCTCCTCGATGAACGCGCGGCGGCCCATGGGATCGGCGTGCAGGACGGAGTCGAGCTGCCCCTGGCCGACGATCACGTGCATCTCACGGCCGATACCGGAGTCGGACAGGAGTTCCTGGATGTCGAGGAGCCGGCAGGTGTCGCCGTTGATCTGGTATTCGCTGCCGCCGTTGCGGAACATGATCCGCGTGATGGTGACCTCGGCGTACTCGATGGGCAGTGCCCCGTCGGAGTTGTCGATGGTCAGGGACACCTCGGCACGGCCCAGCGGCGGGCGGCCGGTGGTGCCGGCGAAGATGACGTCCTCCATCTTCCCGCCGCGCAGCGACTTGGCCCCCTGCTCACCCATCACCCAGCTCAGGGCGTCCACGACGTTGGACTTGCCGGAGCCGTTGGGTCCCACGACGCACGTGATGCCCGGCTCGAAGCGCAGCGTGGTCGCCGAGGCGAACGATTTGAACCCGCGCAGGGTCAGGGCCTTGAGGTGCACGCCGCCGGACTCTACCTTTCGGGCCGGTCTCACTCCATGAACCCGCGGTTTCACCCATGAACGTGGAGGGCACACCAGACGTACAAGAGCTTGAAGTACAGCGGGGGAAAGAAGAAGGGACGCCGAAGAGGCGTCCCTTGCAAATCTGACAACTTAGCGGTTGATAGGGGCTGCCCAACCACTGCTGTCGTGGTGCGGTGCAGTGATCAGGTGAGCGCAGGCTCCGCCTGGGGTACGTCGATGCTCTCGAGAAGCGAGTCGTGAGAAGCGGCAGCCGCGAGCGCGTCGTTCTCGGCCTGAATCCGTCCGAGCTCGGATTCGAGGTCCTGGACGCGCTGCTGGAGCCGTCGCATCTCGGCGATGAGTCGCGGGTCGGAACCGCCGACGTAACCGAGAAGCGCCTTTGCCATGATGGATGGTCCTCCACACTGAGTGACCGACCGAAGCGGTGTGGGTCGTGAGGGATCGCACCCGCGATGCTTGGCACTTGCTAAATTCTTGCTGCGGTTCCACATGCCAAACAGCTAAGGTGCGCGGGGCTTTCAGCGTCTCACCAAAAAGTTTGACGGTCAACACGATCACACCCCGTATTGGGGGGCAACCCGCTGTCGCGCGGCTCTGGGGCGGCTGCGCTGCGACTCGTGTGGGGCCCTGGGGGTGTGGAGATGATCCTTCTCCCGGGAGCCTGCCACGACGAGCCCTTCTTGGCAACCACCAGGCCGTTTCCGCTCCCGGCAGGTGCCAGAGGCATGCGCCGCCGCGCCCGGCGGTGGCCTCGCGCCCGCCACCGTCACCGGATGGCGAAGTCGTGGTAGATCCCCCGGGGCGTGTCCCAGATCTCAGTGACTCCGTCCACCCGCCCGGGTGTGTCGTCCCCCTGGAGCCAGTCCAGCAGCCCCTCGCACGCGAACCTGGGGCCCTCCGCGACCACCTGGACCCGTCCGTCGTCCAGATTGAGAGCAAAACCACTCAGGCCGCCGATCTCCAGTGCCCTGGCCCGCGTGAACCAGCGGAAACCGACACCCTGAACACGCCCGCGTACCCAGACGACCAGTCGTACAACCTCGTTCATGCGTGCACGCTAACCGGACAAAGTCTCTCCGGGCACTTCCTCCCCTCCCGCCATGCGGTACCGTCCCGGTCCAATGAGTCTCATATGAAACTCACTCTTTCGAGTGAGGGACGCTGACCGCAAGATCGAGGAAGGCCAGGAGATGGGACGCCACCGACGCTCCGCCGCCGGCCGCGCCGCCACAAGCCGCGCCACCGGGGTCACCGATACGCACGGACCCCTCACGGAAAGCTATGGGCCGGAGAACCTGTACGGCTATGCCGCCATCGCCGACCTCCCGAGCACGGCCGCCGCGCGCTCGCACCGCAAGAGGAAGGCCGCGACGCCCGTTCGCACGGGTCTGCTCGGTGTCTCCGCGGCCGTGGCCCTGGGCACCGTCGCCGTGGCCGCCGGAGTAGTGCCCGGCGCGAAGGACTACGCGCTCGGCGGCGGGGGCAACAACTCCGACCAGGTGCAGGCCGTCGGTTCCCCGTCGGGCCAGGAGACCCAGCAGGGCGGCACCTCGGGCAGTGCGGACAGCCGCGACGACCAGTCGACGAGCCGCGACTCCGACCGCGCGTCCTCTCCTACGGCGCCGCCCGTCGCGTCGGCGTCCGCCGCACCGACGACGGCACCTTCCCAGGAGCCGGCCACCACCGTTCCGGGCAAGACCGCCGAGCCCAAGGAACCCTCCGCTCCGGTCTCCGAGGTCGCGAGGCCGAAGGCGCCGGTGACCACCGCCCCGGTGACGGTGACGGCCGAGGCCGCCGCGCAGGCCGCGGTGCTCGAACTGGTCAACGAGGAGCGGGCCAAGGTCGGCTGCACCCCGGTCACGGCGAACAACGCCCTGAGGGACCTCGCCCAGTCCTTCAGCGAGGACATGGCCCTGCGCGACTTCTTCGACCACACCGACCCGAGCGGGCTCAGCCCCTGGGACCGTGCGGCGAAGGCGGGCATCACCGCACTCGGCGGCGAGAACATAGCCCGCGGCCAGGCGGACGCGGCAGCGGTCATGGACGCCTGGATGAACAGCGAGGGCCACCGCGCCAACATACTGAACTGCGACTTCAAGACCCTGGGCGTCGGCGTGCACCTCGGCGCCGGCGGTCCCTGGTGGACGCAGGACTTCGGCTACTGAGATAATCGCAGGTCAGAGGGCTAGGGACCCTCCTGGGTCGTGTCCGGGCCGTCACCCGTGGGCTCCTCGTCCGCGAAGAAGCGATCCACGGCGGCCCGGATCCGGGTCCCGCTCGATGGCATCAGGTGCGTGTAGGTCCGTAGCGTGCACCCGGGGGACCTGGGGTCGTGGTGGCCCGGATACTCGCTGACGGCCTTGATGCTCCCGCCCGCGTCCAGCAGGACCGAGGCGGAGAAGTGCCGCAGTGCGCGCATGCCGTTGCCCCTCCCGGTCGACCAGGGCGCCGTTCCGCTGAAGCAGCCGGGCTGATCCCGGCCGAGTTCACAGAGCGGGCTCCGGCAGGGAACCGAGGTGCTCGATGACCCGCGCGCGAAGGAGAAGGTACTCGTCCCAGCGGCGCAAAGGGCCCGGAGGGCGTTCCACCACACGGCCCCCCGTGACGATCTGGCCTCGCTGGAACTGCTCGCGCGTCAGATCGAGTTCGATGCCGTTGGCCAGCCGATTCCACATATGGAAGCCGTGCTGGGCTCCGTTGAAGTGCACCTCGCCCGCCATGAGGTCGCCACCGAAGACGTCATTGACGATCAGGGCTGTGATGTCGCAGTGTCCCCAGGCCGGGTTCTCCGGTTGCCAGCCCGAGCGTTCCAGGTCGTCAGGGGAGCAGGTGTCAGCGGCCCAGCCGGCGCGCAAGGCTCTGTCGAGGTCAAGCAGGCTCCAAGGGATCATTCCGTCAGCATCGCAGTCACCACTGACACGGCCTCCCCTGCGGACCTCGGTGACCATCGCACCCATGGTTCGCCTCGAGGGGCGCACAGGACAACACCCGCGCTCGGGCCGTCTCTGGGCCGTACGGGGTGCTCGACAACGACCATCGCCGACAACCGTCGACAGCTAAGTCGCAGGTCACAGCGTTGGTCGATTACATGACCGCAGGCCACAGACCCGGCCGGTCACCCTTCGGCCACTGAGGCAGCCGCGGGCCCGCGGCTGGAGGCCTGTCGCAGGGGCGCGACCTCGCGTGCGGGGCGGACCCCGGAAGAACGCCTGGGCGCTCCCGTCGGCGCCTACGCGGCCGCGCGCCCCAGCGAGAACGCCCGTGCCGCCTCCGCGACCCGGCGGCCGAGGTGCTCGGCCGTAGCGATGTCGGCCTTGTGCACGGTCTCGGGGCCCTCGTCGACATTGGTCTGCGCGGCGGCGCCGGCGAAGACGCCGAGGCGGTTGAGGTCGTGCTCCGACGCCGAGCTGCTGTTCCAGCCCGGGTGCAGACCGAGGTTGATCCAGTTCATGCCGTGCTGCGCGGCCAGGATCTGGAAGAACTGCAGGGTGTGCAGCTTGTCGCCGCTCTTGGAGCCGGAGTTGGTGAACCCGGCGGCGAGCTTGTCCTGCCAGTCCTGCCCGAACCAGCGCTTCGAGGACGCCTCGGCGAAGACGTGGAAGGCACCGGACGCCGTGCCCATGTAGGTCGGCGAACCGAAGACGATCGCGTCCGAGGCGTCGAGGTGTTCCCACTCGGCGTCGGTGATCCCGTCGACTCGGATCAGGTGAACCTCGGCACCGGCCTCGGCCGCTCCGGAGCGGACCGCCTCGGCGAGGACGGTGGTGTGGCCGTAGCCCGAGTGGTAGGCGATGGAAACAACGGGGGTGCTCACGACAGGACTCCTCCAGGTGGGGACAACGAACAAAAGGAAAGCACTAACTTCTAGTTAGTGCAACCTTCTGGTTAGCGCTGCCTCGGAGTATGGTGACGGCATGGACATCGCCGTGCCCACCGCCGAGAGCGGTGAGTTTCAGGACCTCGCCTACAGCGTGTTCGCGCGCAGCTGCCCGTCCCGGGGCACGCTGGAGCACGTGACCGGACGCTGGGGATCACTCACGCTCGGAGCGCTGCACGGCGGCACGTTCCGTTTCAACGAACTGCGGCGCCGGGTCGACGGCGTCAGCGAGAAGATGCTCTCCCAGACGCTGCACGCGCTGGAGCGCGACGGCCTGGTGCACCGGGACGCTCAGCCGACGAACCCGCCGCGCGTCGACTACACCCTCACACCGCTCGGCCGGGAGGTCGCGGAGCGTCTGCTCGCCCTCATCCACTTCCTGGAGGGACGCATGGACGACGTCCTGGAGGCGCGTGAGCGGTACGACGAGACGCGCGAGGCCTGAGAGGGCGGGAGGGCCTTCGAGGCGGTGCCGTCGCGGGTGGTCGCGTGCCGCCGCCGAGAGCCTTCGGGCGCGCGTCGACGTCAGCCGGTGATCCGGGGCGGTCGCTGGCAGCGGGGGCAGAAGTAGCTGGACCGGTTCATCCAGGCGCGCCGGCGCATGGGCGTGCCGCACCGGCGGCAGGGCTCGTCCTCGCGCCCGTAGGCGTCGAGTGAGCGGTCGAAGTAACCGGACTCGCCGTTGACGTTGACGTACAGGCTGTCGAAGCTGGTGCCGCCGACGGCGAGGGCCTCGTTCATGACGTCCCGGATGTGGCCGAGGAGTTCGGCGGTGCGCGGCCGGGTGAAGGCGGCCACCGGGCGTTCGTAGTGGAGCCTCGCGCGCCAGAGCGCCTCGTCCGCGTAGATGTTGCCGACGCCGCTGATCAGCGACTGGTCCAGCAGGGCGCGCTTGATCGTCGTGCGGCGGGCGCGCAGGGCGGTGTGGAACGCGGCATCGTCGAACAGGGGGTCGAGCGGGTCGCGGGCGATGTGCGCGATGACGTCCGGCAGGCCGTCCGGGGTGGTCTCGTGCAGGGAGAGGCCGCCGAAGGTGCGCTGGTCGACGAAGCGCAGTTCGGTGCCCTGCCCGTCGTCGAAGCGCACGCGGACGCGCAGGTGCTTCTCGTCCGGGGCGTCCTGCGGCCGCACCAGGAGCTGACCGCTCATGCCGAGGTGCGCGAGTACGGAGAACGGGGAGTCGTCCAGGGGGAGCCAGAGGTACTTGCCGCGGCGCATCGCCGGTCCGACCCGCTGCCCGGCGAGTGCCTGGGCGAAGCCCTCGGGTCCGGCCTGGTGACGGCGCACGGCCCGTGGATGCCGTACCTCGGCCGCGGTCACGGTCCGCCCGCTGACCCAGCGCTCCAGCCCGCGCCGCACGACTTCGACCTCGGGCAACTCGGGCACGACGCTCCTTCGGAGTGTGGTTGCGGGGATGCTCGAACCCCGCCGCGGCACGGACGCTGCGACGGGGTTCGGGCCCTGCGGTTACTGCGCTACTGCTGTTGCCCCTACTGGTGCCGCCGCTCCCGCGGGACCGCTGACACCGCTGGTGAGCGGGTTCCGCGGCCGCCGCGGGTACTGCCGGCGTTCTTACGAAGGAATCAGGCCGAGGCCGGGTCGCTGGACGGAGCCGAGGTGGCGTCGGGGGCCTCCTCGGCGGCCTGGGCTGCCTGCTGAGCGGCCTGGGCCACCTGCTCGGCGGCCTGGGCCGACTTCGCGCGCTCGTCCGCGGCGGAGCGGATCGCACACCACGCGGACTCCGCGGCCTGCTGCTCCGCCTCCTTCTTGCTGCGGCCGGTGCCGGTGCCGTACGAGACGCCTCCGACGCGGGCGGCAGCAGTAAAGGTCTTCTCGTGGTCGGGGCCGGTCTCCGAGACCAGGTACTCGGGTACGCCGAGCCCCTCGGTCGCGGTGAGCTCCTGGAGACTGGTCTTCCAGTCCAGGCCGGCTCCCAGGTTCGAGGACTTCTCGATCAGCGGGTCGAAGAGCCGGTGGACGAGTTCGCCCGCCGCTTCCAGACCCTGGTCGAGATAGACCGCGCCGATCACCGCTTCAAGGGTGTCGGCGAGGATGGATGCCTTGTCCCGGCCTCCCGTGCCTTCCTCGCCCCGGCCGAGCCGGATGAAGGAGCCGAGTTCGAGGCCGCGGCCCACTTCCGCCAACGCACGCGAGTTGACCACCGCGGCCCGCAACTTGGCCAGCTGGCCTTCGGGCAGGTCCGGGTGGGTGCGGTACAGCGTGTCCGTGACCACGAGGCCGAGCACGGAGTCCCCGAGGAACTCCAGCCGCTCGTTGGTCGGCAGACCGCCGTTCTCGTACGCGTAGGAACGGTGGGTCAGCGCACGCACCAGAAGGGCGGACTCGAGCTTGTACCCGAGCCGCCCTTCCAGAAGCGTGTGGGACGAGGCTGTGTTCTCCGCCTTTTTCTTGGCGTTTGGTTCCGCCTTGGCGTCAGACATCAGACCTCTCACCGGCCGCTCAGACCTCGAGGACCTGGCGCTTGTTGTAGGTGCCGCAAGCCGGGCACGCGATGTGCTGCAGCTTGGGCTCGTGGCAGCGCTCACACGCAACCAGGGTGGGGACCGCAGCCTTCCACTGCGACCGGCGGTGGCGCGTGTTGCTGCGCGACATCTTCCGCTTCGGAACAGCCACGGCTACTTCTCCTGCTTCTCGTCGACGTGCGCTGATGGAAGCGCGCCGCCGCTCAACTCGTCCTTCTCGCCGTCTCCGGATGAACCAGCGAGTCCCTGCAGTGCCGCCCAACGGATGTCGACGGCGTCGTGGTGGTGGTCCGGGTCGTCCGCGAGCCGGGCTCCGCACTGGGAGCACAGGCCGGGGCAGTCGTCCTGGCACACCGGCTGCATCGGCAGTGCGAGCACCACCGCATCACGCAGCACGGGTTCGAGGTCGAACAGGCCGTCCTCGATGAAGAGCATGTCCTCGCTATCCGTGGATTCCCCGGCGTCGTCGGCCGGCTCCGCTTTGGCGCGGCCCCGGTCGTCGGCGTCGTGGTACGAGAACATCTCCTGGAAGTCCGCGGCGAGCGACTGCTCGAGCGGCTCCAGACACCTTACGCACTCCCCCTCGACCCGTGCACGGGCGGTGCCTGTGACAAGCACACCGTCCATGACCGACTCGAGCCTGAGTCCGAGCTCCACCGGGGTGCCTTCCGGCACTCCGATGACTCCCTGGATCCCTAGATCCCTGGGGGCGTCGATCGTGCGGGTCAGGCGCTGCAGCGCACCAGGACGCCGGCCCAGCTCGTGTGTGTCGAACACGAGAGGGTTGCGGTGGTCGAGGTGGGTGTTCAGAGCCGTTCCTGCTTTCGATCTTCAAAAACTCGAGGGGCGCCGCCCCTGGTGTTCCCGGGCAGCGGTGATCGCGGACGTACACGCGACCGAAGAGCCAGGATACTGGACCTTTCGCTCTCGGCCCAATCCGGTGTCAGCGCCCCTGTTCGTACGCCCGCAGCTGCTCGGCGCTGATCATGGTGGTGTCGAAGAGGCTGGTCTCGTCCAGGGCGTGCGCCTGCGGGTCCACGGTGTGCGCCGGCTGCTGCGGATAGCCCTGCTGACCGCCCTGGCCGTACGCCTGCTGCTGGTCGTAGCCCTGCTGCGGGTAGGCGGCGTACGGATCGGCCTGCTGGTAGCCGTACGCGTCCTGCTGGGCGTACTGCTGCTGGTAGCCGTAGGGGTCCGCCTGCTGCTGGTACGCGTAGGCGTCCTGCTGCTGCGCGTAGGACGGCTGGGCCGGCACCTCGGGGGTCTGGACGACCCGCTCGGGGACCTCCGAGAGCTCGGCGAGGCCGGCCAGGTAGTCGGCGTCGCTGGTGTGCTGGACGGGGGTCCCGTCCTCGGCGAAGGCGCCCAGGTCCCCCAGGTCGTCGCTGGCGATCCGGCCGTGCAGCTTCTGCCGGCCGCGGCCGACGGCCTCCAGGGTCTTGGCGAGGACGGCCTCGAAGGCGCCGAGCTTCACGTCGACGTACTCGTCGGCGTTGCGGCGCAGTGTCTCGGGGTCGTGGCTGCGCTCGGGGGCGTCCTCGTCCTCGTAGCCCTGCTCGTCTATGCCGGGACCGGTGCCGAGGAGCTTCTCGCGGCCCCGGCCGACGGAGCCGAGGGTCTTGGTGAGGACGACCTCGAAGTTGGCGAGCTTGGAGTCGACGTAGTCGTCGGCCTCGGCCCGGACCTCCTCGGCCTCCTGGCGGGCCTCGGTGACGATGCGGTCCGCCTCGTTCTGGGAACGGCGGGCGACCTCGGTGTCGGAGATCAGGGAGCCGCGCTCGGCGTGCGCGGTCTCGATGATCCGGTCGGCCTCCATGCGGGCCTGCTCGACCAGCTGCTCGCGGCCGCCGATGAGCTCCTCGGCCTGAGCGAGGGAGCCGGGCAGGGCCTGGCGCACCTCTTCGAGCATCGAGAGCAGCTCGGCGCGGTTGACCACGCACGAGGCCGACATGGGCATGGAACGGGCGCTGCCGACCGCCGAGACGATCTCATCGAGCTTCTTCTGCACGTCCACCGTGTGCTCGCCACTCTCTACAGCTGTGATGGAGACGGACGGTTCGACTGTACGACCACTCCCGCCCCACCCGACACCGGGTGACGGACAGTCAGCCCGTCAGTCCTGGCCGAGCCGTCCCTTCAGCGCCTCCAGAACCACCGGTGGCACCAGATGGGAGATGTCGCCGCCCCAGGTCGCGACCTCCTTGACCAGCGAGGAGGAGAGGAAGCTGTAGGTGGGGCTCGTCGGGATGAACAGCGTCTCCACGCCCGAGAGGCCGTTGTTCATCTGGGCCATCTGCAGTTCGTAGTCGAAGTCGCTGACCGCGCGCAGTCCCTTGACGATGGCAGGGATGTCCCGCTGCTTGCAGAAGTCGACGAGCAGGCCGTGGTAGGGCTCGACCTGGACGTTGCCGAACTCCGCGGTGACCTCGCGGATCAGCTCGATCCGCTCGTCGACGGTGAACAGGCCCTGCTTCGACTGATTGATCATCACCACGACGTGCACGACGTCGTAGAGTCTGGAAGCGCGGGCGATGATGTCGAGGTGTCCATTGGTGACGGGGTCGAATGACCCCGGACAGACGGCGCGGCGCAACTGTGGTCCCTCGCTCTCCGGTCCGGTCATCGTGCGTCGTCGCACGTAGAGGCGGCGCGACCGTACCAAAAGGTCCCTTCGCCGTAACGACGGGCCCGGAGCGCGTCAAAACCGTCCGGCCACCCGAATTCGCCGCCTCTGGTGCTGCGCTCCACGGTGACGAGCGCATCGCCCGCGAGCCAGCCCTGCGTCCGGAGTGTGAGCAGAATCTCGCGAAGATCGCCGTCCGACACGGCGTAGGGCGGGTCGAGGAAGACGAGGTCGTACGGTTCTGCGGGCGCCGGCGCCTGAACGATCTGTTCCGCTTTGCCCGGCCTGACTTCGGCTCCGGGCAGGCCCAGTGCCTTCACGTTCTCCCGGATGACGCGGGCGGCGCGGGCGTCGGACTCGACGAGCAGGGTGTGTCCGGCACCGCGGCTGAGCGCCTCCAGGCCCACGGCGCCGGAGCCCGCGTACAGGTCGAGCACACGCTCGCCCTCCAGCGGGCCGCCGAGCAGGGACTGCCAGGTGGAGAAGAGGCCCTCGCGCGCCCGGTCGGAGGTGGGCCGGGTGCCGGTGCCCGGCGGGACGGCCAGACGGCGTCCGCCGGCCCGGCCGGCGATCACGCGGGTCATGAGGGTCCTTTGCGCTGGTGATGTGTCGGCTGCCAGTGTCTCAGCCGGAGCACGGATCCCGCCTCCCCGCACCGCGTCCGGGTGCTTCCCGGTCCGGAGTCCGCCCCGGTCCGGAGTCCGCCCCGGTCCGGAGTCCGCCCTGGTCCGGGCCGGGCTCTCGCCGGCCGCCGCCCGCCTGGCCGGCGTCCTTTGGTCCCTGCCGGCGCCTGTCGGCCACGGGAACTCCCGTCAGCCCTTGTCGAGATACTGCTCGCGTTCCTCGTCCAGGAGCGCCTCCAGCGCGGTGCGCAGGCCCGGGAACCCGGCGAGCTCCGGGTCGGCGGCGACGACCGCGGCCGCCTCCTCACGGGCCTCGGCGATGATCTCCTCGTCCTCGATGACGGTGAGCATGCGCAGCGACGAGCGGACGCCGGACTGCGCCTGGCCGAGGACGTCGCCCTCACGGCGCTGTTCGAGGTCGATGCGCGAGAGTTCGAAACCGTCGAGTGTGGACGCCACCGCGTTCAGCCGCTGGCGGGCCGGGCTCGCCTCGGGCATCTCGCTGACCAGCAGGCAGAGTCCGGCCGCGGAACCCCGGCCGACCCGGCCGCGCAGCTGATGGAGCTGGGAGACGCCGAACCGGTCGGCGTCCATGATCACCATCGCCGTGGCGTTCGGCACGTTCACGCCGACCTCGATGACGGTCGTGGCGACCAGGACGTCGGTCTCCCCGGCGGTGAAGCGGCGCATCACGGCGTCCTTGTCGTCGGGCGGCATACGGCCGTGCAGGATCTCGACCCGGAGTCCCTGGAGGGGGCCCTCGGCCAGGTGCTGGGCGATGTCGACGACGGCGAGGGGCGGGCGCTTCTCGGCCTCGTCCTCGGGCGACTCCTTCTTGGCGCCCTTCTTCGGGTCGTCCTCCCCGTCTCCGATGCGGGGGCAGACCACGTAGGCCTGATGGCCGTTGCCCACCTCCTCGCGCACGCGCTCCCAGGCGCGGGCGAGGAAGTGCGGCTTGTCCGCGGCGGGGACGACATGGCTGGCGATCGGCGAGCGCCCCGCGGGGAGCTGGTCGAGGACGGAGGTCTCCAGGTCGCCGAAGACGGTCATCGCCACCGTGCGGGGAATGGGCGTGGCGGTCATCACCAGGAGGTGCGGGGGCTGCTTGCCCTTGCCCCGCAGGGCGTCGCGCTGCTCGACACCGAAGCGGTGCTGCTCGTCGACGACGACCAGGCCAAGGTCGTGGAACCGCACCTTGTCCTCGATCAGCGCGTGGGTGCCGATGACGATGCCGGCCTCGCCGGTGACCAGGTCGAGCAGCGCCTGCCGGCGCCCCGCCGCCCCCATGGACCCGGTGAGCAGCACGACCTTGGTGGAGTGCTCGGCGCCGCCCAGCGTCCCGCCCTCGGCCAGCTCCCCCATCATCTCGGTGACCGACCGGTGGTGCTGCTGCGCGAGCACTTCGGTGGGCGCGAGCATCACGGCCTGCCCGCCCGCGTCGACGACGGCCAGCATGGCCCGCAGGGCGACCATCGTCTTGCCGCTGCCCACCTCGCCCTGAAGCAGCCGGTGCATCGGATGCTCCGTCGCGAGGTCGTCGAAGATCTCCTTGGAGACCTTCCGCTGGCCTTCGGTGAGGGTGAAAGGGAGCTTGGCGTCGAAGGCGGTGAGCAGGCCGTCCGGTGCGGGGACGCGGGCCACGGCGGGGAGTTGGGCGTCGGCGTGGCGGCGGCGGGCCAGGGCGATCTGGAGGACGAAGGCCTCGTCCCACTTGAGGCGGGCGCGGGCGTCCTGGATGTCCGCCTTGGTGTGCGGGCGGTGGATCTTGAGGAGGGCCTCGGGGAGGGTCATCAGGCCGCGGCCGTCGCGCAGGGAGTCCGGGAGCGGGTCGACGGCTTCCTGGGCGCTGGGCAGTACCGTCTGGACGGCCTTGGCGAGCTTCCAGGACTCCAGCTTGGCGGTGGCCGGGTAGATCGGGATGAGGGCGCCGGCCCAGCTGTCGACGCTCTCCACGGCCTCGTCGCCGTCACCGGTCAGCGGCTCGTACGCCGGGTGGGCGAGCTGGAGGCGGTGGTTGAAGACGGAGACCTTGCCCGAGAACATCGCGCGGGTGCCGGGCAGCAGGTCCTTGTGGGGCTTGTGCACGCCGTTGCCGAAGAAGACCAGCTGGAGGCGGCCGCTGCCGTCCGTGATGGTCACCTCCAGACGCTGGCCCTTGCCTCGGGGCGCCTTGGAGGAGGCGAAGGTGTGCAGGCGCGCGTCGGCGACCTGGGCGACCACCGTCACATGCTCGTCCATGGGCAGGTCGGCGAGGTGGGTGAGCTGGCCGCGCTCCTCGTATCTGCGCGGATAGTGGTGCAGGAGATCACCGATGGTGTGCAGGCCGAGATGCTCGGCCATCACCTTCGCGGTGGGGGGACCGAGCACCTTCTTCAGTGGTTCATCGAGCGCGGGCACGAGATCCATTGCACACCACACCACCGACAATGCCGTATACGTCCTGGAAATCCGCTGGTCAGGCGGCTCGTTCCGGGCCTAGGATGACGCGCTCCGGACCTCTTCGCGGTCACCGTCCGCCG
Source organism: Streptomyces sp. NPDC005195 (assembly GCF_040608315.1). Classification (NCBI taxonomy): domain Bacteria; kingdom Bacillati; phylum Actinomycetota; class Actinomycetes; order Kitasatosporales; family Streptomycetaceae; genus Streptomyces; species Streptomyces sp. NPDC005195. The sequence goes on from NZ_JBEXHZ010000001.1 coordinate 48,711, forward strand.
GGACCGCCCGACCCCGCGCCGTCGCCCGTCCCCCCACCCTCGGCGCAGCGACGATGGATTCCCAGACCTCACAGCCCTCACAGGCCTCCCCGTCACCCCACTCGTTCCAGGTCGACCTGCGTGGTCTGGTGGACCTGCTCTCCCATCACCTGTACTCGAGTCCCAAGGTCTATCTGCGCGAACTGCTGCAGAACGCCGTGGACGCGATCACCGCCCGGCGCGCCGAACAGCCGGACGCGCCCGCCACCGTGCGGCTGCACGCGGCGGGCGGCACCCTGCGCGTGGAGGACTCCGGCATCGGGCTCACCGAGTCCGACGTCCACAGTCTCCTCGCGACGATCGGCCGCAGTTCCAAGCGGGACGACGGCATCCAGGCGGCCCGCTCCGACTTCCTGGGGCAGTTCGGCATCGGACTGCTGGCGTGCTTCGTGGTCGCCGAGCGCATCCGCGTCGTCAGCCGCAGCGCCCGGACGCCCGACGCGGCGCCCGTGGAGTGGACGGCGACCGACGACGGTTCGTACACCGTGCGCACGCTGCCGCACGAGGCCCGTACCGAACCGGGTACCACCGTGCACCTGGTGGCGCGCGCCGGAGCGGGCGAGTGGCTCACGGAGGAGCGGGTGCGGTCCCTGGCCCGCGACTTCGGCTCCCTGCTGCCGTACGACGTACGCGTCGGCGACGAAGCGGTCGCGAACCTTCCCGCGCCCTGGGACCGCGCCCATCCGAGCCCCGCCACCCGCCGGGTGGCCCTGGCCGGACACTGCCGCGAGCTGTTCGGCTTCACTCCGCTGGACTCGATCGAACTGAACGTGCCGCTCGCGGGGGTACGGGGCGTCGCGTACGTCCTGCCGACCGCGGTCAGCCCCGCGCAGCGGGCGAGCCACCGGGTGCACCTGAAGGGCATGCTGCTGACCGAGCGGGCCGAACAGCTGCTGCCCGACTGGGCGTTCTTCGTACGCTGTGTCCTGGACACCGACAGTCTGCGGCCCACCGCGTCGCGCGAGTCGCTCTACGAGGACGAGACCCTGGCGGCCGTGCGCGAGGCCCTCGGCGAGCGCATCCGGTCGTGGCTGACGGGACTCGCGGCGGGTGACCCGGAGCGGCTGGCGGCCTTCCTGTCCGTCCACCACCTGGGCGTGAAGTCACTGGCGCGGCACGACAACGAGATGCTGCGCACGATGCTGCCGTGGCTGCCCTTCGAGACGACCGACGGACGGCTGTCCCTGGAGGAGTTCGCGCTCCGCCACCCGGTGGTGCACTTCACGCGCACGGTGGAGGAGTACCGCCAGGTCGCGCCGATCGCCTCCGCGCAGGGCATCGGTGTCGTCAACGGCGGCTACACCTACGACAGCGAGCTCGTGGAGGCGCTGCCCTCGGTGCGTCCGGGCTCGGTGGTCGCGGAGCTGGACGCCGACACCGTCACGGCGCACCTGGACGCGATCGACCCCGCCGAGGAGCTGGCCCTCTCGGGCTTCCTGGCGGCCGCGCGGGCCAAGCTCGACCCGCTGGGCTGCGACGTGTCGTTGCGCGCCTTCCACCCGCTCTCGGTCCCGGCCCTGCACCTGGACGACCGGGCGGCCCGCCACGAGCAGGCCCGCGCGGAGGCGGAGGAGCACGCGGACGACCTGTGGGCGGGCATTCTCGGCTCGCTGCGCGGCAGCGCCCCACGGGCGCGTCTGGTGCTCAACCATCTCAACCCGCTGATCCGGCGGATCAGCTCACTGCGCGACCCGGAGCTGATCGGCACCGCCACCGAGTCCCTGTACGGCCAGGCCCTCCTGATGGCGCAGCGCCCGCTGCAGCCCGCCGACTCGGCGCTCCTGAACCGCGCGTTCATCGGCCTCCTGGAATGGGCCACCCACACCGACACCGGAGAGGACGACCGCGGATGAGCGGCCCGGCCATGGACTTCGACACCCTGCGCCAGGCGATGGGGGACAACTACGAGCAGCCGGAGGGGCCCGCCCGCAACGCGCGCGCCGAACAGCTGCTCGCCGAGGCGGAGAAGCTGGACATCCCGCTCGCCGTGATCGAAGCGCTCGGACACCAGCTGAAGGTCTACAACTACAGCTCCGAGAAGGACAAGATGTTCGTCCCCTTCGCGCGCCTGCTGCGCCTGTGGGACGAGCACCCCGAGGACTTCGACGAGTACGAGATCCACTCGCTGCACTGGGTCTTCAAGTGGATGTCGGCCGGCATGCTCGACCAGCCGCACATCCCGCTCGCCTCCATAGAGAAGTGGCTCGGCGAGATGGAGTACCGCTACCGGCTCGCCGGTCACTCCGAACGGGCCGTGCGCGGTGCCGAGTTCAGCGTGGCCGCGCACCTGGGGGACACGGAGCGCGCGGAGCGGGCCTATGCCGCCTGGCTCGCCGCCGACCGGGACAGCATGGCGAACTGCCACGCGTGCGAACTGCACAGCCAGGGATGGTGGCAGGCCGAGCGCGACCGCGACGCGCAGGCGCTGGAGGTGTGGCGCCCGGTCCTGGAGGGCGAGCACGTCTGCGCCCACGAGCCGCACACCGTACTGGCGTCCTCCCTCGTCCCGCTGCTGCGCCTGGGCCACCTGGAGGAGGCCCGCGCCCATCACCTCCGTGGCCTGCGTCTGGTGCGCCCCATGGAGAGCATGCGCGCGGCCTACGCGGACCACGTGGAGTTCTGCGCGCTGTCGGGGAACGAGGCGCGCGCCCTGGAACTGCTCGCCGAGCGGCCCGCCTACTTCACGGACTCCGGCGATCCGCGCAGCAAGCTCGACTTCATGGCCGTGACCGCCCTGGTGATGGACCGCCTGACCGGGCTCGGCCTCGGCGGACGGACGGTACCGGGACCGGCCGGGCGCGCGTGGACAGCGGCCGAACTCGCCGTCCACGCGCGCGAGCAGGCCCTTTCGCTCGCGGCGCGCTTCGACGCGCGCAACGGCACGTCGTACGTCAGCGAGCGGGCGCGGGCGCGGATGGACCAGCGTCCGCTGGTGGACCGGCTGCCGCTGGGGGTGCGCTCGGCACGGAACGTACCGCCGGCCCCGGCTGTCGCGGCGTCGGACCCGGACGCGCGTCCCGGGTCGCTCCCGAACCCGGACAGGACACCGCGGCCGGGGAACGACAGCCCCGAGCCGGCCACCGGGCCGGACCTGCCCGCGCTGCTCGCGGAGGCCCGGCGGCTGTCGCAGTCCCGCAGCCCTGACGCGGTGGCGGCCTGGGCGGCGGTCTCGCGCGCCGCCGAGGGCCGGGAACTGGAGGTCCGCGACCGCGCGGAGATCGCCGACCACGCGGCGATGGAGCGCGGGCCCGAGGGCATCGGACTCTTCCACGAGGCCGCGGAGCTGTACGACGCGGCGGGCGACCCCGGGGAGGCGCTCGCCGCCCGGGCCCGCGCCGCCTACGTCCTCGCCCTCGTCGGCGGGTCCGAGAAGGCGCTGGCGGCCGTCACCGAGTTGCGCGAGAAGGCGCTCGCTCTGTTCGCGGACGGCGGGACGGGGGTGTCCCAGACGGCATCCGTGCTGGTGGGGCGGGCCCGGATCCTGGTGCACCGGGTGCAGGAGGACGGCGACGCGGACGGGTCCGGGCCGGGCCGGGCCGATTCGGCCGACGCCGACGGGGTCGGGGCCGCCGAGACGGCCGTACGGGAGCTGCTGGCGCTCGCCGAGCCGCACGTCGCGGACGTACGGATGGCCTCACGGGCCGCGGAGGCGCAGGCGATGCTCGGCGAGCTCGCGGCGCACTCCGGGGACGCCGCGGCCGCCGCGGAACTGCTCGGACGCGCGGCGGAGGCGTTCGTCGCGGCCGGACTGCCGTCGTTCGCCGTGGAGTACGAGTCCCGGCTCGCCGGAATCGCCCGGCACCTGGGCGACGCGGAGGGCGCCGAGCGGGCCGCACGGGCCGCGCTGGAGCACGGCGGGCCCCGTCTGGAGCCGATGGGGCAGGCGCAACTGCACCTCCAGCTCGCCGAGATCCTCGGCGAGACCGAGCAGGACGCCGCTGCCGCGGAACACGCGCTGGAGGCCGCGCACTGGGCCGACGAGGCCGGACAGGGGCCCACGCTCGGGGCCTGGGCACGTCACCAGCTGGGCGGCTTCCTGCTCCGGCAGAGGCGTTGGGCCGAGGCCGCGGAGATCCTGGAGTCGGCGCTGCCCGATCTGACCGGTGACATGCACGGTGACGGTGCGATCGTGCAGACGCGGTGGTGGCTCGGCGACTGTCTCACCGAGCTCGGCGAGCACCGGGCCGCGGCCGAGAACTGGCTGCGGGCCGCGGACATCGCCCGGCACTGGCCCGAGCAGCGCGACCACGCGATGCTCGCCCATCTCGCCGCCGAAGCGCTCGGCCGCGCCGGACTGTCCGCCGAGGCGGAGCGGGCGTACGCCCGGGCCGGCGACCTGTGGCGGGACCTCGGCAACGTGCACGCGCTGGTCCGGTCGCTGCGGGCGCGGGCCTGGGCGTCCCTGCGTACGGGGGCGGGGCTGGACGCGGCGCGGGAACTGATGGCGGAGGCGGTGCGGGAGTGCGAGGAGGGGGTGCGGGTGCTTTCCGGGACGGAGAGCGAGGAGGACCCGCAGGCCCGTCTCCGTCTCGTCTCCGAACTCGGCCACACGCACCGGCAGTTCGGCGACCTCGTCGCCCGGTCGGTCACCGACGACACGCAGGAGGGCGTCACCCGGGGGCTCTTCGAGGAGGCACTGGGTCATGTCACGCGGGCCGTATCGGTGTTCGCGTCCCTGGGGGACGAGGCGCTCGATGCGCGGACCGGGGCGGAGCTTGCCGCGGGGTGGCTGGAGGCGGACCTGCTCCGGCCCGCCGCCGCGGCTGCGCGGGCGCGCGGTGTCCTGTCCGCCTACGCGGGGGCGCCGGAGGCGGACGGGACCGCGGGGGCGCGCCGTGACGAGGCGGAGAACATGCTGCGGATGATGGAGGAGCGGGGTAAGGAGTGAGGTGCGGGGGGGGTGACCGGGGCGGGATTCTTTCGCCCCTGCCGCCCCTACCCGCCCCCCTGGGGCTCCGCCCCGAACCCCGCCAAGGGGCTGCCGCTCCCGGGGCGGGTCAGGCGGCGGTCGTCGTCACTCCACGCCGATCAGCAGCAGCGCCCCCTGCCGACCCCCTCGATACACCACCGTGTCGACCGCCAAGTACGTCTCCCTGACCCGCGATTCGAGACGCGCGGCGATGGCACCGGGCGCCTCGTCACCGAGGACCAGCGTCACCATCTCACCACCGGCGGCGAGCATGCGGTCGATGACGGCCTCGGCCGTGGCCGCGATGTCCGCACCGATCACGGCCACGTCCCCCTCGATGAGACCGAGTACGTCACCGGCCTGGCAGATGCCCGCCATGGTCCAGGACTGCCGCTCGGCGACCGCCACCTCCGCGTACCGGGTCGCACCCGCCGCCGAGGTCATGGCGACGACGTCCTCGTCGAAGCGCCGGCCTGGCTCGTGCACCGCCAGCGCGGCGATGCCCTGGACCGCGGAACGGGTCGGGATCAGCGCGACCCGCACCCCCTCCGTACGGGCCTGCTCGGCCGCGGCCGCCGCGGTGTGCCGCAGGTCGGCGTCGTTGGGCAGCAGCACCACCTCGCGCGCGTGGGCCCGCCGTACGGCGTCCACGAGCTCCCCGCTGGCGGGCGGCTCGCCGGGCCGCGCGAGCACGGTGGTCGCCCCGGCCTCGGCGTACAGCCCGGCCAGTCCCTCGCCGGGCACCACCGCGACGACGGCCCGCTGCGCCCGCTCCCGCGGCGGCAGCCCCGCCGCGCCCGCGGTGTGCGCGTCACCGAGCCCGAAGTGCGTGATCCTGATGCGGTGCGGCCGCCCGGCCTCCACGCCCGCCTCCACCGCGGCGCCCGCGTCGTCCACGTGGACGTGGACGTTCCACAGTCCGTCACCGCCGACGACCACGAGCGAGTCCCCGAGGCGGTCGAGCCGGTCGCGCAACCGCGTCACGGCCGTGTCCTCCGCCTCCAGGAGGTAGACGACCTCGAAGGCCGGCACTCCGTCGTCCGGCCGGTCGTCCACGCACCCGGCGCCGGCGTGCCCGGCGCCGGCATCGACGCCGGGAACGGGACGGGCGCCGGCGGCAGCGGTGGCCCCGGTCACGGGCCCGGCCGTCACGGCCACGCGCGCGTGCACCTCGCCCAGCGCCCACCCGGTGCGCGGGGACTCCCCCGTGAACGTCTCCACCAGCGCCGCCAGTACCGCCACCAGCCCCCGTCCGCCCGCGTCGACCACACCGGCACGGGCCAGGACGTCGAGTTGCCGGGGGGTCGCCACGAGGGCCGCCCGCGCTCCCTCGTAGGCCGCGCGCGCGACCGTGCCGCAGTCCCCCTCGGCGCCGCCGGCCGCTTCGGCGGCGGCCGAGGCGACCGTGAGGACCGTGCCCTCGACCGGGTGCGCGACGGCGTCGCGCGCGGAGTCGGCGGCCTGCCGCAGGGCGAGACGGAGTCCCTCGGCATCGGTGCGAGCGCCCTCACCGCCGGCGGCCAGCACCAGCGCCATACCGCGCAGCAGCTGCGCGAGGATCGTCCCGGAGTTGCCGCGGGCCCCGATCAGCGCCCCGTGCGCCATCGCCCGCACGGCGTCGGCGAGTGCGGGCCGCCCCTCCCCCGCGCGGCCGTCGCCCGCGCCGGCGACCGTCTCGTGGCCCGCGAAGACCGCCTCCACCGCCGCCGTCGCCGACTCCACGGTCAGATAGAGGTTCGTCCCGGTGTCCCCGTCGGCCACCGGATAGACATTGATGGCGTCGATCTCCTCGCGGGCCCGTCCCAGCGCTTCCAGCGCGAGGCCGCACCAGGTGCGCACCGCGAGAGCATCCAATGTCTGCGGCACCTGCGGCACCTGCGCCTCCCTGAGCTGCTGGACGTGGGACGCAGCGTAGACCCAGAGCGGGGTTACTGTCGGTAGCGGGTCCGGAGGAGGGCCGGGGCCCACCCCGGGGCGGCCATGGTAGTTTCGTTCTCCGGACGCAGTCGTTGTATGCTGCTCCAGTTGCCCGATTCCGATCGGGACTTCCCCCTGGCACCGCCACTCAGATCCTAGATCTTGATCCCGGCATGCCGGGATCCACCGTAAGTGCATCTGAAGTCTTTGGAGTGACCCGTGGCTGCCAACTGCGATGTCTGCGGCAAGAGGCCGGGCTTCGGCAACAACATCTCGCACTCGCACCGCCGTACGTCCCGCCGCTGGAACCCCAACATCCAGCGTGTACGTACCGTGGTGAGCGGGACGCCGAAGCGCGTGAACGCCTGCACCTCGTGCATCAAGGCCGGCAAGGTGACGCGCTGACAACCGCCAGCGCGCGGCCACTGCTGGTTCGCTTGCACTGAACCCGTCCACCTCACGGTGGGCGGGTTTTCTGCTGTCCGCACACAGGCGCGCACGGGACACAGACTCACGGCGCACAGGCCACGGACGCCCAGGGGGAAGCGCGGCGCACGTCCTCGACGCGCACCGCACCGGCCCCGGCGGTCTCACGACTCGATGTCGCCGAAGTGGTCCCAGCCGCCCGTGCTGGTCCACGGTGCGCCGTCCACCGTGACCTGCGGCAGCGCGGAGGGGTTGAGGACCTCGCCGATCACCTTCCAGCGCGCGGGCAGCTTCACGTCCGGCGGGAAGGCCGCGACGATCGCGTGGTCCTCACCGCCGGTCAGCACCCACTGGATCGGGTCGACGCCGACGGCCTGGCCGATGTCGTTCATCTGCGACGGGATGTCGATGGCACCCGAGCGGATGTCGATCCTGACCTTGCTCGCCTCGGCGATGTGCCCCAGGTCGGCGATCAGCCCGTCGCTCACGTCGCACATCGCCGTCGCGCCGAGCCCGGCGGCCGCGGGACCCGCGTGGTACGGCGGTTCGGGGCGCCGGTGCGCCTCGACGAAGGCCCGCGGCGAACGGAAGCCGCGGGAGAGCACCGCGTGCCCGGCCGCCGACCAGCCCAGCCAGCCCGTGACGGCGATCACGTCGCCGGGCTGTGCGCCGCCCCGGGTCACCGGCTCGTGGTTGCGCAGATCACCGAGCGCGGTGATCGCGATGGTGATGGTGTCGCCCCGTACGACATCGCCGCCGACCACGGCCGCGCCCGCGACCTGGCACTCGTCCCGCAGCCCGTCCATCATCTCGGACGGCCAGGTGGCCGGCAGTTCGGCCGGCACGACGAGACCGAGCAGCAGCGCGGTCGGTACGGCGCCCATCGCGGCGATGTCCGCGAGGTTCTGGGCGGCCGCCTTGCGCCCCACGTCGTACGCCGTCGACCAGTCGCGGCGGAAGTGCCGGCCCTCCAGGAGGATGTCGGTGCTCGCCACGACCCTGCGGTCGGGCGCGGCCACCACCGCGGCGTCGTCGCCCGGGCCGACCCGGACCGCCGGGGTGGTGGTGAGACGCGAAGTGAGCTCCTTGATGAGCCCGAACTCCCCCAACTCGCCCACGGTGCCCTTCATCGTCGTACTGCTCCCTCTGCCGCTACCGGTGCCCGGTAGCGAGCCGTCTCTGTCCTCGGTACGGTCGAGTTGACCGTCAACGTGTGCGGTCCGCGCACCCCGGCGCGCAAGCCCCAGTCACCGCGGGTCTCCCCGCGGCGAGCGGCGACGCGATACCGTGGCGTTCCTTTTCCCCACATGATCCTCGTGGCCGCCCTGGAGGTTCCGTGGTACAGGCGTACATCCTGATCCAGACGGAGGTCGGCAAAGCGTCGACCGTCGCCGAGACGATCAGCAAGATCCCGGGGGTGATCCAGGCCGAGGACGTGACAGGACCGTACGACGTGATCGTGCGGGCCCAGGCCGACACCGTGGACGATCTCGGCCGCATGGTGGTCGCGAGAGTCCAGCAAGTGGATGGCATCACCCGCACCCTGACCTGCCCGGTGGTGCACCTCTAGCCCCCGTCTACCCTTGGCCGGTGAACTCTTCCCGTCACCGGCACACCACTCTTCTCGGGCTGCCCGTTCTCGCCCTGCTGATCTCCGCCACGGGCTGCTCCTCAGCAGACGGCGGCGCCTCGGCCGTGGTTCCCGGTCCTGACGCGAAGGTCTCCGCGTTGTGCCAGAACCTGGACAAGGTGCTGCCGAGGAAGGTGGACGGCCTCGACCGGAACGATCCCGAGCCCCGGTCCGCGCTGACCGCGGGCTGGGGAAGCCCGGCGATCATACTGCGCTGCGGTGTCGAACGACCCTCGAAGATGAGCGACGAGGACGCGCTCAGCGGCGAGGTGAACGGCGTCGGCTGGCTGATGGAGAAGCGGAGCGACGGGGCGTTCCGCTTCACCAGCAGCCTGCGCCGAGCGTACGTCGAGGTCAGCGTGCCGAAGAAGTGGGCCGAGCGGGACGGTTCGGCCGCGCTCGTCGATCTGGCAGCGCCCATCAAGAAGGCGATCCCCGCGGGGATCGCCGACTGAGACGAACGGACGGAACCTGACGGAACCGGCCGGAACGGGCCGGTACGGAGTGGCCGGACCCGACCGCAGTGACCGGACCGGACCCGACCGGACCCGCCGGAGTGACCGGACCGGACCGGAAAGGCCCGGTTCCAGTGACTAGCGCAGGCCCGTGGAGCGCCGCAGCGCCGCCTGCACCAGGAGGTCGACCAGCTCCGGGTAGCCGACCCCGGTCTCCTCCCACATCCGCGGGTACATGGAGATCGGTGTGAAGCCCGGCATCGTGTTGATCTCGTTGATCACGAACTCGCCGTCCTCGGTGAGGAAGAAGTCCGCGCGGACGAGACCCTCGCACGACGCCGCGTCGAAGGCCTCGACCGCCAGGCGCCGCACCTCGGCGGTCTGCTCCTCGGTGAGCGGCGCGGGCACGATGCCCGGGGCCGAGTCGATGTACTTCGCCTCGAAGTCGTAGAAGTCGTGGGACTGCACCGGCGGGATCTCGGCCGGCACGCTGGCGCGCGGGCCGTCCTCGAACTCCAGGACCCCGCACTCGATCTCGCGGCCGCGCAGCAGCGCCTCCACGATGATCTTCGGGTCGTGGCGCCGGGCCTCCTCGAAGGCCTCGTCGAGACCCTCGAAGGAGTCGACCTTCGTGATGCCGAACGAGGAGCCGGCGCGGGCGGGCTTGATGAACAGCGGCCAGCCGTGCTCCCCCGCGAACTCCGCGATCCGCTTGCGGGCGCCGGCCGGGTCGAGCTCCCACTCGCGGGGACGGATCACCGTGTACGGGCCCACCTTCAGCCCGAAGGAGGTGAACACCCGCTTCATGTACTCCTTGTCCTGGCCGACGGCCGAGGCGAGCACGCCCGAGCCGACGTACGGGACCCCCGAGAGCTCCAGGAGACCCTGGAGCGTGCCGTCCTCGCCGTACGGGCCGTGCAGCACGGGGAAGACGACGTCGACCTCACCCAGGGCCTTGGGGACGGATCCGGGCTCGCTGTAGACGACTTCGCGGTTGGACGGGTCGACGGGCAGGATCACGGTGCCCTCGTCCGACTCCGCGAGGAGGTCCACGCTCGGCTGCCGCCGGTCGACGATGGCCATCCGTTCCGGCTCGTCGGCGGTGAGCGCCCAACGGCCGTCCAGGGTGATGCCGATCGGCAGGACGTCGTACTTCGTACGGTCGATGGCGCGCAGGACGGCGCCGGCCGTGACCACGGAGATCCCGTGTTCGGAGCTGCGCCCGCCGAAGACGACGGCCACGCGCGGCTTGCGAGGCGCCTGCTCAGGGCTCTGGGGGAGGTTCTCGGTGCTCATATCGCGTTGAGAGTACCCGGTGGTACGGCGCTGAGTCAGCGCCCCGCTGCGGCCGTTGCTCAGCGTCGCGCGAGTGGTCGCACAGCGTTGATCCCCGGTGTCGCGGGAGCCGCCGTGAAGCCCGCTCCGGCCGGTGCCGCGGCGGCACTGCGACGGCTCAGCGGCGTTCGGGCTTCGCGCTGCGCGACATCAGTTCCTTGAGCGCGACGACCGGCGGCTTGCCCTCGTGGACGATGCCGACGACCGTCTCGGTGATGGGCATGTCGACGCCGTGCCGGCGGGCCAGATCCAGCACGGACTCACAGGACTTGACGCCCTCGGCGGTCTGCTTGGTGACGGCGATGGTCTCCTGCAGGGTCATGCCCCTGCCGAGGTTGGTGCCGAAGGTGTGGTTGCGCGAGAGGGGCGACGAGCAGGTGGCCACCAGGTCACCGAGGCCCGCCAGTCCGGAGAAGGTCAGCGGGTCGGCGCCCATGACGAGCCCGAGCCGGGTGGTCTCGGCCAGCCCGCGCGTGATGAGCGAGCCCTTGGCGTTGTCCCCGAGGCCCATCCCGTCCGCGATGCCGACGGCGAGACCGATGACGTTCTTGACCGCGCCGCCGAGTTCGCAGCCCACCACGTCGGTGTTGGTGTACGGGCGGAAGTACGGGGTGTGGCAGGCGGCCTGGAGGCGCTGGGCGACCGCTTCGGAGGTGCAGGCGACGACCGCGGCGGCCGGCATCCGGGCGGCGATCTCCCGCGCGAGGTTGGGCCCGGTGACCACGGCGACGCGGTCGGCGCCGACCTTGGCGACGTCCTCGATCACTTCGCTCATCCGCATGGCGGAGCCGAGTTCGACGCCCTTCATGAGGGAGACGAGCACCGTGTCCGGCTCGAGCAGCGGTACCCAGTCGGCGAGGTTGGCGCGCAGGGTCTGCGAGGGCACCGCGAGCACGGTGAAGTCGGCGCCGCGCGCGGCCTCGGCGGCGTCGGTGGTGGCCCGCAGGTTCCCGGGGAGTTCGACGTCCGGCAGGTAGTCGGGGTTCGTGTGCGTGGAGTTGACCGCTTCGGCGAGTTCCGCGCGCCGCCCCCACAGGGTGACCTCGCACCCCGCGTCGGCGAGCACCATGCCGAAGGCCGTACCCCACGACCCGGACCCGAAGACGGCCGCCTTGACGGGCTTGCTCACGTGCTCTGCCCCTCTTCCCGCTGTGCCTGTACCTGCGCCGTGCCCTGGGCGTGGGTCCGGGCCTGGGCATGGGCCTGTGCCTGCGCCTCGGCCTTCTCCTGGGCCGTCTCCTGGGCCGCGGTGCGGCGGCGCTGCTCGATCCGCACCTGACGCGGGTCGTAGGGCGTCTCGGGCGCCTTCTCGCCGCGGATCTCCTCCAGCAGCGCGGTGACGGCGGCCATGATGACCTCGGTGGCCTCCTTGAGGAGGTCCGGGCTCATCTCCCTGTCGTAGAAGCGCGAGAGATCCACGGGGGGACCCGCGAGTACCTGGTGGGTCTTGCGCGGAAGGAGGTTGGGCTTCTTGGCGTACGGCGGCAGCAGTTCGTTGGCGCCCCACTGGGCGACCGGGATCACCGGGCACTTGGTCTGGAGGGCGACCCGCGCGGCGCCGGTCTTGCCGGTCATCGGCCAGCCGTCGGGGTCGCGTGTGAGGGTGCCCTCGGGGTAGAACGCGACGCATTCGCCGCGCTCCACGGCGTCGATCGCGGCCCGGAAGGCGCTCAGCGCGTCGGTGCTCTCGCGGTAGACGGGGATCTGTCCGGTGCCGCGCATCGCGGCCCCCACGAATCCCTTCCTGAAAAGCCCGGCCTTGGCCAGGAAACGCGGAACACGCCCGGTGTTGTACTGGTAGTGGGCATACGCGAACGGGTCCACATGCGAATTGTGGTTCACCGCGGTGATAAATCCGCCCTCGGCCGGAATGTTCTCCATTCCGCGCCAGTCCCGCTTGATCAGAACCACGAGCGGCGGTTTGCAGAGAACCGCTGCGAAGCGGTACCAGAAGCCGATTCTGCGGCGGGGCACGCGGGCACCTTCCTCTTAGAGCCTGGGGGGCCGCACAAGTGTCGCCCCAGGCCGCCAGTCTGTCGAGAACACCGTACGCCCCGACGTCCGGACCGCCAGGGTCACCGGGTCACAATGGGTGCGACAAAGGCAGGAACGGAGCGCCCGTGCAGTGGACGTTGGTCGTACCCCTCAAACCCCTGGCGCGGGCCAAGAGCAGGCTGTCGGACACCGCGGCCGACGGAGTGCGCCCGGGGCTCGCCCTCGCGTTCGCGCAGGACACCGTGGCGGCCGCGCTGGCCTGCGCGGCGGTCCGTGATGTGGCGGTAGTCACGGACGACGCGCTGGCCGGGCGGGAGCTGGCGGCGCTGGGGGCGCGGATCGTCCCGGACGAGCCAGGTGGCGGCCTGAACGCCGCGCTGGCGCACGCGGCGGCCGTCGTACGTTCCCGCAGCCCCGAATGCGCCGTGGCGGCCCTGAACGCCGATCTGCCGGCGCTGCGCCCCCTGGAATTGGCCCGGGTACTCGATGCCGCGGCTGAATTCCCGCGTGCATTTCTCTCCGACGCGGCGGCAATCGGGACCACACTGCTGGCCGCCTCACCGGGCCGTGAATTGCGCCCCGCTTTCGGCACCGATTCCCGTGCCCGGCACCGCGCCTCGGGCGCCGTGGAACTCCTCCTCGCGGCGGTGGATTCCGTACGTCGGGACGTGGACACCGGCGACGACCTGCGCGCGGCGCTCGCCCTGGGCGTGGGCCCGCGCACGGCCACGGTGGCGGCCAAACTCCTCATCCCGGGCCGGCCCGGCACCTGACGCGCGCCGCGACGGGGGCCGCGGCAGGGGCCGCCGTGACGGAGTGCGTGGCGGGGCGCCGCACGGCACCGAGCGGCCTCGGGCACACCGCCGGTCACCGTCCGGCACCAGGCCCGCGCGGCCCGGCATCGGGGCCACGGGGCGCTGTCAGGCCCGCGGGGCCCCGCACCGGGGGCACGGCGTCCACGCGGCGGCTCCGCGAGGCCCCCGGTCCCACCGCGACGCCGGACCCGCAGGTCACGTCGCGAACACGCCTCGCACCCGCACCGGGCAGCACGGGTGCCAGGGCGGGCTTCGGGCCTCGCACCGGGCCGCCCTGGCCCCCGGGCCTGATGCCGGGCCTGCTGGAGTGATCGTCGGACGCCGGATGCCCCCGCACCAGCACACCGGTCCACCCGGACACAGCGACCGGCACACCAGGACACGGGAGGCCCGCGCACCGGGGCGGGAACCCGGGCCGGGAGTCAGGACCGACGAGGGGCCGCGCCTCCTCCCAGTCCCCCGGTACGCACCCCCGGCGGGACCGACGCTGGATAAACTCCCGGCATGCAGGCGACCGCGTACACGTACGACCCCGACACCCGTAGCGGGCAGGTGCTGCTCGACGACGGCACCCCCGTGCCCTTCGACGGCGCGGCGTTCGACGCCGGCGGCCTGCGGCTGCTGCGCCCGGGGCAGCGCGTGCGCATCGAGACCGAGGGCGACGGCGCGGCACGGCGGATCACCCTCGTGACGCTCCAGACGTTCTGACCGGGACCTTCGGACCGTCCCCGGACACGCCGCGGGCCGGGCTCCCCGTGGGAGCCCGGCCCGGCGCGTGAGGTGCCCTGCGCCCCTGCTTCTCAGCGGGCGGTGGTCTTCTTGGCGGTGATCTTGCGAGCCGTCGACTTCTTGGCGGGGGCCTTCTTGGCGGTGGCCTTCTTCGCCGGGGCCTTCTTGGCGGTGGCCTTCTTGGCCGTCGTCTTCTTCGCCGCGACCTTCTTGGCCGTCGCCGTGGTCTTCTTGGCGGTGGCCTTCTTGGCCGTCGTCGCCGTCTTCTTCGCGGCGGCGGTGGTGGTCTTCTTCGCGGCCGTCTTCTTCACGGCGGCGGTGGTCTTCCTGGCCGTCGCCTTCTTGGCGGTGGTGGCCTTCTTGGCCGCGGCCTTCTTGACGGTGGCCGAGGCGCCGCCGGAGAGACTGCCCTTCGGGGCCTTCTTGACCGCCACGTCGTTCTTCGGGAGCTTCTTCGAGCCGCTCACCAGGTCCTTGAAGCCCTGACCGGCGCGGAAGCGCGGCACAGAGGTCTTCTTGACCCGAACGCGCTCACCGGTCTGCGGGTTGCGGGCGTAACGAGCCGGACGGTCGACCTTCTCGAAGGAACCGAAGCCGGTGACCGAGACCCGGTCCCCGCCGACAACTGCACGGACGATGGCGTCCAGTACGGCGTCGACCGCGTCGGCGGCCTGCTGACGCCCGCCGACCTTGTCGGCAATCGCTTCTACGAGCTGCGCCTTGTTCACGTCTTCCCCTTCGGAGACATTGCCCGAACGAATGCGTTCAAGCTTTTTCGCACGTTAGGCAGATATATACCGCAAATCAAACACGAAACGGGCTAATCACCCTTGTGCCGCAACGAACTCGGGCTGCAGCACGGTTCCTCAGCGTTCCCCTTCGAGGAATCGGCCCTCGTCGAGGTCGGTGGTGAACCGCTCCAGCCGCCTTGCCGCATCGGCGAGATCGTGCTTGGCCACGGCCGTAATGACCAGCAGCTTCCGGGTCAGCGCCATCCGTACGCCCTCCGGGACTTGCAGTGCACGCACTCTTGTGTGCGCTTCCTTGAGTTGGACCGCGACTGCCGCATAGAGCTCGAGTTGGCCGTCGTGTTCCATGCACAGATTGTGCCATCTGGGGCGAGTTGTCGCCTGCCCAGGGGGTAACTGCCGCGCCCCCAGGGGGTCCTGGACGCCTCCGGACGCCACCGGCGCAAGACCCGCCTGTCCAGGCAATTCCCTTTGCGAATGCGGCAGTTGGAGCCCTTCGAAGGGGCGCGCGGAGGCCCTCCGGGGGCAGACACAGCTGTACCCCCAACCGTCCACGATTGGGGGTACAGAGGGGTGTTGCGGTGGCTGAAATCCGCTGTGCGACGGCCGCGCGGCGGGTCGCGCCGCGCGCCGGGCGTCAGACCTGGAGCGTCTTCGGCTTGTACGACGGCCGCTTGGCCTCGTACTCCGCGATGTCGCCCTCGTTCTGGAGGGTGATGGAGATGTCGTCCAGGCCGTTCAGCAGCCGCCAGCGGGCGTTCTCGTCGAGCTCGAAGGCGGCGGTGATGCCCTCGGCGCGCACCTCGCGGGTCTCCAGGTCGACCGTGATCTCGGCCTGCGGGTCGTTCTCGGTGAGTTCCTGCAGCGCCTCCACCGTCTTCTGCTCCAGAACCACTGTGAGCAGGCCGTTCTTGAGCGAGTTGCCCCGGAAGATGTCCGCGAAGCGGGACGAGACGACGGCCTTGAAACCGTAGTTCTGCAGCGCCCAGACGGCGTGCTCGCGCGAGGAGCCCGTACCGAAGTCCGGGCCGGCGACCAGGACCGTGGCGCCCTCGCGCTCGGGCTGGTTGAGGATGAACGAGGGGTCCTTGCGCCAGGCCTCGAAGAGCCCGTCCTCGAAACCGTCCCTGGTCACCTTCTTGAGCCAGTGAGCGGGGATGATCTGGTCGGTGTCGACGTTGCCGCGGCGCAGCGGTACGGCCCGGCCGGTGTGCGTGGTGAAGGCTTCCATGGCTTATCGGACTCCAGCGGGCGTACGGGCGGCGGGCGCGTCGGACAGGTCGGCCGGCGAGGCCAGATGGCCCAGCACGGCGGTGGCGGCGGCGACCTGCGGGGAGACCAGGTGCGTACGGCCGCCCTTGCCCTGCCTGCCCTCGAAGTTGCGGTTGGAGGTGGACGCGGAGCGCTCACCGGGAGCCAGCTGGTCGGGATTCATGCCCAGACACATCGAGCAGCCCGCGTGCCGCCATTCGGCGCCGGCCTCCTTGAAGACCACGTCCAGGCCCTCGGAGACGGCCTGCAGGCCGACCCGCGCGGAGCCGGGGACCACCAGCATCCGTACGCCCTCGGCGACTTTGCGGCCCTCGACGATCGCGGCGGCGGCCCGCAGGTCCTCGATGCGACCGTTGGTGCACGAACCTACGAAGACGGTGTCGACCTCGATGTCGCGCAGCGGCTGTCCGGCGGTCAACCCCATGTATTCCAGGGCCTTTTCGGCGGCCAGGCGCTCCGAAGCGTCTTCGTACGAAGCCGGGTCGGGGACGGACGCCGAAAGCGGCGCGCCCTGACCGGGGTTGGTACCCCAGGTGACGAAGGGAGCCAGCGAGGGACCGTCGATGACGACCTCGGCGTCGAAGACCGCGTCCTCGTCCGTCCTCAGCGTCTTCCAGTACGCGACCGCCGCGTCCCAGTCCTCGCCCTCGGGGGCGTGGGCACGTCCCCGGAGGTAGGCGAAGGTCGTCTCGTCGGGGGCGATCATGCCCGCGCGGGCGCCGGCCTCGATCGACATGTTGCAGATGGTCATGCGGGCCTCCATCGAGAGCTTCTCGATGGCGGAGCCGCGGTATTCCAGGATGTAGCCCTGGCCGCCGCCGGTGCCGATCCGGGCGATGATCGCCAGGATCAGGTCCTTGGCGGTGACGCCCTCGGGCAGTTCGCCGTCGACCGTGATGGCCATGGTCCTGGGGCGGGCCAGCGGCAGCGTCTGGGTGGCCAGCACGTGCTCGACCTGCGAGGTGCCGATACCGAACGCCAGCGCGCCGAAGGCGCCGTGCGTGGAGGTGTGCGAGTCACCGCAGACCACGGTGGTGCCCGGCTGGGTCAGGCCCAGCTGCGGCCCCACGACGTGGACGACACCCTGCTCGACGTCGCCCAGGGAGTGCAGGCGCACGCCGAACTCGGCCGCGTTCTTGCGCAGCGTCTCCAGCTGGATCCGGGAGACCGGGTCCGCGATGGGCTTGTCGATGTCGAGGGTCGGGGTGTTGTGATCCTCGGTCGCGATGGTGAGGTCGAGACGGCGCACCGGGCGGCCCGCCTGACGCAGGCCGTCGAAGGCCTGGGGGCTGGTCACCTCGTGCAGCAGGTGCAGATCGATGAAGAGGAGGTCGGGCTCGCCCTCGGCGCGCCGGACGACATGGTCGTCCCAGACCTTCTCCGCGAGTGTCCTACCCATCGCTTTCCCTCCGGCCGGCCTGTGTGGCGCCGGCCCAACTAGAGATTTCCGGGGCGGCAGACGTCCGTCCCCCTCGTCCGGACGTCGTCCGCCAGGCCCGTCGGTCCGCGGGCCGCTGTGTCTACAAGGGTGGCGCTTTCCACCGGAAATTGAACTTGCGTTTCACAGAGTGAGACGCAAGTATCGTTTCATGGACAACAGTAGCGGCGTCGGCGTTCTGGACAAGGCAGCCCTTGTCCTGAGCGCTCTGGAGTCCGGTCCGGCCACCCTCGCGGGCCTGGTCGCGGCGACCGGACTGGCACGACCCACGGCACATCGTCTCGCCGTGGCGCTGGAACACCACCGCATGGTGGCGCGCGACATGCAGGGGCGTTTCATTCTCGGACCCCGCCTCTCCGAGCTGGCCGCGGCCGCGGGGGAGGACCGCCTGCTCGCCACGGCGGGGCCGGTGCTCACACACCTGCGCGACATCACGGGCGAGAGCGCCCAGCTCTACCGCCGCCAGGGCGACATGCGTATCTGTGTCGCCGCGGCCGAGCGTCTGTCCGGCCTTCGGGACACGGTCCCGGTCGGCTCCACGCTCACCATGAAGGCCGGGTCCTCGGCCCAGATCCTGATGGCCTGGGAGGAGCCGGAGCGGCTGCACCGGGGACTGCAGGGCGCCCGCTTCACGGCGACGGCGCTGTCGGGCGTACGGCGCCGGGGCTGGGCCCAGTCGATCGGCGAGCGCGAGCCGGGCGTCGCCTCCGTCTCCGCGCCGGTGCGCGGGCCGTCGAACCGCGTGGTGGCCGCCGTCTCGGTCTCCGGACCGATCGAGCGTCTGACCAGGCACCCGGGCCGGATGCACGCCCAGGCGGTCATCGACGCCGCCGGCCGCCTCTCCGAGGCCCTGCGCCGCACCGGCTGACCGCCCCTACGGACACGTCACGGGAACGGGCCGGCCTCAACGCCGCGGCAGGCTCGTCCCCCGGACCCCTCCCGGCGCCCGCAAGGGGGCGCCGGCAACCGCGCGCTCAGCCGCACACCACCCGCACAGGCCGGTCAGCCCGCGCCTCCCCCGGCCTCAGTCTCCATCTCGACCTCGACCTCGCCCTCCGCCTCGGCCTCCGCTCCCGGCCGAGGCGACCGGTGTGCGAACCGGTCCGCCGCCCGCCTCCCCCGCTTCTCCACCGGCAGGGCCCCATGGGCGGCGGCCAGGCCGAAGGGCGGCATGTCCGCGTAGATCGACTCGTACGACCCCTCCGGCACGACGTACGTCTCGTGCCAGATCCCCACGTGCTGCCGGAGCTTGCCCGCCCGCTCCTTGCGGTTGATGATCCCCCACGCCTTGTGGTGGAACATGTCGGGCGCCGACGCGTACGCGTAGAGCTGCTCCTTGGACTCCCAGTACTGGACGACGTAGTACGTGCGGGGCGACGCCGTCAGCAGGATGCGGCCGAGCAGGCCCCGGCCGGGTTCCTTCTCCAGGTCCCGCACCATGCGCAGCATGGCGAAGAACACCGGTACCCACTGGTGCACCGCCCAGAAGTGGTTGACGCGCATACCGATCAGCAGGACGACCACGTCCCCCTCGGCTGCTGCGGTGGTACGGCCTGCGGTCACGCGGGTGCCGGACATCTCGTCCCCTCCGTTGGCGAGCGGCGCTATCCGATGGCGCCGTGCTTGGATAGTGGCGCCACCCAACGAAGGGCGCAAGAGATGCGGCTTGCGGAGTTGAGCGAGCGGAGCGGAGTGTCCACCGCGACGATCAAGTACTACCTGCGGGAAGGGCTGTTGGCTTCGGGACGCCAGGTCAACGCCACGACGGCGGACTACGACGAGAGTCATCTGCGCCGGCTGCGGCTGGTGCGGGCACTGATCCAGGTGGGCCGGGTGCCGGTGGCCACGGCCAGGGAAGTCCTCGGACACGTCGACGACGAGTCACTGGGCCGGACGATCCGGCTGGGGGCGGCTCTGTGGGCGCTGCCGCAGGAGCCGGAACCGGACGACCAGGACCCGGCCGTCCGGTCCGCGCGCCGCGAGGTCGACCAGTTGCTGGCGGACCTGGGCTGGGAGACCGCGCGGGAGCTCGCCCCGCTCTCCCCCGTGCACCGTTCTCTGGTGGCGGCGGTGGCCACGCTGATCCGGCTCGGCTATTCCTGGAACGCCGAACTCCTCGCGCCGTACGCGGAGTTGATGCACCAGGTGGCCGAGCGGGACCTGGACTACCTGGAGACGCACACGTCCGACGCGGAGCGGGTGGAGACCGCGGTCGCTTCGGCCGTGCTCTTCGAGCCCGTGCTGCGGGCGCTGCACCGGCTGGCGCAGGAGCAGGAGTCGGCGCGGCGGTACGGCATCGAGTGACCGACCCTACGGCGGGGCGGCGCGGGGCGCGTCGGACCGTACGACGGGGGCCGGGGCCGCCCGGAAACGCCTACGGGCCCCCACCGAAGTGGAGGCCCGTAGGACTCTGTACCCCCGACCGGATTCGAACCGGCGCTACTGCCGTGAGAGGGCAGCGTGCTAGGCCGCTACACAACGGGGGCCTAGATCTTGCGTTTCCGCGGATCCAAGCTGGGCTACCAGGACTCGAACCTAGAATGACGGTACCAGAAACCGTAGTGTTGCCAATTACACCATAGCCCAAAGCGGTTTAAACCATCATATATGGTTTAGACCAGTACCCCCGACCGGATTCGAACCGGCGCTACTGCCGTGAGAGGGCAGCGTGCTAGGCCGCTACACAACGGGGGCCCTAGCGATCCTGCATGAGAGGCAGCGGGTGCGACCCGGACTGCCTTCCTGGGAAGGATCTGTACCCCCGACCGGATTCGAACCGGCGCTACTGCCGTGAGAGGGCAGCGTGCTAGGCCGCTACACAACGGGGGCGTTGCGGAATCGATCTCCGCGTTTGCAGATGAGCTCTGCGAGCTGGCCTACCAGGACTCGAACCTAGACTAACGGAACCAGAAACCGTCGTGCTGCCAATTACACCATAGGCCACTGAAACTCGATCCCCTGCAGGGATCTTGTTTTAGCTTGCGCCTCCGAGCTCCGGCCTTACGGCCCGTTCTCGGCGGCGCAGGAAGAACATTACCTGAAGGTGGACGGCGCTCCAAAACGGGTATCGGCGCGGAGGACCGCGGGGAGTTCGGCCAGCGAGACGATCCGGTGCGGACCCGTCGGCGGGCCGCCGACGGCGGTGTGAGTGCCCTCACGGTCGATCCAGACGGAGAGCAGTCCCGCCTCGGCGGCGCCCCGTCCGTCGATCTCCGGGTGGTCACCGACGTAAGCGACCCGGTGCGGCGGCAGGCCCAAGACCTCGCAGGCCGCGTGGAAGGCGGCCGCGGCGGGCTTGGCGACGCCGAGTTCGGCGGCGCACAGGATCGCCTCGAAGCGGTCGTGCACACCGAGGACGCGCAGCTTGCGGTCCTGTACGAGAAGGCTGGAGTTGGACAGGACCGCGTGCCGGTGGCTGGCGACGAGGTCGTCCAGGACGGGCAGGACGTCCGGGAAGAGGGTCCAGGCGGACTCGTAGTGCGTGACGTAGCGGTCGAACCAGGCGTCGGCGTCGGTGTCGCCCAGCGACTCCCCCAGGAACACCCGGACCCGATCCCGGCGCTGGCCCTGCCAGTCCGTCTCGCCCGCCGAGAACCGCGCCCACTGCGCGTCGGTGACCTCGCGCCAGCGCGCGAGGGCCTGCTCGACGGACTCGTACCCGTCGAGCAGGCCCTCGGCCGCGAGGTGCGCGCGCATCCCGGCCCGGTCCGCGGTCGTGTAGTCGAAGAGCGTGTCGTCGACGTCCCACACCACGGCCCGCACAGTCCTCATGGTCCGACGGTAGCCCCGGGCGCGCCGGGCCGTCCGTCAGTTGACGGTGGTCGTGCCGGTCAGGAGGAGGTCGGGACCCTCCTGGTCACGGGGCTCGGCGGTCAGCTTCCAGGTGTACGACCCCCGGGGCGCCCTGCCCCCCGCCGTGGTCGCGCCGTCCCAGGAGGCGCGCACCGCGGCGGCGGTGGAGGTGCCGGTGAGGGTGCGGACGACCGTGCCGGTGGTGCTGACCAGCTGGAGGGTCCACGTCGAGGGCTTGCTCAACTGCCACACGGGCAGCCACGGCTCGGCGGCCGTCGGGCCGGGCGCGGCGTCGGTCTGGGCCTCCATCTGCGCGAGCGGCGAGGTGGGCACGTCCGCGGTGACGATCGCCACCTGGCCGCGGTCGGTCAGGTAGGCGACGTTGCCGCCGAAGCGGTCGACGGTCCAGCGGCCGGTGTTGCCGCCCGTGTCCCGGTCGGTCGTCGGCAGCACGGCCGCCGTGCGGGTGACGGCCGAGCCCGCGTGGAAGTCCGTGAGCAGCAGTTCGTGCGTGGTGCGGTTCTCGCGGAGCAGGTAGCCGTCGGCGAGCCGGGCCTGGCCGGCCGGCACGGTGACGGCGCGGTTGGTCGCGCGGTCGTAGACACCGGCGGGGCCGGACGCGCCGCAGCTCCAGTACAGCCACGCGTTCACGGCCTGGATCTCGCTGGGCGTGCACGGGGCGCCGGTGGCGACGGTGGCCACGTTCTTCCCCGACTTCAGGTCGTACGCCACGACGCTGCCCTGGGAGGTGCCCGGCGTCCACAGTCGCTGGCCCCAGACCGCGGCGGCGGTGCGGGTGCGGTCGAGCGCGGTCCGGCCGTCGGCGCCGCGCGGGAAGTCGGCGACCTTCTGCACGCCCGGCGTCCCCCCGTTGTAGAGGACGTAGCGGCCGGTGCCGGTGCCGATGCGTCCGCCGGAGGCGCCGGTGGACTCGGCCGCGTACAAGTTCGGCTCGCGTCCGGTGACGTGGACGGACTCCTTGCCGTCCGCCCCCGTGGACAGGTAGGCGAAGCCGCCGTCGCCGAGCGCCTCGAACTGGGGGCAGGCCACGTCCCCGGCCAGGCACGGCGAGAGGTTAAGCATCGAGGCGCGGTAGGTCTGGGGACCGGCCGGGCGGCCGGCGGTGTCGAGCTGGACGCCGTGGACGGAGTCGTAGCCGCCCTGATCGGTGACGTTGCCGTACATCAGCAGCTCGCCGCCGGAGAGCATCATGCCCTCGATCGTCGACCGGTTCGCCTCGACGTCGAGCACCTGCGCGGCGGTGGCGCCGGTCTCGGTGGGCGTGACGCGGTAGACGTGCCAGTCGGCGCTGGACGGACCCGCCGTGGCGAGCAGGCCGCCGTCGAGGGTGGGGGTGTAGCTGCCGCTGGAGCGGTCGATGACCGTGGTCCGCGTGCCGTCGGCGAGGGAGATGCCCACCAGCCGGTAGGTGTCGGGGCTGAAGACCACGGACGGGTTGGCGAGCATCAGCTGGTCGCCGACGACGCCCTGGATCCTGTAGTCGCCGTAGGTGGGGGCGGGTACGGGGTCGGTGCCCGGTGCCGCGTCCACCCGGGCCACCTTGTTCCCGGCGACGAGCCAGCGGTCGTTGAACCTGACCAGTCCCGTGGTGGTGACGCCGGTGACGTACGAGCGGAAGGTGCCGTCGGCGAGGTCGAGCAGCCCGAGCGAGTCGACGCCGTCGAGGGTGTATCCGACGGCGAGCCTGCGTACCGAGCCGCCCGTGCGGAACACGCCGTCCGGCGTCGCCCCGGTCGGCAGGCCGGTGACCGGGAGGTCGGTGGTCGTGCCGTCGCCGGCCGCGCGCAGGACGTGCAGGGCGCCGTCCGCGTCCTGGGTGAGCACGCTCCAGCCGACGGCGGCCTTGTAGGTCTGCCCCTGGGGCACGGTGAGCGTGACACTCACCCCGGTGGACTGGTGCTTCTGGGTGACGGTGCCGACGCCCGCGGTGGTGATCACGTCGGTACCGGTGGAAAGGTCGTCCGGGCCGGCGTGCGCGGGCGGCGTGTAGCCCGGGTAGTCCGCCCAGTGCGCCGTCGGCGATCCGGTGCCGGGCAGCGTGTAGCGGAATCCGGAGGCTCCCGCCCAGCCGAGGAGCACCTCGGGAGGCGTGGTCTGGTTGAGCTGAACCGTGGCGACCGGAGTGTCGGCGGCCGGCGCGGCCTGGGCGGGCATGGTCTGCACCGCGCAGGTCAGAGCCACGGCTCCGCTGAGCGCCAGCCCGACAAGTCTTCGTGAACGGGTCACGTTCGCCTCCCCTGGAACATGGTGATCAGGCGCGTCACACGCCCGCTCGAACATCCAAAGGGGTTTCGGGGAGCGGGAGTTGACAGGAAGGGTGAACTCCCGGCGACCACTGGGTGTACAGCGGCGGGGCGGCGCCCGAACCGGACGCCGCCCCGCTGTCACTGTGCCGTGGGTCCGCCGCGGTGGCCGCGGCGGACGGTTACCGCGCCGCGAGCCTCGCCAGCGCCGCGTCGACGCGCGCCAGCGTCGTGTCCTTGCCCAGGACCTGCAGGGACTCGAAGAGCGGCAGGCCGATCGTGCGGCCGGTGACGGCGACGCGGACGGGGGCCTGGGCCTTGCCGAGCTTGAGGCCGTGCTCCTCACCGGCGGCCAGGACGGCGTCCTTGAGGGATTCGGCGGAGGACCAGTCGGCCGTGTCCAGCTTCTCGCGGGCCGTCCGCAGGAGCGCGTCCGAGCCCTCCTTCATCGCCTTCGTCCAGGAGGCCTCGTCGTGGGCCGGCTCCGGCAGGAACAGGAAGTCGACGTTGTCCGTGATCTCGGAGAGGACCTTCAGCCGGGACTGGGCGTGCGGGGCCATCGCCTGCCACTTCGCCTCGTCGAAGTCCTCCGGCGCCCAGGGGGCGAAGGGGGCCTTCAGCCAGGGGGCGCAGCGCTCGGTGAAGTCCTTCACGTCGAGCAGCCGGATGTGGTCGGCGTTGATCGCCTCGGCCTTCTTGAGGTCGAAGCGGGCCGGGTTCGGGTTCACGTCCGTGACGTCGAAGGCGGCCACCATCTCGTCGATGCCGAAGATGTCGCGGTCCGCCGAGAGCGACCAGCCGAGCAGGGAGAGGTAGTTCAGCAGCCCCTCGGGGAGGAAACCGCGCTCCCTGTAGAGGTTGAGCGAGGACTCCGGGTCGCGCTTGGAGAGCTTCTTGTTGCCCTCGCCCATGACGTACGGGAGGTGGCCGAAGGCCGGGGTCTCCTTGGCGATGCCCAGCTCGGTCAGCGCCTTGTAGAGGGCGATCTGCCGCGGGGTGGAGGAGAGCAGGTCCTCGCCGCGCAGGACGTGGGTGATCTCCATCAGGGCGTCGTCGACCGGGTTGACCAGCGTGTACAGGGGCGCGCCGTTGGCTCGTACGATCCCGTAGTCGGGCACGTTCTCCGGGAGGTACGTGATCTCGCCGCGAACCAGGTCGGTGAAGGTGATCGTCTCGTCGGGCATCCGGAAGCGGACGATCGGCGTGCGGCCCTCCGCCTCGTAGGCGGTCTTCCGCTCGGCGGAGAGGTCGCGGCAGTGGCCGTCGTAGCCGGAGGGCTTGCCGGCGGCGCGGGCCGCGTCGCGGCGGGCGTCCAGCTCCTCGGTGGAGCAGTAGCAGGGGTACGCGCGGCCGGCGTCCAGCAGCTTCTGGGCGACGTCCTTGTAGAGGTCCATCCGCTGCGACTGGCGGTAGGGCTCGTGCGGGCCGCCGACCTCGGGGCCCTCGTCCCAGTCGAAGCCCAGCCAGCGCATCGCGTCGAGCAGCTGGCCGTACGACTCCTCGGAGTCGCGGGCCGCGTCGGTGTCCTCGATGCGGAAGACCAGGGTGCCTTCGTTGTGCCGGGCGAACGCCCAGTTGAACAGGGCCGTGCGGACCAGGCCCACGTGGGGGTTGCCGGTCGGGGACGGACAGAAACGTACGCGGACGGTCGCGTTAGCCACGCTTGATCACCTTGTTGGTGAGAGTGCCGATGCCTTCGATGGTGACGGCGACCTCGTCGCCGACGTTCAGGGGGCCGACCCCAGCGGGGGTGCCGGTGAGGATCACGTCGCCGGGGAGCAGCGTCATGGCCTCGGTGATGTTGACGATCAGGTCCTCGACGGAGTGGGTCATCTCGCTGGTGCGGCCGAGCTGGCGCTGCTGCCCGTTGACCGTGCACTGGATGGTGATGCCCTCGGAGACCGTGGCGAGGTCCAGGTCCGTCTCCACCCAGGGGCCGAGCGGGCAGGAGCTGTCGAAGCCCTTGGCCCGCGCCCACTGCTTCTCGCGCTTCTGGACGTCGCGCGCGGTGACGTCGTTGGCGCAGGTGTAGCCGAGGATGACGTCCTTCACACGCTCACGGGGGACTTCGCGGCACATCCGGCCGATCACCACGGCGAGTTCGGCCTCGTGGTGCAGCTCGTTCGAGAAGGAGGGGTACCGGATGTCGTCACCGGGGCCGATCACCGAGGTCGACGGCTTGAAGAAGGCGAACGGGGTGTCGGGTACCTCGTTGCCCAGCTCCTTCGCGTGCTCCGCGTAGTTGCGGCCGAAGGCCACGACCTTGTTCGGGAGCACCGGCGGCAGGAGCCGGACCTTGTTGAGGGGGACCTTCGTACCGGAGAGCTCGAAGTCCGCGAACGGGATGCCCTTGATGATGTCGAGGACGAGCTCGTCCGGCTTGTCGCCCTCGACCGCGCCGAACGCGACGTTGCCGTCGATGGAGAACCTGGCGATGCGCACGGGATCCTTGCGCCCCTCACTGAGCTGGCTGGAGTCTGACGCTCCAGGCTAACGCGGAGAGGGGTCCGGGCCCCGCGCATATCCGTCGGCGCGGTGAGTGGTACGGGGCCCTGGCCGCGTACTACTCGGCGACGGAGGCGGCGACCGGGACTTCCATGAGAATGGTGCGCCGCGGGTTGGCGGTCTGGGCGGGGAGGTCGACCGAGTGCTCCGGCTGCTCCTGCGCCTGCATCGCGTCGGCGTCCTCGAGGTGCGCCAGCGTGGTGCGTCGCGGGTTGGCTATGTTGCGGAACATCATCGTCGTCTTCACTGTGGTGTTCGACCTCGTCAGAGCGGGCGCCGGGTGGTTTCAAGAACCCCCGTGTCGGCGCAGGTTGTCGGATTTGCCATCCCTGTAAAGCGCCAGGCTAAACATGCGATTCCCGGTGGAAGCCGTGAAGACCTCATGATCGGCGTGTGAGTTTGCTCACTAGGGGGTTGGCAAACCGGTCAATTCAGGCCGCCAACCCCTCCCGGCGAAACGGACATTGCTTCACTGAACCCATCATTCCGCTCCTGATCATGGCGACTGGGACACCCCCCGCACCCCGCTGGATCGTAGGGAAAAGACCGGAATGTACGAGATCACTTTCTACGTGTCGTGACCTTGCCCTCACAAGCTGTCACGGTGGTCACAGCCTGGTACATGGGCCTTGTTGGAGATCCTGCACTGTGCTGGAATTCCACGAACCGCCGCGGGATCGAACCGGCGCGCAGGAGGCGCGACTCAGCGCCGAGTGGCGGCGGGGAGGGGGAGCAGCGCCGGTCACTCACGACCACACCAGGGGGCGCGTCTGCGCCCCTGAACGACGCCGACACCGTCCCGCCGTTTGCGCGGAGGGGCGCCTGGTCCAGAGGTTGCGACGCTAGTGCAGGGACGTTTCAAGAGGGATGGCAGCGCTTCGGCGGAGCCGGAGCCGCACGGCGGGACCGACCGCGGTTCCTCGCCCCAGCACGCCCAGAACCCGGGACAATCAGAGCTCGGCGGTGGTGAGCGCTCGGCGCGCCCCGGCGCTACGGCTCCCGACTCGCCGCCCGTGAAGCCGAAGGCCCCTCCGGGTCCCGGCTCCCGCGTGGCCCTGCGCAACTGGCGCATCTCCACGCGACTGGTGTCGCTGCTAGCGCTCCCCGTGGTCGCCGCGACCACGCTGGGCGCGCTGCGCATCAACCAGTCCATGGACGACATCCAGCAGCTCGACAACATGAAGCTGCTGACCGACATGACCCAGCAGGCGACCCAGCTCGCCGTGGCGCTCCAGCAGGAGCGCGACAAGTCCGCGGGTCCCCTGTCGCAGGGCACACCGGCCAACGACTACTCGGTCAAGTCGGTCCGCGACTTGACGGACCGCGCCAAGACGCGGTTCCTCTCGGGCACCCAGGAGATCGACGACGCCAGCACGAGCGGGCAGCTCTCCGGTGTCCGTGACAGCCTCGTCGCCATCGCGGCAGAGCTGAACAAGCTCGGCACCATCCGCAGCACGGCCTACAGCGACTCGCGGAACGCCTCGCAGACGGTCGACGGGTATCACCGCCTCGTCACCGAGCTGATCAACCTTTCGCAGGACATGGCGGAGGCGACCAGCAACCCGGAGATGATCCAGCGCACCCGCGCCCTGTCGGCGTTCTCCTCCGCCAAGGAGTACGCCTCCATCCAGCGCGCGATCATCGCCGCCGCACTGCCCGCGAAGGACAACACCTTCGGCAAGCTCTCCGACAACGACCGGCTGTACGCGAAATCGGCCCAGGACAGCGAGGCCTCCGAGCGCACCAGCTTCGCGAGCATCTACGGCACCGGCGCCGAGCTCCTCACCAAATCGATCGACCAGGGCAACCAGACCATCCAGGCATCCGACCAGTACGCCAAGCGCGTGCTGGACACCGCGGGCGGTCTGACCACCCAGGACAAGACGTCGTCCTCGGACTGGTACGACGATGACACCACCAAGATCGACACGATGTCGAAGATCGAGATCTCGCTGCTCGGTGAGATGACGCAGAAGTCCCGTGAGCTGAAGAACACTTCCCAGCAGGAAGCGATCCTCTCCGGTGCGCTGATCCTCCTCGTCCTCGGCGTCTCCCTCGTCGGCGCCTTCGTCGTGGCCCGGTCCATGATCCGCTCGCTGCGCCGGCTGCAGGACACCGCGACCAGGGTCGCCCAGGACCGCCTGCCCGAGCTGGTCAAGCAGCTCTCGGAGTCGGACCCGCAGGACGTCGACACCTCCGTCGAGTCGGTCGGTGTCCACTCCCGGGACGAGATCGGCAAGGTGGCCGCGGCCTTCGACGACGTGCACCGCGAGGCCGTCCGCCTCGCCGCCGAGCAGGCCCTCCTGCGAGGCAACGTCAACGCGATGTTCACCAACCTCTCGCGCCGTTCCCAGGGCCTCATCCAGCGTCAGCTCTCGCTCATCTCCGAACTGGAGTCCCGCGAGGCCGACCCGGACCAGCTGTCCTCCCTGTTCAAGCTCGACCACCTCGCGACCCGCATGCGCCGTAACGGTGAGAACCTCCTCGTTCTCGCCGGTGAAGAGCCCGGCCGCCGCTGGACCCGTCCGGTCCCGCTGGTCGACGTGCTGCGCGCCGCGGCCTCCGAGGTGGAGCAGTACGAGCGCATCGAGCTGTCCTCGGTCCCGACGACGCAGGTCGCCGGCCGGGTCGTCAACGACCTCGTGCACCTGCTCGCCGAGCTCCTCGAGAACGCCACCTCGTTCTCCTCTCCGCAGACCAAGGTCAAGGTCACCGGTCACGCGCTGCCCGACGGCCGGGTGCTGATCGAGATCCACGACACCGGTATCGGCCTGTCCCCCGAGGACCTCGCCGCGATCAACGAGCGGCTCGCCGCACCGCCCACCGTGGACGTCTCCGTCTCCCGGCGCATGGGCCTCTTCGTGGTCGGTCGTCTGTCGCAGCGTCACGGCATCCGTATCCAGCTCCGTCCGTCGGACTCCGGCGGCACCACCGCGCTCGTCATGCTCCCCGTCGATGTCGCCCAGGGCGGCAAGAAGGCTCCGGGCAAGCCGGGCCAGGGCGCTCCCTCCACCGGCGGCCCCGCCGCCGCGCAGGCCTCGGCCGGTGTGGCCGCGGCCCGCCGCGGAGGCGGCCAGGGCGGTCCGTCCCTCGGAGCGGGCGCGCCCGCCGCCGGCGGCGGTCTCCTCGGCGGTGCGCCGCAGCGTGGACAGGTCGGCGCGGGACAGGGTCCGCGGGCCGCACTTCCCGGCAGCGGCCAGGGCGGTCACCCGGGTGCCCCTGGTGGCGCGCACGGACCGCAGGGTCCGGGCAACCCGCAGCAGGGCAGGCCGGCCCCGGCCGGTGCCGGCGCGGGTGTCTTCGGGCAGAACGCGCCGGGTGCCTCGCAGGGCCTGCAGGCCAACGGAGCCGGCACGCCCCAGGGCTTCGGTGACGGACCCGGCACCCGCCAGGGCTTCAACTTCGGTGACAGCGCCCCCGCGGCGACGCCCCCGCAGCAGCAGCCCTCGGGCAACAAGGGCGGCGGCCGTCGCCGGCCGCAGCTGCCGGGACGCGGCGGTCCGCGTGCCGAGCTGCCCGGTGGCAGCCCGCAGCAGTCCCGGCCGAGCTGGAGCGACGAGAACGCCCAGCCGCCCGTGCCGCGCGCCTCGATGGACTCCCCGCGCGGTCACGAGGACCCCGACACCACCTCGCGCATGCCGCGCGTCGACGACCGGCAGGGACCGGCCTCGACCTCGGAGATGCCGCGCATCGACGACCGTCACGGTCCCGCCGTCACCTCCGAGTTCGCCCGCCCCGACTTCGACGGCCCCCGCCCCGGTATGGGCGCGCCGCAGAACAACGGCCAGAACACCGGCCAGTTCGTGCGCCCGGACGTCTTCGGCACCGCGACCACGAATCCGTCCTCCACGGGCCAGTTCGCGAACCCGGGGTACGGCAACGGCCAGGGCCCTTCGTCCACCGGCCAGTTCGCCAACCCGGGCTACGGCAACCCGCAGGACCCCTCGTCCACCGGCCAGTTCGCGCGGCCCGGGTACGGAAACGGCCAGGACCCTTCGTCCACCGGCCAGTTCGCCAACCCGGGCTACGGCAACGGCCAGGATCCCTCGTCCACCGGTCAGTACGAGCGGCCGCAGCAGCGGCCCGCGCGTGCCCAGGAGCCGGAGGCGCTGCCGCCGGCCACCGGCCCCGGTGACGGACGTACGCCGCTGTACGACACGCTGGAGACCAACTGGTTCCACGGTCAGGCGAACGGCTCCCAGAACGGAGCGCACAACAGCGCTCAGAACGGCGCCCAGAGCGGCGTTCAGAACGGTGCCCACACCAATGGCTCGCAGCCTCCCCAGCAGCAGCCCCCGGCTCCCGTCGCCCCCCAGCGGGCCGCCACTCCTCAGGCCTCCGCCTCCTGGCGGACGTCCCCGAACGACGACCTCGGCCGTCAGGCCGAGCGCGTCCGTCAACCGTCGGCAGGCGGGGTCACCACCTCCGGCCTGCCGCGCCGAGTCCCGCGCGCCAACCTCGTCGCGGGCACGGCACAGCAGCAACAGCACCAAACAGGTCCGCAGGTATCCCGTGCGCCCGATGACGTACGCGGCCGGCTGACCAATCTCCGTCGGGGCATTCAGCAGGGTCGCCAGGCCGGTACCGGCCAGACCGGCAGCTTCCCCAGCCCCACTCACCAGCAGGAGCGTTAGTTGAGCCCGATGAGCCAGGCCGCACAGAATCTGAACTGGTTGATCACCAACTTCGTGGACAACACCCCCGGGGTGTCCCACACCGTCGTCGTGTCCGCCGACGGGCTCCTTCTGGCAATGTCCGAAGGATTCCCGCGCGATCGCGCCGACCAGCTCGCGGCCGTCGCCTCCGGTCTGACCTCATTGACCGCCGGGGCATCCCGGATCTTCGAGGGCGGCACGGTGGCCCAGACGGTCGTCGAGATGGAGCGCGGCTTCCTCTTCCTCATGTCCGTCTCGGACGGATCGTCCCTGGCGGTCCTCTCCCACCCGGAGTGCGACATCGGCCTTGTCGGCTACGAGATGGCACTGCTCGTCGACCGGGCGGGCGCTGTACTCACTCCGGACCTGCGCGCCGAACTACAGGGAAGTCTGCTCCACTGACGGCTCCTGGTTCTACAGACTGCACGAAATCACCGTCCGGCCGCCACAATCCCCCCACCGGCCCCAACAGACGGCACGACTGACCGACATGCTGTCCCGCCCGGAGGATTCATGACCCCGCCCACCGCCTCTCATGATCCGTACGCTGAGCCGTACGGGGACGAGGGCGACCAGCCGCTGGTACGTCCGTACGCGATGACCGGCGGCCGGACCCGGCCGCGGTACCAACTCGCCATCGAAGCGCTGATCAGCACCACGGCCGACCCCACGCAGTTGATGGGGCTGCTCCCGGAGCACCAGCGGATCTGCCACCTGTGCCGTGAGGTCAAGTCGGTGGCCGAGGTGTCGGCCCTCCTGTCCATGCCGCTCGGCGTGGCCAGGATCCTCGTCGCGGACCTCGCGGAAGCCGGACTCGTCGCCATCCACCAGCCTGGCGGCGATGAGAACAACGGCGGCGTGCCGGCCGTGACTTTGCTCGAAAGGGTGCTCAGTGGACTTCGCAAGCTCTGACGGAGGTCGGGCGACCACCTCCGCGAAGATCGTGGTGGCGGGCGGCTTCGGCGTGGGCAAGACCACGTTCGTCGGCGCCGTCTCGGAGATCAACCCGCTGCGCACCGAGGCCGTCATGACGTCCGCGTCCGCGGGCATCGACGACCTCACGCACACCGGAGACAAGACGACCACCACCGTCGCCATGGACTTCGGCCGCATCACCCTGGACCAGGACCTGATCCTGTACCTCTTCGGTACACCGGGTCAGGACCGCTTCTGGTTCATGTGGGACGACCTGGTCCGCGGCGCCATCGGTGCCGTGGTCCTGGTGGACACCCGGCGCCTCGCCGACTGCTTCCCCGCGGTCGACTACTTCGAGAACTCCGGCCTGCCCTTCGTCATCGCCCTCAACGGCTTCGACGGACACCAGCCCTACAACCCCGAAGAAGTGCGTGAGGCGCTGCAGATCGGCCCGGACGCTCCGATCATCACGACGGACGCCCGGCACCGCTCGGACGCGAAGAGCGCGCTCATCACGCTGGTCGAGCACGCGCTCATGGCCCGCCTGCGGTAGCACCCAAGTCGACAGATCCATAGGGAAGTTGCCGTAGGCACATTGAAGCCGGCTGTGTCGTTTGACACGGTCGGCCACAGTGTTCATAACGTTTCGACATGGAATTCGATAGGCACCAACACGCATCGCGGTCACCCGGTGCCACTGCGCTCATAAAAGCCCCGTCTTTTGACGGGGCTCGCTCTTTATGACCGTTTTATCTGGGGGATGCATCACTCGGAACCGTCGGTTCCGAGTGTTTGGAAGGGCGCTGCCTGACGTGCTGGAATGCGCTGAACTGCCCAGTAGTCAAGGGCGCTGGAGACACCGCGGCACAACGTAGGTGCCGACGCCGAGAGGTTGTTGGTCGAGTGAGGCGAAGCAAGAACGGTCCCGAGCCGTCGGCACGGGGCAACTTCACCCCGCCGCCGCGCGGAGCGGCGCCCGCACAGATGTCCGTTCCGGAGCCCGTGCCGGCGCCCGCGCCGAGCGGCGGTCGTCTGTCCCCCCGCAACTGGCGCGTACCCACCAGGCTGAACGCGATCCTGCTCATACCCGTGATCGTCGGCCTCGTCATGGGCGGCTTCCAGGTGAAGAGCTCGATCAACACCTGGCAGCAGGCCCAGGACGCGGAGAAGACGGCCCGCCTGGTGCAGGCCGCGCTGGCGTACGGCGACAAGCTCTTCGTCGAGCGTGACGTCACCGCCGAGCCGCTGCTGCTGAACAAGGGCGCTCAGGACCCCACGGTCGTCAAGGCCTACAAGGAGACGGACCAGGCCGCGATCGTCTTCAACCAGGCCGCCCTGAACATGCCGAAGACGCCGGGACTGGAGCGCCGGCTCGCCAACTTCCGCAAGGTGGAGCCCGGACTGGCCGTCCTGCGCAAGGTCGCCTACACGGCCAAGGCCGAGGCCGGAGAGACCCCGGGGGTGCAGACCGAGCAGGGTTACCTCAATATCCAGCACCCGCTGATGGAGTTCGCCAACGAACTCGGTCTGGGCACCGGAAACATCACCAGTTACGGCCGTACGGTCTACGCGATCTCGCTCTCCAAGGCCGCCCTGTCCCTCGAGCGGTCCATCGGCATGCACCTCCTGATCAAGCCGGGCCCGGACCCGAGGCTTCTCAGCACCCAGCGCACCGCTCTCTCCTCGTTCGCCTACCTGGAGGGCATCGCCGTCGAGGAGTACCTCGGCGGTGGCACCGAGGCCGACGCCGCCAAGCTGAACGCGCTGAAGGAGCAGATCCCGGTCGAGCTGAAGAGCCAGGCCACCCAGGCCGCGACCGCCGCCGCGGCCAAGGGCGAGAAGTACGTCCCCCCGCCGGTCGACATGCTCACGCAGGTCGTCAGCCTGAAGTCGACGCTCGACTCCGACCGCGCCGGCCTGGCCGCGGCCGGCGTCACCCCGCAGAACTGGTGGGCGGTCAACACCGCCAAGTACAACGGCTACCGGCAGATCGAGTCGGACCTCGCCGACAAGGCGGTGGCCGAGGCCGCCAACATCGCGGACAACGCCAAGACCGACGCCTTCATCACCGGTGGCGCCGTCGTGCTCGCCCTGCTCGCCGCGTTCATCCTGGCCGGCATGGTCGCCCGCCAGATGAGCCGCGCGATGCGCCAGCTGCGCAACGCGGCCTTCAGTGTCGCCGAACAGCGTCTGCCGATGCTGGTCGACCAGCTCTCGCGCACCGACCCCGGCCGCGTCGACACCCGCGTCCAGCCCATCCCGATCACCACCACGGACGAGATCGGCGAGGTCGCCCGCGCCTTCGACCAGGTCCACCGCGAGGCCGTCCGGCTGGCCGCCGAGCAGGCCCTCCTGCGAGGCAACATCAACGCGATCTTCACCAACCTGTCGCGCCGCAACCAGTCGCTGATCGAGGGCCAGCTGACCCTGATCACCGACCTGGAGAACAACGAGGCCGACCCGGACCAGCTGGAGAACCTCTTCCGCCTGGACCACCTCGCGACCCGTATGCGCCGCAACGGCGAGAACCTCCTCGTCCTCGCGGGCGAGGAGCCCGGCCGCCGCTGGGACCAGCCGGTGCCCCTCGTGGACGTCCTGCGCGCCGCCTCCTCCGAGGTGGAGCAGTACGAGCGCGTCGAGCTCTCCGGCGTCCCGGAGGCCGAGATCCACGGCCGCGCCGTGACCGACCTCGTGCACCTGCTCGCCGAGCTGCTGGAGAACGCCACCACGTTCTCCTCCCCGCAGACCAAGGTCCGCGTCACCGCGACCCGGCTCCCGGACGGCCGCATCATGGTCGAGATCCACGACAAGGGCATCGGCCTCACCGCCGAGGACTTCGCGGACATCAACCACAAGCTGGCCAACCCGCCGACCGTCGACGCCGCGATCTCCCAGCGCATGGGCCTGTTCGTGGTCGGCCGGCTGTCCGACCGGCACGGCATCCGCGTCCAGTTGCGTCCCTCGGGCGAGCAGGCCGGAACGACCTCGCTGGTCATGCTCCCCGACGCGATCACCCACGGTGGCGGAGGTGAACTGCAGGTGCAGCGCGACGAGTTCACCGTCTCGCAGATCATGCCGGAGCAGCAGTCCTTCCGGGCCGAGTCCTTCCAGGCGGAGTCGACACGCACCGCCGCGGAACTCGGCTTCGACGACAGCCGCTACACCGAAGTCCCCGATGACATCCGCGAGTTGGACCCGGTCGGCCGCTCCCTGATCCGCGAGGAGCGCCGCGCGGCCCTGGAGGCCCAGACGACGGGCCAGCCGGACGCTCTGGAGGCCGGGCAGTACCCGGAGGACTTCAACGCGCCCCAGCCCGGCTACGACGGCGCTCAGCCGTCCTTCGAGGGCGCACAGCCCGCGTACGGCGACGGACAGAGCGCGTACGAGGAGCAGCCGGCGGCGTACGACCAGCAGTCGGCGTACGAGGCACCGCAGCAGCCGACGTACGACGAGACGTACTTCCCGACGAACGGCGGCTACCCGGAACCCGGGTACCCTGAGCAGTCCCAGGAAGAGCCCGTGGAGGCCCGCGGCGCCGCCCCGGAGACCTTCCCCGCGTTCGAGGAGCCGTCCTACCAGGACGACTGGCCGCAGCAGGACGCGTATCAGAACGACGTCCGGTCCGGGTATCCTCCGAAGGGGCAATCCGCGCAGGTCGCTGACGCGGGTGAGCAGGACCGCGTAGGCTTCGGCCGTCCGGGACCTGCCCCGTCGTCCACTCACCAGATGACCGACGCCGGGCTGCCGCGCCGCGGATCCGCCGCGAGCGGGGCGAACGGCCGGCGCCCTGTCGACTCGGGTGCCCCGGGGGTCCAGACACCGCCCGCGGCCACCGCGAGCAACGACGAGGGCAACGGCACCGACGACTGGCGTTCGAACAACGACGACCGCTGGCAGCGTGCCGAGCAGCTCAAGAAGCCCAAGGCGGGCGGGGTCACCTCGTCCGGGCTGCCGCGTCGGGTCCCCAAGGCCAACCTGGTCGAGGGAACCGCGGAATCGACCCCGCAGGGCGGCCCTCAGGTCTCCCGTGCTCCCGAGGACATCCGGGGCAGGCTCAGCAACCTGCGCCGCGGCGTGCAGCAGGGGCGCAATGCCAGTAGTGACACGAACGGTCAGGGCTTCGGTTCTGACAGCACCTACAACCAGGAGCGTTAGTGTGAGCCCGATGAGCCAGGCGGCGCAGAACCTGAACTGGTTGATCACCAACTTCGTGGACAACACCCCTGGGGTGTCCCACACCGTGGTGGTCTCCGCCGACGGACTCCTTCTGGCGATGTCCGACGGCTTTCCCCGTGACCGCGCCGACCAGCTCGCGGCCGTCGCGTCCGGTCTGACCTCGCTGACCGCGGGCGCGTCCCGCATCTTCGAGGGCGGCAGCGTGAACCAGACAGTTGTGGAGATGGAGCGAGGATTCCTCTTCCTCATGTCCGTTTCCGATGGTTCCTCGCTCGCGGTCCTTGCACATCCCGAAGCGGACATCGGTCTCATCGGGTACGAGATGGCCCTTCTGGTGGACCGTGCGGGTACGGTCCTGACACCGGATCTTCGAGCAGAGCTCCAAGGGAGCCTTCTCAACTAACAGTCAGACCGTGCGTTTTGGCGTCCCGGGGCCGTAAGGTTTCGGGACGCGGTCCCACACTGATGGGTGCCCGGCACAGTCGGAGGAGGAGAAAAGTGGCAACACCCCCAGGCGGTTCGTCTTCGGGCAACTGGTCGTACGGCCCCGGCCAGGGGCAGGGCCAGGGTGACGGTTCTCAGAACCCGAACCGTTACAACTTCCCCTCCGCGCCAAGCCACCGACGCCAGCAGCCGTACACGCCGCAGGGCCCCGGCCCCTCGCCGTACGACCAGCCTCCGGCGCCGCGCATCCAGCCGGTACAGCCGCAACGACGTACACCGGAGGCGGCGCCCGCGGGTTCGTCGAACAACCCTCTGGTGCGCCCGTACGCCATGACGGGCGGCCGCACCAGGCCCCGTTACCAGCTCGCCATCGAGGCGCTGGTGCACACCACCGCACAACCGCACCAGATGCAGGGCCAGTTGCCCGAGCATCAGCGGATCTGCAATCTCTGCCGGGAGATCAAGTCGGTGGCCGAGATCTCGGCCCTGCTGACCATCCCTCTCGGCGTGGCCAGGATTCTCGTCGCCGACTTGGCGGAGGCGGGCCTGGTCGCCATTCATCAGCCGGGCGGCGACGAGAGCGCCGGCGGCCAGCCAGCCGTGACATTGCTCGAAAGGGTGCTCAGTGGACTTCGCAAGCTCTAGCGGAGGGCCTTCCCGCTCCACCACGTCCGCGAAGATCGTGGTGGCGGGCGGCTTCGGCGTGGGCAAGACCACGTTCGTCGGCGCCGTCTCGGAGATCAACCCGCTGCGCACCGAGGCCGTCATGACGTCCGCGTCCGCGGGCATCGACGACCTCACGCACACCGGAGACAAGACGACCACCACCGTCGCCATGGACTTCGGCCGCATCACCCTGGACCAGGACCTGATCCTGTACCTCTTCGGCACCCCCGGTCAGGACCGCTTCTGGTTCATGTGGGACGACCTGGTCCGCGGCGCCATCGGCGCGATCGTCCTGGTCGACACCCGGCGCCTCGCCGACTGCTTTCCCGCGGTCGACTACTTCGAGAACTCCGGCCTGCCCTTCGTCATCGCCCTCAACGGCTTCGACGGCAACCAGCCGTACAACCCGGACGAGGTCCGCGAGGCGCTGCAGATCGGCCCGGACGCTCCGATCATCACGACGGACGCCCGGCACCGCGCGGACGCGAAGAGCGCGCTCATCACGCTGGTCGAGCACGCGCTCATGGCCCGCCTGCGGTAGCCGCTCCGCTCGACGAACGCCGGCAGAGGGCGTCTTCCCCACCCGAGTGGGGAAGACGCCCTCTGCCGCGCTGCGCGACGCTCACGCCCCGCCGGGGGCCCGCTCCGGCGGTGCCGCCGTACCGAGGGGCCCGGCCCCCGGGGTCGCCGTGGGCACGACGAAGGGGCCCGCTCCGGATCCGGAGCGGGCCCCTTCGTCACGCACAAGCGCCGCAGGCTAGCCGTGCCAGCTGTGCGGGGCACGGAAGCCGGGCTCGCGCTCCAGACGGCGCCAGCCGGCCTTCGCACGGCCTCGGTGGGTGGGAGTGGTGTCCGGCTGGGCGGCGGCCCGGGCCAGGAGGATGGCCGTGATGGCGGCGACTTCCTCGGGCTCGGCGTGGCCCTTCTCGACGCGGATCTCGGGGTCGTTCATAGGTGTCAGTCTCCGTGAGAGAGGTTTCCGCGGCGCTGCCGCGGAGGAGCCGCAGGGTTACTGCGGGGGGTTGCCGTGCTTGCGGGAGGGCAGGTCCGCGTGCTTCGTGTGCAGCATCGCCAGCGAGCGGATGAGGATCTCGCGGGTCTCGGCGGGGTCGATGACGTCGTCGACCAGGCCGCGCTCAGCCGCGTAGTAGGGGTGCATGAGCTCGGCCTTGTACTCCTTGACCATGCGCACACGCATGCCCTCAGGATCGGCGGCGTCGGCGATCTGACGGCGGAAAATGACGTTGGCGGCGCCCTCGGCGCCCATCACGGCGATCTCGTTCGTGGGCCACGCGTACGTGAGGTCGGCGCCGATGGACTGGGAGTCCATCACGATGTACGCACCGCCGTACGCCTTGCGCAGGATCAGCGAGATCCTCGGCACCGTCGCGTTGCAGTACGCGTACAGGAGCTTCGCGCCGTGCCGGATGATCCCGCCGTGTTCCTGGTCCACACCGGGCAGGAACCCCGGAACGTCCAGGAGGGTGATGATCGGAACGTTAAAAGCGTCACACATCTGGACAAAGCGCGCAGCTTTTTCGGAGGCCTCGATGTCCAGGACACCGGCGAGGGTCTGCGGCTGGTTGGCGACGATGCCCACCACCTGGCCGTCCAGGCGGGCCAGCGCGCAGATGATGTTGCGGGCCCAGCGCTCGTGGACCTCGAGATAGTCGCCGTCGTCGACGAGTTCCTCGATGACCTTCGTCATGTCGTAGGGCCGGTTGCCGTCCGCGGGCACCAGGTCGAGGAGGATCTCGCCGCGCCGGTCCGCCGGGTCCTCCGAGGCCACACGCGGGGGGTTCTCTCGGTTGTTCTGCGGGAGCATCGACAGGAGGTAGCGGACCTCCGCGATGCAGGTCTCCTCGTCGTCGTAGGCGAAGTGACAGACCCCGCTGGTCTCGGCGTGCACGTCGGCGCCGCCCAGCCCGTTCTGGCTGATCTCCTCGCCGGTGACGGCCTTGACCACGTCCGGGCCGGTGATGAACATCTGCGAGGTCTCACGGACCATGAACACGAAGTCCGTCAGCGCCGGGCTGTAGGCCGCGCCGCCCGCGCACGGGCCGAGCATCACCGAGATCTGCGGGATGACACCGGAGGCCTTGGTGTTGCGCTGGAAGATGCCGCCGTAGCCGGCCAGCGCGGAGACACCCTCCTGGATACGGGCGCCCGCACCGTCGTTGAGGGAGACCAGCGGCGCACCGGCCGCGATGGCCATGTCCATGATCTTGTGGATCTTCGTGGCGTGCGCCTCGCCGAGCGCGCCGCCGAAGATACGGAAGTCGTGCGCGTAGACGAAGACGGTACGGCCCTCGACCGTGCCCCAGCCGGTGATCACACCGTCCGTGTACGGCTTCTTGGCCTCCAGGCCGAACCCGGTCGCCCGGTGCCGGCGCAGCTGCTCGACCTCCTGGAAGGACCCGGGGTCGAGGAGCAGCTCGATCCGCTCCCGGGCGGTCAGCTTGCCCTTGGCGTGCTGGGCCTCGGTCGCCTTCTCGCTGGGGCCGCGCAGCGCCTCCGCACGAATCGCGTGCAGTTCGGCCACGCGCCCGCGTGCGTCCGTGGGTTCGCCTGAGGGTGCGGCCTCGTCCAAAACGGTCATGTAGCGACCTTACGAAGTCGAACAAGAAAAGCGAGCCGTCGACTCCGTACAGTCTCCGGCCTGTTTTCCTGGTACCCCTGAACAGAACCTCGACCGCATGCAGGCGATCTGACTGCTCAGGGGGCATGCGGCTTGTAGAGGTCACACAAAGCCGTCGACTGAGAGTCACCTCACATTCACGGGTGACGCATACCATCCGCGGAGTGACACGGCCCCTCGAACGGCGGCCTGTGCCGAGCACTCCGGCCGCCGCGTCCATCCGAACGCACCTGCCGCACCGGCCGGTCCCGGACGCTCGCCCGAGGACTCCCCCGAGCACGGCCTCCGCGCGAACAGGTTAACGGAGCGCCCCGCGCCGGGGACACGCCCACGTCGTGGCGACCACCGCCGACAGCGCCCCCACCAGCGATGACGCGCGCCGGTTCGGCCGGCCGGGAGTGCACACCGGGAAGCGCCGCACCGGAACGCACAGTAACGTCGGCAACACACAGCGGATGATGTTGAAACTTGAATGGAATAGGTCTACCGTCGGTCCTGTTCGCCTCGTTGAATGTTTAACAAAACGATCCTCGCGGTTCCGCTTCCCCGATCCGCGACCCCGTCCCCTTAGGAGCACGTCATGGGCATCTTCGGCCGCAAGACCACCGACACCCCCGCCACCGGCGCGGCAGCCGCCGCCGTGAACCCCGACCTCGCGGCGCTCACCGGCGAGTACACGATCGACCCGGCGCACTCGACGATCGGCTTCGTCGCCCGCCACGCCATGGTCACGAACGTCAAGGGCTCCTTCAAGGACTTCGAGGGCGCGCTGCACCTGGACGGCGCCGACCCGTCGCGGTCCACCGCCACGATCGACGTCAAGATGGACAGCATCGAAACGGGCTCCGCGGACCGCGACACCCACCTCAAGAGCTCGGACTTCTTCAAGACCGACGAGTTCCCGGCGATGACCTTCCGTTCCACCAAGGCGGAGGCCCTGGGCGGAGACGACTACCGGATCACCGGTGAGCTGTCGATCCTCGGCACCACCAAGCCCCTCACCATCGACCTGGAGTACAACGGCTCGGCGAAGGACCCGTTCGGCAACGAGCGCGCCGGCTTCGAGGGCAAGGCGGAGATCCTGCGCTCCGAGTGGGGCCTCACCTGGAACGCGGCCCTGGAGACCGGTGGCGTCCTCGTCTCCGACAAGATCAAGCTGAACTTCGACATTTCGGCGATCAAGAACGCCTGACCTGCCGCCTCACGGCACCCTGAGCGCGCCCGTCCTCCACTCCCCCGTACCAGGAGGGCGGGCGCTCCGGCGTGTCCGCACCGGTCACTCCGCACACCGGTCACCCCACGCGCCGGTGCGGCCGTGACGGGCGTGCGCCCCGGGCCGGGCGATATCCCGGTGCGGTGGCCGTCGTCCCGCGGCTAGCCTCCGGGCATGACCTGGTTGCCTGCCGACTTCGCACACCCCCTCCGTGTCGAACTGTCCGGGGGGCATCACCTCAGGCCCATCACGGCGTCCGACGCGGCCATGGACCATCCCGTGGTCATGGGCTCGCGCGAGCGCCTCTGGTCCCTCTTCGGGGAGGCCTGGGGCTGGCCCGCCGAGAGCATGACGTACGAGGCGAACCAGAAGGATCTGGAGCGGCACGAGGCCGAGATCGCCGCCCACGAGTCGTTCAACTACGTCCTGCTCGACGGGACCGGGACCGTCGAGTCCGGATGTGTCTACATCGACCCGCCGGAGAAGGCCGGGGCCGACGCCGAGATCTCCTGGTGGGTGACGGACGACAGGGCCGGCACCGGACTGGAGCGTGAGCTGGACTCGCTGGTGCCCCGGTGGATCGCCGAGGACTGGCCCTTCGAACGGCCTCGGTTCATCGGCCGTGATCTGTCGTGGCGGGAGTGGCTCGCCCTGCCCGACGCGGACGGCGACCCCGCCGCCGACGCCTGAGGGGCACGGCCGGGCCCGGTGTCCGGCCGGCGGAGGCACGCGGGACGCCGAGCGGGACCGAGTGCGGGGTACCGCGTCCGGCGGCGGCCGTGCCGGACCGGCTCGCCCGTACCGTCGCCGGGGCTCGCGTCGCCGGGGCTCAGAAGCCGCCGCCGAAATCTCCTCCGCCGCCGAAGTCGCCGCCGCCGTCCCCGCCGCCCCCGCCGTCCCCGAAGCCGCCGCCGAAGTCCCCGGGGTCGAAGGAGGCACCCGAGACGTCGCCGCCGTCGTAGCCGCCGAAGTCCCCGTAACCGCTGCCGTAGTCGGCCGCGTAGGAGGGGGTGGCCATCGCGCCGCCGAGCAGGGTGCCGACGAGGAGACCGGGGAGCAGGCCGCCGCCGAAGTAGCCGCCCGCCCAGGGGCCGTAGGCCGGTCCCGCGTCCCAGTACGGGCGGCGGCCGTACTCGGTGTCGACCTCGCGGACCGCCGGGTCGTCGCCGTCGGCCAGCCGGGCCCGGTCCGCCGCGCAGACGGGGACCTCGCGGGCCGCGCCGCCGGCCGGCGTCCAGGTCGCGTCCGCGACCGAGGGACCGTGCCGCGGGTCGAAGAAGCAGGGCGCGCGGCGCTCGGGCAGCGGGCGGCCCTCCCGGCGGGCGGCCAGCACCGCGAGGGAGAAGCGGCCGTCCTCCAGCGCCTCGGTGACGGCGCGTACGTCCTCAGGACGGCGCGCGGCCGCCATGGACGACTTCGCCTGTTCGTACGCGTCGAGCGCGCGTTCGTAGTCGGCGCGCATCGCGTCGTCCGCGCCGACCTCCGCGGGGTGGAAGTCCAGCCGGTCGAGTTCCTCGCCGAAGGCGGTGATGTCCTCGTCCACGACGACGCGGAGCTTGTCCAGCGCGGCCCGCTGCTCCTGCGACCTGCGGCGCCGGTTGCGGCGTACGAGTGTGTACGCGCCCGCGCCGCCGGCCACGACCACAGCGCCGACGGCGATCAGCGCGGTCGTGGAGACCCCGCTGTCCGCGCTTCCCGCGGGGGACCCCCAGCTGCCGGGGGCCGAGCCCTTGACGCTGACGAGCGCGCGGTCCGTGAAGTCGTTCAGCTGGGTCTTGGCGGGTTCGCCCTGGACGCTGGTGACGAGGTTCTGCACGCCGGTGCGGGCCAGCACGGCGGAGTCCGCGCGGGCGTCGAACCGGGTGCCGAGCCTGACGGCGTACAGGCCGGTGACGCCGGTGTCCGTGCGGAGGTTCTGGAAGAGGTTCTGGGTGGGGAAGCCGTCGGGCAGGACCGCCACGAAGACGGGCTTGTCCGCCTTCCTGATCTTCGCGGCCAAGGCCTGGGCGTCCGCCGTGGAGAGCTGGGCGGAGGCCGCGGGGTCGACGTAGACCGGGCTCCTGCGGAGGGCCGCCGCCACCGTGCCGACGTCCGTGGCGGTGGCCGCGTGCGCCGGGTACACGCCGGGAGAGAGGGCCGCGAAGGCGGCGAGGATCAGTGCGATCAGCAGTCCGG
Source organism: Streptomyces sp. NPDC005195 (assembly GCF_040608315.1). Taxonomy (NCBI): domain Bacteria; kingdom Bacillati; phylum Actinomycetota; class Actinomycetes; order Kitasatosporales; family Streptomycetaceae; genus Streptomyces; species Streptomyces sp. NPDC005195. Next base: position 91,863 of record NZ_JBEXHZ010000001.1, read on the forward strand.
GGAGCCCCCGGATCGGTGCGGCCTTCATATCTCCGAAGCTACCCGAAACCTGCGCGAACGTGCGATCGACGGAACATCGGGAGCGGGTGGGACGGAGGTGGCCAGGGGTAACCCCCGCCCCACTCGTCCCACCCGCTCCGGCTCACTCCCACCCGCCCCGTGCTCGCGGGCTACGAGGGGACGTCACGCGGCGCGGTACGCCTCCGTCAGCTTGCTCACCGCCTCGGCGTAGTGGCCCGTCAGGAGGAGGTGGTCGGCGTCCGCGAAGGGTTTGCTGGTCGCCGGCGTGAGGGCCGAGGACAGTCTCTGCTGGACCAGCAGGCGGGCCTTGGAGACGGCGGCGCGGCCCAGCGCGTCGGCGCCCGCCCGGTCCGCGCCCGCGGCCACCAGGGCGAGGGCCCTGAGGGTCGCGGATCCGCCCTCGGGGACCTTGCCGAGCGTGGTCAGCCCCCAGCCGTAGGGGAACTGGGGATCGTAGGCCGTGTCACCGACGTTGATCGGCAGCTGGGCCTCCGACTTCGGCCAGGTGACGGGGAGCTGTCCGGTGAAGGGCCGCCTGCCGTAGAGGACGTCCGCGACACCGTCGCCCTCGGTGCCGGGCAGCCAGGAGGCGACGAGCGCGTCGATGTCACCGAGGCGGTCGCCGATGAGCTGCGGGCGGCCGGAGACGATCAGGACCGCGCACTTCATCGCGGCGCACACCTTGTCCACGGCGGCCTTGTCGGCGGCCGTCAGTTCCAGGTCGTTGCCGTTGCCCACATCGCCGACGCCCTCGGCGTACGGGGTCTCGCCGACGACGACCACCCCCACGTCGTATCCCCCGGTGGGCGCGGAGGCGTCCTTCGAGTAGGTGACGTCACCGCCCGCGCGCTTCATCCCCTCCAGGATCGTGGTGCCGTCCGTGTTCTTTCCGGAGGAGCCCTGCCAGGTGATGGTCCAGCCACCGGTCTGGTTGCCGAGGTCGTCGGCGTTCGAACCGGCGACGTAGACCTTCTGGGACTTCTTCAGGGGCAGCACGCCCGCCGAGTTCTTCAGCAGGACCTGCGACTCGGCCGCCGCCTCACGGGCCACCGCCCGGTGCGCCGGCGAGCCGATCCGCGACGCGCCGCTCGTGTCGGCGTACGGCTTCTCGAAGAGGCCTAGCTTGAACTTCTGCGTCAGGATGCGCGACACGGCGTCGTCGATCCGCTTCGCGCTGACGCGGCCCGCGGTGGTCTCGGCGATGAGCGTCGTGCGGAAGTCCTTGTACGAGTACGGCACCATCATCATGTCGACGCCCGCGTTGACCGAGGTGCGGACGTGGGAGGCGTAGTCGCCGGGGAGCTGGTCGATGGCGTTCCAGTCACTGATCACGAAGCCGTCGAAGCCCATCCGGCCCTTGAGCACGCCGTTGATCATGTCCGCCCGTGCGTGCATCTTCACCGGGCCCTGGCCGTCGCCCAGGATGTCGAGCGAGGAGTACGAGGGCATGACCGAGCCGATGCCGCGGTCGACGGCCGTCTGGTACGGGGCCAGGTGCACGGCCTCCAGCTGCTGCCGGGTGACCTTCGTGACGCCCTGGTCGATGGTGTAGGAGCCGGTCGTCGAGGAGCCGTACTCCGTGCCGCCGTCGCCCACGAAGTGCTTCGCGGTCGCCAGCACCTTGTCGTCGTCCTTGAGGTCCCTGCCGTCGCGGGCGCCCTGGAGGCCCTGGATGACCGTCTCCATGGACTTCACGAGGGCCGGGTCCTCACCGAAGGACTCGTACGAGCGGCCCCAGCGTTCGTCCCGGGTCACGCACAGGCAGGGGGCGAAGTCCCACGGGATGCCGGTGGCGCGGACCTCGGCGGCCGTCACCGAGCCCGCCTGCTCCGCCAGGCCCGGGTCACGGGTCGCGCCGATGCCGATGTTGTGCGGCATGATCGTCGCGCCGGTGAGGTTGTTGTGGCCGTGCACCGCGTCCACGCCGTAGATCAGCGGGATCTGGAACCGCGTGGCCTGCGTCCGGAGCTGGTAGCCGTCGATCATCTTCGCCCAGGCCGCGGGGGTGTTGGGCGTCGGCGTGGAGCCGCCGCCGGAGAGCAGCGACCCGAGGTCGTACGAGGCGATGTCGCCGCCCGCGCCGATCGCGCCGCGCTCGGCCTGGGTCATCTGCCCGGCCTTCTCCTCCAGGGACATCCGGGAGACGAGGTCGGCGACCCGCTTGCGCACGGGCAGCTTCGGGTCCAGGTAGGGCAGCCCGTGGGCGTCGATGACCACCTGCGGGGTCTCGGCGGGGGCCTTCGCACCGGTGACCGTCAGCTTGAGGGGGATCGTCTCCGCGGCTTCGGCCGACCTGTCCTTCAGGGTGGACACCCGGACGGTGCGGGAGCTCCCGGAGGCGGTGCCCGCCGGGAAGGTGATCTCGCCCTTGACCGGGGTGTAGTCCTTGCCGGACTCGGCGGTGCCGCCCGCGCTCTCGTACGCGACCGTCACGGGTTCGTCGAGCGGGGCGGATCCGGTGGTGGCGACGGAGAGCTTCACCGTCGCCGCCCCGCCCTCCTTCACCGGGTAGACGGCCGAGTCGGCGCTCACGGAGGCTCGCAGGGACTGGTCCGCCTTGCCGTACAGCTCGACGTCGTCCATCGCGAACCGGCCCTTCACGCCGACCGGGAGTGTGACGGCGTACCCCCACATCTGCGTGAGGCCGAGGACCTGGTCGATGCCGCCGACGGGCTGGTAGTCCGTGCGGTAGATGAAGTCGGTGAAGGGGATCTCGATCTGTTTCCAGCCGGTGAAGTCGTCGGTGAAGGACGTCGTCCACAGCTCGGAGGCCTCGCCGTTGGCGCCGCCGTCCTTGATCTCGAAGCTGACCTTCTTGGCGTTGTTCTGACCGTCCCACCAGAAACGGATGCCCTTGCGGGCGGACCAGTCGTGGGCCGGCTGGTCGAAGGCGAAGTCATGGGTGAAGCCGCCGTAGCCGCTGATGTCGTAGTCGCCGCTGAGGACCTTCCCGCCCTCCGGGGCGTCGGACCGTGCGGTGAGCGCGAGCGCGGGCGGGTCGTCGGCGTCGCCGCCCCAGGTGAAGACGCCTTCGGCGGGCGGGTTCGCGAAGGGCACTTCCCCCTCGAAGCGGTCGACCGGGACGGGCGCGGGGTCGTCGGCCGCGGCGACCGTGCCGGCCGCGGCCAGGGGCAGCAGCCCGACAAGCAGGGCGGCGGAGGCGAGCAGGGCGGTTCTTCGCATGTGCCTTCCCTCGGCTCTCTTAGTTCACTTATGACTTAGATCACGGCGTGAGTTAACTGATGCCACGGGGGACCGTCAAGGCTTCACGTCAGAACCGGTACAGACTCAACCCCCGGCCGGATCAGGGCTGTTGTTCCTTCAAAGTGTGAACGCGCACCCTCTTGACGCGCCCCGAAAGCCGTCATTTACTCACGCCTCGCACGCCTCCCCACCCCCACCTCCAGAAGGGCGGCGCCCCATGAGGGGATCCACTCGAGCGGTCCGGCTGCTTCTCGCCGGTCTGCTCACCACTGCCGGGTTCACGGCGGCCGCACCCGCGCACGCCGCGGGCGAACAGGTCACCGCCTGGCTGACCACGACCGACGACACCGGCGGCCGTCATGTCGTACGAGGGCTCCAGGCCCAGGCGCCGTTCGCCTTCCAGTCCGGCAGCGGCGGAAGCGGCGAGAACATCACCGTCGACGAGAACACCCGCTACCAGACCTTCACCGGCGGCGGAGCCTCCTTCACCGACACCGCCGCCTGGCTGATGAACAGCAGTGGCGCGCTCTCGCAGTCGACGCGGGACGCCACGATGCGCAAGCTGTTCTCGCCGACGGACGGCATCGGGCTGTCCTTCCTGCGCAATCCGATGGGCGCGTCGGACCTCGCGCGGTTCGGCTACACCTATGACGACGTGCCGGCCGGGCAGAGCGACCCGAATCTGACGCAGTTCTCGATCGCGCACGACCTGGCGGACGTGGTGCCGCTGACGAAGCAGGCGCTCCAGCTGAACCCGTCGCTGACGGTGATGGCCTCGCCGTGGACGGCTCCGGCCTGGATGAAGGACAGCGGGCAGCTCAACGGCGGCTGGCTGAAGTCCGAGGACTACGGGGCGTACGCCTCGTACTTCGTGAAGTACCTCCAGGCCTACCGGGACCAGGGCGTACCGGTCTCGTACGTCACCGCCCAGAACGAGCCGACCTGCTGCTCGGGGTACCCGTCGATGAGCTGGAACGGCTCCGGGCTCGCCTACTTCACCAAGAGCGAGCTGCTGCCGAAGCTGCAGGCGGCGGGCCTGTCCACCAAGGTCCTCGCCCACGACTGGAACTGGGACGTCTACGACTCGTACGCCGCCCCGACCGTCGACGACGCGGCGGTGCGGTCCCACCCGAACTTCGGCGGGATCGCCTGGCACGGGTACGGCGGGGACATCAACAAGCAGACGAGCGTGCACAACCAGTACCCGGGCCTGGACGCCTTCGGGACCGAGCACTCCGGCGGCACCTGGATCGCCAACCAGCAGCGCGAGGACATGCTCAACATCGTCGACTACACCCGCAACTGGGCGAAGTCGGTGACGAAGTGGTCGCTGGCCGTGGACCAGAACCGGGGTCCGCACAACGGCGGTTGCAGCACGTGCAGTGGGCTGATCACCGTGCACAACGGCGACGGCGCGAGCGGGAGCGTCGACTACACGGTCGAGTACTACACGATGGGCCACCTGACGAAGTTCGTCCGGCCCGGTGCCCAGCGGATCGCGTCGACGGCGTCCACCGCGGTGCCGAACGTGGCGTGGCGCAACCCCGACGGGTCGAAGGCGCTGATCGCGTACAACGACGCGTCCGCAGCGAAGACGATCACCGTCAACTGGGGCTCGCAGCACGCCACTTACTCATTGCCGGGCAAGACCTCGGCCACCTTCACCTGGTCCGGCACGCAGTCGGGCGGGGGCGACGGCCAGTCGGGCTCCTTCGTCGGGCTCGCGGGCAAGTGCCTGGACGTGGCGGGCGGTTCGAGCGCCAACGGCGCGGCGGTGCAGCTCTACGACTGCAACGGCAGCACGGCCCAGAAGTGGGCGGTGCAGGCGGACGGCTCGGTGCAGACGCTCGGCAAGTGCCTGGACGTGACTTCGGCCTCGACCGCCAACGGCGCCAAGGTCCAGCTGTACGACTGCAACGGGAGCGGCGCCCAGCGGTGGTCGTACAACGCCTCGACGGGTGACGTGGTCAACACCGCGGCGAACAAGTGCCTCGACGTGACCGACAACTCCTCGGCGAACGGGGCGCGTGCGCAGATCTGGACGTGCACGGGAGCGGCCAACCAGAAGTGGCATCTGCAGTAGCCCGCGGAGGTCCGGCACGGGTCCCCGGCGAGGTCTTCACACCTCGCCGGGGGGCCGTGCCCGGCCGCTCGCGCTACGCGGCCGGTTCCACTCCCGCCCGCAGCAGCCCGTAGGTGCACGCGTCCTCCAGTGCCTGCCAGGAGGCGGCGATGACGTTCTCCCCGACGCCGACCGTGGACCACTCGCCCGCACCGTCGGAGGTGGAGATGAGCACGCGGGTGGTGGAGGACGTTCCGTGCTTGCCCTCCAGGATGCGCACCTTGTAGTCGACGAGTTGCAGCGTGGCGAGCTGGGGGTAGATCTTCTCGAGCGCGACCCGCAGCGCGCGGTCGAGGGCGTTGACGGGACCGTTGCCCTCGGCGGTGGCGACGATGCGCTCGCCCTTGGCGAAGAGTTTGACCGTGGCCTCGTTGGCGTGGGTGCCGTCGGGGCGGTCCTCGACGATGGCCCGCCAGGACTCGACCTCGAAGTACGTGCGGGCCCTGCCCTCGGCCTCCGCGCGCAGCAGGAGCTCGAAGGACGCGTCGGCCGCCTCGTACGTGTAACCCCTGAGCTCGCGTTCCTTGACCCGCTGGACGACCCGGCCGACCAGTTCGCGGTCGCCGCCGAGGTCGATGCCGAGTTCCTTGCCCTTGAGCTCGATGGAGGCGCGGCCCGCCATGTCGGAGACCAGCATCCGCATGGTGTTGCCGACCTGCTCGGGGTCGATGTGCTGGTAGAGGTCCGGGTCGACCTTGATCGCGGAAGCGTGCAGACCGGCCTTGTGCGCGAACGCGGAAACACCCACATAGGGCTGGTGCGTCGAAGGCGTCAGATTGACCACCTCCGCGATCGCGTGCGAGATCCTCGTCATCTCCCGCAGCGCGCCCTCGGGCAGCACCTGCTTGCCGTACTTCAGCTCCAGGGCCGCCACCACCGGGAACAGGTTCGAGTTGCCGACCCGCTCGCCGTAGCCGTTCGCCGTGCACTGCACGTGCGTCGCGCCCGCGTCGACGGCGGCCAGCGTGTTGGCGACCGCGCAGCCCGTGTCGTCCTGGGCGTGCATGCCGAGCCGGGCCCCGGTGTCGGCGAGGACGGTGGCGACGACCGCCTGGACCTGGGCCGGGAGCATGCCGCCGTTGGTGTCGCAGAGCACGACCACGTCGGCGCCCGCCTCGGTGGCGGCCCGGACGACCGCCTTCGCGTACGCGGGGTTCGCGCGGTAGCCGTCGAAGAAGTGCTCGCAGTCGACGAAGACGCGCCGGCCCTGCGAGCGCAGGTAGGAGACGGTGTCGCGGACCATCTCCAGGTTCTCGTCCAGGGTCGTGCGCAGCGCGAGCTCGACATGGCGGTCGTGGGACTTGGCCACCAGCGTGATCACCGGGGCGCCGGAGTCCAGCAGCGCCTTGACCTGCTGGTCCTCGCTCGCCTTCGCTCCCGCCCGGCGGGTGGCGCCGAAGGCCACGAGCTGGGCGTGCTTGAAGTCGATCTCCTGCCGGGCGCGGGCGAAGAACTCGGTGTCCCGCGGGTTGGCGCCGGGCCAGCCGCCCTCGATGAAGCCCACCCCGAAGTCGTCCAGGTGCCGTGCGATGGCCAGCTTGTCCGCCACGGTGAGGTTGATGCCCTCACGCTGCGCGCCGTCGCGCAGGGTCGTGTCGAAGACGTGGAACGAATCGTCGAGCTCACTGGTGTCGGTCATGGTGTCTGGCTCCTGTGTTGGATCTCGGTCTGTACCGGAATGACCGGCTCCACCGTCCCCCAATGATCCCTCGCGCTCCCTTCCCGGCTTGTGGTGGGCCAGGAAAACGAAAAACCTCTCGCGGGTGCGAGAGGTCTGCGCGCGGGTCGAGGACGACGGTGCCCGCCCGTACGTGGTGGTACGTGGCGGTCACTGCGGACCGGCGCGCCTGCTGCCCATAATCATGGCGAACGAGAGCACGGGGGCAGTCTGGCACAGCGCCGCTCACGGGCCCAGATCGTCTCAGGATGCGAGCGGTTCGTCCGTTTTCGAGGGCGGCTTCCGGCCATGGCCGTCCGGGGCCGCACGGGCCCGGCCTGTCCCGGCCCGTGCTCAGCCGAGCGATTCGTCCAGGAACTCCCTCACGTGGCCGAGGGTCCGCTCCCGGTCGGTGCCGCGCAGGCCGATCGCCACGTGGATGGAGAAGCCGTCGAGCAGGGCCCGCAGCCGGGCGGCGAAGCGGTCCGGGTCGACCTGGCGGAACTCGCCGCGCGAGACGCCCTCGGCGATCAGGGCCACCAGGTCCCGGTGCCAGGCCCCCTCGATCGCGACCTGCCGCTCACGCGCGTCCTCGCCGGCGTTCTGCGAGTGGTTCCAGACCTCCAGCCAGAGCGTCCAGTGGGGGTCGCGGTGGCCGTCGGGGACGTACAGACCGACGTACGCGTCCAGGCGGCCGCGGGCGGTGCCCCGCGCGGCGAGCAGCCGGCCGCGCTCGGCACCGAGCCGGCCCTCGCTCCACTCCAGCGTCTGCAGCAGCAGTTCGTCCTTGGAGCGGAAGTAGTAGAGGAGGTGGCCGCTGCTCATCCCGACCTCGCGGCCGAGCGCCGCCATGGTGAGCTTCTCCAGGCCGCGCTCGGCGATCATGCCCATCGCCGCCCCGAGGACCTCCTCACGGGGCGGTGCGGTGTTGCGGCGACGGGTCACGGGGCGGCCTCCACGATCTCCGTACCGTCCGGGGCCCGGCCGGCCCCGGTGGTCACCTCGGCCTGGCGAGGGCGGCGCCGGCACACGGCACAGAGCAGTACATTCACCCGTACGTTCTACCCGACCCTCGCTCGCGCGAGTTCTCAGGCCCTCGGCTGCTGCTGTGTGATGCAGTGGATACCGCCCCCACCTGCGAAGATCGTACGGGCGTCCACCAGGGTCACCGTCCGCTCGGGGAACAGTTCGCGGAAGATCCCGGCCGCGGTCTCGTCACGCGGGTCGTCGAAGCCGCACAGCACGACACCGCCGTTGCAGAGGTAGTGGTTGATGTAGGAGTAGTCCGCCCAGTGTCCGTCGGCCTCCAGGACGGTCGGGGCCGGGACCTCGACGACCTCCAGGGGGCGGCCGCGCGCGTCGGTCTGCGCCCTCAGCAGCCCGATGACCTCCTTCGTCACCTCGTGGTCGGGGTGCGCGGGATCCGGCTGGTGGTGCGCGACGACGACTCCGGGGCGGGCGAAGGCGGCCACGATGTCGACGTGTCCGAGCGTGCCGAAGCCGTACGGGGGGTAGTCGCCGGTCAGTCCGCGCGGCAGCCAGATCGCCTTGCGGGTGCCGAGGTGGGCGTGGATCTCCGCCTCGACCCGCTCGCGCGTCCAGTCCGGGTTGCGCTCCGCGCCCAGGTGCACGGTCTCGGTGAGCAGCACGGTCCCCTCGCCGTCCACGTGGATCGCGCCGCCCTCGTTGACCAGCCGCGAGGCGTACGTCCGCGCGCCGGCGAGGTCCGAGACGTACGCGCCGATCTTGGCGTCGTGCTCCCAGCGCGCCCACTCCTGGGCACCCCAGCCGTTGAACGTCCAGTCGACGGCGGCCAGTCCGCCCTTCCCGTCGGTGAGGAAGGTGGGGCCGATGTCACGCATCCAGGCGTCGTCGAGTTCCCGTTCGACGGTGTCGACGCCGGGGCCGAGAAGCTCGGCGGCCTCCCGTGACTGCCCCGGCCCGCAGACGACGGTGACCGGTTCGAAGCGGCGGACCGCGCGCGCCACGGACGCCCAGGCGGCCCGCGCCCGCGCGAGGCCGTCGGGGTCGTCGAAGGTGGGGTTCGGGCCCGGCCACGCCATCCAGGTGCGCTCGTGCGCGTCCCACTCGGCGGGCATCCGGAAGCCGTCGGAGGCAGGGGTCATGACGGGCACCTTCACAGGAAGTAGAGGCGGTTGAGGGATACGGAGTCGGCGGCCTCGGAGCGCAGCGGCTCGCCGTCCAGGGTGACCAGGCCGGTGCGCTGGTCGACGTCGACGGCTCCGGTACGGGAGTTGAGGCGCAGGTCGGCGGGGCCGATCCCGCGCGTGCCGCGCACGGCGACCCTGCGCCGGCGCGTCGGCATCCGGTCGTTGCCCTGGTCGAGGGCCGCCTGTGCGACGAAGGCCACCGAGATCTCGGCGGGCGTCGCACCGTGCGCGCCGAACTGCGGTCCCAGGACGAGGGGTTCGCAGGTGTCGGTGGCGGCGTTCGGGTCGCCGACGACGCCGTACGCCGGGAACCCGGACTTCAGGACCAGTTGCGGCTTGGCGCCGAAGAACTCGGGGCGCCACAGCACGATGTCGGCGAGCTTGCCGACCTCGATGGAGCCGACCTCGTGCGCGAGCCCGTGGGCGATGGCCGGGTTGATGGTGAGCTTGGCCATGTACCGCAGGACGCGTGCGTTGTCGTGGTCCTCCGGGGCGCCGAACTCGGTCTTCATCTTTCCGGCCATCGCGAAGGTCCGGCGCACGGTCTCGCCCGCACGGCCCATGCCCTGCGCGTCCGACGACGTGATGCCGATCGCGCCCAGGTCGTGCAGCACGTCCTCGGCGCCCATGGTCCCGGCGCGGATCCGGTCGCGCGCCATGGCGGCGTCGCCGGGCAGGTCGGTCTTGAGGTCGTGGACGGAGACGATCATGCCGTAGTGCTCGGCGACCGCGTCCCGGCCGAAGGGCAGGGTGGGGTTGGTGGAGGAGCCGATGACGTTCGCGACACCCGCCATCTTCAGGACGTTCGGCACGTGACCGCCGCCGCAGCCCTCGATGTGGAAGGCGTGGATCGTCCGGCCGTCCAGCACCCGCAGGGTGTCCTCGACCGAGAGGCATTCGTTCAGCCCGTCGCTGTGCAGCGCGACCTGGACGTCGTGCTCCTCGGCGACGCGCAGCGCGGTGTCGAGGGCGCGGGTGTGGGCGCCCATGTCCTCGTGGACCTTGAAGCCGCTCGCGCCGCCCTCGGCGAGGGCCTCGACCAGGGGCGCGTCGGACGAGGACGAACCCCGGCCCAGGAAGCCGATGTTGACCGGCCAGGCGTCGAACGCGGAGAAGGCGTGCCGCAGCGCCCAGGGCGAGTTGACGCCGACTCCCCACACCGGCCCGAACTCCTGGCCGATGACGGTGGTGACGCCGGAGGCGAGCGAGGCCTCCATGATGCGCGGCGACAGCAGGTGGACGTGGGTGTCGACGGCTCCGGCGGTGGCGATCAGCCCCTCGCCGGACACGATGGACGTGCCCGTGCCCACCACGACGTCGACCCCGTCGAGGGTGTCCGGGTTCCCGGCCCGGCCGATCGAGCAGATCCGCCCCTCACGGATGCCGATGGAGACCTTCCGGATCCCCTGCGCCGCGTCGATCACCACCACGTTGCTGATCACGACGTCGCAGGTGTCACGGACGGCGGCGGCCTTGAGGTGCAGTCCGTCGCGGGCGGTCTTGCCGAAACCGGCGAGGAACTCGTCGCCGTGCCGCTGGGAGTCCGACTCGACGCGGATGGTCAGCCCCGAGTCGCCGAGGCGGACGCGGTCGCCCGCGCGGGGGCCGTGGGTGGCGGCGTACTCGTACGGATTCATCGTTCGTCCCCTTCCGCTTCGTCGGCGCCGAGGTATCCGCAGGCGGCTGCCCGGCGCAGGGCTTCCTCCCGGGCTCCGGGCGCGTCCAGCGGACCGTCCACGAGCCCGGCGAACCCGATCGCGACCCGCGCTCCGCCGATCGGGCGCAGGCCGACCTCGGCACTCTCCCCGGGGCCGAAGCGGACCGACGAACCGGCGGGGACGGCGAGCCGCATCCCGTAGGCCGTCGCCCGGGGGAAGTCGAGCCGGGGGTTCGCCTCGAAGAAGTGGAAGTGCGAGGTGACGGAGACGGGCACGGTGGCGGTGTTGGTGACCGTCAGCCGCACGTCGGCCTCGGGCTCGGTGTGCGCGGGACCCGGCAGCAGGGCGCCCGGCCCCTCCTCCCCCAGTCCCGGGCCGAGGGGGTCGCTCACCACGGCGAGCCGGGACCCGTCGTCGAAGACGGCCTCGACGTGCACCTCGGTGACGATGTCGGCGACACCCGGCAGCACGTCGTCCGGGCCGAGCACGGACCGGGCCGCCTCGATGGCCTCGGCGAGCCGGCGCCCGTCCCGGGCCGCCTCGCACACGGTGTCCGCGATGAGCGCGGTCGCCTCGGGGACGTTGAGCCGAAGACCGCGGGCCCGGCGGGCCCGGGCCAGCTCGGCCGCGCCGAAGAGCAGCAGCCGGTCACGTTCCGTGGGGGTCAGTCTCACGACGCGGCACCTCCTTGCCTTCCACTGGTTAGAACATCACTCTAAACAACTGAGAGGCAAGAGGGAAACATTGACAGGCAGAGGGGCATTGACGGGCACACCTGGGAAGCGACACATTGAACGTCGCTCTAAATAACCGGGCGGCGGATCGAAGGAGACCAGCCATGCCGATAGAACAGCGCGGAGTCGACACCATCCCCGACGAGGAGCGGACCAGCGGTCCGCGCGACCTCGTCTCGATCCTGCTCGGCTCCAACCTCTGTCTCGGCGTGATCATCTTCGGCTGGCTGCCGCCGTCCTTCGGGCTCGACTGGTGGTCCTCGGTGAGCTCGATCGTGGCCGGCACGGTGATCGGCACGGCGCTCACCGCTCCCCTGGCGCTGGTCTCGCTGCGCACCGCGACCAACCTCTCCACCTCCTCCGGCGCCCAGTTCGGGGTCCGCGGGCGGCTGGTCGGCTCGGTCGTCGGACTGCTGCTCGCCCTCGGCTACACCGCGCTGACCGTGTGGATCGGCGGCGATGTGATGATCGGCGTCCTGCACCGGCTGTTCGGACTGCCGGTGGACGGCCTCGCCTACGCCGTCGTCTACGCGCTCCTGGCCGCCGCCACCGTCGCGGGCGCGGTCTACGGCTACCGGGTGCTGCTCGCCATGTCCCGTGTCCTCGCGGTGGGCATGACCGCGCTGCTCGCCCTCGGCGTCCTCGCGTACGCGCCGCACTTCACCACCGCCGCGCTCCCGGAGGCGGGCGGCTACCTGCTCGGCTCGTTCTGGCCGACCTGGCTGCTCGCGGCGGTCGCGGCGGGCCTGTCCGGGCCCATCGCGTTCATCACCCTGCTCGGCGACTACACCCGGTACATCTCCCCGTCCCGGCACTCCTCGCGCAGGGTCCTGCACGCCACCTGGCTGGGGCTGATCGCCGGGCTGCTCGTCCCCCAGCTCTTCGGGACCTTCACGGCGTACGCGGCCCGTGCCGCCCTCGACTACGCGGGACCGCTGGTCTCCGCCTCCCCCGCCTGGTACCTGGTCCCGCTCCTGCTCACCGCCTCCGCGGGCTCGGTCGGCAACGCGGGACTGATGCTCTACTCGATGGGCCTGGACCTGGACGCGATCCTGCCGCGGGCCTCACGCGCCCGGGCCACCCTCACGGTCGCCGTCGTCGCCACCGTCTGTGTCTTCGTCGGCCACTACGCCTGGAACGCGCAGTCCGCGATGACGTCCTTCGTCCTTCTCCTGACGGCCATCGGCACCCCGTGGGCGGTCATCACCCTCATCGGCTTCGCCCGGAGCCGCGGAATCTACGACCCGGACGCCCTCCAGGTCTTCAACCGCCGCTCCCGGGGCGGGATCTACTGGTACCGCGCCGGCTGGAACGTCCGGGCGACGGTCTCCTGGGTCCTCGGCGCCTCCGTCGGCCTGCTCGCCGTGTCCCTCCCCTCCTACGAGGGACCACTGCTGTCGCTCACCGGCGGGGTGGACTGCAGCTTCGTGCTGTCGGGGCTGGTGGGGGGTGTCGCGTACCTGAGCCTTCCGGCCGGGCGGGTGTCGGACCCGGTCGGGGCCGGACCGGAACCGGTGCGTGCCGAGAGCGGGCTCTAGACCCCGCCGCGGGCCGCGTCCGCCTGCTCGCGACGTCCGCCACGCGCGCCCCGGCCCCGGCCGGACCCCCGGACCGCCGGTCCTGACGCCCCGGAAGGAGCGCCGGGACCGGCGGTCCGGGGGTCCGGGACCCGTGAGCACGACGGGCGCACTCCGGGCGCCGGGTCTAGCCCAGCGGGTGCATCCAGCCGTGCCGGTCCTCGCTGATGCCGCGCTGGATGTCGAGGAGCGCCTCGCGCAGTTTCATGGTGACCTCGCCGGGCTCGCCGCCGGACTGCTTCCACTCCGCGCCGGTGCGCTTGACCGTGCCGACGGGGGTGATGACCGCCGCGGTGCCGCAGGCGAAGACCTCGGTCAGCGTGCCGTTCTCGGCGTCACGCTGCCACTGGTCGATGGAGACGCGGCCCTCACGGGACTCGTAGCCGAGGTCGCGGGCCACGGTGAGCAGGGAGTCGCGGGTGACGCCCTCCAGGATGGAACCGGTCAGCGAGGGGGTGACGATCACCGGCTTCTCACCGGACGCGCCGCCGTACACGAAGTACAGGTTCATGCCGCCGAGCTCCTCGATCCACTGGTGCTCGACCGCGTCGAGGTAGCAGACCTGGTCGCAGCCCTTGGCGGCGGCCTCGGCCTGCGCGAGCAGCGAGGCGGCGTAGTTGCCGCCGGTCTTGGCGTCGCCCATGCCGCCGGGGACGGCGCGCACGCGGTCCTCGGAGAGCCAGATGGACACGGGCTTCACGCCACCGGGGAAGTAGGCGCCGGCCGGGGAGGCGATGACCAGGAACAGGTACTCGTTGGCGGGCTTCACTCCGAGGCCGACCTCGGTCGCGATCATGAACGGGCGGAGGTAGAGGGACTCCTCGCCGCCGTGCCGCGGCACCCAGGCCCTGTCCTGCTGGACCAGCACGTCGCAGGCCTCGATGAACGTCTCCACGGGGAGTTCCGGCATGCCGAGGCGACGGGCGGAGGCCTGGAAGCGGCGGGCGTTCTTGTCCGGGCGGAAGGTGGCGACGGAGCCGTCGGGCTGACGGTAGGCCTTGAGACCCTCGAAGATCTCCTGCGCGTAGTGCAGGGTCATGTTCGCCGGGTCGAGGGAGAGCGGGCCGTACGGGACGAGCTGACCGTCGTGCCAGCCGCGGCCCTCGGTCCACTTGATCGTCACCATGTGGTCGGTGAAGTGGCGGCCGAACCCGGGGCTGGTGAGAAGCGCCTCGCGCTCCGCATCCGAGCGGGGCTGCGAGGAGGGCTTGAGCTCGATCGTGGGCGTCGTCATGAGTGGTTGTCCTTCACCGGTTGTGTGTGACGGGCCGCGCTCACGCCTGTACTGCCCGTGGCCAGTGCTAGGACGTCCGAGCATTCCCTCATTCAGCGGCTCCGCGTTCGATTATCGCGCGAGTATCGCGCGCTCGGGGCCGTGGACGAAAACGGGGTGAATGCGGCCCATGGGGTTGCCCAGGGGTTGATGGTGGCACCCGGCGAGGGCATAAGAAAAGCCGCCGGGCGCGGTGGCGACCCGGCGGCTGCTTCGTTGGGGTGAGCGCGCGGGGTCAGCCGGCTACTCGTACGGCGAGCGCGTCGCCGATCTCCTCGGTGCTCCGGGCGGGCCGCCCGACGCGCTCGGCGAGGTCGGCGGCGACGGCGTCCTCGATGCGGGCGGCCTCGGGCTCGTAGCCGAGATGGCGCAGCAGGAGGGCGACGGACAGGACGGTGGCGCTGGGGTCGGCCTTGCCCTGGCCCGCGATGTCGGGCGCCGAGCCGTGCACGGGCTCGAACATCGAGGGGAACTCGCCGCTCGGGTTGATGTTGCCGGAGGCGGCGACGCCGATGCCGCCGGAGACGGCCGCCGCGAGGTCGGTGATGATGTCGCCGAAGAGGTTGTCGGTGACGATCACGTCGAAGCGCTCGGGCTGCGTGACGAGGTAGATCGTCGCCGCGTCCACGTGCATGTACTCGGTGGTGACCTCGGGGAACTCCTCGGCCACCTTGTTGAAGACGTTCGTCCACAGGTGACCGGCGAAGGTCAGCACGTTGTTCTTGTGGATGAGCGCCAGCTTCTTGCGCGGACGGGCCTGGGCGCGGGCGAAGGCGTCGCGGACGACGCGCTCGACGCCGAAGGCCGTGTTGACGGAGACCTCGGTGGCGACCTCGTGCTCGGTGCCCTTGCGGATGGTGCCGCCGTTGCCCGTGTACGGGCCCTCGGTGCCCTCGCGGACCACCACGAAGTCGATCTCGGGCTGGCCGGCCAGCGGGGTGGCGACCCCGGGGAGCAGCTTCGAGGGGCGCAGGTTGACGTGGTGGTCGAAGGCGAAGCGCAGCTTGAGCAGGAAGCCCCGCTCCAGGACGCCGGACGGGACCGAGGGGTCACCGATCGCGCCGAGCAGGATCGCGTCGTGCTGCTTCAGGGCGTCGAGGTCGGCCTCGGTGAGGGTCTCACCGGTGGCGTGGTACCTCCGGGCGCCGAAGTCGAAGTCCTTGGTCTCCAGCTTCACATCCTGCGGAAGGACGGCGGAGAGCACCTTCAGCCCCTGGGCCACGACCTCCTGGCCGATGCCGTCACCGGGGATCACTGCGAGATTGATGCTGCGAGACATGAGGGAACCGTACCCCCCTGTCCCATGGGATGACACGGTGTGTCCGCCATACGGACGAGCCGGTGTCCCCGCACGCCAACCCGTCACCCTGTGTTCACCCGTATGTGTGACGCCCGTTGGGACTCGCTGGGAAGTTCTCAAACATGGACACTCCCGACGTCGGTATCCCCGAGCAGCTCGCGCGCGGTATGAGCATGGCCGAGCAGCACGAGTACCTGCGGACGAAGCTCACCCGGCGCCGCGCGCTGACCGCGGCGAGCGCCTTCGCAGGGGGTGGGCTGCTGGCCGGCTGCGCGTCCGGTCCGACGAGCCCGCCGCGGGCGTCGGTCCCGAGGACGGGCTCCGCCACCGGGCAGGTGCACGGTTCCGCCGTCGCTCCCTTCGGCCGTCATCTCGCCTTCGGCGCGGACCCGAAGACCCAGATGCGGATCTCCTGGCAGGTGCCCCTGGCGGTCCGGAAGCCGTACGTGCGGGTGGGGCTGACGCCCGGGGGGCTGAGCCGGAGGATCGAGGCGGAGGTCCGTGACCTGCACACGCCGGGCCTCACCGGGCAGCGGTTCGCACTGGACCAGTACTACCTGCACGCGGCGCTGGACAACCTGCGGCCCGGCACGACGTACTACTACGGAGTCGGCCACGAGGGGTTCGACCCCGCGTCACGGGAGCGGCACTCCACGGTCGGCTCCTTCCGTACCGCGCCCGCGCGTCCGGAGAAGTTCGTCTTCACCGCCTTCGGCGATCAGGGCGTCACCCCCGACGCGCTCGCCAACGACAAGGTGCTGCTCGGCCGGCATCCGGCCTTCCATCTGCACGCGGGCGACATCTGCTACGCGGATTCGGTGGGCCTCGGCGCGAAGTCCGACGTCTACGAACCCAGCGCCTGGGACCTGTTCCTCAGGCAGACCGAGTCGGTGGCGAAGTCGGTGCCGTGGATGGTGACGACCGGCAACCACGACATGGAGGCCTGGTACTCGTCGAACGGGTACGGCGGCCAGTCGGCACGCTGGTCCCTCCCGGACAACGGCTTCGACGCCCGCCGTGCGCCGGGCGTGTACTCCTTCACGTACGGCAACGTCGGGATCGTGGCGCTGGACGCGAACGACGTGTCGTACGAGATCCCCGCCAACAAGGGCTACTCGGACGGCCGGCAGACGGCCTGGCTCGACAAGCGGCTCGGTGAACTGCGCGGGAGCGTCGACTTCGTGGTGGTCTTCTTCCACCACTGCGCCTACTCGACCTCGACGCACGCCTCCGACGGCGGCGTGCGGGACGCCTGGCTCCCGCTGTTCGCCGAACACCAGGTGGACCTGGTGATCAACGGGCACAACCACGTGTACGAGCGCACCGACGCGATCAAGGACGGCGGGGTGGGCAGGCCGGTGCCGGTCGGCGCGTCGACCGATCCGACCCGGGACGGGATCGTGTACGTCACGGCGGGCGGGGCGGGCAAGAGTCTGTACCGCTTCCCCGCGGGGGTGAAGGACAGCTACGAGGGGAAGGCCGCACGCCACGAGCCCGTCCAGACCTTCCACTGGACGGAGTCGCGGCAGCAGCGGCACGACACCGTGGAGTGGTCGCGCGTGCGCTACACCGGGTACTCCTTCCTCTCGGTGGAGGCGGAGACCGGCGCGACGCCGAAGCTCAAGGTGTCGGCGCTCGCCCAGAACGGCGAACGGATCGACTACTTCGAGGTGCGGCGCGGAGCGTGACCCCGCGCCGCACCTCGTCCGGGTGCGGCTCCCGGCTCAGGGGACGGACTGCTCACAGGGCCGCGCGGGACCAGGTGGCGGGTCCGGGCGCGGCCCGAAGGGGACGGATCGACGGAAACGGACGGGGGCGGGCCTCAGTGGCCCGTCTCACCGCCGTTGTCCCTGCGGTCCAGGGCTCGCTGGAGGGCGGCTGCCGCGTTCTTGCGGTCGGACTCACTCGAACGGGAAACGTGACGGACTCGGCGGACGGTCGTCTCGGCCATGATGAATCGACTCCTTAGCCTCCGGAGGACCCGGGACGGGCGGCCGGAAGTGCGGTGAGGGATTACGAGACGCCGGAAGGGGCGGGGAGCGGTGCCGCAGGGGTTGCCTGCCAGGGGCGCCGGCTCAGGACCGCCATTCGCTTGGTCTAGCGAGACGTTCGGCTCCTACAAACGTAAGCGAGGACGGAGCATCTGTCTCCACAATTACTCGGACTTCCTACTATCTGAGACGGCGGATCCGGCCACCCGGGCCTGACCAGCGCCGACGGTCCGCTCGGCATCACCCGCCGCGGGGAGGACGTCGGGGGACGCGCCCGGACCGCGGTCACAGCACGTCCCCCTCCCGCCAGTCGAAGACCAGCTCGTGGGCCGGGTCGAGGGCGCCGCGCAGAGGGCGGCCGGGGGTGACCGCGGTGACGACGGGCCGTACGAAGGTGCTGCCCTCCTCCTCCGGCAGGCGCACCACACCTCCCGGCCCCAGGGCGCAGATCCGGCCCGGCCAGCGCTGCCAGCCGCGGGCGGCGTACAGGGGGCCGCCCTCCTCGCTCGCGGAGAGCGCGCCCAGCGTGTACGAGCCCTCGATCACCCGCTCCAGGGCCGCCATGACCCGGCCGCCATGACCCTGCCTGCGTACGTCGGCCCGGACGCCCACGGCCTCCACGTAGCCGACCCGCAGCGAGCGGCCGCGGTGCAGCACCCGGCGCTGGATCACGGAGCCGTGGCCCGCGAGGCCCTTGTCGTCGTGCACGAGGGCGTGGATGCCCCCGAGGCCGTGGTCCCAGTCCTCGTCTGCGAAGTCCCCGCCGAAGGCGTCGTCCAGGAAGGCGCGGACCGCGTGGAGTTCGGCGGGCGCGAGGTCCGCGGTGTGGGCGGTCCGCAGTCGGGTGGCCATCCGCCCAGTATCCCGGCACCCTCCGTGGCCGTCGATCTCCTCGCGCGCCGGGCCGCCGGCCGGTGCGGGAGCCGCGGGGCGGCCGCTACGGCGCCGGCCGCGAGGACGCGCGCGGGCCGGGCGGCCGCCCTGATCGGCGACCGCCCGGCCCGCGTCGGACTGCCCGTGGGTGTCAGCCCATGTGGGGGTACGTGTAGTCGGTCGGCGGGACCAGCGTCTCCTTGATGGCGCGGGTCAGCGTCCAGCGCATCAGGTTCTGCGGGGCGCCCGCCTTGTCGTTGGTGCCGGAGGCGCGGCCGCCGCCGAAGGGCTGCTGGCCGACGACGGCGCCGGTCGACTTGTCGTTGATGTAGAAGTTGCCCGCGGCGTAGCGGAGCTTCTCCATCGTGTACGCGGCGGCCGCGCGGTCGCCCGAGACGACCGAGCCGGTCAGCGCGTAGTCGGAGGCCGACTCCATCTGGGTCAGCATCGCGTCGTACGCGTCGTCCTCGTAGACGTGCACGGCGAGGAACGGGCCGAAGTACTCCGTCTTGAAGACCTCGTTCTCCGGGTCCGAGCACTCGACGACCGTGGGGCGCACGAAGTAGCCGACCGAGTCGTCGTACGAGCCGCCCGCGACGATCGTGCAGGCCGGGTCGGACTTCGCCCGGTCGATCGCCGCCTTGTTCTTGGCGAACGACCGCTCGTCGATGACCGCGCCGATGAAGTGCGACAGGTCGGTGACGTCGCCCATGGTCAGGCCGTCGATCTCGGCCGCGAACTCCTCCTTGAAACCGGAGTTCCAGATCGACGCCGGGATGTAGGCGCGGGAGGTCGCGGAGCACTTCTGGCCCTGGTACTCGAAGGCACCGCGGGTCAGGGCCGTCTTGAGGATCGCGCGGTCGGCCGAAGGGTGGGCGACCACGAAGTCCTTGCCGCCGGTCTCGCCCACCAGGCGCGGGTACGAGCGGTACTTCTCGATGTTGCCGCCGACCGTCTTCCACAGGTACTGGAAGGTCTTGGTCGAACCGGTGAAGTGGATGCCCGCGAGGTCGCGGTGCTCCAGCGCCACCTCGGAGACCTCGATGCCGTCACCGGTGACGAGGTTGATGACGCCCTTGGGCAGGCCCGCCTCCTCCAGGAGCCGCATCAGCAGCACGGCGGAGTGGGTCTGGGTCGGGGACGGCTTCCAGACGACGACGTTGCCCATCAGCGCGGGGGCCGTCGGCAGGTTGCCCGCGATCGCCGTGAAGTTGAAGGGCGTGATCGCGTAGACGAAGCCCTCGAGCGGGCGGTGGTCGAGGCGGTTCCAGACGCCCGGCGAGTTGGCCGGGGGCTGCTCGGCGAGGATCTGCCGGGCGTAGGCGACGTTGAAGCGCCAGAAGTCGACCAGTTCGCAGGGGCAGTCGATCTCGGCCTGCTGGGCGGTCTTCGACTGGCCGAGCATCGTGGAGGCCGCGAGGGTCTCGCGCCAGGGACCGGCCAGCAGTTCGGCCGCGCGCAGGATGATCGCGGCGCGGTCGTCGAAGGACATCGCGCGCCAGGCGGGCGCCGCCGCGAGGGCCGCGTCGACGGCGTCCTGGGCGTCGGCCCGGGTGGCGTGGGCGCCGGTGCCGATGACGGCCTTGTGGTTGTGCGGCTGCACGACCTCGAAGCGCTCACCGCCACCGAGCCGCTTCTCGCCGCCGATGGTCATCGACAGCTCGATCGGGTTCTCGGCCAGCTCCTTGAGCCTGGCCTCCAGCCGGGCGCGCTCCGGCGAGCCCGGGGCGTAGCCGTGCACCGGCTCGTTGACGGGGGTGGGGACCTGGGTCACAGCGTCCATAAGTTCCGTAACTCCTTGAGTCGAGCGGGTTTCGGTCTCAGCCCTTGGTCAGGATCGAGCGCGCGAAGAAGAGCAGGTTGGCGGGCTTCTCCGCGAGGCGGCGCATGAAGTAGCCGTACCAGTCGGTGCCGTACGCGGTGTAGACCCGCATGCGGTGGCCCTCGGCGGCGAGCCGCAGGTGCTCCTCGCCGCGGATGCCGTAGAGCATCTGGAACTCGTACTCGTCGAGCTTGCGGCCGGCCTTGCGCGCCAGCTCCTGGGCGATGGAGATCAGGCGCGGGTCGTGGGACCCGATCATCGGGTAGCCCTCGCCCTCCATGAGGATGCGCAGAATGCGGACGTACGCCTTGTCGGTCTCGGCCTTGTCCTGGTACGCGACCTCGGCGGGCTCCTTGTAGGCGCCCTTCACGAGCCGTACGCGGCTGCCGTTCGCGGCGAGGCGCCGGGCGTCGGCCTCGGTGCGGAACAGGTAGGCCTGGATGACGCAGCCGGTCGCGGGGAAGTCCTTCCGCAGCTCCTCGTGGATGGCGAACATCGAGTCGAGGGTGGTGTGGTCCTCGGCGTCCAGCGTGACCGTGGTGCCGATGGCGGCCGCGGCCTCGACCACCGGGCGGACGTTGGCGAGCGCCAGTTCGTGGCCGCCCTCCAGCGCCTGGCCGAACATCGAGAGCTTGACGGACATCTCGGCCTTGGTGCCGAGGTCCAGCTCCCTGAGGTGCTCGATGAGGTCCAGGTAGGCGTCGCGGGCGGCGAAGGCCTGTTCGCGCGTGGTGATGTCCTCGCCGACGACGTCCAGGGTGACCGCGAGCCCCTTGGCGACGGCGTCCTGGACGACCGGGACGACCTGGTCGACGCTCTCACCGGCGATGAAGCGGGCGACCACCTGCTTGGTGCCGGGGGCCGCCGACACGAGACGGCGCATGCGGTCGCTGCGCGACGCGGCGAGAATCACGGGACCCAGCACGGGCACCTCCACGGAAAGTACGGACGGCCGCGAACCCTCGCACAACAGGCGGGGACGGCACGGGGAACCACCGTGAAACCTAGGGATCCCCCCGATCCTCGGCCATCGACAGCTGTCACGCATCCGTGCCCTGGATCTCAGACATCTGTATGAAGGTTCCCGGGTGATGGAGGAGAATGCCCGTGTGACGGGTGATTTCAAGGCGGGCAGAACGGCCGGCGGCGGCGAGTACCAGGAGCTCGTCGACGAGATCTCGGCACTGCTCGACGCTCCCGCGACCCTGGAGAACCGGGACTTCGAGCTGATCGCCTTCGCCGCGTACGGGAGTGACGGCGACGACGACTTCGACGCGGCCGCCCTCGACCCCGTCCGCACCCGCTCGATCCTCACCCGCCGCTCCACTCCGGCGGTCCGCGCCTGGTTCGAGGGCTTCGGCATCGCCCGGGCCACGGACCCGGTCCGTATTCCGCCGACCCCGGAGGCGGGGGTCTACCGGGGACGCGTCTGCCTGCCCGTACGCCATCGGGGTGTCGTGCTGGGATACGTGTGGCTCCTGGACGACGACCCGGGACCGGCGCAGGAGCGGCTGGACGCCGCCATGGGGGTCGCCTCCCGTATCGGCGCGCTGCTCGCGGACGAGGCGCAGGCTGGCGCGGACCTGACCCGCGAACTGCGGGCCGTGCTCACCGCCGAACGGGGCTGGCAGCGGGACATGGCCGTGGCCGAGCTGCGCGCGGCTCTCGGCCCGCGCGGTGAAGGCCTGCACACGCTGGTGTGCGTCGCGCCCTGGCCCTCGGCCGACCCGGACGACGCGCCGTCGGCCCGTACGGTGCCGGGTGCGACCGCCCTGTGCACGGTGCCGTGGAGCGGCCGCGCCTCCGCCACCGCCTCCACCGCTGCCGTCTCCGAAGGGGCGGAGCCCGGCTGGAGCCTCGCGCTGCTGGTCCGGCTGCGCTCGCCCGAGGTGCTGACGCCGGCGCTGACGGCGGCCGTCCGGTTCGTACGGGAGGCGGAGGGGGAGCGCGCGGGAGGCGCCGGGGTCTCGGGAGCACGGGCGGCGGCCGGGGTCGCCGGGGCGCGGGTGGGGCTCGCGGAGCTGGGGGCCGGCTGGCAGGAGGCGTCCGCCGCCGCCCGCGCGGTCCTCGCCGAGCCCCGCCTCGGCCCGGTCGCCGAGTGGTCGTCGATCGGTCCGTACCGCCTCCTCACCACTCTCCCTCCCGAGGCCGCCAGGGACCCCGCCGTCCACACCCTCCTCTCCCCCGCCCACCACGAACTCGCCCGCACCGCGGAGGTGTTCCTCGACTGCGCGGGCCAGGCCGGGCGCACCGCGGCCGAGCTGGGCATCCACCGGCAGACGCTCTACTACCGCCTCTCCCGCGTCGAACAGCTGACGGGACTCGACCTGGACGACGGCGAGGACCGTCTGCTGCTGCACATGGCGCTCAAGGCGGCGCGGCTGTGAGGAGCGCGGAGCGCTCGCTCCGGCGTCCGGCCGACGTCGCCGGGACGGGCGAACGGGCCGCCGGGGACGGTCACGGAGACACCGCGCCGTCCCGTCGCGCGGTGCCCGCCGCCTCGATCACGCGGCGCAGCCCCTCCGTGAGGTCGTCCGCGGTCGAGGCGCTCGCCGGGTCGAAGAGCCACTGCACCATCACCCCGTTGAGGAGCGCCTGGTAGAAGCCTCCGACGGACTTCACGGTCCGCTCGTCGAGGGTCTCCTCGTCCAGGCCCAGCAGCATGGCGGTGAGCCCGGCCCGGCCCTCGGTCTGCGCCTGCGCCATCAGGCCGCGCAGTTCCGGCACCCGCTCCCCCTGTGTCACGACCTCCATGCTGGCCGCCCACACGGGCCGGTACTCCTCGAAGGAATCCAGCATCCGCGCCCACACGCTGTGGAAGCGCTCCACGGAGCCCCCGGGCGTGTCCTCCCGCTCCGGATGATGGCCGGACTTCTCGCCCCACTCCTGCACGAGCTCCACGAACGCCTGGGTGAGCAACGCGTCCTTCGACCCGTAGTGGTAGCCGATGGACGCCAGGTTCGTCCCCGACTCCTTCACGATGTCGCGCGCGGTCGTGCGCACGAACCCCTTCTCCAGCAGGCAGCGCTTGGCGCCTTCGAGCAGATCGTCACGGTGTCCCATGCGGGTCACCCTACCCCCGATCCATACAAACGTCCCATACGTGCGTCACACACGCTCGTCTTAAACGAGCGTACTAGACACGCGTTTAATACATACGTACAGTCCCTGCCATGACGAACCCGACGCGCACGACTCCCGCGCCCGGCACCCGTGCCGGGCGCCGCGAATGGACCGCCCTCGGTGTCCTGATGCTTCCGCTGCTCCTGGTCTCCATGGACGTGTCGGTCCTCTACTTCGCGATCCCCGCGATCAGCGCCGACCTCGAGCCGAGCGGCACCCAGCAGCTGTGGATCTTCGACATCTACGCGTTCGTGCTCGCCGGCCTGCTGATGACGATGGGATCGCTCGGCGACCGCATCGGCCGCCGCCGGCTCCTCCTGTTCGGCGCCGGCGCGTTCGGCGCGGCGTCCGCCCTCGCCGCCTACGCCGACAGCGCGGGGACACTGATCGCGGCCCGCGCGCTCCTCGGCGTCGGCGGCGCGACCCTGATGCCGTCGACGATGGCGATCATCCGCACGATGTTCACGGACCCCGGCCAGCGCGCGAAGGCCATCGGTCTGTGGTCCGGCGTCATGACCGGCGGCGTCGCGCTCGGCTCGGTGATGAGCGGGATCCTGGTGCAGTACTTCTGGTGGGGCTCCGTCTTCCTGGTCAACCTGCCCGCCATGGCACTGCTGCTGGTCCTCGGCCCGGTCCTGCTCCCCGAGTCCAGGAACCCGCGGCCGGGCCGCTTCGACCTGCCGAGCGTCCCGCTGTCGATGGCGGCCGTGCTGCCCGTCGTCTACGGCGTGAAGGAGATCCCCTCCGAGGGCTGGAAGTTCGAGTACGTCCTCTCGGTCCTCGTCGGCCTCCTCTTCACCGCCCTCTTCGTCCGGCGTCAGCGCACCGCCGAATCCCCGCTGATCTCCCCCGAGTTGTTCCGCGGCCGCGGCTTCGCGCCCGCCGTCGTCCTCAACCTCGTCTCCTCGTTCGGGATGATGGGCTCGGCGTACTTCACCACCCAGTACCTGCAGTCCGTGCTCGGCAAGAGCTCCATGGCGGCCGCCCTGTGGGCGCTGCTCCCGACGGTCCTGGTCGGCGTCGCCGCGCCGGTGGCCGCGCAGTTGGTGCAGAAGGGCGTGCACCGCGCCCATGTCGTCTCCGGCGGATTCGTCCTCGGCGCGTGCGGATACGGACTGCTGGCGCTCACCGGCAGGGACGCGCTGTGGTGGGCACTCGCCGGAGCCGGGGTCCTCGCCGCCGGCATCGTCGTCGTCATGTCCCAGATGATGGACCTGGCGCTGAGCGCGGTCCCCGTCGCTAACGCGGGCGTCGCCTCCTCCCTGCTGGAGACCGGCGCGGAGTTCGGGGGTGCGCTGGGCATGGCCGTCCTGGGCTCGATCGGCACGGCGGTCTATCGCCACGGAATTCCGTCCGACGCCCCGGACGCGGCCCGCGAGACCCTGGGCGGCGCGCTGGCGGTGGCCCGCCAACTGCCCGGCGACACCGGCGGGGCCCTGGTCCGGGCGGCCCGCGAGGCCTTCACCGACGGGATGCACGCGGCGGCCGTCACGGGCGCGGTGCTGTTGCTGGGCGCGGCGGCGCTGGCGTCGGTGACGCTGCGCAGGGTGCGGGTGCGGGAGGGTGGGGGTGCGGGTGCGGTCCCGCAGGGCGAGCAGGCGCCGGCCTGACATCCGCCGGACGGCCGCGCTCTGCCCGTCCCGTCCCTGGGGGCACGCCCCCAGGGACGGATGGGACGGTTAGGGGCGGCGGGGGCGGGGGCGAGGGCGAGGACACCTTCGCACGCGTACGGCGTGCCAGGATGGTGGTCGTGGCACAGACATTCGGTACGCCGTTCATCGGCCGCGGCAGCGAACTCGCCCGGCTCACCGACGTGCTGGACCGAGCCAGGAACGGCACCCCCCGCGCGGTACTCGTCTCCGGAGACGCCGGCGTCGGCAAGACCCGCGTCCTGACGGAGGCCGCCGCCCACGCCACCCGCACGGACATGACGGTACTGACAGGCCACTGCGTCGACCTCGGTGACGTGGGCCTGCCCTACCTCCCGTTCACGGAGATCCTCGGCATGCTCGCCGCGGACGAGCGGTTCGCGGCCGCGTTCGCCGCCCACCCGGCGGTCGGCCGCCTGCTCGGCACCGGCACCGGAGCAGGTACCGGGACCGGCACCCCCGACGGCACCACGGACACCGGCAGCCGCCTGCGTCTCTTCGACGGGGTGGCCGCCCTGCTGGCCGCCGTCGCCGACATCACCCCCCTCCTCCTGGTCCTCGAAGACCTCCACTGGGCCGACCAGTCCTCCCGCGACCTCCTCCGCTTCCTCCTCAGCCGCGGGCTCCTGCAGAACGCGGCGCCCGGCGCCCCGGCCCACCGTCTGGCCGTCTTCGCCTCCTACCGCGCGGACGACCTGCACCGCCGCCACCCCCTGCGCCCCCTGCTCGCCGAGCTGGTCCGGCTGCCCTCCGTGGACCGCCTCGAACTGCGCCCGATGGCCGACGCCGAGGTGGCCCGCCTGGTGCGCGCCCTGCGGGCGGAGGTCCTCTCCGAAACCACCGTCCGCCGGATCGTCGAACGCGCGGAGGGCAACGCCTTCTACGCGGAGGAGCTGCTCGCCGCGCTGCCCGGCGACGTCGACCCGGCCGCCCCCGCCATGCCGAGCGGCCTCGCCGACGTACTCCTCATCCGGATCGAGCAACTGTCCGACACCGCCCAGCAGGTGCTGCGCACCGCCTCGGTCGCCGGGCGGCGCGTCGAGCACGGCCTGCTGCGCGACGCGGTACGACTGCCGCAGGACGCCCTGGAGTCGGCGCTGCGCGAGGCCGTCGGACGACAGCTGCTGGTCCCCGGCGAGGACGGTACGTACTCCTTCCGGCACGCCCTGACCCGCGAGGCCGTCTACGCCGATCTGCTGCCGGGCGAGCGGGTCCGGCTGCACGGCACGTTCGCCGGGCTCCTCACCGGGCGGGCCCGTTCGGCCGAGCGCGCCCACCACTCGCGCGAGAGCCACGACCTGGCGGACGCGCTCACCGCCTCCCTGGAAGCCGCCGACCACGCCCAGGTCCTCGGCGCGCCCGCCGAGGAGCTGCGCCACCTGGAGGCCGTACTCGAACTGTGGTCCGCGGTGGACCCCGCCGCCCGACCGCCGGCGTGCGGGCCGGTGACGCTCACGCTGCGTGCCTCCGCGGCCGCCGCGCACGCCGGCGACGCCCACCGGGCGGTCTCCCTCACCCGCGCCGCGCTCGCCCGGGCGGGTTCGGACGCGGACTCGGAACTCGCCGCCCGCGTCCGGTACACCCTCGCGGGCAATCTGATACGCGTCGACAGCACGAAGGCCGCCTACACGTACAGCAGCGAGGCGCTGGCCATGATCCCGGCCGAGCCCCCCTCGCACACCTGGGTGTGGGCCGCGGCCACCCATGTCATGGCCGCGCGGTACATGGGCCACGACGAGGACGCCCAGCGTGTGGCCCGACAGGCCCTGCGCACCGCCGAGGAACTCCGGCTGCCCGACGCCCAGGCCGACCTGATCATCTCCCTGGTCGGTCTGGACGGCGGCAGCCGGCGGACCCCGCTGGGCCGGGAGCGGCTGCGGCACGCCCGCGATCTGGCCCGGCAGGCGGGCAACGTCTCCGTCGAGATGCGCGCGCTCTTCAACCTGGCCATCGGGTGCTACGAGTCCGGGGCGCTGGACGAGTGCCTGACCTGGCTCTCCGAGGGACTGGAGCGAGCGGGCCGCTCCGGACTCCTGTCCTCGCCGTACGCGTTGGAGCTGCGCTACCTCCAGTCCCTGATCCTCTACACCCTGGGCCGCTGGGACGAGTGCGCCCGGGCGGCCGCCGCCGACGCCGAACGGCTGCCGCCGGCGGGCGGGTTCGCCACCGGTCCCGCGCTGTACGTCGCCCTGGCGCGCGGCGAACGGGGGGCGGTCGAGCGGGCCCGCGCCCTGCTCGCAGGGCCGTTCGACTGGATGGCCTCACTCGTCGCGGGCATCGTGCTGACCGACGACGCGGCGCTGCGCGGGGACGCGGAGGGCGCCGTCGCGGCCCTGCGCGAGAGTCTCGCGGCACTCAGCGACGGCTCCGGCAACGAGCGGCCCGACATCGGTGTGCGGCTCGCCGCGCTCGCGCTCTCCGCGGTCGCCGACGCGGCCGTACGGCTGCGTCTGAGCGGCGACGAGGCCGGGGCCCTCCGCTGGGCCGCCACCGCCTCCGAACTGGTGGAGATCGCCCGGAGCACCGCCGCCAAGGGCGAGGACGGGACGCGGCAGGGTCCGGAAGGCCTCGCCTGGCTGGCCCGCGCCGAGGCGGAATGGCTGCGCGCCCGCCCGCGGACCGACGACGACGCGCGGGAGCGGGCCGTCACCGCGTGGGAGACGGCCGTCAGCGCGTTCGACTACGGAGATCCGTACGAACTGGCGCGCTCCAGAAGACGGTTCGCCGAGGCGTTGCTCGCCGCGGACCGGCGCGAGGAGGCCGCCGGGCAGGCCGCCGCCGCCCGTGACACCGCCGACCGGCTCGGTGCCGTGCCGTTGCGCGACGAGGTGGACGCCCTGATCCGGCGCGGCCGTCTCGCCGGATCACCGTCCGCCGCGGACCGCGTCGCGGATCTGACCGCCCGCGAGAGCGACGTCCTGCGACTGCTCGCCCGTGGCCGCACCAACCGCCAGATCGGCGAGGAGCTGTTCATCAGCGGCAAGACGGCGAGCGTCCATGTCTCCAACATCCTCGCCAAGTTGGGCGCCGCGGGCCGCACCGAGGCGGTGGCCATCGCGTACCGCCAGGGCCTGATCGAGCCGGAGTCCACCGCGTCCGCCCGAACGACCGTTCGCGCCCACGGGTCGGCCGCCGCCGATCCGCACCCGCCGGTCCCCCGTTGACGCACGGCCGGCACCGATCCGCCGCCCCTGTCCACCACCGTCGGTCCCCCGCTGCCGCCGGGCCGCGTACGCCGTCTGCCCGTGGGTCCCGGCGGACACGTTCCCGTGTGCGCGCACGACCGAGGGCCGGGCACGACCGAGGGCCGGGCACCCGAAGATGACCCGGCCCTCGAAAGCGAACGTCAGACGAGGTTCACCGACCGGGCCGACGTGGCACCGATCTCGTCCGCGACCTCGTTGAGGACGCCCTGCGGGACCGTGTCGTCGACGGTGAGGACCGCGAGGGCCTCGCCGCCGGCGGCCGCGCGGGCCACCTGCATGCCCGCGATGTTGATGCCCGCCTCACCGAAGACACGGCCGACGGTGCCGACGACACCGGGACGGTCCTCGTAGCGCAGCACGACCATGTGGTCGGCGAGGGCGAGGTCCACGTCGTACTCGCCGACGGCGACGATCTTCTGCAGGTGCTTGGGGCCGGCCAGCGTGCCGGAGACCGCGACCTCCTGGCCGTCGCCGAGCGTGCCGCGCACGGTGACGACGTTGCGGTGGTCCGGGGACTCCGAGCTGGTCGTCAGACGCACCTCCACACCGCGCTCCTGCGCGAAGAGAGGAGCGTTGACGTACGACACCGTCTCCGCGACGACGTCCTCGAACACGCCCTTGAGCGCGGAGAGTTCGAGCACCTTCACGTCGTGCTGGGTGATCTCGCCGTACACCTCGACGTCGAGGCGGACCGCGACCTCGCCCGCCAGCGCGGTGAAGATGCGGCCGAGCTTCTCGGCGAGCGGCAGGCCCGGCTTGACGTCCTCGGCGATGACACCGCCCTGCACGTTCACCGCGTCCGGGACCAGCTCACCGGCGAGCGCCAGACGCACCGAACGGGCGACGGAGACACCCGCCTTCTCCTGCGCCTCGTCCGTGGAGGCACCGAGGTGCGGGGTGCAGACGACCTCGTCGAGCTCGAAGAGGGGGGAGTCCGTGCAGGGCTCCTTCGCGTACACGTCCAGGCCCGCGCCCGCGACGCGGCCCTCCTTGAGCGCCGAGTACAGCGCCTCCTCGTCGACGATCCCGCCGCGCGCGGCGTTGACGATCCGCACCGACGGCTTGACCTTGTGCAGCGCCTCGTCGCCGATGAGACCGACCGTCTCGGGGGTCTTCGGCAGGTGCACGGTGATGAAGTCCGCGACCTCGAGCAGCTCGTCCAGCGACAGGACCTTGACGCCCATCTGCGCGGCCCGGGCAGGCTGGACATAGGGGTCGTAGGCGACGACCTTCATGCCGAACGCCGACATGCGCTGGGCGACCAGCGCGCCGATGCGGCCGAGACCGACGACACCGAGGGTCTTCTCGGCCAGCTCGACGCCGGTGTACTTCGAGCGCTTCCACTCGCCGTTCTTCAGCGCCGAGTTGGCCTGCGGGATGTGCCGCGCGGTGGCCAGCAGCAGACCGCAGGCCAGCTCGGCGGCGGTCACGATGTTGGAGGTGGGGGCGTTGACGACCATCACGCCGGCCTTGGTGGCGGCGGAGACGTCGACGTTGTCCAGGCCGACGCCGGCTCGTGCGACGACCTTCAGTTTCTTCGCGGCGGCGACCGCCTCGGCGTCGACCTTGGTGGCCGAACGGATCAGGATCGCGTCGACGTCGGCGATCGCGGGCAGCAGTTCGGCACGGTCCGCGCCGTTGCAGTGCCGGATCTCGAAGTCCGGGCCCAGGGCGTCAACGGTCGCGGGCGACAGCTCTTCAGCGATGAGTACGACAGGTTTCGAGCTCACGTGAGTCCTCACAAGTCCAATGCGGACGGCCGTCCCGACGGCCGCGGGCGAGTGGAGGGATGTAGCGGCCTCGGCGAGGTGCGGGTGCGTTCTCGCGTCGTCCGGTGCGTGCTCTCGGTCTGCCGGACGGGGCTCTCGTAGCGGAGGCTACTCGGGCCCGTGACCGGTGCGGCGAGAGTGCGTGCCGGGCGGCGCGGGGGCGTGCCTGCAGATCTTCGGGGTCGCTCGAGCCGCGTGGAAGACGCACGACGCTGTGGGCCTGACGCGTATGTTGTGCAGCAGTGTAGTGCCGCAGCAGGGGCCTTCTTGCGCCTGTGTGGAAGGATCACTCGTCCGTGGCTGGACGGGGTGTACAACGTCGCGGTCACGGGCATTACCCAGGGTCAGACCGAAGGGCCGGAGCGGTCCGCCCCGGTCCTTCGGCCGTTCGGCTTACGCCTCGTCGTCGTCGACCCACGACATGAGCTTGCGGAGCTCCTTGCCGGTGGTCTCCAGGAGGTGGTTCTCGTCCTGGGTCTTGTACTCGTTGTACTTCTTCAGACCGGAGTGGTACTCCTCCATCCAGTTCCTGGCGAACGTGCCGTCCTGGATCTCGGCGAGGATCTGCTTCATCTCGGCCTTGGTGGCGTCGGTGATGATGCGCGGGCCGGTGACGTAGTCGCCCCACTCGGCGGTCTCGGAGATCGACCAGCGCATCTTCTCCAGACCGCCCTCGTACATGAGGTCGACGATGAGCTTCAGCTCGTGGAGGCACTCGAAGTACGCGATCTCCGGCTGGTAGCCCGCCTCGGTCAGGGTCTCGAAGCCCGCCTTGACCAGCGCCGCGGTACCACCGCAGAGGACGGCCTGCTCACCGAACAGGTCGGTCTCGGTCTCCTCGGTGAAGGTCGTCCTGATGACGCCGGCGCGGGTGCCGCCGATGCCCTTCGCGTACGACAGCGCCAGCGCGAAGCCGTTGCCGGTCGCGTCCTGCTCGACGGCCGCGATGCAGGGCACGCCGCGGCCCTCCTCGTACTGGCGGCGGACCAGGTGGCCCGGACCCTTCGGGGCGACCATGCAGACGTCGACCCCGGCCGGCGGCTTGATGAAGTCGAAGCGGATGTTCAGGCCGTGGCCGAAGAACAGCGCGTCGCCGTCCTTGAGGTTGTCCTTGATGGACTCCTCGTAGACCTGGGCCTGGATCGGGTCCGGCACCAGGATCATGATGACGTCGGCCTCGGCGGCGGCCTCCGACGGCGTCACCACGCGAAGCCCCTGCTCCTCGGCCTTCGCCTTGGACTTGGAGCCCTCGTGCAGACCGACACGGACGTCCACACCCGAGTCGCGCAGCGACAGCGCGTGGGCGTGGCCCTGGCTGCCGTAGCCGATGACCGCGACCTTGCGGCCCTGGATGATGGACAGGTCGGCGTCGTCGTCGTAGAACAGCTCGGCCACTGGGGTTCTCCTTGGTGTGCGGTGTCGCGTCCCACCGTACGGCGGGCGGGGGAGGGAAAGTTTCGGGGTCTCGGCATACGGGCGGTCGGCGGTCACCGGCCGCCCGTTCCAGGACTCAGGCTGATCGGTCGAGGGCGCGCAGCGACCGGTCCGTGATCGAACGCGCCCCACGTCCGATCGCGATCGTGCCGGACTGGACGAGCTCCTTGATGCCGAACGGCTCCAGCATCTTGAGCATGGCCTCCAGCTTGTCGCTGCCGCCGGTGGCCTCGATGGTGACGGCCTCCGGGGAGACGTCCACGGTCTTGGCCCGGAACAGCTGGACGATCTCGACGATCTGGGAGCGCGTCTCGTTGTCCGCCCGCACCTTCACCAGAACGAGTTCGCGCTGCACCGCCGCGCCCGGCTCCAGTTCGACGATCTTCAGGACGTTGACGAGCTTGTTGAGCTGCTTGGTGACCTGTTCGAGCGGCAGTGCCTCGATCACGTTCACCACGATGGTGATGCGGGAGATGTCGGGGTGCTCGGTGATACCCACGGCGAGCGAGTCGATGTTGAACCCGCGGCGCGAGAACAGGGCGGTGATCCGGGCGAGGACACCGGGCTTGTTCTCCACGAGGACGGAGAGGGTGTGCTTGGTGCTCATGGTTCGGACTCGGCTCTCTCTCAGTCGTCTTCGTTGTCGCCGAAGTCGGGGCGGACGTCCCGGGCTGCCATGATCTCGTCGTTCGAGGTGCCGGCGGCGACCATCGGCCACACCATGGCGTCCTCGTGGACGATGAAGTCGACCACGACGGGGCGGTCGTTGATCGAGTTCGCCTCTTCGATGACCTTGTCGAGGTCGTCCGGGGACTCGCACCGGATGGCGTAGCAGCCCATCGCCTCCGACAGCTTCACGAAGTCCGGGACGCGGGTTCCCGCGCTCGGCTGCTTGCCGTCCGCGCCCGGACCGCTGTGCAGCACGGTGTTGGAGTAGCGCTGGTTGTAGAAGAGGGTCTGCCACTGGCGGACCATCCCGAGGGCGCCGTTGTTGATGATGGCGACCTTGATCGGGATGTTGTTCAGGGCGCAGGTGGTGAGTTCCTGGTTGGTCATCTGGAAGCAGCCGTCGCCGTCGACCGCCCAGACCGTGCGGTCCGGCCGCCCCGCCTTGGCGCCCATCGCGGCCGGCACCGCGTAGCCCATCGTCCCGGCACCGCCGGAGTTCAGCCAGGTCGCGGGGTTCTCGTACTGGATGTAGTGCGCGGCCCACATCTGGTGCTGGCCGACGCCCGCGGCGAAGATCGTGCCCTCCGGCGCGAGCTGTCCGATGCGCTCGATGACCTGCTGCGGCGACAGCGAGCCGTTGTCGGGCTGCTCGTACCCCAGCGGGTACGTCTCGCGCCAGCGGTTGAGGTCCTTCCACCAGGCGCTGTAGTCGCCGCGGTGTCCCTCGCTGTGCTCCCTCTGCACGGCCTGGACCATGTCGGCGATGACCTCGCGGGCGTCCCCGACGATCGGCACGTCGGCCGCGCGGTTCTTGCCGATCTCGGCGGGGTCGATGTCGGCGTGGACGATCTTGGCGTACGGGGCGAAGCTGTCCAGCTTGCCGGTGACGCGGTCGTCGAAGCGGGCTCCGAGGGCGACGATCAGGTCGGCCTTCTGCAGCGCGGTGACGGCGGTGACCGCACCGTGCATGCCCGGCATTCCCACGTGCAGTTCGTGACTGTCGGGGAATGCGCCGAGCGCCATCAGGGTGGTGGTGACGGGCGCTCCGGTGAGTTCGGCGAGGACCTTCAGCTCGGCGGTGGCACCGGCCTTGAGGACACCGCCGCCGACGTAGAGGACGGGCCGCTTCGCCTGCGTGATCAGCTTGGCGGCCTCGCGGATCTGCTTGGCGTGCGGCTTGGTCACCGGCCGGTAGCCGGGCAGGTCCATGACGGGCGGCCACTGGAAGGTGGTCTGCGCCTGGAGGGCGTCCTTGGCGATGTCGACGAGGACCGGGCCAGGACGGCCGGTCGAGGCGATGTGGAAGGCCTCCGCGATCGTCTTCGGGATGTCCTCGGCCTTGGTGACCAGGAAGTTGTGCTTGGTGACCGGCATGGTGATGCCGACGATGTCCGCCTCCTGGAAGGCGTCGGTGCCGATCGCCTTGGACGCGACCTGCCCGGTGATCGCCACGAGCGGCACCGAGTCCATGTGCGCGTCGGCGATCGGCGTCACCAGGTTGGTGGCACCCGGGCCGCTGGTCGCCATGCAGACGCCGACCCGGCCGGTGGCCTGCGCGTAACCGGTGGCCGCGTGACCCGCGCCCTGCTCGTGCCGGACGAGCACGTGCCGCACGCGCTGGGAGTCCATCAGCGGGTCGTAGGCCGGAAGGATCGCGCCGCCGGGAATGCCGAATACCGTGTCGGCCCCGACCTCCTCGAGAGAACGGATGAGGGACTTGGCACCCGTCACCTGTTCGGGCGCGGACTGCTGTCCTCCGGAACGGGGCCGCGGCTGCGGATGATGGGCCCCGGTGGCCTGCTCGGTCATCGTCATTCTCTTCTCGATGCTGAGGGTTTTTGCGAGGTTTGTACGATGTGCGGTTGTTGGTCGACAGTCATCTGTACAACAAAAAACCCCTCGTGCCGTGAGGCAAGCGAGGGGAGCGCGCCGGGTGCGGTCGCTGGATCTTCCGGGTCCGTCCGGTGATCACCAGCTTCAGCCGACGCGCTTTCCAAGTACGAGAATTCGGGTGCGCATGGCATTGACCCTCCCCCCGGCACGCATCGACTGTCAAGTAGGTGGGACGGGAGTCTCATTATGTGAGCGGAGGGCGGTTCCGCTCCCGAGGACAGCGGGCACACCACTCGTATACACCCCGCCGCCGCCCGCGAACGCCGGCTCGGCCGGCCCGTGCGGGACCGGGTAGTGGCCGGAAGACAGCGCCCTGCGCAGCCGGTACTCGTCGAGGGGCCCGGAGAAGGCCATCCCCTGGCCGTGCGTACAGCCCATCGCGCGCAGGGCCACGACCTGCTCGGGAAGGTCCACGCCGTCGGCCACGGACTGCAGCCCGAGGTCGGTGGCGATCCTCAGCAGCCCACTGGTGATCTTGTGCAGCCGGGCGGACTCGACGACACCCTCGACCAGGCCCCGGTCGAGCCGCAGGACGTCGACGGGGAGCCTTCTGAGCGCCGTGATGGCGGCGCAGCCGCCCCCGAAGCCGTCCAGGGCGATCCGGACCCCGACCCTGCGCAGCGCGTTCAGCCGGCGCTCCAGCTCGTCCAGGGCGACCCGCGGATCGGCGTCGGACAGCTCG
This sequence comes from Streptomyces sp. NPDC005195, assembly GCF_040608315.1. Lineage (NCBI taxonomy): Bacteria > Bacillati > Actinomycetota > Actinomycetes > Kitasatosporales > Streptomycetaceae > Streptomyces > Streptomyces sp. NPDC005195. The sequence continues at coordinate 126,691 of NZ_JBEXHZ010000001.1, forward strand.
ACGATCAGGGCACCCGAGGAGAGCCCGTGCCGGGTCAGCAGGGCCTCCACGGAGCCGAGGGGCGCCGAGCGGTCCAGCAGACGCCGGGCGCTCATCCGGACGGCCACGGGCACCGTGACCCCCGCGGCGGCCCGCTCGGCGGCCTGTTCGACCGCCTCCTCCAGGATCCAGCGGCCCAGCTCGGCGGTCCGGTCGCTGTCCTCGGCGACGCGCAGGAACTCGGCGGGTGTGAAGAGCACCCCCTGGGAGGAACGCCAGCGGGCCTGGGCGGTGACCGTCGCGATCCGGCCGTTCTCCAGGCAGACCACGGGCTGGTGCAGCAGCGCGAACTCGCCGTCCTGGAGAGCCGAGCGCAGTCGCGTCGCCAGCTCCGCCTTGCGTACGACATCCTGCTGCATCTGGGGTGCGTACAGCTCGACCCGCCCCTTGCCCGCCGCCTTGGCGCGGTACATGGCCAGGTCGGCGTTGCGCAGCAACTCGCCCGCCCCAAGGCCCGGTTCGGCGAAGCCGACGCCGATGGACGCGGCCACCCGGACATCGTTGCCGTCGATGGCGTAGGGCTGCGAGAGCTTGATCCGCAGCCGGTCGGCGAGTTCCATGATCTGTTGCTCACGCGCGGCACGGTCGCGGTTGCCGTCGCCGACGATCAGGGCCGCGAACTCGTCGCCGCCGAGCCGGGCGGCGGTGTCGCCGTGCCGCACCGAGTCCTGGAGTCTGCGGGCGGCCTGGACGAGGAGCTCGTCGCCGGCCTGGTGCCCGATCGTGTCGTTGACCGCCTTGAAGCCGTCCAGGTCGATGAAGAGAACGGCCGTCCCGCGGTCGGTGGAGCGGCGGCCGGACAGGGCCTGCTGGACGCGCCGCGTGAACAGGGCGCGGTTGGGCAGGTCGGTGAGCGGGTCGTGCTCGGCGTTGTGCTGCAGTTGTGCCTGCAGACGCACCCGCTCCGTCACGTCACGGCTGTTGAAGATGAGGCCGCCGTGGTGCCGGTTGACGGTGGACTCCACGTTGAGCCAGCCGCCCTCGCCGGACTTGAAGCGGCACTCGATGCGCGTGGTGGGCTCCTGCGGATGGCTGGCGGCCAGGAAGCGGCGCACCTCGTGCACCACGCAGCCGAGGTCCTCGGGGTGGATGAGCGAGGCGAGCTCGGAGCCGACGAGGTCCTCCGCCCTGCGGCCGTAGACGCCGGCGGCTGCCGGGCTGACGTACTTCAGGATGCCGTTCGGCGCCGCGATCATGATGACGTCGCTGGAGCCCTGCACCAGGGAGCGGAAGTGGTTCTCCTTCTGGGCCAGCTCCTGGGTCAGGGTGATGTTGTCGAGCAGCATGATGCCCTGGCGCACCACCAGGGCGAGCACGACCAGCCCCGCGGTGAGGAGCACCACGCGGTCGACGCTGCGGCCGTTGAGCACGTTGTAGAGAATCCCCAGCGTGCAGACCGCGGCGGCCAGGTAGGGCGTGAGCGCGCCCAGCGATCCGGCGATCGGGCGGGGGGCCGCGTACCGGTGGTGGCCCGCACCCTGCGGGACGGGGTGCCCCACGGGATGTCCGCCGTCCGGCCGCCGGTCCGGGATGTGTTCGTGCACCACGCGGGCGTGCCCGTCCTCGCCGTAGCCGTCCCTTCCGTGCCCGCTCCGTTCACGCCCGCTCCGTTCGTGCCCGTACCCGCGCGGTCCGGTCCCGCCGTGTTCGCAGGCGTCCGGCTGTCCGTGCCGGGTGCCTGCCCAGGGGGCGTACGCGAGGAGCAGTGAGCCGGCGAACCAGCCCGCGTCGAGAAGCTGCCCGGAGTGGTAGTTGTTGTGCAGGAGGGGCGAGGTGAACAGGGCGTCGCACATCACGGTCAGGGCGAGTGCGCCGATCGCGGTGTTCACCGCCGAGCGGTTCAGGGAGGAGCGCCTGAAGTGCAGCGCCAGCACCATGCTGACCAGGGCGATGTCCAGCAGGGGGTACGCCAGGGAGAGCGCGGTGTGCGCGACGCTCGGGCCGTCGAACTTCGCCGCCTGGGCGAGCGCGAGACTCCAGGACAGCGTGAGCAGGGAACCGCCGATCAGCCAGGAGTCGAGCGCCAGGCAGATCCAACCGGCCTTGGTCACCGGCCTCTTGGCGAGCACCAGCAGTCCCACGATGGCCGGCGGCGCGAAGCACAGGAAGAAGATGTCGGCGAAGCTGGGGCTCGGGACCTGACGCTCCAGGACGATCTCGTACCACCCCCAGACACCGTTGCCCAGCGAGGCCATGGCCGAGGAGACCGCGAAGAGCATCCACGCGGGTCGAAAGCGGCTGCACCGGTGGTGGGCGTAGAGGAAGCAGGAGACGGCCGCGGTGCCCGCGGCGGCGCAGAGCCCGAAGTCGCCCATGATCAGTGCCAGGTTCGCCGAGCCCCAGCCTAGGGCGGAACCGACGGCGTATCCCGCGCACACCATGGCCAGCGCGAGCTGCGAGACCATACCCGTCCCACCGCCGAGTACCGGACGGCGGGTCAACAGCGCTCCGGGGGAGCTCACCGGTCCCACCCGGTCCGCACAGCGGGATCCCGCTGCTCCGGGCACGCCGGGTGCGCATGCCTCCTGCGCGCGCCGTGCCTGCGGTGATGATGTCCGCCATGGCCGCCGTGACCACCGTGGGCTCGGCCGCGCGTGGCCGAGCGCCAGGGTCGCCGACGGCCCCGCCGCGTCGGATCGTTCGTCCATAGGCCGTGCATCGCCCGTCGCCCCCCTCGCAGTCCGAATGTCCATCCCCGGCGCCGAACGGTGCGCGGCGCAGCCCCTGTCGGGACGATACACCAGTCTCGTCACTCAGGGACATAGTTCCTCTACGCTCCGTAACGACCAGCGGAGATGCGGACACGACCCGCATTCGGGGGAATGCGGAGAGTGTCACCCGTCCGGGCGCAGCCGCGGACGGCGGCGCGTTACGTGCCCGTGGTGAGGACCACGTTGCCGAGCGGCTCCCGGTTCACGAAACGATTCAACTGCGTGACCAGCAGCCGCTCGGCGCGCGGCAGGAACGCGGACGTCGGGCCGCCGACGTGGGGGCTGATGAGCACGCCGGGCGCCTGCCACAGGGGGTGCCCCAGGGGCAGCGGCTCGGGATCGGTGACGTCCAGGGCCGCGGTGAGCCGTCCGCTGTCCAGCTCGGCGAGCAGGGCCTTGGTGTCGACGACGGGGCCGCGGGCGACGTTGACCAGGAGCGCGCCGTCCTTCATACGGGCCAGGAAGTCGGCGTCCACCAGGCCGCGCGTGCTGTCGGTGAGGGGCGTGGACAGCACCACGACATCGGCTTCGGGGAGCAGCGCGGGCAGTTCCGTGAGTGGGTGCACCGGACCGCGCGCCGTGGTGCGCTCAGAGCGCGCGACGCGCGCCACCCGCGCCACCTCGAAGGCCACGAGCCGGTCCTCGATCGCGGACCCGATAGACCCGTACCCCACGATCAGGACGGACTTGTCGGCCAGCGCCGGACGGAACCCGGAGCGCCACTCCCCCTTGTCCTGGGCACGTACGAAGTCGGGGATGCCCCGCAGCGAGGCGAGGATCAGGGCGAGGGCGAGTTCGCTGGTGCTCGCCTCGTGCACCCCGCGGGCGTTGCACAACTGCACCCCGGGACGCAGGGACTTCAGGCTCGGCTGGACGTGGTCGACTCCGGCCGAGAGGGTCTGCACGGCCTGCAGGGAGGTCATTTCGGCCATCGGCCGCCGGCCGACGGCGGGCGGCTTCATGTACGGCACGACATAGAAGACGCAGTCGGCCGGGTCCGCGGGAAACTCCTGGCCACCGTCCCAGAAGCGGTAGTTGAGGCCCTCGGGCAGGCCCTTGATCTCGTCGGCGTGAAAGGGGAGCCACACATCGGAAGTCATGCTCAGGAGGCTATGTCAGGCAGCGGGACGTACAGAGGTTAGGTTGGGGTGGCAGGAGAGGGAGGGTTACGGCCAGGTGGAGCGCAGGACGATCGGCGCGGCGACGCTCGATGTGGGGGCGGTCGGGCTCGGGTGCATGCCGATGAGCTGGGCGTACACCGGTTCGCGGCAGCGCGGTGAGGAGTCGCTGCGCACGGTGCACACGGCCCTCGACCTGGGGTCGACACTGCTCGACACGGCGGACATGTACGGGCCCTTCACCAACGAGCTGCTGGTGGGCCGGGTGCTGCGGGAACGACGTCCGGAGGCCTTCGTGTCGACGAAGGTGGGGTTGCTGGCGGGCGAGCAGCACATCGTGGCCAACGGGCGTCCCGGTTATGTGCGGCGGGCCTGCGACGCGTCGTTGCGCCGGCTGCAGACCGACGTGATCGACCTCTACCAGCTGCACCGCGCGGACCCCGAGATTCCGGTCGAGGAGACCTGGGGCGCGATGGCCGATCTGGTGGCGGCCGGAAAGGTGCGTTCGCTCGGGCTGTGCGCGGTCGGCGCCCGTTCCGCCCGCCGCCCGGGGGCGCGACCGTACGACGGGCGGCTGCACGACGGAACGATCCGGCAGCTGGAGCGGGTGCAGCAGGTCTTCCCGGTGAGCGCGGTGGAGGCCGAGCTGTCGGTGTGGTCGACGGAGGCGCTGGACGCGCTGCTGCCCTGGTGCGCCGCGCGCGGCGTGGGGTTCCTGGCGGCGATGCCGCTCGGCAACGGTTTCCTGACCGGCACGCTGACGCCCGGCGGGGGCTTCGAGCCCGACGACGTGCGCGCCCGCCATCCCCGTTTCACGGCCGAGATGATGGCCGCCAACCAGCCGATCGTCGCCGGGCTGCGGCGGGTGGCCCGGCGGCACGGCGACGGGGTCACTCCCGCGCAGGTGGCGCTGGCCTGGGTGCTGTCCCAGGGCCGGCACGTGGTTCCGGTGCCGGGGGCCAAGCGGGCGCGGTGGGCGGCGGAGAACGCGGGGGCGGCCGGGCTGCCGCTGACGGCGGAGGATCTGGCGGAGGTCGCGGGGCTGCCCGGGGCGCAGGGGTCGTGGGACTGACACCTCCCACGGCCGGCGCTCGCGCATCGGGTGTCCCTGATCGGGAACCCGCGGGACGCGAGCGGTGTATGAACAGTAGGACCGCCACGTCGAAGGGACCTCTGATCGTGCAACGTCGAGTGGTGAAGGCCGCGTTGGCCGCGGCAGCGCTGGTGGTGACGGCCGGCTGTTCCTCCGGCGGCTCGGGGAGCGGATCGCCGGTCGGCGGCCTGGACCCGTCGTCGGACGGCCGGGTGACGGGATCGGGGCCGTCGGGGCCGTCGGGGCCGTCGACCGAGACGGCCGCGCCCGCCAAGGGCTCGGTGAAGGTGGTGCGTACCGTCACCGAAGGCCTGAAGTCGCCCTGGGGCCTTGCGCCGCTGCCGGAGGGTGGCCTGCTGGTGTCCTCACGGGACGAGGGGACGATCACCCGGGTGGACGAGAAGACCGGAAGGACGACGGAGCTGGGCCAGGTACCGGGAGTGGCCCCCGCCGGGGAGGGCGGCCTGCTCGGTATCGCGCTCTCCCCCGCCTACGCCTCGGACCACATGGTCTACGCGTACTTCACGACGGCGTCGGACAACCGGATCGTCCGCATGTTGTACGACGCGAAGAAGCCGCCCGGCGAGCAACTGGGCGCGCCGGACACGATCTTCAAGGGCATCCCCAAGGGAGTGATCCACAACGGCGGCCGGATCGCCTTCGGACCGGACGGGATGCTGTACGCGGGAGCGGGCGAGACGGGCTCCCGGGGTCTGGCCCAGGACAAGAAGGCGCTGGGCGGCAAGATCCTGCGGATGACGCCGGACGGGGATCCGGCGCCGGGCAACCCCTTCGCCGGCTCGGTCGTGTACTCGTACGGGCACCGCAACGTACAGGGTCTCGCCTGGGACGACAGACAGCGCCTGTGGGCCTCCGAGTTCGGGCAGGACACCTGGGACGAGCTGAACCAGATCAAGCCGGGCGACAACTACGGCTGGCCGGTGGTCGAGGGCAGGAGCGACGACCCGAAGTACCACAACCCGGTCGCCCAGTGGCACACCGCCGACGCCTCACCCAGCGGCATCGCCTATGCCGAGGGTTCCCTCTGGATGGCGGGGCTGAAGGGCGAGCGTCTGTGGCGGGTCCCCCTGGAGGGCACGCGGGCCGCCGCCGCACCGCAGTCCTTCCTGAACGGCAGGTACGGGCGGCTGCGCACGGTGGTCTCGGCGGGTGGTGACAAGCTCTGGCTGGTCACCAGTGAGACGGACGGACGAGGCAGCCCCGGGAAGGGGGACGACCGGATCCTGGAGCTGGAGGTGAAGTAGGTCCGCGGCCTCAGGGTTCGTCCGGCTCGGACACGGGCTCCTCCGCCGGGTCCGCCGCCCCGCGTTCCCGCTCCGGCGGCCGTACGACCACCTTGCCCGAGGACAGGTCTATGGGGCCGCGGCCCGGATCACCGTCGTTCAGGTCCACGCGGGTCAGTTCGAGCCGTTTGCGTTCGTCGTCGGTGTGCTTGCGGCCTGGTGCGAAGATCTCCTCGAACATGTTGAACACGGCGCCTCCCTCGGCCCGGGTCCCTGCCAGCGTATGCCTCAGCCCGCCGTCGGGGCAGTGGGGGTCTCCTGGGGGAACAGCCGGAGCCGATGGGCCAGTGCCGCCGCCTCTCCCCGCCCCGAGACGTCGAGCTTGGCGAGGATGTTCGACACATGGACGCTGGCGGTCTTCGGGGAGATGAAGAGTTCCTCGGCGATCTGGCGGTTGGTGCGGCCGGCCGCGACCAGGCGCAGCACGTCGCGCTCACGGCTGGTGAGGCCGAGGGCCTGGGCCGGATCGCCGGGAGTCGGAGCGTGCGGCCCGGGGGCCCTGCCCAGGGCGAGGCGGGCCCGCTGGGCGAGCAGCGCCACGGCGTCGGCGAGGGGGCGGGCACCGAGGTGGTCGGCCGCCGCCCCGGCCAGCCGCAGGAGCTCGGTGGCGCGTGCCCGCTCGTCCTCGTCGGCGCCCGCGGCCAGCAGGGAGTCGGCCAGGCGGTGACGGACGCGGGCGAGGTCGTAGGGGCGTTCCAGGCATTCGAAGGCCGCGACCACCTCGGCCCACTCGTGCGGGTCGGACACGCCCTCGGCGCGCCGGAGTTCGGCGCGCACCCACCGCTCGTACGCGTGCCAGAGAGGCACTCCGGTGGCCAGCGTCCTGGCGGCCTCCCGGAGGGCCCGCACGGTCCTGTCGCGCCCCGCCTCCGCGGCGGGCAGTCCGCGGGCGTCGGCCTCCGCGGTGGCGGCGGCGAGCAGCAGGGGCCAGCCGTAACGCTGGGTGCCGGGTGGGAAACCCGCCTCCAGCGCCTGATCCAGCGCGGTGCGGGCGTCGAGGAGGCGGCCCTCGCCCGCGGCGATACGGATCGTGCTGCGCACCAGCGGCAGGGCGTGCTGCGGCATGGGGTCATGGGTGCCGAAGTGGGCGCGGGCGACGTCCAGTTGACGTGCCGCCTCGGCGACGTCGCCGCGGTCGAGGACGAGGTCCGCCAAGCGGGTGGCGCCGCTGCCGGACGGTTTGCCGCTGGCTCCCACGCCCAGGGCGTTGCGTGCCGCCTCGACGGCTTCGTCCCACCGGCCGAGTGAGCAGAGCGACTCCGCGAGGTTGCCCCACACCCAGGCCTCGGTGTCCAGCAGGCCGTTCTTCCGGGCGAGTTCGGTGCCCTGCCGCAGGATCGGGACGGCCTCGCGGGAGCGGCCGACCGACTCCAGGTGGGACGGCAGATTGATGTGGAGGCGTCCCGCGACGACGGACCCGCCGTGCGGCGGAACCTGCTCCTTGACCTCGTACATCTCCGTGATGCCCGCCTCGATGTCCCCCGCGTCGACCATGAGACCGCCGAGGGTGAGCCGGGCGTTCAGCTCGATGTCCCGGGCGCCGACCATACGCGCGTACTCCACGGCGCGCTCGGCGGCGAAGAGGGCGCCGGGGCCCGGTTCGTGCAGCATGCACCAGGCGGCGACCAGGGACAGCACCTCGGCGTGCACCTCCGACGGGGGCAGGCCGCGTACCAGGTCCCGGGCGGTGGCGAGTTCGTGCCACCCGTCGCCGCGGGCCTGCGCCGTGATCAGCCGGGAGCGCTGGACCCAGAACCAGGCGGCGCGCAGTGGATCGCTCTCGTCCTCCAGGACGCGCAGCGCCCGTTTGGTGATCTTCAGGGCGCGTTCGCGCTCCCCCGACAGCCGGCCGGCGACGGCGGCCTCGGCCATCAGGTCGAGATAGCGCAGAGGTGCCGGGACCTGCGGGGACGTCGGATGCCCCTGGGCGGCCGGGTCCTGGCCGCAGGGCGGGAACACCTCCACGTAGTCGACGGGGCGCAGGGCGGCCCGTACGGCTTCCGGGGCGACCTCCCACAGTTCCATGGCCCGTTCCAGGAGCCGGAGCTGTTCGGAGTGGGCATGCCGGCACCGGGCGTCGACGGAGGCGTCGAGGACGGCGGGCAGGGCCTTGGCCGCGTCGTGCGCGTGGTACCAGTAGCTGGCCAGGCGGGTGGCGCGCTCGTCGGCCGGTACGAGCGCGGGGTCGGCCTCCAGGGCTTCGGCGTAGCGCCGGCTGTAGCGGGAGCGCTCGCCGGGCAGCAGGTCGTCGCTGACGGCCTCGCGGACCAGGGAGTGACGGAAGCGGTAGCCGTCGCCACCGGGTGAGGCGAGCAGGATGTTGGCGCCGACGGCGGCGCGCAGCGCCTCGATGAGGTCGTCCTCGGCGAGCCGGGCCACGGCGGCGAGCAGCCGGTACTCGACGGTGGAGCCGCCCTCGGCGACGATCCGGGCGACGCGCTGGGCGCTCTCGGGCAGCGCTTCGACGCGTACGAGGAGGAGGTCGCGCAGCGAGTCCGTGAGGCCGGTGGGACAGCCCTGGTGGGCGGCGACGGCGAGTTCCTCGACGAAGAACGCGTTGCCGTCGGAGCGTTCGAAGATGTCGTCGACCTGGGCCGGGTCGGGTTCGTGGGCGAGGATTCCGGCGATCTGGCGGCCGACCTCGGCGCGGGTGAAGCGGCCGAGTTCGATACGGCGGACGGTGCGCAGACGGTCCAGTTCGGCCAGAAGCGGGCGCAGGGGGTGGCGGCGGTGGATGTCGTCGGCGCGGTACGTGGCGACGACGACGAGGCGTCCGCTGCGCAGCGTGCGGAAGAGGTAGGCCAGCAGGTGGCGGGTGGAGGCGTCGGCCCAGTGCAGGTCCTCCAGGGCGACGACGACCGTGCGGTCGGCGGCTAGGCGTTCCAGGAGGCGGGCGGTGAGTTCGAAGAGGCGGGCCATGCCCTCCTCGTCGGGCCGTCGGCCGCGGTCGGTCTCCGCCAGCTCGGGGAGCAGCCGTGCCAGCTCGTCCTCCTGGCCGGCGGCGGCCGCGGCGAGCTCGTCCGGGAGCAGGCGGCGCAGGGCGCGCAGAGCGGTGGAGAAGGGGGCGAAGGGCAGTCCGTCGGCGCCGATCTCGACACAGCCGCCGCATACGACGACGGCGCCCTCGCGGGCGGCCACGGTGGCGAACTCCTCGATCAGGCGGGTCTTTCCGACCCCGGCCTCGCCGCCGAGGAGCAGCGCCTGCGGTTCGCCTCCGGTGCGCGACGCCCGGGAGCCGCTGCCGCCGGCGGCGCGGGCGAGCGCCTCGCGCAGGACGCCCAGTTCGTCCGCGCGGCCGACGAACACGGGGCTGACGGATCTGGTCTCCACGGGCCCGAGCATCGCACAACGGTCCGCGGCAGCGGCACTGGTTATCGGGCGGCCGGCCATCGGTGCCGGGCCGGGTGCGGTGAGAGTGGCGAGCGCGCTCCCGGGAGGCCGGCGGACCCCCGTACGGCCGGCCTCCCCCGGAGTCCGAGGGGGGCCGCCGGCGCGGGCGGCCTCCTTCGGCCCGGCGTTCACGCGGCGCGGGTGAACCGGTGCCGGCGGGGGCGCGGGCTGTGCGCCTGCTCCTCCGTGTCGTTCCGGCCGGACTCGCGCGCGGCGGTGCGACGGCGGTCGGCACGGCGGGCGCGGAGGGCCTCCTGCGCCAGTCGGTGGTTCTGCGCCTCGCGGATCAGCTCGGCGGATCGGATCTGGTGGAGCTCGAACTCGAACATGTCGTACCCCTCGTGAAGAGCCGGTTTCGGCCTCGCTCTGTGCGATGCCTCAACCTTCGTCTCCCAGGGGGGTGCGTCACATCGGGAGAGTGCCGCATCTTGCGCACGCGAAGGGCCTTAGAGCGGCGGCAGGTCACCCGCGCCGGCCCTAAGGCCCCTCAGAGGTACGGAGGTTCACTTGGTGGAGGGCAGTCCGAGGATGATGTCGGAGTACTTGGCGACCGCGAGCACGAGGCCGACGACGCCGAGCGAGACACCCGCCCAGGCGACGGACTTGATCCAGGCGGCCTGCGGCTTGCCGGGCGCCCCGAAGGCGGGCCGGGCCAGGACCACGACGCCGACGATCAGCGCGGCCAGCGCGAAGAGGCCGCCGACGAGCGCGGTGGTCGCCCAGGCGTCGCCGTAGACCTCCTTGACCTGCGTGGCGACGGTCGCGGACGACGAGGTCTGCAGCTGTCCGACCAGGGTCTCGCGGGCGGCGGCCACGGTGGCGACCCAGCTGCCGGTGAGGGACACGATGCCGAGTCCGGCGGAGACGACGGCGGCGGCGCCCAGGCCGACGCCGGGGGCGTCCTTCTCCCCGGCCGCGGGGAGGTCCTCGTCCGCCGGAGCGTCGGCCTCGGTGTCGTCCAGCTCCTCGGCCTCGGCTTCGGCTCCCGTCACGGCCGCGCTGTCGGGCGTCTCCTCCGTGCCGGTGCCGGTGCCGTCCACGGTCTCCTTGTCGCTCTTCGCCTCGGTGCCGTTCGCGTCCACGGCTTCGTCAACTGTCTTGGTTCCCATGTCCCGCACGGTACGGACGAAGTCTGAGAAGTCTCTTAATGATCCCTGTGCCCGCCGGTAACGATCGGCGTACACGTACGTGACCGTCAGGCAACGCTCAGTCGCTCGTCCGCGCGCGCGTCGCCCGCCAGTCGAGCGCGAGCACCGACCAGACCTCCATGTCGTGGCGTACGCCCCGGTAGGGGAAGCGCTCCCGCAGCACCGCGTCCCGGGTCATCCCCAGCCGCCGGGCGCCGTTCACACTCGGCTCGTTCGCCGAGGCGGCGATCCACTCCACCCGGTGGATCCCGCGTTCCTCGACGGCCCAGTCGATGAGCAGTCGCATCGCGCGTGTGACCAGGCCCCGTCCGCTACCGGCGGGTTCCAGCCAGCAGCCGACCTCGCAGTTGCCCTGGGCCGCGTCGAAGTTCAGGGTCCAGATGAGCGAGGAACTCCTCGGCGTGCCAGGGCTCCAGGGGGCGCAGCTCCGCGCCGTCGTCACCCAGGGATATCGCGTACATCCTGCTGCTGTTCCTTGTCCGTTGTGTCCGCCGGTTCCGTGTCCGTCGCGGCGGCCGGTCCCTCATGGGGGGTACGGCACTCCGGCGCCGGGTCGCCGGAACCGGGCCGCCGACGCCGGTCGAGCCGGTGGATCCGCCCCGCCGGGGTCCCACGACAGGCCTGGGGGGACGCACCGGGCCCGGTGCGTCCCCCCAGGTGGGTGGTGTGCGGACGGTCAGCCTTCGCTGACGCCCAGCTTCTCGAGGATGAGCTCCTTGACGCGGGCCGCGTCTGCCTGACCCCGGGTGGCCTTCATGACCGCGCCGACCAGGGCGCCGGCCGCGGCCACCTTGCCGCCGCGGATCTTGTCCGCGACACCCGGGTTGCCGGCGATGGCCTCGTCGACGGCGGCGGTCAGCGCGCCCTCGTCCGAGACGACCTTGAGACCGCGCTTGTCGACGACCTCGTCCGGGGTCCCCTCGCCCGCGAGCACGCCCTCGATGACCTGACGGGCGAGCTTGTCGTTCAGGTCTCCGGAGGCCACGAGCTGCGTCACCCGGGCGACCTGCGCCGGGGTGATGGGCAGGTCCTCCAGGGCCTTGCCCGACTCGTTGGCGCTGCGGGCCAGTTCGCCCATCCACCACTTACGGGCGGACGCGGCGTCCGCGCCGGCCTCGATCGTGGCGACGATCGCGTCGATGGCACCGGCGTTGAGGATCGACTGCATGTCGTGGGCGCCGACGCCCCACTCCTCGCGCAGCCGGTTGCGGCGGGCCAGCGGCTGCTCGGGCAGACCCCCGCGCAGCTCCTCGACCCAGTCGCGGGACGGGGCGACGGGGACGAGGTCGGGCTCCGGGAAGTACCGGTAGTCCTCGGCCTCCTCCTTCACGCGGCCCGAGGTCGTGGACCCGGTGTCCTCGTGGAAGTGGCGCGTCTCCTGGATGATCGTGCCGCCGGAGTTCAGCACCGCGGCGTGGCGCTGGATCTCGAAGCGGGCGGCGCGTTCCACCGAACGCAGCGAGTTGACGTTCTTCGTCTCGGAGCGCGTGCCGAACTTCTCGCGGCCGTGCGGGCGCAGCGACAGGTTCACGTCGCAGCGCATCTGCCCCATCTCCATGCGGGCTTCCGAGACGTCGAGCGCCTTGATGAGCTCGCGCAGCTCGGCGACGTACGCCTTGGCGACCTCGGGAGCACGCTCGCCGGCGCCCTCGATCGGCTTGGTGACGATCTCGATGAGGGGGATGCCCGCGCGGTTGTAGTCGAGCAGGGAGTGCGAGGCGCCGTGGATACGGCCGGTCGCGCCACCGACGTGCGTGGACTTGCCGGTGTCCTCTTCCATGTGGGCGCGCTCGATCTCCACGCGGAAGACCTCGCCGTCCTCCATCTGTACGTCGAGGTAGCCGTTGAAGGCGATCGGCTCGTCGTACTGGGAGGTCTGGAAGTTCTTCGGCATGTCCGGATAGAAGTAGTTCTTCCGGGCGAAGCGGCACCACTCGGCGATCTCGCAGTGCAGCGCGAGACCGATCTTGATGGCGGACTCGACGCCGGTCGCGTTGACGACGGGCAGCGAGCCGGGCATGCCGAGGCAGGTGGGGCAGGTCTGCGAGTTGGGCTCGGCGCCCAGCTCGGTGGAGCACCCGCAGAACATCTTGGTCTTGGTGCCGAGCTCGACATGGACCTCGAGGCCCATGACGGGGTCGTACGTCGCCAGGGCGTCCTCGTACGACACCAGCTCGTCGGTCGTGGTGGTCACGGTGAAAACTTCCCTCTCAGCCCAGCAGGACGTCGTCGTCGCCCAGGCGCTTGAGCTCCCGGTAGAGGATGGCGAGGCCGGTGACGATGGCGGCGGCGGACACGGCCGCGTCGATCAGGCGCAGCGTGTCGTGCTCCGTGCGGGCCTTCTTGGCCTGCTTGGCGACGCCGAGGGCCCCGAACGCGGTGGTCGCGATGGACAGGTACGTGCCGGACTTGGACTTCTTGAAGCCCTTGGCCTTGGTCAGAGCCTTACTCACAACGACGGAGCCTCCTCGATCAGCGGGTGCCCCCACCTTTCCACGAAGGCGGCCTCGACGGCGGCGCCGACCTTGTAGAGCCGGTCGTCCTTCATCGCGGGGGCGATGATCTGCAGACCGACCGGGAGGTTGTCCTCCGGCGCGAGACCGCAGGGCAGCGACATGGCCGCGTTGCCCGCCATGTTGGTCGGGATGGTGCACAGGTCCGCGAGGTACATCGCCATCGGGTCGTCGGCGCGCTCGCCGATCGGGAAGGCGGTGGTGGGCGTGGTCGGCGAGACGATCACATCCACCTGCTCGAACGACCTGTCGAAGTCGCGGGTGATGAGCGTACGGACCTTCTGCGCCGAGCCGTAGTACGCGTCGTAGTAGCCGGAGCTGAGCGCGTACGTGCCGAGCATGATGCGGCGCTTGACCTCGTCCCCGAAGCCGGCCTCGCGGGTGAGGGAGGTGACCTCCTCGGCGGAGCGCGTGCCGTCGTCCCCGACCCGCAGGCCGTAGCGCATGGCGTCGAAGCGGGCGAGGTTGGACGAGCACTCGGACGGCGCGATCAGGTAGTACGCGGAGAGCGCCAGGTCGAAGGACGGGCAGTCCAGTTCGACGATCTCGGCGCCGAGGTCCTTGAGCAGGGCGACGGCCTCGTCGAAGCGCTGCACGACACCGGCCTGGTAGCCCTCGCCGCGGAACTGCTTGACGACACCGACGCGCATGCCCGTGACCGAGCCGTTGCGGGCGGCCTCGACGACCGGGGGGACCGGCGCGTCGATGGAGGTCGAGTCGAGCGGGTCGTGCCCGGCGATGACCTCGTGCAGCAGCGCCGCGTCCAGGACCGTACGGGCACAGGGGCCGCCCTGGTCGAGGGAGGAGGAGAAGGCCACCATGCCGTAGCGGGAGACGCCGCCGTACGTGGGCTTGACGCCGACCGTGCCGGTGACGGCCGCGGGCTGGCGGATGGAGCCGCCCGTGTCCGTGCCGATGGCGAGCGGCGCCTCGAAGGAGGCGAGCGCGGCGGACGAGCCGCCGCCCGAGCCGCCGGGGACGCGGCTGAGGTCCCAGGGGTTGCCCGTGGGTCCGTACGCGCTGTTCTCGGTGGAGGACCCCATGGCGAACTCGTCCATGTTGGTCTTGCCGAGGATGACGACGTCGGCGGCCTTGAGCCGCTTGGTGACCGTCGCGTCGTAGGGCGGGATCCAGCCTTCGAGGATCTTGGAACCGACGGTGGTCGGGATGCCCTCGGTGGTGAAGATGTCCTTGAGGGCGAGGGGCACGCCGGCGAGCGGGCCGAGCTTCTCGCCGCGTTCCCGCTTCGCGTCGACGGCACGGGCCTGCGCGAGGGCACCCTCGCGGTCGACGTGCAGGAAGGCGTGCACCTTCTCGTCGACGGCCTCGATACGGGCGAGGTGGGCCTCGGTGACCTCGACGGCCGTGAGGTCGCCCGCGGCGATCCGCGCGGCGATCTCGGCCGCCGTCAGCCTGATGATGTTGACGTTGGTGTCCGTCATGGTGATTAGTCCTCCCCCAGGATCTGCGGCACCTTGAAACGCTGCTGCTCCTGGGCCGGGGCGCCGGAGAGCGCCTGCTCGGGGGTGAGCGACGGGCGGACCTCGTCCGCGCGCATGACGTTCGTCAGCGGCAGCGGGTGGGAGGTCGGCGGTACGTCTTGGTCGGCGACCTCGCTGACGCGGGCGACCGCGCCGATGATGTCGTCGAGCTGGCCGGCGAAGTGGTCGAGCTCTTCCGCCTTCAGCTCCAGACGCGCCAGCCGTGCGAGGTGGGCGACCTCCTCGCGCGTGATGCCAGGCATGCAGCGATCCTCTGGGTGAGAGTGTGTGGTTTGGCCCAATCCTATGGGGCCGGGGCCGATGCCCGCGCCCGGGTTTGCCCGGGAGCCCTTCAGGAGGGCGGGAGTGCGTGCCGGGGTGGGGGCGCCGGGGGGTGTGGGGGTGTCGGGTGTTGCGGGGGTGCTGGGGGGTGTGTCGGGCCGGCCGTGGCTGGGCGCGCGGTTCCCGCGCCCCTGGCGGGGGGCGGACGCCGGGTGAGGAGGGGACGCGGGAGAGGTCCACTTTCGAGTGACCTGTGCGGGTGGTGCGCGGGCGGGAGCGCGCCGCGGAACCGTCGGAGACTACTCCGCGGCCGGCAACGCGGCCCGCGGCCGCTGCCAGCCCCGCGACCCGCGCGCCAGCAACCACGCCGTGGCCTCGTCCGGCGGCATCGCGGCGGCGACCAGCCACCCCTGCACCGCGTCGCACCCGAGGTCCCGCAGCCGCTCCCACGTCTCGTCGTCCTCGACGCCCTCCGCGACGACCAGCAGCCCCAGCGAGTGCGCGAGGTCCACCGTGCAGCGCACGATCTCCGCGTCCTCGTTGTCGGTGGCGAGCCGCGCGACGAAGGACCGGTCGATCTTCAGTTCGCTGACGGGCAGCCGGCGCAGATGGACCAGTGAGGAGTACCCCGTGCCGAAGTCGTCCAGCGACATCTTGACCCCGTGCCCGGTCAGCCCGGCCAGGGTGTCCGCGGCGCGCTGCGGGTCCTCCAGCAGTACGTGTTCCGTTATCTCCAGCTGGAGGGCCGCCGCGGGAACCCCGTGCCGGGCGAGCCGGGCGGCGACCGCGCCGGCGAAGCCGGGGGTGTGCACGTCGCGCGGCGAGACGTTCACCGCGACCGGCACCCGCAGCCCCTGTGCCCGCCACCGGGCGACCTGCGCGAGGGCCGTCTCCAGCACGTACTCGGTGAGGTGGGGCATCAGCCCGGACGACTCGGCGATCGCGATGAACTCGTCGGGCGGGACCTTGCCCCGCTCGGGATGGACCCAGCGGACGAGTGCCTCGAGGCCGGCCACCTGTCCGTCGAAGCGGACCTTCGGCTGGTAGTGCAGTTCGACGTCACCGGCGTCCAGGGCCCGCCGCAGGTCCCCCAGCAGGCCGAGCCGGTCCGGTGTGTTCGAGTCCCGCTTGGACTCGTAGACCTCCACCCCCGTGCGGTCCCGCTTCGCCTGGTACATCGCCACGTCCGCCCGCCGCAGCAGTCCCTCCGCGTCGAGCGCGTGGTCGGGGAAGACGGCGAGTCCGGCGCTGGCCTCCAGGACGAGGGTGAGCCCGTCGAGGTCGAGCGGCGATCCGAGCGCGGCGACGAGACCGCGGGCCACCCGGGTGGCCGAGGTCGTGGAGTCGGCGACGGGCAGTAACACGGCGAACTCGTCACCGCCGAGCCGCGCCGCCTCCGCCCCGCGCGGCAGCGCCAGCCGCAGCCGTTCGGCTATCTGGAGCAGCAGCCGGTCCCCGGCGAGGTGCCCCAACGTGTCGTTCACGGAGCGGAAGCGGTCGAGGTCGATCAGC
The DNA here is from genome assembly GCF_040608315.1 of Streptomyces sp. NPDC005195. NCBI lineage: Bacteria > Bacillati > Actinomycetota > Actinomycetes > Kitasatosporales > Streptomycetaceae > Streptomyces > Streptomyces sp. NPDC005195. The sequence continues at coordinate 143,282 of NZ_JBEXHZ010000001.1, forward strand.
ATCAACGCCGAACGCGCTCCTATGCGTTCGGCATCGTCCAGGGCCGCCCAGGTGCGTTCGAGCAGCCACTGCCGGTTGGGCAGCCCGGTCAGCGGATCGCGCAGTTGCTCCTCGGCCCGTATGCGAGCGATCCACAGCGTGGAGTCGAGCGCGATCAGGGGGATCGAGAACAGCGGCAGCAGCATGGGCTGCGCGACGGCGACCACACAGATCAGCGGCGCGATGCCGAGCAGGGCGACCGCGACGAGACCCTGCCGGACGAGGGCCGTACGGGCGGCGGTCGGCAGACCGCCGGTTCCCGGTGCGTGCAGGTGCCAGAGCAGGACGCGGGTGACGGCGAGATACGCGGCGGCGACCAGCACCACCTGGGGCGCGGCGTAGAAGTCCCAGCTCTGCGGGTTCCAGGGGGCCTCGACCGACGGCACCCGCCCGAACACGGCGAGGACCAGCGCTCCGGCGCCGATGCCGAGGATGTCGGCCGCGCCGTGCAGCACCCCCTGGCGCCAGCGGCCCCGGCGCGCGGCGCCGACCAGGACGACGACGGTCAGGCTGACCATCCCGGCGGCCACCCAGCCGTACAGCAGCAGGACCGCGAGGGTCAGGGCGGCGCCGGAGCCGGTGCCGCCCCACCAGCGGCCTCGGCCGAGGGCGACCAGATGACCGACGATGACGCCGGTCAGTACGGCCAGCGACCAGCCGACCGATCCGGACGGGAAGAGCGCGTGGTGGTCGCTGAACGCCCGGTAGAAACCGCCGCCGAGGGCGAGCGCGGCCAGGGCGACGACCGCGGCGGGCAGTGTGGGCCGGAAGGTGGGCCGTTCGGGATCGTGGCCGGGCAGGCCCGAGCCGCGGCCGGCGGTGTACCGGCCCCCGTTGGCGGCGGTGAAGGGTATGCGGTCCCGCTCCCCCGCGCCGGGGCGCGTCGACGACCGTCCCGTCCGGAGGCCCGCCATCCACGCGCCGGTCGTCCGGCGCAGGCGCAGCCGTACGTCCGGGGCGGCGCTCTCGGTCGGTTCCATTCCCGTCCCTCTCACAGCCGGCGGTGCCCACGCCACGCGACCCGTTGCCGGCGACAACCGCCAACGGCACCGCGTCTCAAGAACTCGTCCCCCGACTCGTCAGGAGCAGAGGATGCCCCAACCGCGGCCGGGCACGGCAGGCGCATACCTCAACAGTAGGCCGCAGAAGGCTTCCACGGGCAGCGGTCGACGACGGTTGCCCGAATGCGACCCGGCCACCCGTATGCATCTGATATGCGCCGAACGGGTGGCCTTCAACCCCTGCTCCCCACCTACTCCTCGGTCGGAAGCGCGGCTTCCGCGGCCGCCTCCGGTCCCTGTTCGAGCAGCACGGCGAAGCCGTCCTCGTTCAGAACGGGAACTTTGAGCTGCATGGCCTTGTCGTACTTCGATCCAGGATTCTCGCCCACTACGACAAAGGATGTCTTCTTCGAAACAGAACCGGTCACTTTCGCTCCCTGGCTCTGCAGGGCGTCCTTCGCGCCGTCACGCGTGTGGTGTTCGAGCGTGCCGGTGACGACGACGGTGAGTCCCTCGAGCGGGCGGGGGCCCTCGTCCTCGCCGGAACCCTCGTCCTCCATACGGACGCCCGCCGCCCGCCACTTGCGGATGATCTCGCGGTGCCAGTCCTCGGCGAACCACTCCTTGACCGAGGTCGCGATGATCCCGCCTACCCCGTCGACCGCGGCGAGTTCCGCCTCGGTGGCCTGCTCGACGCGGTCGATGGAACGGAACTCGCGGGCCAGCGCCTCGGCGGCCACCGGGCCGACGTGCCTGATGGAGAGGCCGTTGATGAAGCGGGCGAGCGGGCGGTTCCTCGCCTCGGCGATGTTGTCCAGCAGGGCGAGCGTGTTCTTCTTCGGCTCACCCTTCTGGTTGGCGAAGACCGTGACGACCTTCTCCTCACCGGTCTTCGGGTCCCGCTTGGGCAGTCCGCTGTCCTGGTCGAGGACGTACGCCTTGATGGGGAGCAGTTGCTCGGCCGTGAGACCGAAGAGGTCGCCCTCGTCGACGAGCGGCGGGGTGGCGGGCTCCAGCGGCCGGGTCAGCGCCGCGGCGGCCACGTTGCCGAAGTGCTCGATGTCGAGGCACTCCCGGCCCGCGAGGTAGGAGACCCGCTCTCTCAACTGGGCCGGGCAGCCGCGGCCGTTCGGGCAGCGCAGGTCGATGTCGCCTTCCTTCATGGCGCGCAGCGGCGTCCCGCACTCGGGGCACTCGGCGGGCATCACGAACTCCCGCTCGGTGCCGTCGCGGAGGTCCACGACCGGTCCGAGGATCTCCGGGATGACGTCGCCGGCCTTGCGCAGCACGACCGTGTCCCCGATGAGGACGCCCTTGGCCTTCACGACCTCCTGGTTGTGCAGGGTCGCGAACTCGACCTCCGAGCCCGCCACGGTCACCGGCTCGACCTGCGCGTACGGGGTGACGCGCCCTGTCCTGCCGACGCCGACCTTGATGTCGACCAGCTTGGTGTTGACCTCTTCCGGCGCGTACTTCCAGGCGATGGCCCAGCGTGGGGCGCGGGCCGTGGAACCGAGGCGGCCCTGGAGACGGATCTCGTCGAGCTTGACGACCACCCCGTCGATCTCGTGCTCCACGGAGTGCCGGTTCTCCCCGTAGTGGGCGACGAACTCCCGTACGCCGTCGAGGTCGTCGACCACCTTGGCGTACCGGGTGGTCGGCAGGCCCCAGGAGTGCAGCAGGTCGTACGCCTCGGAGAGGCGGGTCAGTCCCTCGAAGCCCTCCAGGGCGCCGATTCCGTGGACCACCATGTGCAGCGGCCGGCTCGCGGTGACGCGGGGGTCCTTCTGGCGCAGCGAACCCGCCGCCGCGTTGCGGGGGTTGGCGAACGGCTTGTCGCCGGCCTCCAGCAGACGGGCGTTGAGTTCCGCGAACTTGTCCATCGGGAAATAGACCTCGCCGCGGATCTCCACCAGGTCCGGGAAGTGGTCGCCCCGGAGGCGGTCCGGGATCTCCGCGATGGTCCGCGCGTTGGACGTGATGTCCTCGCCCGTACGGCCGTCGCCCCGGGTGGCCGCGCGGGTCAGACGGCCGTGCTCGTAGGTGAGGTTGACCGCGAGGCCGTCGACCTTCAGCTCGCACAGGAAGTGGTGCGCGGAGGCGCCGACGTCCTTCGCGACCCGCTCCGCCCAGGCGGCGAGCTCCAGGTCGCTGAAGGCGTTGTCCAGCGACAGCATGCGCTCGCGGTGCCGCACGGACGTGAACTCGGTCTCGTACGCGCCCGCGACCTTCTGGGTCGGGGAGTCGGGGGTGCGCAGCTCGGGATACCGCTCCTCCAGCGCCTCCAGGGAACGCAGCAGCTTGTCGAACTCCGTGTCGCTGACGACCGGCTGGTCCTTCACGTAGTAGCGGAAGCGGTGCTCCTCGATCTGCTCGGCCAGCCGCGCGTGCTGCTCGCGCGCCTCGGCGGGCAGGGGGTTGGGCTGTGCGTCCTTGTCGCCGGCCACCGTGTCGTCCTCCCGTTACTCTGGGTTGTCGGCGAGGGATCTCGCCGCCCGGACGCAGTGGGCGAGCGCCCGGCGCGCGTACTCGGGGGAAGCGCCCGCGAGTCCGCACGACGGAGTGACCGTGACGGCCTGCGCGAGAAGCCCCGGTTGCAGCCCCAGCCTGCGCCACAACGTCCTGACGCCCATGACGCTACCGGCAGGGTCCGACAACGGGCCGTCCGTACCGGGCACGACACCGGCGAGGAGCCGGGTGCCGCCCTCCACCGCCTCGCCGATCGCGTCGTCGTCACGTTCGGTGAGCAGGGAGAGGTCGAAGGAGATGCCCGCGACGCCCGCCCTGCGCAGCAGTTCGAACGGCACGTCGGGCGCGCACGAGTGCACCACGACCGGGCCGCCGGCGTGAACCCCCACGACGTCCCGCAGCGTCGACTCGACCAGTTGCCGGTCGACGGCGCGGTGGGTGCGGTACCCGCTCGCGGACTTCACGTGCCCGCGCAGGACGGCGATGAGCGAGGGTTCGTCGAGCTGCAGCACGACCTGGGCTCCCGGCACCCGGCGCCGTACCTCGTCGAGATGCGTGCGCAGGCCCTCGGCGAGCGAGCCGGTGAGATCGCGGCAGGCTCCGGGGTCGGACAGGACCGCCTCGCCGTTCCTCAGCTCCAGCGCGGCCGCCAGGGTCCAGGGGCCCACGGCCTGCACCTTCAGCGGCCCCTCGTACCCCTGCGTGCACTCCTCCAGCGCGTCGAGGTCCTCGCCCAGCCACGACCGGGCGCGCCGGGTGTCCCGCCCCGGCCGGTCCCCGATCCGCCAGCCGCTGGGCTCCACGCGCGCGTACAGGTCGACCAGCATGCCGGCCGTCCGCCCGATCATGTCGGCGCCGGGGCCGCGCGCGGGCAGTTCCGGCAGATGGGGGAAGTCGTCGAAGGACCCGGTGACGGTCCTGGCGGTCTCCCGCGCGTCACCGCCCGGCATGGACCCGACACCGGTGGCGGCACCGAACCCGAACTCGCTTTTTTCGCTCACCCGCGAAGCGTACGTAACCCTGCGGGGTGCGACGCGAGCGAGCCGGTGCGCACCGTGCGTCCGCGGCGTCCCACGCGCCGCTCCCAGGTGCCCCACGCGTCGCTCACCGGTGCGCCACGCGTCGCTCACCGGTGCTCCCCACGCGTCGCTCGACAGCCCCGCGCACCGCGTTGCGGGCCCGCGTCAGCGACCCGGTCGCACCGTCAGGTCGTTGACCTCCGCGTCGCGCGGCAGGTCCAGGGCCGTCAGGATCGTCGTCGCGACGGACTCCGGGTCGATCCACTTCGAGGCGTCGTACGGCTTGCCCTCCTGCTGGTGGACCTTGGCCTGCATGGGGCTCGCGGTACGGCCGGGGTAGACCGAGGTGACCCGGACCCCGTTGCCGTGCTCCTCCTGCCGCAGCGAGTCCGCGAGGGCCTTCAGACCGTGCTTGGAGGCGGCGTACGCGGACCAGTCGGCGCCCGCGCTGAGGCCGGCGCCGGAGTTCACGAAGAGCACGTGCCCCTGGGCGAGGCGGAGTTGGGGCAGGAAGTGACGGGTGAGCTCGGCGGGGGCGATCAGGTTGACGTTGAGCTGGTGGCGCCAGGACTTGGGGGTCAGCTCGCCGACCGGGCCGAGGTCCACCACGCCCGCGATGTGCAGGAGCGAGTCGACGCGGTCGGGCAGGGACTGGTGCGAGAACGCCCAGGAGAGCTTGTCCGGGTCCGCGAGGTCGCCGACCAGGGTCTTCGCCCCCGGGTACGCCGCGCCGAGCTCCTTCGCGCGACCCGCGTCGCGCGCGTGCAGCACGAGTTCGTCCCCGCGCGCGTGCAGCCGGCGGGCGACGGCCGCGCCGATGCCGGAACCGGCCCCGGTGATCAGATGTGTAGCCATGGACGCCATGCTCGCATCACCGGGTGCCCGCGCTCTCCTCCAGGTAGGCCAGCGCGCCCACCGGCTCCTCGGCGAAGAACACCAGGTCGATGAGCGGCCTCGGCAGGAATCCCTCGGCCTCCATGCGCCGGAACTGTTCCTTCAGGCCGTCGTAGAAGCCCGCCGTGTTCAGCAGGACCACCGGCTTGTCCGTCCGCCCGTGCTTCTTCAGTTCCAGGATCTCGGTCGCCTCGTCGAGCGTCCCCGTACCGCCGACCATCACCACCACCGCGTCGGCCTTCTCCAGGAGCAGCGCCTTGCGCTCGGCGAGGTCCCGGGCGATCACCATCTCGTCGGCACCCGCCCGCGCCCTGGCCGCCAGGAAGTCCACGGAGACGCCCACCAGCCGTCCGCCCGCCGCCTGGACGCCGTCGGCGACCACCTTCATGAGGCCGACGTCGGAACCGCCCCACACCAGGGTGTGGCCGCCCTTGCCGAGGAGTTCCGCGAACTCGCGCGCGGGGCCCGTGTAGCGGTCGTCGAGGTCGGCGGCGGAGAGGAAGACACAGATGTTCATGCGATCACGGTACGCGGGAAGAACCCGGGCCCCGCCGGTGCTTTCCCGTTATGACCCAAGGACACACGATCACCATCGAGCAGGGCACCCAGCGCGTACGCGTCGTGCACGGCGGCCAGGTCCTGGCGGAGAGCGACCGGCCGCTGCTGCTGCGCGAGACGGGCTGTCCGGTGCGCTACTACATCCCCCCGCAGGACGTCCGCCTGGACCTGCTGACGGCCTCCGGCACCCACACGCACTGCCCCTTCAAGGGCGACGCGTCCTACTGGTCCCTGCCGGACGCCCCCGACCTCGTCTGGTTCTACCCCGAGCCGAAGCCGGACGTCGCGCAGATCAAGGACCACCTGTGCTTCTACGAGGTGGAGGTCCTGTAGTCCCTGTCCGCCGGCCCGTGCCGGTGCTCGCCCCCGCGAGGCCGCGCGGGCCGTCGTGGACACCGCGGCCCTCGCGCCGCTCCCGGAGAAGCTCTCCAGGAGCGGCGGCGGGACCGGCTAGACGGACGCCGTCGCCCGCGTGGTCGTCGCGATCGTCGCCGAGCCCACCACGCGCGTGCCGTCGTACAGGACGATCGCCTGGCCGGGGGCGACCCCGCGGACCGGCTCGGTGAACGCGACCTCCAGGCCGCCGTCGACGAGTTCGGCGGTGACCGTCGTCTCGCCGCCGTGGGCGCGGAGCTGGGCGGTGTACGTGCCGGGGCCGGCCGGGGCGGCGCCGCACCAGCGGGGCTTGACCGCCGTCAGCGCGGCGACGTCCAGGGACGCCGCCGGGCCGACCGTCACCCTGTTGTCCACCGGCGAGATGTCCAGGACGTAGCGCGGCTTGCCGTCGGCGGCCGGGGTGCCGATGCGCAGGCCCTTGCGCTGGCCGATGGTGAAGCCGAACGCGCCCTCGTGGGAGCCGACGACCGCGCCGGACTCGTCCACGATGTCGCCCTCGGCCCTGCCCAGACGGTTCGCGAGGAAGCCCCGGGTGTCGCCGTCCGCGATGAAGCAGATGTCGTGCGAGTCGGGCTTCTTGGCGACCGCGAGGCCGCGCCGCTCCGCCTCGGCACGGATCTCGTCCTTCGTGGTGAGGGTGTCGCCGAGCGGGAACAGCGCGTGCGCGAGCTGGCGGTCGTCGAGGACACCGAGGACGTACGACTGGTCCTTGGCCATGTCGGAGGCGCGGTGCAGCTCGCGGGTGCCGTCCTCGCTCACGAGCACCTTCGCGTAGTGGCCCGTGCACACCGCGTCGAAGCCGAGCGCGAGCGCCTTGTCGAGCAGGGCGGCGAACTTGATCTTCTCGTTGCAGCGCAGGCACGGGTTCGGGGTGCGCCCCGCCTCGTACTCGGCGACGAAGTCGTCGACGACGTCCTCGCGGAACCGCTCGGCGAGGTCCCACACGTAGAACGGGATGCCGATGACGTCGGCGGCGCGGCGGGCGTCCCGGGAGTCCTCGATGGTGCAACAGCCGCGCGCGCCGGTGCGGAACGACTGGGGGTTGGCGGAGAGCGCGAGGTGCACGCCCGTCACGTCGTGTCCCGCCTCGGCCGCGCGGGCGGCGGCGACGGCGGAGTCCACGCCGCCGGACATGGCGGCGAGGACGCGGAGGGGGCGGGGGCGCGGCGAGGTCTCAGTCATAGCCCCTCCAGAGTACGGGGCGCCGGGAACGGATTCCCGCGCGTATGCGTTGAGGATCGCGACGAGGAGCGATAGGGGACCAACACGATGAGCGGAGCCGCCCAGGAGGCGCCGGAGACACGGGAGTCGCCGGACGGGGAGCCGCCGGACCGGCCGACGCCGGGCTCCGTCCCGCCCGGCCGGAAGGCGCCCGGCCGGGACACCGGGACGCCGGGGCCGAAGAAGCCCGCGGGCGGGGACGCCGACCGGCGGGTCGGGCGGCGGACGCTGCTCATCGGCGGTCTGACGGCCGCCGCGGGTACGGCGGTGCTCGCGCGGGGTGAGCTGCGGCACCTGTGGTGGCGCACGCCGGGTGTGGAGAAGCCCCGCGAGGAGGGCGTGGTCGACTTCCGGGGCGCCCTGTGGGTGGCGGCGTCGAGCGCGAACTGGCGGCGGGCGGACCGGCCCGACGACTACACCGTGGACCGGGTGGTCATCCATGTCACCCAGGGCAGTTACCGCAGCGCGGTCAAGGCCTTCCAGGACCCGGGCCACGGCGCGGCCGCGCACTACATCGTCCGCAGGGACGGCCGCGTCACCCAGATGATCCGCGAGCTGGACGTGGCGTTCCACGCGGGCAACCGCGGGTACAACGAGCGGAGTGTCGGCATCGAGCACGAGGGCTTCGTCGAGCACGCCTCGTCGTTCACCGACGCCATGTACCGGGAGTCGGCGCGGCTGACGGCCGTGATCTGCGCCCGCTACGGCATCCCCGTCGACCGCGAGCACATCATCGGGCACGTGGAGGTGCCGGGCACCGACCACACCGACCCCGGGCGCTACTGGGACTGGGACCGGTATCTGCCGCTGGTGCGCCGGGCGCTCACCGCGGCGCCGCCGGCCGGAGCCTCCGCCGGGCCGACGCGCACCGCCGGGGCGTAACCGCCGGCGTGCTGCCGTCGGCGCGCGGTGGCGGTCAGGTCAGGCCCGCCGTCCGCGCCCGTTCCACGGCCGGACCGATGGCCTTCGCGACCGCCTCGACGTCCGCGGCCGTGGAGGTGTGGCCGAGGGAGAAGCGCAGGGTGCCGCGGGCCAGGTCCGGATCGGTGCCGGTGGCCAGCAGGACGTGGCTGGGCTGGGCGACGCCCGCCGTGCACGCGGAGCCCGTGGAGCACTCGATGCCCTGCGCGTCCAGGAGCAGCAGCAGGGAGTCGCCCTCGCAGCCCGGGAACGTGAAGTGCGCGTTGGCGGGCAGCCGGCCCGCGGGGTCGGGGTCGCCGCCGAGGAGGGCGTCGGGCACGGCGGCCCGTACGGCGTCGACCAGGTCGTCGCGGAGCGCGCCGATCTCCCGGGCGAACCACGCGCGCCGCTCGGTGGCGAGCCGGCCGGCGACGGCGAAGGACGCGACGGCGGGCACGTCCAGGGTGCCGGAGCGCACATGGCGTTCCTGACCGCCTCCGTGCAGGACCGGTACGGGGGTGTACTCGCGGCCGAGCAGCAGCGCGCCGATGCCGTACGGGCCGCCGATCTTGTGGGCCGAGACGGTCATCGCGGCGAGGCCGGAGGCCGCGAAGTCGACGGGGAGCTGTCCGAAGGCCTGGACGGCGTCGGCGTGCAGCGGGACGCCGAACTCGGCGGCGACGTCGGCCAGTTCACGGACCGGCAGTACGGTGCCGATCTCGTTGTTGGCCCACATCACGGTGGCGAGGGCGACGTCGTCGGGGTTGCGGGCGATGGCCTCGCGCAGGGTGTCCGGGTGGACGCGGCCGTAGGGGTCGACGGGCAGGTACTCGACCGTCGCGCCCTCGTGTTCGCCGAGCCAGTCGACGGCGTCGAGGACGGCGTGGTGCTCCACGGGGCTCGCGAGCACCCGGGTGCGGGCCGGGTCGGCGTCGCGGCGGGCCCAGTACAGACCCTTCACGGCGAGGTTGTCGGCCTCGGTGCCACCGGAGGTGAGGACCACCTCGCTGGGGCGGGCGCCGAGGTCCTCCGCGAGGCTCTCGCGGGCCTCCTCGACGGTACGGCGGGCCCTGCGGCCGGCGGCGTGGAGGGAGGAGGCGTTGCCCGTGACGCTCAGCCGGGCGGTCAGTGCCTCTACCGCCTCCGGGAGCATCGGGGTGGTCGCGGCGTGGTCGAGGTAAGCCATGGTGGCCCTGATTCTACGGGCCGCCGCCCCCCTGCTTTCGGCCCCCGTCGGCCGGGACCGTCCCGCTGTCCTCGTCCGGCCCTTCTCCGACCCTTGTCCGGCCCTTGTCCGGCCCTTGTCCGGCCCTTGTCCGATCCTCGTCCGGTGCGCGATCGGGGGTTGTCAGGTGGTCCAGGACATCGCGGGTCAGAAGTTCCAGGACATCGTGCTGTCGAAGTGCATGAACGCCACCAGCACCACGAGGTCGGCGATGCCCAGGCCGAGGCCGAGGAAGGCGCGGCCGCGACGGGCGGTGCCACGCCAGAGGGCGACGGAGGCGAGGACGATGGCGATCGGGCCCAGGAAGATGTTCAGCACCAGCAGCCCGAGCAGCCCGAGGATGAAGGAGGCGACGGCCATGCCGTCGGCGTCCCGGGTGCCGGTGCGGTGGGTGGGCGTGGCGGTGAGTTCCATGGGGTGAGTCAGCTCCCTGCGGCTCAGTGGGCGGAGGTGTGGCGTCGGCGGCCGGCGCGCTCGCGGACCGCGAAGACGGTCAGCCAGATACCGATGACGGCGGCGGCGACGAGGGAGACGGGCAGCGGGGCATGGGCCACCGAGCCCATGACGACACCCATCAGCAGGAGGGCGGCGACGAGGAACAGCATGTGAGTGCCTCTCGTGAGTCTCTGGGTCCGGCCCCCGTGGTCGGCGCCTCAGCGGTGAGGCGCCGATCGTTTCGGGGACCTGACGATTCAGTGAACGGTTGTAGTAACACTTGTTCACTGACTCTAGAGTCTAGCGCGTCGCCCGGCTTTTCAATTACAGAGAACAGTTGTTAACTGCATGGTATGAGTCACACTCTCGGCATCCGGCAGGCGCAGAAGCAGAAGACGCGACAGGCGCTCCTGGACTCGGCGTTGGAACTGCTGGAGGAGCAGAGTCTGAGCAGCCTGGGACTGCGCGAGGTCACCCGCGCCGTGGGCGTGGCCCCGACCGCCTTCTACCGGCACTTCCGCTCGACGGCGGACCTCGGTGTGGCGCTGGTCGAGGAGGCCCTGGGCAGCCTGCACCCGATGATCGGGGACACGGTGTCCGCGGCCGGAGACAGCGGCGAACGCATCGAGCGCGCGGTCGATCTGATCGCCCACCATGTCGAGACCCACCCCGCACACGTCCGCTTCATCGCCCGCGAGCGACACGGCGGCGTCCAGCCGGTACGGCAGGCGATCAGTGACCAACTGGCCCGGTTCGCCCAGGAGGTGCGGGTCGAGCTGGCCAAACACCCCGAGTCGGAGGGGTGGAGCGACGACGATCTGCTGATGCTCGCGGGCCTGTACGTCGACCAGATGCTGATGACGGCCTCGCTCTACCTGGAGGCACTGGAGGCGTCCGAGGAGGAACGGGAGCGGGTGGCCCGGGTGGCAGGTCGCCAGATGCGGCTGATCGCCATCGGCCGCCGCAACTGGCTGGGGTGAGAAAGCCGCCCCGGCAACGGGCCCGGTCGACGCGCCCGTTCACCGAACGCGTCACCCCGGGCACCCACCCCCGGGCGGACCGTGGATCCCGGGACACAGGATCGCGCCGGCCCGGGAACGCCGTTCGACTCGGCACCCCCGACCCCGGGCGGACGGCGGCCCCGGGCCGGACCGGCAGTCGGTTAGCCGACTAACCGAGCCTGACCCGGGCGAGCTGTCGGGACTGCGCGACCAGCCGGTCCGCGCTGTCCCACACCTCGGCGTCCTCCTCCAGGAAGCCGCCGGCCAGGTTGCGGGTGGTGATGGAGACCCGCAGCGGGCCGGGCGCGGGACGGCAGCGCACGTGCACCGTGAGCTCGACCGTCGGCACCCAGCCCGACAGTCCGATCTCGAAGGCGGTCGGCGGCAGCGCGTCGACCGCGAGGAGCAGCGAGATCGGGTCGGCGTCGCGGCCGTCGGCGAGCCCGAACCAGGCCCTCATCTCGCCCTTGCCGGACGGCGCCCCGAGGGCCCAGCCCAGCGTCGAGGGGTCGAGCTTGAGCATCAGCCGCTCGGTGATGGCGGAGCTGCCGTCGATGGGGGCCGGTCCGTCCTCGGGCCCGAAGCAGTGCTCCATCGGCGGGATCGCGAGCGGCGTGGCCGTGGTGCGGACGTCGTCGGGCAGGGCGCCCAGGTCGCCGTACGAGGCGAGCACGCGGATCCGTTCGACCTCGCGGCCCTCGTCGTCGTACTGGAAGAGCGAGGCCTGGCCGGTGGACAGGGTGCGGCCGGTGCGGACGACGTCCGTGCGGACGACCGCGGGTCCCGGCTGGGAGGCGGTGAGGTAGTGCGCCGAGATGGTGAACGGGTCGTCGTGCGGCAGGGCGTCCGCGAGTGCGCGGCCCAGGACGGCCAGCAGATATCCGCCGTTGACCGCGCTGATGATCGTCCATCCCGGGGACAGGTCGACGTCGTAGACGCCGGGTGCACGCCGGGTGACCGCGGTGTCGCGGTCGAACTCGCTGTCGCCGATCGTGGCTCGCACGGCCTGGGCCGAAGCTGCTTCTGACATGCCTGAACGGTACAACAGGTCATTACTAAGCGGTAGCTTTTGCTGTTTCGCACCCCTCACACGCCGAAGCCCAAGGTGAGATTTCGGCAATTTCTTGGTAAGTGTCCGCCACTCGTCCGTGACCAACGGCTTCAGAACCCCCTCTTCAGGGACATAGAACCCGATGCAGCCGCCGAGCCTGATCCAGCCCGTCACAGGAAGAGCCGCAACAGACCGTGAGCCTCACCGGAACGCCGTTCCTCCTCACCGCGATCGCCCTGGTCGTGGTCGCCCTCGTCCTCCCTCTCGTCCTGTGGTCGCGCGTCCCCGGCCCCGCGGCCCTGCGCAGCACGGCCCGGATGCTGATGCTGCTGTTCGCCCAGGGCACGGCGATCACCCTCGTCTTCGTGCTCGTGAACAACGCCAACAGCCTCTACGACAACTGGTCCGACCTCGTCGGCACGGGCAACCACGTACAGGCGGCCGCCGACCTGGGCGCGGACGGCACCGGCGGTGTCCCGGTACGGGACCTGCCCAGGATCCACCAGACGTTCACCGAGGCGGACGGCCCCGCCATGCACCAGGCCGGCGGGGTGCGCGTCACCCAGCTGCACGGCCAGGTCTCGGGCGTGAACGCGGAGGTCTACGTCTGGCTGCCGCCGCAGTACAACGAGCCCGCCTACCGCAACCGGAAGTTCCCCGTGGTCGAACTGCTGCCCGGCTATCCGGGCTCGGCCAAGGCGTGGTTCGGTTCCCTGAAGGTGCACGAACAACTGCTGCCGCTGATGCGTGACGGACAGGTCGCGCCGTTCATCCTGGTGGCACCGCGTACGACACTGCTGGCCAAGGTGGACACCGGCTGCGCGAACGTCCCCGGCAAGGTGAACGCCGACACCTGGCTCAGTATCGACGTGCCGAAGATGGTGACGGACAACTTCCGCGCCAAGGCCGCGCCGGACGGCTGGGGCGTCGCCGGCTACTCGGCGGGGGCGCACTGCGCGACCAAGCTCGCCGTCGCCCACCCCGACCGTTACCGGGCCGCGGTCAGCATGTCCGGCTACAACGACCCGATCGGCGAACGCAACTCACTGCCCGCGCGCAACCTCGACCTGCGCCGCCACAACAACCCCTTCCTGCTGCTGCGCGCCGACCGCGTCCCGCCCCGCGTCGCGCTCTACTACTCCGGCGAGGTGCACGACGGCTACGAGGCGGGCACCGCGCTCCAGCAGATCGCGAAACCGCCGACGACCGTGCAGGTGGTACTGCTGCCGCGGAGCGCCGGCGGTCACAACATGGCCCTGTGGCGACCGCAGGTGACCGAGGTGTTCCGCTGGCTGACCCTGCAGATCGGCCCCGGCGCGCGGGCTAAGGAGTCTCCGCCTCGGTCGCTGTCGAGCGCCGGTTCCAGGCGCGCGGCGCTCGCCAGTGGAAGCGCATCGCGAGAAGCCGCAGCACGAAGGCCGTGACGACGGCGAGCCCGCTGGTGAACGGGGTCAGCGCGTCGTAGCGGATGCACAGGGCGACCATGGTGGCGCCGACGATGGCCGGGACCGCGTAGAGATCGCGGTCCCAGCGCAGCAGCGAGGGCACCTCGTTGGCGAGCACGTCGCGCAGCACACCGCCGCCGACGGCGGTGGCGAGCCCGAGGGCCGCCGACGCGGTCAGACCGAGACCGTACTCGTACGCCTTCGTGGTGCCCGCGACGCAGAACAGACCGAGTCCGGCCGCGTCGAAGACGTTCACCGCGACCTGGATGCGCTCCACCTCGGGGTGCAGGAAGAAGACCAGGAGCGCCGCGAGCAACGGCGTGAGGAAGTAGCCGAGATCGGTGAACGCGGCCGGCGGCACGGCCCCGATGACCACGTCACGCAACAGCCCCCCGCCCAGCGCGGTGACCTCGGCGAGGACGGCGATGCCGAAGACGTCGAAGTTCTTGCGTACGGCCAGCAGGGCACCCGAGATCGCGAAGACGAAGATCCCGATCAGGTCGAGCGTGTGCTGGACGGAGGGACTGAAAAGTTGCTGAAGCACCCCTACATTCTCACCCGCCGCAGAGACTGCACCTTACAAAAGAAGGCCTAGAGGGCAAACGAGGGCCTAGAGGGAAGGTTTTCCCGGGCTGTAGAGCCAGGTCTGGAAGAGATCGTCGAGCTGCTGCCCCGAGACCTTCTCCGCGAGCCGGATGAAGTCGGCCGTGTTCGCGTTCCCGTAGCGGTGCAGCTTGGTCCAGGCGGGCAGCAGCTTGAAGAACGCGGTGTCGCCGATGCGCTCGCGCAGCATCTGGAGCGTCATCGCGCCGCGCTGGTAGACCGCCGAGACGAACATGGTGTCCCGCTGCGGATCGGCCACCACCGTCTGCCAGAAGGACGAGTCCGCGGGCCGTGTGCCGTACCCGGCGAGGAACGAGTCGTGCGCCGAGCGGACGCCCTGGTGTTCGGACCACAGCCACTGGGCGTAGGTCGCGAAGCCCTCGTTGAGCCAGATGTCCTTCCAGCGCTCCACCGAGACCGAGTCGCCGAACCACTGGTGCGCCAGCTCGTGCACGATGGTCGACTCGGAGCGCACGGCGGAGTACGCGGGCTTGGACTGCACCTCCAGCGAGAACCCCGCCTCCGGCATGTCGTCGACGATCGCGCCGGTCTCCTCGAAGGGATACGGACCGAAGATCTGCGACCAGTAGTCGGTGGCCGCGGCCGTCACGGCGTACACGTCGACGCTGTTGCTGTTGGCGAGCACCGGGTCGATGGCGACGTAGATCGGCGTGCCGCCCGGGGTCCGCCCCGACTTCACGTCGAACTTGCCGATGGTCGCGGTGGCCAGGTACGTCGCCATGGGCCGGTTCTCGCGCCAGTGTGTGACGGTGCTGGCGCCCTGGTCGCGCGTCGAGACCAGGCGGCCGTTGGAGACACCGGTGAGGCCCTTCGGAGCCTTGATACGGATGTCGTACGTGGCCTTGTCGGACGGGTGGTCGCTCGACGGGAACCAGGTGGAGGCGGCGTTCGGCTCACAGGCGACGAAGACCCCGTCCGCGGTCTTCATCCATCCGTAGTCGGAACCGAAGACGATGGGGCCGTTGAGGGCTTCGGGGACACCGCCGTAGGTGACGGTCACCGTGAAGGTCCTGCCCTTCGACAGCGTGCCGCGCGGGGTGATGCGGATCTCGTCGCCCGTACGCGTGAAGCCCGCCCGTCTGCCGTTCACCTCGACCTTCGTGACCTCGAGTTTCTGGAGGTCCAGGTCGAACGAGGAGAGGTTCTGGGTGGCGCGGGCCGTGAGCGTCGTACGCCCGTCGAGGCGGTCGGTGTCCGGGTTGTACGCCACGTCGAGGTCGTAGTGGCGGGCGTCGAAGCCACCGTTGCCGAGCTGGGGGAAGTAGGGGTCGCCGATGCCGTCGGCGCCCGGTTTCGGGGCGGAGGAGGCGGCGATGACGAGGAAGGAGGCCGCCGCGGTAGCGAGGGCCCCTAAACGTGCCGAACGGGAGAGTGCCATGAGCGTCCCTTTCGTACGTGTTCTGATCGCTCCTGATCAGATGGACACGCGAGACTCTGCACTCTCCCGTTCGGGCATGTTCATGACTTTGCCTAATCGTCACGGCCTACTTGTCGGTTGACTCCTGACGACCGGCTTCCGGTTCGGCGGGGGCCTCGTGACCTCCCGGCCTCGCGCCCTCCCGTTCTGGCCAAAACCCATGCCCCGGTAGCCAGCCATCTGGCTACCGGGGCATGATCGACGGCCAAGCCGCGCCGTCTTCGGTACTGCGCCCGACTACTTCGGGGTGTCGGTACCCGGTTCCTTCGGGGTGTCGGTTCCCGATTCCTTCGAGGCGGCCGGCTCATCGGCGGCGACCGCTTCGGAGGGCTCCTCGGAGTCCACCGCGGTGGACTCCTCGGCAGCGGCCACCGGGGACTCCTCGGCAGCGGTCTGCGTGGTCTCCTCCGCCGGAATCTCCTCCGCCGGGGTCTCGGCGATGTGCAGTTCCGCGGCCACCGCCGCGGACGTCTCCGCCGACTCCGCCAGGACCTCGTCGGCCACGAACTCTGCCGCCCGCTTCGCCACGGACAGCAACACCGTGTCCTGCGGTGCCTGGTCCTCGAAGTTCTCCGGGTGGTGGCAGGCGACCTGCTGGCCGGGCTTCAGCTCGAGGAGCGGCGGCTCGGTCGTCTTGCAGATCTCCGTCGCCTTCCAGCACCGCGTGTGGAAGCGGCAGCCGCTCGGCGGCGCGATCGGCGAGGGCACGTCGCCCGTGAGCAGGATCCGCTCGCTCTTCACGTTCCGGCGCTTCGGGTCCGGGATCGGCACCGCGGACATCAGGGCCTTGGTGTACGGGTGCATCGGCGCCGAGTAGAGCGAGTCGCGGTCGGCGAGCTCGACGATCTTGCCGAGGTACATCACCGCGATCCGGTCCGAGACGTGCCGGACGACCGACAGGTCGTGCGCGATGATCACGTACGTGAGGCCGAGCTCCTGCTGCAGGTCGTCGAGGAGGTTGACGACCTGCGCCTGGATGGACACGTCCAGCGCGGACACCGGCTCGTCCGCGACGACCAGCTTCGGGTTCAGCGCGAGCGCGCGGGCGATGCCGATGCGCTGGCGCTGGCCGCCGGAGAACTCGTGCGGGTAGCGGTTGTAGTGCTCGGGGTTGAGGCCGACGACCGACAGCAGCCGCTGGACCTCCTTCCTGACACCGCCCTCGGGGGTCACGCCCTGCAGCTTGAACGGGGCACTGATGATCGTGCCGACCGTGTGGCGGGGGTTGAGTGACGAGTACGGGTCCTGGAAGATCATCTGGACGTCACGGCGCATCGGACGCATGCCGCCGGTGCTGAGGTGCGTGATGTCCTTGCCCTGGAACTCGACCTTGCCACCGGTCGGTTCGAGCAGCCGGGTGATCAGCCGGCCCATCGTCGACTTGCCGCAGCCGGACTCGCCCACGACGCCCAGGGTCTCCCCCGCGCGCACCTCGAAGTCGATGCCGTCGACGGCCCGCACC
The DNA here is from genome assembly GCF_040608315.1 of Streptomyces sp. NPDC005195. Taxonomy (NCBI): domain Bacteria; kingdom Bacillati; phylum Actinomycetota; class Actinomycetes; order Kitasatosporales; family Streptomycetaceae; genus Streptomyces; species Streptomyces sp. NPDC005195. Next base: position 160,439 of record NZ_JBEXHZ010000001.1, read on the forward strand.
GCGCCGACCTGCCGCGACAGCAGGCCCTTGCGGATGGGGAAGTGCTTCTGCAGCCCGGTCACCTTGAGCAGCGTCTCGCCCTTGGCCGCGCCCTTGGTGAGGGTCGCCGCCGGGGACTTCGCCGTTTCCGCGCCGTCGCTCTGTGCAGGGATGGTCACTGCTTTGTCCTCTGCGTTCTCACTCACAGCTTGGGCGCAATCTCTTCGATCCAGATCTTCTCGCGCTGCTCCTGCGACATGTGGCAGGCGGCCCAGTGATCGCTGCCCACCTCTGCCAGCTCGGGGCGGACCGTGCGGGTGAGGTTGTCCTTGGGCACGTCCGCGTACGGGCAGCGCGGGTTGAAGGCACAGCCGGACGGGATGTTGATCAGCGAGGGCGGGGAGCCCTTGACCGGGATGAGGCGCTCGGTCTGGGCACGGTCCAGGCGCGGCATCGAGCCGAGCAGACCCCAGGTGTAGGGGTGCCGGGGCTCGTAGAACACCTTCTCGGCCGAACCGCGCTCGATGCAGCGGCCGCCGTACATGACCAGGATGTCGTCCGCCATCTCGGCGACGACGCCCAGGTCATGGGTGATCATGATGACCGCGGAGCCGAACTCCTTCTGCAGATCCCGGATCAGGTCGAGGATCTGGGCCTGGACGGTCACGTCCAGGGCCGTGGTCGGCTCGTCCGCGATGAGCAGCTCGGGGTTGTTGACCAGCGCCATCGCGATCATCGCGCGCTGGCGCATACCGCCGGAGAACTCGTGCGAGTAGCTGTCGATCCGCTTGCCCGGCTCCGGGATGCCCACCCGGTCGAGCATCTCGATGGCACGGGCCCGCGCCACCTTCTTGCTGACCTTGTTGTGGGTGCGGTAGGCCTCGATGATCTGCGCGCCGACCGTGTAGTACGGGTGCATCGCGGACAGCGGATCCTGGAAGATCATCGCCATCTTCTGGCCGCGCAGCCGGCGTACGTGGTCGGGGTCGGCGCCGATGAGTTCCTCGCCGTCCAGCCACACCTCGCCCGAGATCTTCGCCTTGGCGGTGCGGTGGAGCCCCATGATGCCGAGCGAGGTGACCGACTTGCCGGAGCCGGACTCGCCCACGATGCCGAGGGTCTGGCCGGGCTTCACATCGAAGCTGACGCCGTCCACGGACTTGACCAGGCCGTCGTCCGTGTCGAAGTGGATACGCAGGTCGCGGACCGAGAGGAAGGCCCCCTCGACGTCCGTCGGCGCGCTCTCCACGGGCTCACCGACTGCCGCTCCGGTCTTGCTGAGTTCAGTCATGCGAGCCTCACCCGGGGATCAATGGCGGCGTACACCAGGTCCACCAGCAGATTGCAGACGACGATGAAGAAGGCGGCGACCAGGGTGACGCCCATGACGATCGGCAGGTCGTTGTCCGACACGCCCTTCACGGCGTAGAAGCCGAGGCCCTGGAAGGAGAAGACGTTCTCGGTGATGACGGCGCCGCCGACGAGCAGGCCGAAGTCCATACCGAAGATCGTGACGATGGGGGTCAGCGCGGCCCGGAGACCGTGCTTGGCGATCACCTTGGACTCCCGCAGGCCCTTCGCCCGGGCGGTGCGGATGTAGTCCTCGTTCATGGTCTCCAGCATTCCGGCTCGGGTGAGCCGGGCATAGAGCGCCGAGTAGAGGAACGCGAGGCTGCACCACGGGATGAGCAGGTTCCACGCCCATTCACCGGGGTTGTCGGTGAAGTTGACGTAGTTGACGCCCGTGTCCCAGATCGGCCACTGGACGGTGAAGAGGCCCAGCGCCAGCATGCCGGTGAAGAAGATGGGGAGGGAGACGCCGGCGAGGGCGATACCCATGAAAATGCGGTCGAGGAACGAACCCCGCTTGAGGGCCGACACGACGCCGGTCGCGACACCGGTGGTCACCCAGATGACCGCCGCGCCGATGGCCAGCGAGAAGGTCACCGGAATACGGTCGGTGATCTGCGGCCAGACCTCGATGTGGGACTTGAACGAGTAGCCGAAGCACGGCGCGGAGCAGTGCGAGGCGTCGGGACCGAACTTGTAGTCCGCTCCCACGAAGATCTGCTTGATGAAGTGCCAGTACTGCTCGTAGAGCGGCTTGTCGAACCCGAGGTTCTGTTTCACCGCGGCGATGGACGCCTTGTTGGCGTCCTTGCCCACGTACTGGGCAGCCAGTTGGTCCATCGACTGCCCGGCGAGCCGGGGGACGAGGAAGAAAATCGCAAAGGTGACGGCGCTGACGATCAGCAGCAGCACCACAGCGCCAAACACGCGTCGGATGATGTACGCAGCCACAGCTGTCCGGCATCGATGCCCGCCGGCCGGGGGTCACCCGGCCGGCGGACACCGGCGCCTTCACCTGCCTTTCAGTCTCTTAGCCCAAGGGGCCCGCGATTACTTCGCGGAACCCATCAGCAGGTAGTCGTACATGCCGAGGTAGGCCTGGGTGACCGTGACGTTCGTCGCGGAGGTGGGCCGCATCAGCAGGTTCTTGCGGTAGACCAGCGGGACGACCGAGGCGTTCTCCATCACCAGCTTGTCGACCTCACCCCACGCCTTGGTACGGGCGGTGGCGTCGGTGTTGGCGATGCCCTCGTTCAGGGCCTTGTTGATCGCCGGGTCGTTCAGCTCCGAGACGTTGTTACCACCGGACGGCTTGATGGCCGAGCCGTTGATGATCTGGTCCAGGAAGCCGAAGCCGGTCGGCCAGTCAGCGCCCCACGCGGTCATGATGATGCCGAGGTTGTGCTCGTGCACGTAGCTCGGGACACCCGCGAAGTTCGAGAAGTACTTGCCGCTCGGGTACGCCTTGATGTTGACCGTGATGCCGATCTTCTTCAGCGACGCCTGGATGGCGGTCGCCATGGCCATCTCAGCCGGACGGTCCGAACGGGCCGACAGGTTGGTGGTGAAGCCGTTCGGCTTGCCACACGCCTTCAGCGAGTCCTTGGCCTTCGCCACGTCGCCCTTGTTGCCCGCGGACGGGTACAGGTCGAACTTGGTGTAGCCGTTGACGGTCGGGGGAAGCAGCGTGGTGGCGACGTCACCCTTCGGGTCACCGCCGGCCGCGGCCTGGACCGACGCCTTGTCGAGACCCCACTGGACGGCCTTGCGGCAGTCGATGTTGTCGAAGGGCTTCACGTGCAGGTTGAGACCCGCGTACCCGGTCGCACCGGCGTAGGAGCTGTCGAGCTGCGCCTTGTACTTGGCGTTCGTCAGAACCTTGGGCTGGGTCTCCGGAGCCACACCGGTACCAGCACCGTCAGCCGTGATGTTGTCCGACATCAGGTTGTTGTCGATGGTTGTCTGGTTGACCTTGAACCGGATGTTGACCTTGTCCGGCAGGGCCTTGCGAATCGGGTCCGTCGCCGGGTCCCAGTTGGTGTTGCGGACGAGAGTGGCGCTCTTGCCCTCCTCGTACGACTGGAACTTGTACGGGCCCGAGGAGACGATGTGCTGGACGTACGAGGCGCCCGTGTCCTTCGCCTGCGGCACCGGAGCCGTCTGGTTGAACGTCGCCAGGTAGTCGAAGTCCGCGAAGGCGTCCTTCAGCTTGAAGACGATCGTCGTGTCGTCCGGCGTCTCGATGGACGCGATGCCGTCCTTCGACTTGTCCTTGTAGGGACCCTTGTACTTGTCGCCACCGAGGAGGTGCGCCTTGAAGTACGTCGGACCGTTGGACAGCGCCTCGGGAGCGAAGTTGGAGCGCTCGACGGCGTACTTGACGTCCTTCGAGGTGATCGGGGTGCCGTCGTCGTACTTCAGACCCTTGCGGAGCTTGTACGTCCAGGTCTTGGCACCGTCGGTGGGCACACCGAGACCCTCGGCGAGGTCCGGGACGACCTCCAGGCCGGCCTTGCCCGCCGCGGGCTTGAAGGTGGTCAGAGAACGCGCGTAGAGGCGGGAGAAGTTCTGCACCCAGCCGTAGTACGTGTTGCCCGGGTCAAGCGAGTCCGGGACGTCGGAGATCTCGAAGTTCTCCGTGCCGCCCTTCTTGGTGCTCGCGTTGACGACGGACGTGAGCGCGGCGTCAGCCTTGGCGGAGGAGCCCCCCTTGCTGCCTCCACCGTTTCCGCTGTCGGAGCTGCTGCACGCAGACGCCCCCAGCGTCAGCGCCACTGCAGTGGCGACTGCAGCTGTCACTTTCTTGGTCTTCACCTGAGGAAAGCCCCCTCAATTGATGGTTGCGGCGGACGAACTGGGTGTTGCCGCGCGTTACTTGCTGCGGGGATCGAGTGCGTCACGCAGCCCGTCGCCCAGCAGGTTGAATGCCAGGACCGTGATGAAGATGGCCAGGCCCGGCACGATCATGAACATCGGATCGGTCTCGTAGAGGCCGGCCGCGCTGGTGAGCATGCCGCCCCAGGATGCCTGCGGCGGCGCGATGCCCACGCCGAGGAAGCTGAGGCCCGCCTCGAACAGGATGTTCGTCGGGATCAGCAGCGTCGCGTAGACCAGGATCGGCGCGACGAGGTTGGGCAGCAGCTCTCGGAAGAGGATGAACGGCCCACGGGCACCGAGGCTGCGTGCGGCCTCGACGAACTCGCGCTCGCGCAGACTCAGCGTCTGCGCACGCACGATGCGTGCCATGTACGGCCAGTTGAAGAAACCGATCACGAAGATGAGTACGGCGATCCGCAGCGGAAGTCCGGTCAGTCCGAACGCCCCGTCCTGCAGCGAGGCCGAGATCGAGATCGCGAAGAGCAGCAGCGGGAAAGCGAGGAAGGTGTCCATCGCCCGGCTGATGATCGTGTCGACCCAGCCGCCGTAGAAGCCGGACACGACGCCGAAGACGACGCCGATCACCACGGACAGCATCGTGGCACCGCCGGCGACCAGCAGGGAGACCCAGGAGCCCTCGATGATGCGGGTCAGCACGTCGCGCCCGAACTGCGGGTCGATACCCAGCGGGTGGTGCAGGCTGATGCCGCCCCAGCTGCCCCTGGGCGACAGGAGGGCCGGGTCGATGAGGTCCTGGTGGAACTCGTTGGGGTCCAGACCGAAGATCGACTCGATGGGCTTCGCCAGGACCGCCATCAGGATCAGGAGGATGACGACGATTCCGCCGGCCACCGCGACCTTGTCCCGCTTGAAACGGTTCCAGGCGATACGCCCGAGGGAACGACCTTGGATCTGGCTCTGTTTGGCCCCGGCGAGGACTGCCTCCGGCTGCGCCTCGGCAGCCGCCCCGGTGGTCTCGATCGGTGCGGTCACAGTGCCCTGACCCTTCTCGCCGGTGGTCACCGGCCTCTGCATGCCGCGGTCCACGGCTTGCCTCGCCTACGACGTGCGCAGTTGCCGCAGATGATGCGGCGCCGCTGCGCTCTTGAACTACGACTTGTCTCGCCCACAGGATCGATGACCCCATGTCTGACACGGGAGTCTTCAGCGACTCCACGATCACGTGCCAGAGCTGACGGGGAAAGTATGCGCAACCGTGATGCTCTTAGGGGGATTCCGTTATCCGAACAGTGGGTAACGGGGGTCGGACAGTGGTCAGTTGGTACGGAAGGGTCCACAAGGGACCCTTTCACCGCTTGTCGCCCCCAAAGCGGACAACCGGCCCTTTCGTCTTCTCGCGCGCAGGTCAGCGCGGTGAGGAAGGTGAAGGGGCAACCAGTATGCGCGAGGCCGCGACAAGCCGTGACCACTCACCGCCGGTTCAAACCTGGCCGCCGGCAGCCTCCCCGGGGCACCGATGGAACCCCTCGTTCCCCCAGGGACCAGCCTCTACCTCCCCGGCGACCCAGCCGACCGGACGCCCCAACTCCCCGCCGAGACCCTCCACTTCGACAGGAGTGACATGGATCACAACGACCGCGGGACGCGCCTGGTCCATGACTTCCGGCGGGCTCCACCTACCACCGCAGGCCGGACATTCCACGCGATCACGAGAAGGGTCCACGCCTCGCGAAAGCGGATTCCGAAGAGGGATTTCGACCGGCGCGAGAGCCCCGAAAGCAGAGGTCGTCCCGCGAACGCGCGAGCACGTACGCGGTGATCCCTTCGGCCGCCCTCGGGGCGGACGTGGCCACCATGACCCCTGCCGCGGGTGCGATGGGATCCGGCACGAACAGGCCCGCGCCGTGGTGACGGAATGGCCGGAGCCGTCCGGCGCGGATCAGTACAGTCCGCGCGCCGGCGGGTAGCCGTACCCGCCCGCCACCGGGGCCTGCGCCGGGGCCGCGTGGGCCTCGCGGTCGTAGAACGGGCGCGCGTTGGCGCGCAGCCACATCGCCACCGGGTCGTACTCGTCGGACATCGCGACGGTCGACACGGGCAGCCCGTCCGGCACCGCGCCGATCGACTGCTGCATCATCGCCCGTACCGAGTCGACGGCGGGCGGCGAGGTGTCGTAGACGTCGAGCCCGATGGCCAGATACGACGCCCCCAGCGCGGGCTGCACCCAGGTCCGCCGCAACGAGCGGACGGCGGGCGTGCGATGCGCGTTCTGCGTGAGCAGGGCGTAGAACTGCGGGATCTCGATGCCGGGTTCGGACAGCCGCAGCGGGCCGGCGGGCTGGCGCTCCAGGCCCGCGGTGATCCGGCGCAGATCCAGCCACGGGACGCCGAGCCCGCCGCCCGGGGAGTGCGGATTGAGCCAGAGTCCGAAGTGGTCGGGGTAGAGGGTGCGGGCCACGTCGAGGCCGTCGACGACCTCGTACGACCGGTTCCAGCCACTGGCCGAGAGCTCCTGGGCGGAGGTGACACAGGGCGCGTAACCGAAGCCGTTCACCTCCATGTTCCCGTACTGGGCGTCCGGGGAACCGCCCTGGCCGTGCCAGAGCAGCATCCACACCTGGCCGGACGACGGGGTCGCGAGCGCCCGAAGGAGCGCCTCGTAGGCGTCGTAACGCCCGGGCGTCACCTGGCGCAGCATGTGCTCGACCTGCCCGGCCGCGGCCGTGCCCGACGCACTCACCCTCAATCGCCCCTTCGCGAAGAAATCACGATGAACTCACCCATTACGCCAGCGACACCGGTGGCCGAGGTGTGTCGACACCTCGACCACACCCCGACCGAGCCATGAAACCAGCTTAAGCGGCGATCCTGACAGCGACTTGACGCACGGCCCGGGAGCTCTCCGCCGCGTCAGTAGCCCTGCTGGTAGAACGGGCGCACGTTCACGCGCATCCACTCCCCCACCGGGTCCTGCGCGACGTCGAGGAACACCATGTTCACCAGCCGGTCCACCGGCACCCGGCCGAGGGCCCGGCCGAGCGCGTCCAGCGGGAGCGTCCGGGCGTCGCCCTCCCATCCCGCCAGTTCGACCCCGATGAACATCAGGGGGTCGTCGCCCTCGACGCTGGCCAGGCAGCGACGCGCGGACAGCACCACCCCTGTCGCCGCGAACTCGGCCGAGGCCGCGGCCAGGAAGTCCACCGGGTCGTCCTGCCAGTCGGGTTCGGAGAGTTTCACCCGGCCGCCGCTCGCGGGACCGTCCAGCGGAGTACGCCCGGCACGGCACAGCTCGGCGACCGCGAGGGGCGGCAGTGGTACGCCCACCACACCTCCGGGGTTGATCGCGACGCCGACCTGCGGGGGCAGCCCGCGGGCGAACTCGACGGCGGGCGCGATCGTGAACGACAGGTGGCTGCCGACGACCTGGCGGAACTGCTCCTCGGAGCTGAACACCGGCACGTACGCCTGGCCCTCGATCTCCAGCGTGGGCAGGTCGAGGGGGCCCGCGTGCGGACCGCCGCCGTTGGGCAGCGGCACCCAGACGAAGCTGCGGCCGAGGACCTCGACGATGCGGCCGCCCGCCGAGGGCACCCCGAGGGACGCGGAGAGCACCTCCTCCAGTTCGTTGCCGGGCCACCCGCCGTGCGGGTGGGGGTGCGGGTGCGCTGGTGCCGGGAAGTCGGGGAAGTCCATCTGTCTACCGCCTGCTGTGAACCGCTGATCCGGTGTTCCGGTGTCCTGGTGTGCTGCTCTGCTGCTCTGCTGCTGCTCTGCTGTGGTGTTCCGGCTGGAAAGGTTAGTGGGCGTCTACGACCCTCTCGTACGACGATGTCCCGTTCTCCCGTGCGGGCTTCCGTCCGCCCCTCCGCCCGACCGGCTCCGCACGCCCGTCAACCGTCGAAGTCGATCCGGCGCAGCACGTCCGCCGCTTCGCGGTCGAGGAGCACCGCCGAGCCGCAGCCCTCCGGCAGTTCACCCCGCTCGACGGAGCGCACCAGCCTGCCGAGCGCGCCACGGTGACGCGCGAACGCGTACCGCGAGACGCCCCGGCCGCGTTCACGCTGGCCCTCCAGCGCCGTGCCCGGTGTGACGTCGAGGAGCAGGAGGTGGAGGGTGCCGCCCCGGCGGCGGGCCTCGCGGGCGAGCCAGCGGCGCACCCAGGCCTGGGTACCGCAGTCGTGCACGACGACGCCGGTGCCGGAACGCAGCGTGCGGCGCAGGCCCGCGTAGTGCGCGAGGCGGACGAGGGGGCGGTAGACCGCGTACGGGAGCCGGCGGGCCAGCCGGCCGTCCCAGCGGTCGCGGGTGTCCTGGGAGTCCACCCGCCGGCCCGCGACCGCGCGGCGCATCAGGGTCGACTTGCCGCTGCCCGGCAGCCCGGTGACCACCACGAGGTCCGCCGTGCCGAAGTACAGGCCGTGCGGGCTGTGTCCGGCGCGCTCCCTGAGGTCGCGCACGACGGCCGCCGGAAGCGTGCCGCACACCTCCTGGGCCGCGGTACCCGGCTGCCGCGGCAGCGCGAGGGCCGAGGTCGTGGCGTACGCCCTGGTCCTGTTCACCGTGATCGTCCTCCCCTTGGGTCTGGAGTCCCATCCCCGTCGAGTGTAAAGAGAAGGTAATGCGCGGTGCTTGCCGTTTCCGTGTTCGGACTGCCACAGCCCGGTTACAGATGCGGACTGCCGTCTTCGGACGGCGCGTGCAATGATGTGCCCGCCAACTGCATACCGGCCGCTTGAATCCGCGCGGGAGAGTTCCCAGTGACGTGCACACATCCGTGTGACGCACGTCCGGCTGGGACGCCGAAGGAGCAAGTCCCTCCCTTGAATCTCTCAGGCACCGTTACCGCGCGGGCGAGGCACATCTGAAAAGCGGGCCGCTGACCGGTGGCTCCACCCAAGGTGCAAGTCGTGACCTCCGTTCGCGGGGTCGTGATGAACCTCTCAGGTTCCGATGACAGATGGGGAGGAACGACCTCGCCGTCATGCCTTGGGAGCCCCACCGATGAGCAGTAACGCACCCCGTCGTACCGCGCTCGATGCCCTGCATCGCTCGCTGGGCGCGACGATGACCGACTTCGCGGGCTGGGACATGCCCCTGCGGTACGGCTCCGAGCGCGACGAGCACGTCGCCGTCCGCACCCGGGCCGGTCTCTTCGACCTCTCGCACATGGGCGAGATCACGGTCACCGGCCCGCAGGCCGCCGCGCTGCTGAACCACGCGCTGGTCGGCAACATCGCCTCCGTCGGCGTGGGCCGCGCCCGCTACACCATGATCTGCCGGGCCGACGGCGGCATCCTCGACGACCTGATCGTGTACCGGCTGGCCGAGACCGAGTACATGGTCGTCGCCAACGCCTCCAACGCCCAGATCGTCCTCGACGCGCTGACCGGGCGCGCCGCCGGTTTCGACGCCGGGGTCCGTGACGACCGGGACGCGTACGCGCTGCTCGCCATCCAGGGCCCGGAGTCCGCCGGGATCCTCAAGTCGCTCACCGACGCCGACCTCGACGGCCTGAAGTACTACGCGGGTCTGCCGGGCACGGTCGCGGGCGTCCCGGCGCTGATCGCGCGCACCGGCTACACGGGCGAGGACGGCTTCGAGCTCTTCGTGGCCCCGTCCGACGCCGAGAAGCTGTGGCAGGCGCTGACCGAGGCGGGTGCGCCGGCCGGGCTGGCCCCGTGCGGTCTGTCCTGCCGCGACACGCTGCGCCTGGAGGCGGGCATGCCGCTGTACGGCCACGAGCTGACCACCTCGCTCACCCCGTTCGACGCGGGGCTCGGGCGGGTCGTGAAGTTCGAGAAGGAGGGCGACTTCGTGGGCCGCGAGGCCCTGGAGGCAGCCGCCGAACGCGCCGCCGCGAACCCGCCGCGGGTGCTCGTCGGGCTCGTCGCCGAGGGCCGGCGCGTCCCGCGCGCCGGGTTCGCCGTCGTCGCGGGCGGCGCGGTCGTCGGTGAGGTCACCTCCGGCGCCCCCTCCCCGACGCTGGGCCGGCCGATCGCCATGGCCTACGTCGACGCCGCGCACGCCGCACCGGGCACCGCCGGCGTCGGCGTGGACATCCGGGGCAGTCACGAACCGTACGAGGTCGTGGCGCTGCCGTTCTACAAGCGCCAGAAGTAGGTCCGCCCGGGCGCGTCGACGTGACCTGCCTCGTCGCGCCCTGTCCCCTGTCTCACGACACCCCGGCATCCGGACACCCCGTCCGTACCCGTTCATCAGCACTCCCCCGCGTACAGGAGAATTCAGGCCATGAGCAACCCCCAGCAGCTGCGCTACAGCAAGGAGCACGAGTGGCTGTCGGTCGCCGAGGACGGCGTCTCGACGGTCGGCATCACCGAGTTCGCGGCCAACGCGCTCGGCGATGTCGTCTACGCCCAGCTTCCGGAGGTCGGTGACACGGTGACCGCGGGCGAGTCCTGCGGTGAGCTGGAGTCGACCAAGTCGGTCAGCGACCTGTACGCGCCGGTCACCGGCGAGATCGTGGAGGCCAACCAGGACGTGGTGGACGACCCGTCCCTCGTGAACTCCGCGCCCTTCGAGGGCGGCTGGCTGTTCAAGGTTCGGGTCACGGACGAGCCGGACGACCTGATGTCCGCCGACGAGTACACCGCCTTCACCGCCGGCTGAGGAGTCACCGCATGTCGCTTCTGAACACGCCCCTACACGAGCTGGACCCGGACGTCGCGGCCGCCGTCGACGCCGAGCTGCACCGCCAGCAGTCCACCCTGGAGATGATCGCCTCGGAGAACTTCGCTCCGGTCGCGGTCATGGAGGCCCAGGGCTCGGTCCTGACCAACAAGTACGCCGAGGGCTACCCGGGCCGCCGTTACTACGGTGGCTGCGAACACGTCGACGTCGTCGAGCAGATCGCCATCGACCGCGTCAAGGCGCTGTTCGGCGCCGAGCACGCGAACGTGCAGCCGCACTCGGGCGCCCAGGCCAACGCGGCCGCGATGTTCGCGCTGCTCAAGCCGGGCGACACGATCATGGGCCTGAACCTCGCGCACGGCGGGCACCTGACCCACGGCATGAAGATCAACTTCTCCGGCAAGCTCTACGACGTGGTCGCGTACCACGTGGACGAGGAGTCGGGCCGGGTCGACATGGCCGAGGTCGAGCGCCTCGCCAAGGAGTCCAGGCCGAAGCTGATCGTGGCCGGCTGGTCCGCGTACCCGCGGCAGCTGGACTTCGCCGAGTTCCGCCGTATCGCCGACGAGGTCGGCGCGTACCTGATGGTCGACATGGCGCACTTCGCCGGCCTGGTGGCGGCGGGGCTGCACCCGAACCCGGTGCCGCACGCCCACGTCGTCACCACGACCACCCACAAGACGCTGGGCGGCCCGCGCGGTGGCGTGATCCTGTCCACCGCCGAACTGGCCAAGAAGATCAACTCCGCGGTCTTCCCGGGCCAGCAGGGCGGCCCGCTCGAGCACGTGATCGCCGCGAAGGCCGTCTCCTTCAAGATCGCCGCCACCGACGACTTCAAGGAGCGCCAGCAGCGCACGCTCGACGGCGCGCGGATTCTCGCCGAGCGCCTGGTGACGGCCGACGTCACCGAGCACGGCGTCTCGGTCCTGTCGGGCGGCACGGAGGTGCACCTGGTCCTGGTCGACCTGCGCAACTCCGAGCTGGACGGACAGCAGGCCGAGGACCGGCTCCACGAGGTCGGCATCACGGTCAACCGGAACGCGATCCCGAATGACCCGCGACCCCCGATGGTGACCTCGGGCCTGCGCATCGGCACGCCCGCCCTCGCCACCCGCGGCTTCCAGGCCGAGGACTTCACCGAGGTCGCGGACATCATCGCCGAGACGCTGAAGCCGTCCTACGACGCGGACGCCCTCAAGGCCCGGGTGTCCGCTCTGGCCGACAAGCACCCGCTGTACCCCGGCCTGAAGTAGTTCGCACGGAACGTACGATTCTTCGGGGCGCCGCGCACACTGGAAGCACAGCCGTGTGCGGCGCCCACCCCCTGCACCACCCCGCTTGCGAGGAGTTCCCGTGGCCATCTCGGTCTTCGACCTGTTCTCGATCGGCATAGGCCCGTCCAGCTCCCACACGGTCGGCCCGATGCGCGCGGCCCGGATGTTCGCCCACCGGCTGCGCAACGAGGACCTGCTGCCCTCCGTGGCCTCCGTCCGGGCCGAGCTGTACGGCTCACTGGGCGCGACCGGCCATGGACACGGCACCCCGAAGGCGGTGCTGCTCGGCCTGGAGGGCGCCTCGCCGCGGACGGTGGACGTGGAGGGGGCCGACGACCACGTCGAGGAGATCAAGGCCTCGGGCCGCCTCAGCCTGCTCGGCGAGCGGGAGATCCCCTTCTCCTTCGACGACGACCTGGTCCTGCACCGGCGCAAGGCGCTGCCCTACCACGCGAACGGCATGACGATCTTCGCGTACGGCGCCTCCGGCGAACTCGTACTGGAGAAGACGTACTACTCCGTCGGCGGCGGCTTCGTGGTCGACGAGGACGCGGTGGGCGAGGATCGCATCAAGCTGGACGACACCGTCCTGAAATACCCCTTCCGCACGGGCGACGAGCTGCTGCGGCTGACCAAGGAGACCGGACTGTCGATCTCCGCGCTGATGCTGGAGAACGAGCGGGCCTGGCGCACCGAGGAGGAGATCCGTGAGGGCCTTCTCGCCATCTGGGGCGTGATGCAGGCGTGCGTCTCGCGCGGCATGTCCCGCGAGGGCATCCTGCCCGGCGGTCTGCGGGTGCGCCGCCGGGCCGCCGTCTCGGCCCGCCAGCTGCGCGCCGAGGGCGACCCGCTGGCCCACGCGATGGAGTGGATCACCCTCTACGCGATGGCGGTCAACGAGGAGAACGCGGCGGGCGGCCGGGTCGTCACCGCCCCCACCAACGGGGCCGCGGGCATCATCCCCGCGGTGCTGCACTACTACATGAACTTCGTCCCCGGCGCGGACGAGGACGGTGTGGTCCGCTTCCTGCTGGCCGCGGGCGCGATCGGCATGCTCTTCAAGGAGAACGCCTCCATCTCGGGCGCCGAGGTCGGCTGCCAGGGCGAGGTCGGCTCCGCCTGCTCGATGGCGGCGGGCGCCCTCGCCGAGGTACTGGGCGGCTCCCCCGAACAGGTCGAGAACGCCGCGGAGATCGGCATGGAACACAACCTCGGCCTCACCTGCGACCCGGTCGGCGGCCTGGTCCAGATCCCCTGCATCGAGCGCAACGGCATGGCCGCGGTCAAGGCCGTCACCGCCGCGAAGATGGCGATGCGCGGCGACGGCTCCCACAAGGTGTCCCTCGACAAGGTCATCAAGACCATGAAGGAGACCGGCGCGGACATGAGCGTCAAGTACAAGGAGACGGCGCGGGGCGGTCTTGCGGTGAACATCATCGAGTGCTAGTGCCGCGGCGGGCACCAGGGAACCGGCCCTGACCAGCGCGTTCGTTTCCCTCCGCGCTGTCGGGGCCGCCCTCTCTGGGACCGGCCAGGTCTGCTTCGGTCACGCCGTCTCCCGCACCTCTGCGGTCGGGCTCATCCGGCGGCGTCCCCCGGGCGCAGCAGCAGTCGGGACGTCTGGTCCACGAGCTGCCGGAGAACGGGCAGGTAGCTCTCGTCGCCTCCGAGGTCGCCGAGGATGCGGTGCGCCTCGTCACGGAACTTGTGGATGTCGTCCTCGTAGCGGTCGAGGACGGCGGGGGTGAGGAGCAGGCCGGTCAGGGCCGATCGTGACGGGGCGGATGTTCTCGCACCGGCGTGCAGGTCGAGGATGCGGTGCCTGAGATCGGGCGCCGCGTCTTCCAGAGCGCATGCGAAAAGATAGGTCACGGTGCCGTTCAGCAGATCTTCGTTCCGTCCGGAGGCGATGTCCTCCTGGTCATTGAACATCTGCCACAGAATTCCGAATACGGAGCCGAATTCCCGCCACAGATCAATCCGCTCGGCCTCCGCGCCCGCGAGTATCGCCGCCATCGCGGTGATCATGCCGAAGGGGGCGCCGGATTTTTCCCGGTACGCCGTGACGACCGAGTTCCGGGACGCGTTGCCCACATCCGCGCGCATGTCGCCCAGCTGCCCCTGGGCGGCGGTGATCCCGCAGTCGAGGACCTCGGCCGTCAGGGCGCCGCGTACCGGCTCCGGGATCCGCCGCGAGCCGATCGCCTTCAGCGAGAGCACGTGTCCCGTGACCACGGCTGCCAGGAGCGCTTCGTGCAGGGTGAGTCCGGCGGGCGTGTGCGCGCCGTGCCCGTCCGCCAGATCGTCGAGATAGCAGGCCGAGGACCACCACAGCACGTGCACGGCGGACAGCGGGACGGCGGGTCCGGGGCTGCCCGTCTCGGCGCCGTGCACGACCAGCGGCAGCACCGACAGAGGGTATTTCATCTTCTGGTGACGCAGGAGTTCCGTGACGACGCTCCTGACGGAATCCGCCGACGGGCCGAGCCTTTCAAGGACGGACTCTATTTCCTCCTCTATTTCCGAGGAGAATTTCTGATGGAGGTCCAGATAGGACGCGGAAGTCATGTGATATTCCGTGTTTCTGTGGTGGATTTCAGCGGGCGCGTTCCGGACGTGGGCGTCGGGTCGTCCGGGGCACGGGACACCCGTCGGCCACTCGACGGGAACGGCTTCAGCCGGTGACGGCCGCGCGCTCGTGCTCCGTCAGGGGCGGCCCTTCCAGAAGGGGCTTCTTCCGGCCGAGGTAGACCAGGGCGAGCATGTCGGGCATGAGCAGCCGGGCAGGCGGTTTCTCCATGCTCATGACGTCCAGCAGGATGCGGAGGGCGTGGGGGTTGCGCGAGCCGGCGTCGACGGCCTTGTCGACGAAGGCGGCGAGGTTTCTTTCGAGCCGGGTGGGGGGCTGTTCACTGGCGCCCGGGTAGAACACGTCCTGGCCCACGGCCAGGCTCCACGCGTTCTCGACCGGGCGGGCCGCGGCCCTCTGGATGCGCCGGGACGTGCCGGGGGCGCGAAGGTCATGCCGTCGCAGGACGGCGCGCAGGGCGACGACGCTCTGCGCGGCGGCGCTCAGTCCGTGACCGTAGACGGGGTTGTAGCCGGCGACGGCCTCGCCGAGAACGGCGAAGCCGTCGGGCCAGCGGGCGGCCTTTTCGTAGTAGCGCCGCTTGTTGGCCGTGCTACGGGTGGTGACGACGTCCGTCTCGGGCTCGGCGTCGGCGAGGAGTTCACCGATGACGGGGTGCGGCAGCTTGAGCGCGAAGGGAACGAAGTCCTCGTTGTCGGCGCTGGGTTGGCCCCCACGGGTTCCGGCGAGCGTGACCAGCCAGCGGCCGCCTTCGATGGGGGTGATGATGCCGCCCCTGCCCGGGTTCTGGCGGGGGTCCGCCTGGACGTTGACGATCGGGAAACCGTCGGCGGCGGTGCCGGGAGCGCGGTAGATCCGGCTGGCGTAGCCGACGCCCGCGTCGACCGTGCGCTCGGCCACGGGGGGAAGGCCCAGGTCCCGCAGCCAGCCGGGGGCACGGCTGCCCCGCCCGCCGGCGTCGATGACCAGATCGGCGGCGAGGACACTGTGGGTGTCCGCGGCGCGTATGCGGACACCGGACACGCGTCCGGCGTCGCCTTCCAGAGACAGCAGTTCCGTCTGCTGTCGCAGGGAGATGCGCGGGTCTTCGAGCACCCTGGCGCGGATCACGGCGTCGAGCAGGTCGCGGCTGCACAGAAGGTTGATGTGGCGGGCGTGGTCGAAACGGCGGAACCACTGGCCCGACGGAGCTTTGGACACCAGGTCGGTCATGATGCGGCTTCGCCGTGCGCCCTGGCCGACGAGCCGGTCGACGACACCCGGCAGGAGTTCCTCGACGGCTTTGACCCCGCCGGACCACAACACGTGGGCGTGCCGGGCCTGCGGCAGCCCCTTGCGGGGTCGCGGGCCGTCCGGCAGGAGGTCGCGCTCGATGATCGTGACGTCGGCGTGGTCGGCGAGCACGGCTGCCGCGAGCATGCCCGTCATGCCCCCGCCGATGACCACGGCGGTGCGGCGGGGAGCGGATCTGTCGGGCATGTACGGAACTCTCTTCTGTCGCAGGGACGGAGCGGACGGCGGACCTCGCCGGCCGCGCACCACACCGCATCATGCGCGACGTCGTGTCGCGGCTGCGAGCGAAGTGGTCCAAGACCGGCTGGCCACCGGGTTGTTGCGGGACACGGCGACGGTGGTGCGACGAACATGTCCGGCCGAAGACTTCCCACCCGGGGGGCGGTTCGATCTCCCGCGGGCGTCGTTGCCGTGCGTCACCGTCCGACGGCCCGGGACATCTGCCTGCCGGGCTTCACCGGGTCGGGAGCCGGCCCGGCATCGCGCCGGTCACACGGCCGGTCACCACCGCACGCTGTGCACGGCGGAGCCGGCGTCCCGACGTTCACTCGGCGAAGGCGACGAAGGCGACGGCGGAGGCGGAGGTGACGACACCTCGCGCGGAGGGCTGGAGAGGCCGGGGTTCACAGGGGGGTTCTTTCGTCGTAGGCCGCCGTGGGGACTACGACCGCGGCACGGGCCGCCACGACGATGGGGGACGTACGCAACGCACGCGCCACACCCACCAGGGTGGCCCGCGACGCGAAGCTCGCGGTGTTCTGCGCGACGGCCACCCGGGCAGCGGGCGCGTCGGCGCGGTGGGAGCGCACCGCGGCGGCGATCATCGCCGCGAGGCCGATGCGGAAGGCGTCCTCCTCGGCGTGGCCCGCGGCTCGGGCCAGGGTCTGCGCGTGGGAACGGACCTGGTCGTCGAGGTGTGGGCGGACGAGGTTCAGACCGTCCTGGATGCCGGCGTCACGCCGGGTGAGACGCACGGCGCAGGACGAGTACCAGGGGATCGGTGCGACGAGCGGCGTGCCGGGGGAGGCGCCGGCGAGTTCACGCCACAGGGGGCCGAGCCGTCTCCAGCTCACCACCGCACGCCAGAGCGCGACCAGCCGCGGGCCGTACAGCGGCAGCGTGAAGCCGACGGTGGCGACGGTGGCGGCCAGGCCCACGAGGCCGGGCGCCAGGACGGTACTCAGCACGTCCCAGTCCCGGCCGGCCCACCGTGCCATCACCGCGGTCAGTTTCAGCGTGCTGAAGGACAGGTTGAGCAGCCAGCCGGCCACGAGCAGCCACAAGCCGGCCCGCAGCCATCCGCGCACCTGGATCGCCCAGCGCCAGCACAGGACCGTGGTGGCGATCGCGGCGGTCATGTGGCCGAGCAGATACAGCACGATCATCTGCCCGATCCAGGGCGAGGTGGCGTAATGGGTGTCGAGGTCCGTCCGCCGCTCGACCGGGGCGTCCCCCAGTACGAACAGGAGGATCAACAAGGCGATCACGACGGCGTAGCCGGTCTGCCAGCGCCGGGCGAGACGGCGCACATGGCCGGCCGGACCGCCGCGCCAGTGCAGGATCAGCACCAGGCAGGAGGCGCTGTAGGCGCTGACGACGGCGTAGACCAGGAGGGCGGCGAGATTCGGGATGCCGCTGGTCCTGTTCACGGCGGCGACGGTGGGCGGGGCGGCGAAGGCGAACCCGGCGCCCCCCAGGAAGATCACCCAGCAGACCCATCGAACCAGCGGATCGCGCCAGGACCTCACCAGGTCGGGCAGCTTCGAGGCGAGGCCGGCCCACAGGGCCAGCGCCGGTATGTAGTAGGTCGAGGCGCCCACGGCTCAGACCCTGGACCGGCGTTGTCCCGGTGACGCGGTGATCCGGCCGGCGATCCCGGTCCGGTCCGTGGAGGCGCCGTCGGCCTCCCCCTCGAGCCGGACCCGCAGCCGCGTCACCGCCCGGAGGGCGAAGGTCTCGGCGTCCCGCTCCGAACGCTCGTCGAACTCGGTACGCGCGGCCAGGACCCCCACCGCCTGCCGTGGATCGGCCCGGTCGCTCAGCACGCGTGCGGCGACTCGGACACCCGCGGTGTGGTGACCGCGGTCACCCTCGGTCAGGTGCCGGATCTCGTGGCACAGGATCGCCAACCGGCGGATCAGGTGCCGCATCTCCCTGGCGCTGCCTGTACGCACTGTGCTCCCCGCGAACCTTTGCGTGGGCGCCCGTGCCCCGGAACCAGCCGAGCCTCACCCGGCATGCAAATATGCCAAACCAGGTGTCACTTCGGCCAGATCAGGCTCTGCGCGACGCAACAAGCTGCGGGGCCATAAGTACCGATCCAACCTGACTTGCACCGATCTCACATCGGCACGTCCGAACCGCTCGCGCCGTAGGCCGGTTCGGAATCCGCGGCCGGAACCTCGTGCGCCGGCCGGTCGTCGGCCGGTCGTTCGAGGGTGGGGCGGGCGATGTGGGGGAACGTCACTCGGAGAGGTCGCAAGACCTGTGAAACCCGGAACGGACCCCCCGCACAGGGGCAGAATCGCTCGCACCCGTCCCCCACCCACGGAGGAGTCCCCATGCTCCGCGGCATCGACGTCAGCGCCTACCAGTCGTCCGCCTACTCGACCGACGGGCTCTCCTTCGTCTTCATCAAGGCGACCGAGGGCCGTTCGTACGTCAATCCGAAGCTCACGGCCCAGGTGAAGACGGCCCGCGACGGCGGCTGCGTCGTCGGTTTCTACCACTTCCTGTGGCCGGGCGACCTCACCGCCCAGGCCGAGTACTTCGTCGGCAAGGCCCCGGAGAGGCCCGGTGACCTGCTCGCCGTCGACTGGGAGACCACCGGTGACGGCACCCGCGCCAGCAACGCCGAGAAGGACCGCTTCGTGCGCAAGGTGAAGGAACTGAGGCCGGACCACCGGGTCCTGCTCTACACCAACCGCAACTTCTGGCTCAACGTCGACACGACCTCGTACGCGGGAGACGGTCTGTGGATCGCCGACTACGTGACCGCGGGCGAGCCCCGTATCAAGGCCAAGTGGCGCTTCCATCAGTACACCGACGACCCCCTGGACAAGGACGTCGCGCAGTTCTCCAGCAAGGCCGCGCTGCGCGAGTGGGCCGCGGTCGACTGACCGGCGTGGTGCGGCGGGAGTCCGGCAGCGGTCCGGACGCGGGTCGCCGTCCGGCACCGGGTGCCCGGCACCGGACGGGTCGAGGAGACGTGGAGCGTCAGCCGCGGAAGTCCGCCGGGCGCTCCGCGGACGCCTCCGCCAGTGCCTTCGTCACCGCTTCGAGGCCCTTCTGGAGCCCGTACACCGGGGTGCCGGGCTGCTGACGCCAGGAGTCGTCGATGCCACCCGCGTCGACGGTGTCGAAGCCGAGTTCGTCGATGAGGTCACGTACGGTCCGCTTGGCGGCGTCGTCGTCGCCGGCCACCGGCAGGGCCATGCGGTCGGGGTCGCCCGCCGGACGGTGCCGGTCCAGGATGTCCTGCGCGTACGTGCCGTTGAACGCCTTCACGACGGGGTGGCCGATCTGCTGGGACGTCCAGCGGCTCTCGGTGAGGCCGCCGTCCTCGATCGCGGCGATCCTGCCGTCCCGCTGCTGCGGGTAGTAGTTGCCGGTGTCGATGACGGCGGCTCCGTCCGCCATCCCGTCGAGCACGCCGGACGGGAGGTCGGGCACCGCCTTCAGCGGGACGGTGACCACGACCACCTCGGCACCGCGCGCCGCCTCCCCGACCGGGACGGGCGTCGCCCCGGTCTCCTCGGTCAGCGCGGTCAGGGTCTCGGGACCGCGGGAGTTCGCGACGGAGACGTCGTGTCCGAGGGCGGTCAGCCGCCGGGTGAGGTTGCCGCCGATGTTGCCCGCGCCGATGATGCCGATCTTCATGAGTGCCAGGCCCTTCAGTGGGTGATGCTCCTGATGGCGAGCATCAACCCCGGGGCGGGGAAGGCTATTCCGAAAGCGTACGGCGATCGGGTGAACCCCGCGGTCTTCCCCCCACGCCTTCACACCCGTGCTCCGGCCCGCCGCTGACGCTGTGGCGACGCGACGCGACGCGACGAACGGACGGACGGACGGACGATGAAGCGTGCGCATCGTCCGGGGTACGGCAAAAGGGCGCCCACCGGATCACCGGTGGGCGCCCCTTTGCGTGCGTCACTTGTTCAGGTGGGTCCAGAACTCGTCGAACGAGAGGACCTTGTCGCCGTTGAGGTCGCGGGTGGCGATGACGGCCTCCGCCACCGATTCGGTGACGTTCCAGTCGCCGCCCTGGGCGAGGGCGCTCTTGAACTCGGCCGCGGTGATGAAACCGTCACCATCCGTATCGATCCGCTCGAACTGCTTGCGTGCTTCCTCGATGTCCGCCACCGATCCGCCCCTTCGTAGTGCATTACTGCCGTGTGTACGGAGGTCAGATTAACGGGCGGGCAGGCCGCGCAGTGCGGCGACCACCCACGCGGCCTCCTCGGTGCGCGGGCAGGGTTCCCTTCGCGGGTCTGTGCCGCCGGCTGGATCGTACGGCGGCCGAACCACACAGAGGCCCCGGCGGGAGACTCCCGGCCGCGGTCGGCCGGGACGGACTCGGCGAGACGCTCCCCACTGCCGTCGTCGATCGGGCCGGCGGCGGGCTACCGTCCGGTGGGCGCTGAGGCGCTGCTCACCGCGGACTGAGGCCCGGTGCCGGGGATCGTGGTGCGGGACGCTCTCGCGCGCGTTCCTCCCCCGGGTCCCTGACCGGCGGCCGAGGGGGTCCGGTCCCGCTGTGCCCGGGTCAGCGGAAGATGCCGGTGTGGCCGAGCGAGTAGCGGCCCGGCTGCGGGTAGACGGCCAGGCCGTGCGGGCCGCTGCCGACCCGGATGCGGGCCAGTTGCTTCCCGGAGCGCGTGTCGATGGCGTACACCTCGGAGTTGTAGCGTCCGGACAGCCACAGGACCTTGCCGTCGGCCGAGACACCGCCCATGTCGGGGCTGCCGCCGTTCGGCAGGCGCCACTTCTTGGTCAGCTTGTCCTGGGCGAAGTCGAAGACGGAGATCGTGCCCTCGCCCCGGTTGGAGATGTACATCTCGCGCGAGTCGCGGCTGACGTACAGGCCGTGGCAGCCCTTGCCGGTGTGCAGCAGCGTCGGCTTGCCGAAGCCGGCCGCGTCCAGGACCCACACTCCGTCGGCCATCATGTCGGCGACGTAGTACTTCTTGCCGTCCGGGGAGATCTTCACGTCCTGCGGCATGGCGCCCCGGAAGGGGAGTTTCTGCTGCGCGACGACCTTCATCTTCTCGGTGTCGACCTTGAGCAGCTCACCGCTGAACTCGCACGACACGACGAAGGAGCGGCCGTCGGGCGAGAAGTCGGCGTGGTTGACGCCGTAGCAGCTGACCGGTTCGGTCTTCCTGCGCGCCATGGTGTGCGCGTCTCTGAAGACCAGCTCGCGGTCGAGGGAGGCCATGACGATCGCGTACTTGCCGTTCGGCGTGAAGTACAGGTTGTAGGGGTCGTGGACGTCGATGGACTTGCCGGCCTCGCCGGTCCTCGGGTCGATGGGGGTGAGGGAGTTGCCCCGGTCGTTGTTGACCCAGAGCGTCTTCATGTCCCAGGAGGGCACGACGTGCTGGGGCTGCACGCCGACCCGGATCGTCTTGATGACCTTGTAGGTCGCCGGGTCGATGACGGAGACCGTGTTGGAGTTGGTGTTGGGCACGTAGACGCGGGACGGGAAGTCCTTGACCACCGGGGACATTTGGTTCGCGCGGTCGGCGGCGTAGACGTCCTTCGCGTCGAGCACGGGGGGCATGCCGGGCAGGCCGTCGGGCATCTTCGGCTGGGCCGGCCGGACGGCGGCCTGGGTACCGGCGGCCTGGTTCGCGTGGTCCTTCGACCCGCCGCTGCAGCCCGCGAGGGCGGCGAGCACGGCGCCCGCGACCAGGGCGCTCCGGAGGTGGTTGCGGTTGCGGTGCATCAGCTCAGCAGCTCCGTGGTGGTGACCGCGCGCAGTCCGCGACGGCCGAGTTCTTCCAGGACGGCGGGAAGCGCGACGACCGTGTCCGCGTACCCGAAGTGCATGCTCACCACGGATCCGTTGCGGATCCCGCCGAGAACCTGGCGGGTGACGGCGGGGGCGCCCGGGGAGGTGTAGTCGAGCGAGTCGAGGTCGTACGAGAGAACGTGCGGGTAGCCCGCGCCGCGGGCGAGCCGTTCGACGGCCTGGGAGGCCCGGGGGGTGCGGGACGGCCGGAACCAGGTGCCGATGGACCCGGTCAGCCGGCGCAGGCGCTCCGCGCAGCCCCGGATCTCCGCGTCCGCGTCCGCCTCGGACATCGCGTTGATGTCGAGATGACGCAGGGTGTGGTTGCCGAGGTCGTGGCCGCCGTCGAGGATGCGCCGGGCCAGGTCCGGGTGTTCGTCCAGCCAGGTCCCCACCGCGAGCACCGTGACCCGGGCCCCGCTCTTCTCGGCCTCGCCCAGGAGCGTCCTGGCGACGGCCGGATCGCCCTGCCCGTGGAAGGTGAGGGCGACCTGGGGGCGGTCACGGGGGCCGTGGGTGATCTCGGCGGGCTGTTGCGGGAACCGCCGGGGCGCGGGTGCGGCGCGCCGCGCGGCCGGGGGCGTGGCCGGCGGTGTGCCGGACGCGCGGGACGCGGCGGGCGGCTGGGCGACGGCGCCGGGGGTGGCGCAGCCGGCGGTGAGCGTCCCGGCGGCGAAGGTCCCGGCGGCGAGTGCGGCACCCGAACGCAGCGCCGTACGCCGGTCCGGCGCGGCACGCGTGTCGCTCTCTCCGGTGGAGTGCTGAGGGGGACGGGCGGGCGTGGTCACCCGCACCATTTAAGGGCGTATGGGTAAGAAAACGGGCGATTGGACCGGTGGGCGGGGTGCGGGTCGCGGCGCGGGCCCCGGACCCGCGCACGCAACGCGGACACGGGCGCGGACACGGGCGCCGGACGGGGACGGGAGAGCGGGCGGGGACGCCGACCGCCACACGGACCGGGGAAGCGGGCGACGGGCAACCACCAACGAGCGACGGAAACGGGGCGCGGCGCAAAGGGGCGGCGCACGGGTCACGGTCAGCGGTCGGTGACGCGCATCTCGAACCAGGTCGTCTTACCCCGGGGCAGGAGGTCGACGCCCCAGCGGTCGGAGAGCTTGTCGACGAGGAAGAGGCCACGGCCGCTCAGGTCCATCTCCTGGACCGGCATCAGACAGGGCAGCCCCCGGGAGGGGTCGCGGACCTCGACGCGGATCCAGCCCCGGCGCCGCCGCATCCGCAGCCCGAAGACACGGGCGCCCGTGTGCCGTACGGCGTTGCCGACGAGCTCGGACACGAGCAACACTGCGTCCTCGGTCATCTTCGGGGAGAGCCCCCACTGGCGCAGGACGACGACCTGGGTGAGCCGACGGGCGGTGGCCGCGGATTCGGGGCGGGACGGCAGCGGCACCTCCGCCTCCGTCGGGTTGCCGAACAACTCGAACGCCTTCAGCGCCCGTTCGTCCTCGACCGCAGGCGACCAGCGCGCCGCGGTCGCACTCACGTGCCGCCGCGGCTGTTCCCTACCCTCCAGCCCCGCCATGCCTCCATCATGGCCGCCCAGGCCGCCCCTGGGGGCCGTTCCGGAGGAATACGCCCCCCGGAAGCATTCGTTCCGCACGATCCGATCGGCATATGCCAACGGCAGTTCGGAGCCGGCCACGCCCTGTCCGACCTGCGACGACTCACCCCTGGAGGGCAATCACCCAAGGTCCCCCGCAAGACAGCCTTAAGGCTGTCTTAAGGACCGCATAATCCAGCCCTTCGGGGGACCCCGGGTAAGACACCGAGTCAACTGCAAGTGGATCAGCCGAACTTGACGGGTGAATCTCCGCGCGGCCGGAGGGGCCCGTCAGAGGAACTTCGCCTTGCCCGGCCCCTCCTCGACGAAGCTGCGCATCCCGCGCTCACGGTCCTCCGTCGCGAACAGGCCGGCGAACCAGTTCCGTTCCACCGCGAGTCCGGTCTCCAGGTCCGTCTCCAGGCCCGTGTCGATCGACTCCTTGGCCGCGCGCAGCGCGATCGCGGGTCCCTGCGCCAGCTTCGCGGCCCAGGTGTGCGCCGCGGTGTACACCTCGGCGGCGGGGACGATCCGGTCCACCAGCCCGAGCGAGAGCGCCTCGTCGGCCTTCACCATCCGGCCCGTGAAGATGAGGTCCTTCGCCTTGGAGGGTCCGATCAGCCGGGAGAGGCGCTGGGTGCCGCCGGCGCCCGGGATCAGACCGAGCAGGATCTCCGGCTGCCCGAGCTTCGCGTCGTCCGCGGCGATGCGGAAGTCCGCGCAGAGCGCCAACTCGCAGCCGCCGCCGAGCGCGTACCCGGTGACGGCCGCGACGACGGGCTTGGGGATGCGGGCCACGGCGCTGAAGGAGTCCTGCAGGGCCCGGGACCTGACGATCATCGCCGCGTGGTCCATGGCCTGCATCTCCTTGATGTCCGCGCCCGCCGCGAACACCTTCTCCCCGCCGTGGATGACCACCGCGCGTACGTCCGTACGCCGTGTGACCTCCTCGGCGAGTTCCTTGAGACGGTCCTGCGTGGCGATGTCCAGCGCGTTCATGGGAGGGCGGTCCAGGCGGATCGTGCCGACGCCTTCGGCCACTTCGAGATGCACAGTCATGCAGGCAGGTTAACGCGCGCTAACGACAACGGGCCCGGTGTGCTGGATCACAGCGCACCGGGCCCGTGTCGACGACGGGAGGGACGGTCAGGCGGTCCACTTCTCCCAGGACATGTTCCAGCCGTTGAGGCCGTTGTCCGGGGCGACCGTACGGTCGTTGGAGCGCTTGACGACCACCACGTCACCGGTGATCGAGTGGTCGAAGAACCAGGCGGCGGGAGCGCTGCGGTCGCCGCCTCCGCGGACGTCGCGCAGGCCCACACAGCCGTGGCTGGCGTTGTAGTTGCCGAAGGCGTCGCCGCCCCAGTAGTTGCCGTGGATGAAGGTGCCGGAGTCGGTCAGGCGCTGGGCGTCCGGCACGTCCTTGATGTCGTACTCGCCGCCGTAACCGACCGTCTCGCCGTTCATCCGGGTCACCCGGAGCTGCTCGCTGATCACCATCTGGCCGTTCCAGGTGTCGTAGCCCGGCTTGCCCGTGGTGATCGGGATGGTCTTGATGACCTTGCCGTCGCGCTTGACGACCATCTTGTGGGTCTTCGCGTCGACGGTGGAGACCTGGCTGCGGCCGATGGTGAACGCCACCGTCTTGACCTGCTTGCCGTAGACACCGGGCCGGCCCTGGACACCGTCCAGGTCGAGCGTGACGGTGACCTTCGTGCCGGCCTTCCAGTACTGCTCGGGCCGGAAGTCGAGGCGGTCGTTGCCGAACCAGTGACCCTGCACGTCCACGGCCGGCTCGGTCTTGACCGTGATCGCCTTCTCGACGTCCTCGGGGTGCGTGATGCCCCGTGTGAAACGGACCGAGAAGGGCATTCCGACGCCGACCGTGGAACCGTCCTCGGGCGTGAAGAGACCGACGAAGGTGTTCTTCGGGGTCAGCGTGGTGAACGCGGACTCCTCGGCCGCCTCACGGCCCTCGGTGTCCTTGGCCACCGCGTGCACCTTGTACTTGGTGGCGGCGGCGAGGTGGGTGGCGGGCGTCCAGGTGGTTCCCCCGCCCGTTATCGCCCCGTCCACCGCCTTGCCCTTGGTGTCCTCGACCTTCACCTCGGTCAGCTTGCCCTTGGCCGCGGTCACCTTGAGGGCACCGCTGGTGGCCACACCGGCGCTGCCGTCCTTCGGGGCGATGGTCACCACGGCCTGCGAGGCCTTGGTGTCCGCCTTCCCGGCGCTGCCGGTGCTCTTGCCCTTGCCCTCGCCGGAGTCCGAACTCCCTCCCCCGCCGCAGGCGGTCACGGCGAGCAGCAGCACCCCCAGCAGCAGCGCCAGGACTCCCTTGCTCCCCCGGGTCCGCGCACCAACCGATGCCCCCGATATCGGTCGCCCGTTCACGTTCGTTCTCCCCTCGCACGGCCTGATCAGGCCCGCACCCCAGCGCGTCCCCGCGCGTATCGCGCTAATTAATCACACGGTCAGAAGCCATGGATCCCCGAGATTGTCACTGTTCAGTCCCAACTTCGGCCGTGTGGGGGCGGGCTGGGTTCCTGTCCGGCCCCACCCGCTCGCGCCCCGGTGCCCGCCGCCCGCCGCGGCTACTTCGCCGCGCCGCCCGCCTTCCACTTCGTCCAGCCCATGTTCCATCCTCCGAGCCCGTTGTCGGGGGCGACCTTCTTGTCCTTGCTGTGCACGACCTCGACGACGTCGCCGATCAGACTGCGGTCGAAGAACCAGCCCGCGGGGGTGTCGGAGCCGCCGCCCTTCACGTCCCGCAGACCGACGCAGCCGTGGCTGACGTTGGTGGAGCCGAAGACGTCGCCCGACCAGTAGTTGCCGTGCAGGAAGGTCCCGGAGTCGGTGAGCCGCATCGCGTGCGGGACGTCGGGGATGTCGTACTCGCCGCCGAACCCGACCGTGCGGCTGTTCATCCGTGTCACCTCCAGCATCTCCATGACGACCATCTTCCCGTTGTAGGTCGTGGTCTCGGGAGAGCCCGCGGTGATCGGCACCGTGGTGAGGAGGTCGCCGTCGCGGCGGACCTCCATGGTGTGGTCGGCGGCGTCGACGAGGGAGACCTGGCTGCGGCCGACGGTGAAGGTGGTGGTCCTGGACTGGAGTCCGTACACGCCCGGCGCTCCTTCCACGTCGCGCAGTCGCAGGTCGACCGTCACCTCGGTCCCCGCTTTCCAGTACCTCTCGGGCCGGAAGTCGAGGCGGTCCTTGCCGAACCAGTGCGGACGGATCTCGACCGCGGGGCTGGCCTCCACATGGATCGCGCGCTCGACGGCGGCCCGGTCGCGGATCTCCCGGTTGAACTCCAGCGAGACGATCATGCCGGTGCCGACGGTGGACCGGTTCTCCGGCGTCACGTAGCCGATGAAGCGCTCATCGGGGACGTACGTCGTGAACGTCGTGTGCCGCGCGGTGCGCCGCCCGTGCCCGTCGAGGGCCAGCACGTCGACGGTGTACTTGGCGCCCAGGGCGAGCCGGGGGGAGTCGGGCCGCCAGGCCAGGCCGTCGGCGGAGACGTGTCCGGGCACCGCGGACTCCTGCGCGTCCTGGTCCTTGACGACCTGTACGGACTCCAGCCTGCCGTCGGCCACCCGTACCCGCAGCTCCTGCCGCGCTCGTACGTTCTTGCTGTTGTCGGCCGGGGACACCTGGATGACGTCCTCGGCGGCGGGGGGCTTGCCGAGCACCTCGTCCATCGTGCCCGAGGTGCAGCCGGCGGCTCCGGCCAGCAGTGCGGCCCAGGTCAGTGCGGCGGTCAGCGCGGCCCCCGCGCGCCGGGGGCCCAATGTCGTATGCCTCACGCGAACCTCGTGTCCTTCCGGCCGGGGGCAGGGATCGCCCTCGGAAAGTGCGGTACAGGGGGCCCAACGACCGCGCACCTCCGGGGAAACGTGAGTGCGAGCCAAGCTCTGGGCAGAACAGTGGGGAGGACGACGCGACGAGGAGCCGCGGCCGGGACGCCGTGCGCTCCTCTTCGGGCCGCCCACCGAGCCGCGGGAGGCTGAACGGTGTCGAGCGCAGCCGAGCAGGAGGCAGTGCAGGAGGGGCGCGCCCCCGACGGCGAAGCGCGGGAAGGACGCGCGCCCGAGAGCGGTGTACGGGACGGACACGCGCCCGAGAGCGGTGTGCGCGAGAAACGCCTGCCCGACGGCGTGCTGCCCGCGCCCCTGGTGAACGGGTCCCGGCGCCCGGCTCCCGCCGTGGCCGTGTGGCCCGGCGCGCCGACCCCGCTCGGAGCCCGCTTCCGGGTCGGTCCCGACGGCGTCGCGGGCACCAACTTCGCGCTGTGGGCGGGCGGGGCGGAGGCCGTCGACCTCTGTCTCTTCGACGAACGGGACGGCACGGCCCACGAGACGCGGGTCCCGCTCACCGAGCTGACCCACGAGATCTGGCACGGCTTCGTCCCCGGCGTGCTCCCGGGCCGCCGCTACGGCTACCGCGTGCACGGCCGCTGGGACCCGTGGACCGGCGCCCGCTGGAACCCGGCGAAGCTGCTCCTGGACCCGTACGCCCGTGCCGTGGACGGCGACTTCAGCCTGCCGCCGGAGGTGTACGGGCATGTGCGCGACTGGCCTCAGCAGCAGGTCGCGGACACCGTGCGGGACGACCGGGACTCGGCGCCGTACGTCCCCAAGGGCGTCGTCGTCCAGGACGACGACGACTGGTCGGACGACCACCGTCCGAAGACCCCGTGGGCGGACTCGGTCATCTACGAACTGCACGTGCGGGGGTTCACCCGTCTGCACCCGGGGATTCCGGAGGAGCTGCGCGGGACCTACGCGGGGCTCGCGCACCCCGCGGCGATCGACCACCTGGTCGCGCTCGGCGTCACGGCCGTGGAGCTGCTGCCGGTGCACCAGTTCGCGCACGAGGACCATCTGCTGCGGCGGGGGCTGAAGAACTACTGGGGCTACAACTCGATCGGCTACTTCGCGCCGCACGCGGGGTACGCCGCCGCCGGGACGACGGGCGGGCAGGTCGGCGAGTTCAA
Source organism: Streptomyces sp. NPDC005195 (assembly GCF_040608315.1). Taxonomy (NCBI): domain Bacteria; kingdom Bacillati; phylum Actinomycetota; class Actinomycetes; order Kitasatosporales; family Streptomycetaceae; genus Streptomyces; species Streptomyces sp. NPDC005195. Next base: position 188,981 of record NZ_JBEXHZ010000001.1, read on the forward strand.
GCGGATGGTGCGGGCGCTGCACGCCGCCGGCATCGAGGTGATCCTCGACGTGGTCTACAACCACACCGCCGAGGCGGGCGAACTGGGGCCGATGCTGTCCCTGCGCGGTATCGACAACCGGGGCTACTACCGGCTCCAGTCGGACGCCCGGCGGTACGCGGACTACACCGGGTGCGGGAACACGCTGCACGTGGTGCAGCCCCATGTGCTGCGGCTGATCACCGACTCACTGCGGTACTGGGTGACGGAGATGGGGGTGGACGGCTTCCGTTTCGATCTGGCGGCGGCACTGGCCCGCTCCATGCACGACGTGGACATGCTGTCGCCGTTCCTGGCCGTCATCGCGCAGGATCCGGTGCTGCGGCGGGTGAAGCTGATCGCGGAGCCGTGGGACGTGGGATCCGGCGGCTACCAGGTGGGGGCCTTCCCGCCGCTGTGGACGGAGTGGAACGACCGGTACCGCAACGCGGTGCGGGACTTCTGGCGGGGGGCGCTGCCCGACGTACGGGATCTGGGGTACCGACTGTCGGGGTCCAGCGACCTGTACGCGTGGGGCGGGCGCCGGCCGTACGCGTCCGTGAACTTCGTGACCGCGCACGACGGTTTCACCCTGCGGGACCTCGTCTCCTACGAGCGCAAGCACAACGAGGCCAACGGGGAGGGGAACCGGGACGGCACGGACGACAACCGGGCCTGGAACTGCGGGGTGGAGGGGGAGACGGACGAGGAACGCGTACGGGCCCTGCGACGGCGGCAGTTGCGGAACCTGCTGACCACGCTGCTGCTGTCCACCGGAGTACCGATGCTGGTCGCCGGGGACGAGTTCGGGCGGACGCAGCGCGGCAGCAACAACGCGTACTGCCAGGACAACGAGATCAGCTGGGTCGACTGGAGCCTGCTGGAGGAGCCGGGCTGGCGGGCCCTGTTCGATCTGACGTCCCGGCTGATCGCGCTGCGGCACCAACATCCGGTGCTGCGGCGGCGGGCGTTCTTCTCGGGCCGGGCGCACTCCGTGGACGGGCTGCGGGACCTGGCGTGGTTCACCGCGCGCGGGGCGGAGATGACGGAACGCGACTGGTACGCGCCCGCCGGGACGCTGGGTATGTACCTGTCGGGACGGGACATTCCCGGGCGGGACGCGCGGGGGGTGCCGGTGGTGGACGACAGCTTCCTCGCGGTGCTGCACGCCGGGGACCGGCCGGCGGGCTTCGTGCTGCCGGGGCCGCCGTGGGCCCAGCGCTACGAGGTCGTCGTCGACACCTCGGCGGAGGAGCAGGGCGCGTCGCCGGGAGTGGTCCACCGGGCGGGGGCGACGGTCACGGTGCCGGCCCGGTCGGTACTGCTGCTGCGGGTGGTGGCGTGACGCGGGCGGCGTGAGCGGGCGGGGCGCCCGCCGGGGACCATGGGACGGCCGTCAGCCGAGGACGCCCCGGTCGTAGCCCACCGCCACCGCGGCCGCCCGGTCGTCGACGCCCAGCCTGGCGTACAGAGGTGGTCAGCACGCGGACCCTGGCGCGGGCACCGCGGCGGGTGAGCTCATCAGCCGATCGGTCGACGCGGCGCTACGACCCCCGTGCGCCCCGTGGAACGATTCAGGTCCGGCCAAAACTCGGTGGGCACTGTCAGTGCCGGTCCGTAGGCTCGCTTCTGATGTCCACTTCAGATGCAGTGACCACGGACCGTGCCGGAACCAGGGACCATTCGACCGCCGGCAGCCTGCTGCGCCTGTGGCCTTACGTACGGCCGGTGCGGGGGCGGCTGTTCGGCGCGGCCGTCGTCGCGGTCGTGGCGTCCTGTACGGGGCTGGTGATACCGCTCGTCCTGAAGTGGATGGTGGACGGTCCCGTGACCGACCACGACCCGGCGGGCATCTGGCTCGGCGCGCTGTACCTGCTGCTGCTCGGGATCGCCGAGGCCGTCCTGTTCGGGCTGCGGCGGTGGCTGGTGGCGCGGCCGCTGGCGGGGGTCGAGGCGGACATGCGGGCGGATCTGTACCGGCATCTGCAGCGTCTCCCGGTCGCCTTCCACGACCGCTGGGCCTCCGGCCAGCTGCTGTCCCGGGGCACCACCGATCTGATGCTGCTGCGTCAGTTCCTCGCCTTCCCCCTGACGTTCCTGCTGGTCAACGGAGTGACGATCCTCGTCGGCGTCCTCATCATGCTCGACCAGGAGTGGACGCTCGGGCTGGTGCTGCTGGCTCCCGCACTGCCCATCATGGTCGTCTGCTGGATCTTCGAGCGCCGCTACTCCCAGGTGGCGCGACGGGCCCAGGACCAGGTGGGCGACCTGACGACGGTCGTCGAGGAGAGCGTGCTCGGCATCCGCATCATCAAGGGCTTCGGACGTCATCGCAGCCAGGCCAGCGCCTTCCGTGAGCTGTCCCGCACCCTGCGCGGCACGGAGCTGGCCAAGGCCCGGCTGCTGGCCTCCATCTGGGCCGTCATCGTCACCCTGCCCGAACTCGCCATCGGTGCCGCCCTCGTCCTCGGCACGACGCAGGTCGCCGACGACCGCCTCTCCGCGGGCACGCTGGTGGCCTTCCTCTCCACGGCCCTCGCACTGCGCTGGCCCGTCGACTCCATCGGCTTCCTCATCGCGATGAGCCAGGAGGCGGCGACGGCCACGGAGCGTTACTTCGAGGTGATGGACGCGAAGCCGGAGTCCTCGGACACCTCCACGGCCGCCGACGCGAGCACCGGTGCGGATGCCGTCGCGAGCGCGGCCACGGGTTCGGGCGACGGCGGGCTCCGGTTCCACGGCGTCCGGTTCCGCTACCCGGACTCTCCCGCCGACGCGCCCCCCGTGCTCGAACGCATCGACCTGCACATCCGGTCGGGCGAGTCCATGGCCCTGGTCGGCGCGACCGGTACCGGCAAGACCACCCTCACCGCCCTCGTCCCCCGCCTTCACGAGGTGACCTCCGGGCGGATCACGCTGGACGGCGAGGACATCACCGCGATGCCGCGCGAGGAGCTTCGCGCGCGGGTGGCGGTGGCCTTCGAGGAGCCCACCCTCTTCTCGGCGAGCGTCGGGGAGAACGTGCTGATGGGCGCGGGCGACACCGCCGGGGAGGCCGAGCTGGACCGGGCCCTGGCCGTCGCACAGGCCGACTTCGCGCACGCCCTCCCGCAGGGCACCGCGACCCAGGTCGGCGAGCAGGGCCTGAGCCTGTCCGGCGGACAGCGCCAGCGCCTCGCCCTCGCGAGAGCGGTGGTCGGACGCCCCCGGTTCCTCGTCCTCGACGACCCCCTGTCGGCGCTGGACGTCCACACCGAGGCCGCGGTGGAGGCCGCGCTCCGTCGCGTCCTGGCCGAGACGACCGCCCTGATCGTGGCGCACCGCCCGTCCACGGTGCTGCTCGCCGACCGCGTCGCGCTGCTCTCCGGGGGCCGCATCACCGCGGTCGGCACCCACCACGAACTGCTGCGTACGAACGCCGAGTACGCCCATCTGATGTCCGGCGACGAGGAGACCGAGCGATGACGGTGCCCACGACCACCGCTCCGGACCGGGAACCCGGCGGCGAGGCCCGCGGGGAGCCCGGCACGGAGTCCCCTTCGGGCACGGAGTCCGGCCGGAGGGGCCCGGCGCGGAAGGCGGAGCGGTACCAGGACCCCTTCGACCGGGACACCCTGCCCACTCCCCCGGGCGCCACTGCCACCCTGCTGCGCTCGCTGCTCGCCCCGTTGCGGGCCCGCGTCGTGGTGACGACCGTCCTGCTCCTGTTCCAGCAGGCCGCCGTGCAGGCCGGACCACTGCTCGTCGCGTACGCCATCGACCGGGCCGTACCGGCGCTGCGCCGGGGCGACCACGGTCCGCTGGTCGCGGTGGGGGTCGTCTACCTGCTGTGCGCGCTGGTCGCCGGCGGCCTCCAGTACGCCTTCATCGGCGCGTCCGCCCGCGTCAACCAGGACGTGCTGCTGGATCTGCGCGGCCGGATCTTCCGGCACGCGCAGGCGCTCAGCATCGACTTCCACGAGCGCTACACCTCGGGCCGGCTGATCTCCCGCTCCACGACGGACGTCGAGTCGCTGCGTGAACTGCTCAGCGAGGGCCTGCAGGAACTGATCACGGTCATCCTGTCCTTCGTCTACATCTCGGCGATGCTGCTCTGGCTGGACCTGGGCCTCGGCGCGGTCGCGGTGGCCTCCTTCGTGCCGCTCCATCTCCTCGTACGGGTCTACCGGCGCCGGGCGGGCCGTATCTACCGCCTCCGCTCGACCGCGATCGCCGCCGTCATCGTGAAGTTCGCGGAGACGATGAACGGCATCAGGCCGGTGCGGGCGTTCCGCCGCGAGGAGGTCAACGACGCGGAGTTCCGGGCCCTGAACAAGCGCCACGAGCTCACGAACGGCGACGCCCTGCTGGAGATGGCCCGCTATGTCGTCGGCTCGCGGCTGGTCGCCAACGCGGCGGTCGCGGCGATCGTGCTGTGGGGCGCGTACCGGGTGGCCTCGGGGTCACTGGCGCTGGGGGTGCTGGCCGCGGCGGTCCTGTATCTGCGCCGCCTCTACGACCCGATCGACCGGCTGGGCATGTTCCTCAACTCGTACCAGTCCGCGGCGGCCTCGCTGGAGAAGATCGCGGGTCTGCTGGCACAGACGCCGTCCGTGCCGGAGCCCGCCGCTCCGCGGCACCTGCCCGCCCTCGCCTCCGAACAGCCGGGCCGCGCGGTGGTCTTCGAGGACGTCCGCTTCGCGTACCGCACCGGCGGTGAGGTGCTGCCCGCCTTCTCGCTCACGCTCCCGGCGGGACAGACGGTGGCCGTCGTCGGCTCGACGGGAGCGGGCAAGTCGACGCTCGCCAAACTGCTGGCCCGCTTCTACGATCCCTCGGACGGCCGGGTGCTGCTCGACGGCGTGGACCTGCGCGAGCTGTCCGTGCCGGAGTTGCGGCGCGGGGTGGTGATGGTGACCCAGGAGGCCTTCCTGTTCTCGGGCACGGTCGCCGAGAACATCGCCATCGGACGCTCCGACGCGAGCCGTGAGGAGATCGAGCGGGCCGCGAAGGCGATCGGCGCCCACGACTTCATCAGCGCGCTGCCCGAGGGCTACGACACGGACGTCCGCAAGCGCGGCGGCCGTATCTCCGCCGGCCAGCGGCAACTGGTCGCTTTCGCGCGGGCGTTGCTCGCGGATCCGGCCGTCCTCATCCTCGACGAGGCGACCAGTTCACTGGACGTCCCCGGTGAGCGGGCCGTGCAGCGCGCCATGCTGACGGTCCTGCGCGGCCGGACGGCGGTGGTGATCGCGCACCGTCTGTCGACGGTGGAGATCGCCGACCGGGTGCTGGTGATGGAGGACGGCCGGATCGTCGAGGACGGCGCTCCGGCCGGACTCGTGGCCTCCACCGGCCGGTTCGCGGACCTGCACCGGGCGTGGCGGGACAGCCTCGTCCAGCGGACATCCCCGGGCGTCGCCCCCGATTCCCGTACCCCGCCCTCTCGGCTACCGTCGTGAGCACGGGCGCCCGGCCGCCCGATGCACCCTGCGCACCGACCCCTCGCGTTCCCGTGTGTCACGGAGGCCCGATGAAGGCGATCGTCCAGGACCGGTACGGCTCGCCCGATGTGCTGGAGCTGAAAGAGGTCGACAGACCGGTGCCCGGCGCCGGTGAGGTTCTCGTGCGGGTGCGCGCGGTGTCCGTCAACGCCTACGACTGGCACCTCATGCGCGGCGACCCGTATCTGGCGCGGCTGTCCTTCGGTGTGCGCCGCCCGAGGACACCGGTCCGCGGCCGGGACTTCGCCGACCGGGTGGAGGCGGTCGGCGCGGACGTGAAGCGGCTGCGTCCCGGGGACGAGGTGTTCGGTGAGACCGACGGCGCGTTCGCACAGTACGTGGCGGCATCGCAGGACATGGTGGCCGTGAAACCGGCCGGGCTGAGCTTCGAGCGGGCCGCCGCGCTGCCGCTCGCGGGGAACACCGCGCTCATCGGCCTGCGTGACCTGGGCCGTGTGACGGCGGGGCAGCGGGTCCTGGTCAACGGCGCGTCGGGCGGGGTCGGGACCTTCGCCGTGCAGATCGCCAAGGCGTACGGCGCGGAGGTGACCGCCGTGTGCAGCACGCGGAACGTGGACCTGGTCCGCTCGCTCGGCGCGGACCACGTCATCGACTACACCCGGCACGACTTCACCCGTGCGGGGACGCGCCACGACGTCGTGTTCGACCTCGTGGCCAACCGCTCGCTGGCGGACCTGCGGCGCGCGCTCACGCCCACGGGAACGCTCCTGCTGTCGGGCGGGGGCGTGTCCGGGGGGCGCAGCCTCCTCGGGCCGATGCGTCTCATCCTCAAGGGGCGGGCGCTGTCACGCCTCGTCGGCCAGCGACTGCTCACGTTCTTCGCGGCACCGAGCGCGGCGAACCTGGCCGTGCTGAGGGAGTTCGTCGAGTCCGGGAAGGTCACCCCGGTCGTCGACCGGACGTACCGGTCGCTCAGCGAGGTGCCCGAGGCCATCCGGTACGTGGAGGGGGAACACGCCCGCGCGAAGGTCGTCGTCACGGTGTGACGGGAGCACGCCTCCACCAACGGCACGGACGACACGGGCCGGCACCCCGGGCCCGGCCGACCCCGGCTCCGTCGGCGCGGCTTCACGGACCCGGCCTCACGGACACGCCTTCACGGACACGCCTTCACGAACGAGCCAATTCCTCTCAGGACGGGATCGTTCGTCACGTTCGTCACGGCGTCGTGCACGATCATGCCGCGCACCGCGTCGGTGCGGCCCGGTCCGGTCCGGATGCACGGAGAGGGACGGGTTCGTATACCGAACATGACCAACCGGAGAACGAAATGATTCCGGCCAAGTTCTTGATGCGCTCCTGACAGGAGAGGAGATCTCCTGCCACTCTTCCCACGGTCGCTCCACAGCAACCTCACAGCACCTCCGCAGTGCCGCGACCGAAGACCTTCGTGCAACTGGTTCTGCTTTCTGCCCTGTTCTGTCCTGTTCTGCCCGGACGGCTACCCACCGCCCGGATCCCCACTGGCCGCGCGAGCCGTGGCCACGCAGAAGGAGTCAGTGTTGAGCAGCATGTCCTCGCACAGACGCACCTCCCACACCGCCCGTCGCCGTGTCGCCGCCGTCGCCCTCGTCGGCGTCTCCGCCCTGCTGGCCGCCGCGGTCCAGTCGGGCGCCGCGAGCGCCGCCCCCCAGAAGCCGACCCCCGGCAGGGTCGACCCGGGCGCCGTCGCCGTGAAGCTCACCCCTTCGCAGCGCGCCGAGCTGATACGCGACGCCGACGCCGCCAAGGCGACCACCGCCAAGGACCTCGGCCTCGGCGCCAAGGAGTCGCTGGTCGCCCGTGACGTCATCAAGGACGCGGACGGCACGGTGCACACCCGCTACGAGCGCACCTACGGCGGACTCCCGGTCCTCGGCGGCGACCTGGTCGTCGACACCGCCAAGTCCGGCCGGACGGAGCGGGTCATCAAGGCGACGGGGGCCGCGATCAAGGTCGCCTCCCTCACGCCCGCGGTCGCGGCCGGCACCGCGGAGCGGCAGGCCCTCTCCGCCGCCAAGGCCGACGGGTCGAAGAAGACCGGCGCCGACCGCGCGCCGCGCAAGGTGATCTGGGCGGCCGACGGCAGGCCGACCCTCGCCTACGAGACGGTCGTCGGCGGCTTCCAGGACGACGGCACCCCGAACCAGCTGCACGTCATCACCGACGCGGCCACCGGCAAGAAGCTCTACGAGTACCAGGGCATCGAGACCGGCGTCGGCAACACGCAGTACAGCGGCCAGGTGACCCTGACGACGACGCAGTCGGGCTCCAACTTCACGCTGACCGACGGCGCCCGCGGCGGCCACAAGACGTACAACCTGAACCGGGGGACGTCCGGCACCGGCACGCTCTTCTCACAGACCAGCGACACCTGGGGCAACGGCACCATCTCCAACGCCGCGACGGCCGGCGCCGACGCGCACTACGGTGCCGCGGAGACGTGGGACTTCTACAAGAACACGTTCAACCGCAGCGGCATCAAGAACAACGGTGTCGGCGCCTACTCCCGGGTCCACTACGGCAACGCGTACGTCAACGCGTTCTGGGACGACAGCTGCTTCTGCATGACGTACGGCGACGGCTCGGGCAACGCGGACCCGCTGACCGCGCTGGACGTGGCCGGCCACGAGATGAGCCACGGCGTCACCTCCAACACCGCGGGCCTCAACTACACCGGCGAGTCCGGCGGTCTGAACGAGGCGACCTCCGACATCTTCGGCACCGGCGTCGAGTTCTACGCCAACAACACGTCCGACCCCGGTGACTACCTCATCGGCGAGAAGATCGACATCAACGGCGACGGCACCCCGCTGCGCTACATGGACAAGCCCAGCAAGGACGGCGGCTCGGCGGACAACTGGTCCTCCAGCGTCGGCGGTCTGGACGTCCACTACTCCTCGGGCGTCGCCAACCACTTCTTCTACCTGCTGTCCGAGGGCAGCGGCGCGAAGGTCATCAACGGCGTCAGCTACAACTCGCCGACCGGCGACGGCCTCCCCGTCACCGGCATCGGCCGCGACAAGGCCTTGCAGATCTGGTACCGGGCGCTCACCACCAAGTTCACCTCGACCACCAACTACGCGGCGGCCCGCACCGGCACGCTCGCCGCGGCGGGTGAGCTGTACGGCACCACGAGCGCCGAGTACACGGCGGTCGCGAACGCCTGGGCGGCCGTGAAGGTCGGCACGCGCCCCGGTGGCGGCGGTGGCGGTACGTCGTTCGAGAACACGGCCGACGTATCGATTCCGGACAACGGAGCGGCGGTCACGTCCTCGGTCGCCGTCACCGGCCGCACCGGCAACGCCCCGTCGAACCTTCTGGTCGACGTGAACATCGTGCACACCTGGCGCGGTGACCTGGTCATCGATCTGGTGGCCCCGGACGGCTCGACGTACCGGCTGAAGAACTTCAGCTCGTCGGACTCGGCGGACAACGTCCAGGAGACATACACGGTCAACGCCTCCTCCGAAGTCGCGAACGGCACCTGGAAGTTGAAGGTCCAGGACCAGGCGGCACAGGACACCGGCTACATCAACAGCTGGAAGCTGACCTTCCCGTAGGCCGCGGGTGGACGCACACCTCGGACAGGGCGCCGCCCCGGTGGTTCAACTCCCCGGGGCGGCGCCCCCTTTGCGTCACCCGGAGTTTGCGTCGCCCCGCCCTTTACCCGTGATCGGGTCCGTATTACGTACAGCGATCTTCATCCAACGGACGCTTTTCGGCCAACATGTGCTCGCACTCCTGACATGTACGCGCCCTGGATGTCACTCTTCCACCGCACGGCTCACCCGCACCGCAACTTCACCCCGTCCGGACGACCACCCCACGGCGCCCGGACGCCCCACAGAAGGAGCTTGCGTGACTCCCCTCTACGCGCGTCACCAGCGCACCACTCTGGCCATCGCCACCGCTGTCGCCGCCGGAGCCCTGCTCACCACCGGTCTGACCACCGGTGCCTCCGCCCAGACCGAGCCCCTCGCCGCAGCCGGCGGCGCGAAGCTCCCCGGTGCCACGGCGCAGCTGTCCGCCGCCGCGCGCACCAGCCTGATCAAGCAGGCCGACGCGGCCGCGCCGGAGACCGCCCAGCAGATAGGTCTCGGCGCCAAGGAGAAGCTGGTCGTCAGAGACGTCGTCAAGGACGCGGACGGCACGGTGCACACCCGCTACGAACGCACGTACAACGGCCTCCCGGTCCTCGGCGGCGACCTGGTCGTCCACGAGTCCAAGGCCGGCCGGACCGAGGGCGTCACCAAGGCCGTGTCCGCGGCCATCAAGGTCGCCTCGCTGAAGCCGCAGGTCACCACCGCGAAGGCCGAGAAGCAGGCGCTGACCGCCGCGAAGTCGGCCGGCTCCGCGCAGACCACGGCCGACCGTGCCCCCCGCAAGGTGATCTGGGCCGCCACCGGCAAGCCCACCCTCGCCTACGAGACCGTCGTCGGCGGCCTCCAGGACGACGGCACCCCGAACGAGCTGCACGTCATCACCGACGCGGCCACCGGCAAGAAGCTCTACGAGTACCAGGGCATCGAGACCGGTACCGGCAAGAGCCTCTACTCGGGCACGGTCACGCTCAGCACCACCAAGTCGGGCACGACCTACAACCTGACGGACGGCACGCGCGGCGGCCACAAGACGTACAACCTCAAGCACGGCACGTCGGGCACCGGCACGCTGTTCACCGACGCCGACGACGTGTGGGGCACCGGTACCGCCTCCAGCTCCACCACGGACCAGACGGCCGCCGCGGACGCCGCCTACGGGGCCCAGGAGACCTGGGACTTCTACAAGAACACGTTCAACCGCAGCGGCATCAAGAACAACGGTGTCGGCGCCTACTCCCGGGTCCACTACGGAAGTTCCTACGTCAACGCGTTCTGGGACGACAGCTGCTTCTGCATGACGTACGGCGACGGCTCCGGGAACACCCACCCGCTGACCTCGCTGGACGTGGCGGGTCACGAGATGAGCCACGGTGTCACCTCCAACACCGCGGGTCTCAACTACTCCGGTGAGTCCGGCGGTCTGAACGAGGCGACCTCCGACATCTTCGGCACCGGCGTCGAGTTCTACGCGGCCAACGCCTCCGACCCCGGTGACTACCTCATCGGCGAGAAGATCAACATCAACGGCGACGGCACCCCGCTGCGCTACATGGACAAGCCCAGCAAGGACGGCGGCTCGGCGGACTCCTGGTCCTCCACGGTCGGCAACAAGGACGTGCACTACTCGTCCGGCGTCGCGAACCACTTCTTCTACCTCCTCGCGGAGGGCAGCGGCGCGAAGACCATCAACGGCGTCTCGTACAACTCGCCGACGTCCAACGGCTCCACGGTCACCGGCATCGGCCGCGCCAAGGCCCTGCAGATCTGGTACAAGGCGCTGACCACGTACATGACCTCGACGACGAACTACAAGGCCGCCCGCACGGCGACGCTCTCCGCGGCGTCCTCGCTGTACGGCTCCGGCAGCACGGAGTACGCGACGGTCGCGGCGGCATGGTCCGCGGTCAACGTGAGCTAGGGATCCACCGGACCCTTGGGCGGTACCCGGAGAGCAGACGGCTCCGGGTACCGCCCTACGCTGTCCCCATGGTCTCCCCGGACACTCCCTTCACCTACGAGGACGTGGGCGCGACGCGCGACGGCCGCTGCCCGCCGGGGTTCCGGCCCCTCCACCTCCGCACCCGGATCGGCGAGGGCGAGGCGGTCTTCCGCACCGCCTCCGAAGCCGTCATGACCTGGGCGATGCACCGGGCGATGGGCGTGGCGATATCCGCCGGCGCCGACCGGGCGGCGGCCGGCACCGACGTCACCGTCGGCCTCGGTCCGATCAAGGCACCCTGCCGGGTGGTCTGGACGGTCGAGGAGTACCGCCGCACGGGCTGGGCGTACGGCACGCTGCCGGGCCACCCCGAGTGCGGCGAGGAGGCCTTCGTGGTCGACCGCACCGGCGACGGCACGGTGTGGCTGACCGTGACCGCCTTCAGCCGCGCGGCCAAGTGGTACAGCCGCGCCGCCGGCCCGGCGGCCCGCGGCCTCCAGCACGCGTACGCGCGCCGCTGCGGTCAGGCCCTGCGCCGCCTGTGCGCGGGCCTCGACCCGGTCTGACGGCGGCGCGGGCCCCCGGGCCCCGGTGCGTCCGTCCTCAGCGCATCAGGACCCCGGCCGCCTCCCCCACTCCCTCCGCGGGCACCGCCACGACGCCCACCTCGGCGCTCGACGCGAGCAGCCGGTGCGTGGGCAGGATGCGGACCGTGTAGCCGAAGGGTCCCGTGCGGTCGAGCGAGAGCGGGCCCTCGTACACCCACCGTCCCTCCGGGTCGGGGCCGCCCGCCGGCTTCAGCGGGACACAGGTCGCGTCCGCGATGCGGTCCTGGGAGTCGACGCGCCCGGAGACGGCCTGCACCTCGACGTCGTCGGGGGCGAGGTCGGCCAGCGCGACCCGGACGCGCAGGTTGAGGGTGGTCCCGAGTTCGGCCGTGGTCGTGGCGGCGGAGGCCTCCACGTGGTCGACGGCGACCCGGGGCCAGGCGGCCCGGACGCGGGACTTCCAGGATGCCAGCTCGCGGGCCGTGTCCGGGGAGAGCGCGCGGTGCGAGCGGGCCGCGGGGGTGTACAGCCGCTCCACGTACTCGCGCACCATCCGCCCCGCCAGGACCTTCGGACCGAGATGGGTCAGCGTCTGGCGGACCATCTCGATCCAGCGGTCCGGCAGACCGCCCTGCCCGCGCTCGTAGAAGCGGGGGGCGACACGCTGCTCGAGCAGGTCGTACAGCGCGGCCGCCTCCAGGTCGTCGCGCCGGTCGTCGTCGGTCGCCGTGCCGTCCGCGGTCGGGATCGCCCAGCCGAAGTCCGGCCGGAACCACTCGTCCCACCAGCCGTCCAGCACCGAGAGGTTGAGGCAGCCGTTGAGAGCCGCCTTCATCCCGCTCGTCCCGCACGCCTCCAGCGGGCGCAGCGGGTTGTTGAGCCAGATGTCGCAGCCCGGGTAGAGCTTCTGCGCCATCGCCATGCCGTAGTCGGGCAGGAACACGATCCGGTGGCGTACCCGCGGGTCGTCCGCGAACCGGACCAGTTCCTGCACCAGGCGCTTGCCGCCGTCGTCCGCGGGGTGCGCCTTGCCCGCCACCACGATCTGCACCGGCCGCTCGCCGTGCAGCAGCAGGTCCATCAGCCGGTCCCGGTCGCGCAGCATCAGCGTCAGCCGTTTGTACGAGGGGACACGGCGCGCGAAGCCGATGGTCAGTACGTCGGGGTCGAGCACCCCGTCGATCCAGCCCAGTTCGGCGGTCCCCGCGCCGCGCTGGCGCCAGGAGGCGTACAGCCGCTCGCGCACCTCCACCACCAGCTGCTCCCGCAGTACCCGGCGCAGATCCCAGATCTCCTGGTCGGCGATGTCCGCCACCGCGTCCCAGCGGTCCGAACCGCCGACCGTGAGCGCGTCCTCGGTGCGCTGCGCGCCGATCTGGCGGGCGCCGAGCCTGAAGACCTCCGGCGCCACCCAGGTCGGGGCGTGGACACCGTTGGTCACCGAGGTGATCGGGACCTCGTCCGGGTCGAATCCCGGCCACAGACCGGAGAACATCTCCCGGCTGACGTGTCCGTGCAGCAGGGAGACGCCGTTCGCGCGCTGTCCCAGCCTGAGTCCCATCACCGCCATGTTGAAGAGGTTCGGCTCGCCACCCGGGTAGGTCTCCATGCCGAGGCCGAGGATCCGCTCGACGTCGATGCCCGGGAGTTCGGCGTCGGGGCCGAAGTGGTGGGCCACCAGCTCACGGTCGAAACGGTCGATGCCGGCCGGGACGGGGGTGTGGGTGGTGAAGACCGTTCCGGCCCGTACCGCCTCCAGCGAGGCCTCGAAGTCGAGCCCGGTCTCGGCGAGTTCGGCGATCCGCTCCAGTCCGAGGAAGCCCGCGTGCCCCTCGTTGGTGTGGAACACCTCGGGCTGCGCGTGGCCGGTGAGGCGACAGTACGTGCGTACCGCGCGCACCCCGCCTATGCCCAGCAGCATCTCCTGGAGCAGCCGGTGTTCACTGCCGCCGCCGTACAGCCGGTCGGTGACCCCGCGCTCGCCGAGGTCGTTCTCCTCCACGTCGGAGTCCAGCATCAACAGCGGCACCCGGCCGACCTGGGCCAGCCAGATCCGCGCGCGCAGGGCCCGTCCGCCGGGGAGCGCCAGCGCCACCTGGGCGGGGGTGCCGTCGATCTCGCGCAGCGGTACCAGCGGGAGTTCGTTCGGGTCGAGGAGCGGATAGTGCTCCTGCTGCCAGCCGTCCCGGGACAGGGTCTGCCGGAAGTAGCCGTGCCGGTACAGGAGGCCGACCCCGATCAGGGGTACGCCGAGGTCGCTGGCGGCCTTCAGGTGGTCGCCGGCGAGGATGCCGAGACCCCCGGAGTACTGCGGGAGCGCGGCCGTGATGCCGAACTCGGGTGAGAAGTAGGCGATGGCGGCGGGGAGTTCGGACGACTGGGTCTGGTACCAGCGCTCGCCGGTCAGGTAGTCGCGCAGGTCGTCGGCGACCGCGGCGAGCCGGCGCAGGAAGCGGCGGTCCTCCGCGAGTTCCGCCAGCCGCCGGGGCGGCACGCTCCCCAGCAGCCTTACGGGGTCGCCGTCCGAGGCGGCCCAGCGCTCGGGGTCGACGGACTGGAAGAGGTCGCGGGTCTCGGCATGCCAGGACCAGCGCAGATTGCGCGCCAGGTCGCTGAGCGGGTGGAGGGTTTCGGGCAGTACGGGCCGGACGGTGAATCTGCGGATTGCCTTCACGAGTTCCACCTTCACGAAGGACGTAAGCGGCAGGACGTACGCGGCTGAGGGACGCACGTCCTTGTGCGCCCTTCGTCATCCACGACGTTAGCGGCGAGAGTGCCTCCGCAACTACGGCGCACGGGGGGAACTCCGGTGTGCCGGGCGGGAGGTGCCCGGCCCCGGACGTCCCCTTGACAGGGCCTCGGCCATCACGGTGGCTCCGGCGTGAACTCTCCGCGTTCTTCACCCGCACCCCACGACTGATATGGCCGATTCCGCACTCATGGGCGGCCTTGTGGCACTTCACACCGCACGAGAAGCTGCCAGGTGGTGTGCGGCGGACCGCGGACCGCACCGGTCGGCCCGGTCCGCGCACGCCGAGTCGAGGAGGGGAATTCACGTCATGGCACGGACGAGACAGTGGCGTCCGCACGGGGCGGGGGGCCTGCTCGCGGTCGTGACGGCCGCGGCGCTCTCGGCCGTCACGCTGCCCGCGCACGCCACGTCGGAGGGCGGGCCGGACGGCGCGGGCGCCCCCGGTTCCGTCGGCGGAAGCTACATCGTGACGCTCAAGGGGGGCACCCGGGCTCCGTCCCCCGAAGGAAAGGGCATCGCCTGGAAGTACGGGGCGAGAATCAGCCATACGTACGGCACCGCGCTCAACGGATACGCCGTGCGGGCCGGTGAACGGCAGGCCCGCCGGCTCGCGGCCGACCCCCGGGTGGCCTCGGTCGTCCAGGACACCCGGGTGCGGCTCGACCGGGCCGAGAAGAACCCGCCGTCCTGGGGCCTGGACCGGATCGACCAGCCCGGTCTGCCGCTCGACAGGAGTTACGCGGCGCCGGCGACGGCCGGCGCGGGCGTGACGGTGTACGTCATCGACACCGGCGTCCGGATCACGCACCGGGACTTCGGCGGGCGGGCCCGGTACGGCTGGGACTTCGTCGGGAACGACGGGGCCGCGGGCGACGGCAACGGGCACGGCACCCATGTCGCGGCCACCGTCGCGGGGACGGCGTACGGCGTCGCCAAGAAGGCCCGGATCGTCTCCGTCCGCGTGCTCGGCGACGACGGCTCGGGGACCACCGCGCAGGTCATCGCGGGCATCGACTGGGTCACGCGGCACGCGCACCGGCCCGCGGTCGCCAATCTGAGCCTGGGCGGGAAGGCGAACGCCCAACTGGACGCGGCCGTACGCAACTCCATCGCCTCCGGCGTGACCTACGCGGTCGCCGCGGGCAATGGCGGACAACCGGCCAATCGGTACTCCCCCGCCCGCGTCGCGCAGGCGCTCACCGTCGGCGCCGTCGACCGGACCGACACCCGGGCGCGATTCTCCGACTACGGCGCCTCGCTGGACCTCTTCGCACCCGGCGTGGCGATCACCTCCGCGTCGTACCGGAGCGACACCGCGAGCGCGACCCTCTCCGGTACGTCGATGGCGAGTCCGCACGTCGCGGGCGCGGCGGCGCTCTATCTGGCCGGCCACCGCCGGGCCACACCGGCCCAGGTGGCCAGGGCACTCGTACGGCGTGCGGTGTCCGGAAGGGTCGCCGGCGCGGGACCGGGATCGCCCGACAGGCTGTTGCGGGTAGGCGGTCCCTAGAGACTCGTCCGGGGAGACGGGAACCGGTCCCGTCCGCGCCGGACGCGGCCGGTCCTGTACGCAGACATCTGCCCAAGGAGTTAACAAAGCGCCGGATTGCCCACCCGAATAGGGTGGGAAGGCTCCTGCGGTACAGCCCGCAGGCCCCACCTCCCCACACCCTCATCCGCCCACCCACGTTGACGCGGACAGGAGCGGTCATGCCCGCCACGCACCACACGTCGCCACCCCCGACGACCACCTCCGACACATCCCCCCCACCCGCGGTCGACGCCGCTCCCGGCGCCCCGGAGAAATCCTCCGCCGACCCGTGCGGCGGCGTCGGACGCATCCCCGTCCTCGACGTACGTCCCCTCGTCCTCCAGGGCCGCCGTCCGGCGAAGGCGGTGGTCGGCGAGGCCTTCGAGATCTCCGCCACGGTCTTCCGCGAGGGCCACGACGCGGTCGCCGCGAACGTCGTCCTGACGGACCCGCGGGGCCGCACCGGCCCCTGGACCCCGATGCGCGAACTCGCCCCCGGCACGGACCGCTGGGGCGCCACGGTCGCCGCGGGCGGGACGGGCCGCTGGACGTACACCGTGGAGGCGTGGAGCGATCCGGTCTCCACCTGGCGCCACCACGCGGGGATCAAGATCCCGGCCGGCCTCGACACGGAACTGGTCCTGGAGGAGGGCGCACGGCTGTACGAACGGGCGGCCGTCGGTGTGCCCGTGGGCCAGGGCGGAAGAGCCGTCGTGCTCGCCGCCGTGGACGCGCTGCGTGACGCCGGCCGGCCGGCCGCGGCCCGTCTCGCCGCCGCCCGGACCCCCGAGGTGGACCGGCTGCTCGCCCGCCACCCGCTGCGCGAACTCGTCACGTCCTCGGAGCCGTTGCCCCTGCTCGTGGAGCGCGAGCGGGCACTGTTCGGCTCCTGGTACGAGTTCTTCCCGCGTTCGGAGAGCGGACAGCTGGACCCGCCGGTGCACGGCACGTTCCGTACCGCGGCCGAACGCCTGCCCGCCATCGCGGAGATGGGCTTCGACGTCGTCTATCTGCCGCCGATCCATCCCATCGGCACCACGTACCGCAAGGGCCCCGACAACACCCTTTCCGCCGGTCCGACCGACGTGGGTGTGCCGTGGGCGATCGGCTCCCCGGAGGGCGGCCACGACGCGATCCACCCGGATCTCGGCACCCTCGACGACTTCGACGCGTTCGTGCGCCGGGCGGCGGATCTGCGTCTCGAGGTCGCCCTCGACTTCGCGCTCCAGTGCTCCCCCGACCACCCGTGGGTGGAGAAGCACCCGGAGTGGTTCCACCACCGCGCCGACGGCACGATCGCGTACGCGGAGAACCCGCCGAAGAAGTACCAGGACATTTACCCGATCGCCTTCGACGAGGACATGCCGGGGCTGGTCCGGGAGACGCTGCGGGTGCTGCGGCACTGGATGGACCACGGGGTCCGGATCTTCCGCGTGGACAACCCGCACACCAAGCCGGTGGTCTTCTGGGAGCAGGTCATCGCGGACGTCAACCGCACCGACCCTGACGTGATCTTCCTGGCCGAGGCGTTCACCCGGCCCGCGATGATGCGCACGCTCGGGGCGATCGGCTTCCAGCAGTCGTACACGTACTTCACCTGGCGCAACACCAAGGAGGAGCTGACCGACTACCTCACCGAGCTGTCGGGCGAGACGGCCGCCTTCATGCGGCCCAACTTCTTCGTCAACACCCCGGACATCCTGCACGAGTTCCTCCAGCTCGGCGGCCGCCCGGCCTTCGAGCTGCGGGCGGTGCTCGCCGCGACGCTGTCACCGACCTGGGGCGTCTACAGCGGATTCGAGCTGTGCGAGGGCACCCCGCTGCGGAAGGGGAGCGAAGAATACCTGAACTCCGAGAAGTACCAACTGCGTCCGCGTGACTGGGAGTCGGCGGAGTGTGACGGACATAGCATCGCGCCGTTGCTGGGTGAGCTCAACGCGATCAGACGGCGTAGCCCGGCTCTGCGGCAACTGCGCGACCTGCACTTCCACCACACGGACAAGGAGGCGGTGATCGCCTACTCGAAGTCCGTCACGGACGCCCGCGGATCGAACACGGTTGTGATGGTGGTCAACCTCGACCCCCACCACACCCAGGAGGCCACGGTCTCGTTGGACATGCCGCAACTCGGCCTGGACTGGCACGAGTCCGTGCCGGTGCGCGACGAGCTCACCGGCGAGACCTACCACTGGGGCAGGACGAACTATGTGCGTCTGGCGCCTGGGCACAGGCCCGCGCACATTCTCACCGTCCTGCGACCGTCCTCACCGCACATCGGAGGGTCACCCACCACATGATCATCAACGAGCCCGTACCGGACACCTTCGAGGACACTCCGGCGAAGAACCGCGACCCCGAATGGTTCAAACGCGCCGTCTTCTACGAGGTCCTGGTCCGCTCCTTCCAGGACAGCAACGGCGACGGCGTCGGTGACCTCAAGGGCCTCACCGCGAAACTCGACTACCTCCAATGGCTCGGCGTCGACTGCCTCTGGCTGCCCCCGTTCTTCAAGTCCCCCCTGCGCGACGGCGGCTACGACGTCTCCGACTACACCGCCGTCCTGCCCGAGTTCGGCGACCTCGCCGACTTCGTCGAGTTCGTCGACGCCGCCCACCAACGCGGCATGCGCGTCGTCATCGACTTCGTCATGAACCACACCAGCGACCAGCACCCGTGGTTCCAGGAGTCCCGCACCAACCCCGACGGACCCTACGGCGACTACTACGTCTGGGCCGACGACGACAAGCAGTACCAGGACGCCCGGATCATCTTCGTCGACACCGAGGCCTCCAACTGGACCTTCGACCCGGTCCGCAAGCAGTACTACTGGCACCGCTTCTTCTCCCACCAGCCCGACCTCAACTACGAGAACCCGGCCGTCCAGGAGGAGATCGTCTCCGCCCTGCGGTTCTGGCTCGACCTGGGGATCGACGGCTTCCGGCTGGACGCGGTCCCCTACCTGTACCAGGTCGAGGGAACCAACTGCGAAAACCTCCCGGCAACGCACGAGTTCCTGAAACGGGTACGCAAGGAGATCGACACCCACTACCCGGACACGGTGCTGCTGGCCGAGGCCAACCAGTGGCCCGAGGACGTCGTCGACTACTTCGGCGACTTCCCCTCCGGCGGCGACGAGTGCCACATGGCCTTCCACTTCCCCGTCATGCCCCGCATCTTCATGGCCGTCCGCCGCGAATCGCGCTACCCCGTCTCGGAGATCCTCGCCAAGACCCCCGCGATCCCCCACAACTGCCAGTGGGGCATCTTCCTGCGCAACCACGACGAGCTCACCCTCGAAATGGTCACCGACGAAGAACGCGACTACATGTACGCGGAATACGCCAAGGACCCGCGCATGCGCGCCAACATCGGCATCCGCCGACGCCTGGCCCCCCTGCTCGACAACGACCGCAACCAGATCGAACTCTTCACCGCCCTGCTCCTGTCCCTCCCCGGCAGCCCGATCCTCTACTACGGCGACGAGATCGGCATGGGCGACAACATCTGGCTCGGCGACCGCGACGCCGTCCGCACCCCCATGCAGTGGACCCCCGACCGCAACGCCGGATTCTCCTCCAGCGACCCCGGCCGCCTCTTCCTCCCCACGATCATGGACCCCGTCTACGGCTACCAGGTCACCAACGTCGAAGCGTCGATGTCCTCACCCTCGTCGCTCCTGCACTGGACCCGCCGCATGATCGAGATCCGCAAACAGAACAAGGCCTTCGGCCTCGGCACCTACACCGAACTCCCCTCCTCCAACCCCGCCGTCCTCGCCTTCCTGCGCGAAGCCCCCTCGACCGAGAACGAAGAGGACGAAGGGGACGACCTGGTGCTGTGCGTGCACAACTTCTCCCGTTTCGCCCAGCCCACCGAACTCGACCTGCGCGCCTTCAACGGCCGGCACCCCGTCGAACTCATCGGCGGAGTCCGCTTCCCCGCCATCGGTGAACTCCCCTACCTGCTCACCCTCGCAGGCCACGGCTTCTACTGGTTCCGGCTCCGCGAGGACGCCGTGTAGAACCGAGGCGGGGCGGTTTCCCCCGTCCCGCCCTGGGCACCCATCAGTAACACCCCCGACTCGCCCGGACTCCGGGTCCCTGGGTCCTTGGGTCTCCGGTCCCCCGGTCCCTGGGGAAAGGACGCGACGCCATGTCGGAAGCCGCCACGCACCCTGTCACGGAACCCGTCGCACGCCCCGAGCTGCTCGCTTCGCTCGACCCGCTGCTGCGGGAGTGGCTGCCACGCCAGCGCTGGTTCGCGGGCAAGGGACGTCCGGTCACCGGGTTCTCCCTGGTGACGGCGAACGAGTTACTGCCGGCGTCCGGTCAGCTGGGCCTGCTCCACCTCCTGGTACGGGCGCACCAGCCGGCCACCCCGGCGCAGGGGGCCACCGCCCAGCGGGGCGACTGCTACCAGTTGCTGATCGGCGTACGCGAGGCACTGCCGCCGTGGCTCGCGCCCGCGCTGATCGGGCATGTGGAGGAAGGGCCGCTGGCCGGGCACACCGTCTACGAGGCGCTGCACGACCCACGCCCCGCCGACGTGCTCCTCGAAGCGCTGCGCGCCCGGGCCCGGATCGGCGAGCTGCGCTTCGAGCGCGACCACCGTCAGCAGATCCGGGGCGGACTGGCGCCCCGGCTGGTGACGTCCGAGCAGTCCAACTCCTCCCTCGTCTATGGAGATACGTTCATCCTCAAGCTGTTGCGCCGCGTCGTACCCGGTGTCAACCCCGACCTGGAGCTGCCGCGCATGCTCGCGCGGGAGGGCTGTCCGCGGGTTCCGGCGCCCGCGGGCTGGATGACGGCGGACATCGGGGACGCCCAGGATCCGGCAGCCGGCGAGACCTACGTCCTCGGGGTGCTGCAGCCCTTCGTCCGGGGCGCGACGGACGGCTGGGAGCTGGCGCTGCACGGACTGGCCAAGGGCGAGGACTTCGGCGGCGAGGCGCGGGCACTGGGCCGGGCCACCGCCGAGGTGCACACGGCGCTCGCCCTCGCACTGCCCACGACCACACTGGGGCACGTACAGATGGAGCTGCTGGTCGAGGGCATGACCGAGCGGCTGGCCGCGGCGGCCCAGGCGGTGCCCGCGCTGCGCCCGTACGCTCCCGGTCTGCGGACCGCCTTCGAGGCGCTCGCGGACCTGGCCGCCGAGGGACGGACCTGGACCGCCCAGCGCGTCCACGGGGATCTGCACCTCGGCCAGTGCCTGCGTTCGCCCACCGGAGAGTGGTCGCTCATAGACTTCGAGGGCGAGCCGTCGAAGCCGCTGGCCGAGCGCCGTATGCCGCAGCCGCCGCTGCGGGACGTGGCCGGGATGCTCCGCTCCTTCGACTACGCGGCCCGCTCGAACCCCCGGGCCACCGGCCCCGCTCCGGCCCCCGCCCCTGCCGTGTCCGAGTGGGCCGACACCTGCCGGGCCGCGTACTGCTCCGGTTACGCGGAGGTCGCCGGCCGCGACCCGCGCACCGATCCCGTCCTGCTGCGCGCCTACGAGACGGACAAGGCGGTCTACGAAGTCCTCTACGAGGCCCGGCACCGGCCCGACTGGCTGCCGGTGCCCTTGGCGGCGGTGGGCCGGCTCGCCGCATCCCCCTGACGTTTCCCGCTCACCCCGCCGAGGAGGCCCTGCCCGTGACGCCCCGCCCCCCGTCCGACGACAGTCCGAAGAAGAACGGTGCCAAGAAGCCGGCCACCGGCAAGAAGGCGACGGTCCAGCAGACGGCGGCCGGGAAGGCGGCCGAGGGGAAGCAGGCGGCCAAGTCCCCCGAGAGGTCCGCCGGCAAGAAGCCCGCCGGGAGCAAGGGCGCCGGGAGCAAGGGCGCGAAGTCCTCCGAGAAGACTCCCGAACCGGCTGCCTCCGGCGGTCCCCCGGTACCCGCCGTCGTCGCTCCGGCCCCCGCCGACAACTCTCCCGCCGCCCTCGGCGCCACCGCCGGCATCCCGGACAACTCCGCTTCCCTGCGCGGAAGTTCACAGGATCTCGCCGACAGCGTGGCCGCCTTCACCGGTCTCGGCCCGGACGACCGGGAGCGGCTGCTCTCCGGTACGCACCATGATCCGCACGGCGTCCTGGGCTCCCATCCGGCACCGGGCGGAGTGGCGTTCCTGGCCTTCCGGCCGTACGCCCTGGGCGTGACCGTCGTGACGGACGACCTGCGGGCCGAGCTGCACGACGACGGGGACGGCTTCTTCTCGGCCCTGCTGCCGCTGCGCGCGGTCCCGGACGCGTACCGGCTGCTCGTGGCGTACGAGGAGACGGTCCAGGACACCGAGGACGCGTACCGTTTCCTGCCCGCGCTCGGCGAACTCGATCTCCATCTGCTGGGCGAGGGCCGCCACGAACAGCTCTGGCAGGCCCTGGGCGCCGAGCCGATGACGCATCAGGGTGTGACCGGCACCCGCTTCACGGTGTGGGCCCCGAACGCGCGCGGGGTCCGGCTCTCGGGCACCTTCAACTTCTGGGACGGCACGGGGTATCCGATGCGCTCGCTCGGTTCCACGGGCGTCTGGGAGCTGTTCGTGCCCGGCATCGGCGAGGGCGAACTCTACAAGTTCGAGATCACCCGCCCCGACGGCTCCCGCACCCTGCGCGCCGACCCGATGGCCCGCCGCACCGAGGTCCCGCCGCACACGTCGTCGATCATCCACACCTCGCACCACACCTGGCACGACGACGCGTGGATGGCGAGCCGCGGGGAACGTCCGGTGCACGAGGCGCCGTTCTCCGTCTACGAGGTGCATCTGGCGTCCTGGCGACCGGGCCTGACCTACCGTCAACTCGCTCAGCAACTCCCCGCCTACGTCTCCGACCTCGGCTTCACCCACGTCGAACTCATGCCCGTCGCCGAACACCCCTTCGGCGGCTCCTGGGGATACCAGGTCACCGGCTTCTACGCCCCCACCGCCCGCCTCGGCACCCCCGACGACTTCAAACACCTCGTCGACGCCCTCCACCAAGCCGGCATCGGCGTCCTCATGGACTGGGTCCCCGCCCACTTCCCCCGCGACGAATGGGCCCTCGCCGCATTCGACGGACGCCCCCTCTACGAACACGCCGACCCCCAACGCGCCGCCCACCCCGACTGGGGCACCCTCGAATTCGACTTCGGACGCCGCGAGGTCCGCAACTTCCTCGTCTCCAACGCCGTCTACTGGTGCCAGGAATTCCACATCGACGGACTCCGCGTCGACGCCGTCGCCTCCATGCTCTACCTCGACTACTCCCGCGAACCCGGCCAGTGGACACCCAACGAACACGGCGGCCGCGAGAACCTCGACGCCGTCGCCTTCCTCCAGGAGATGAACGCCACCGTCTACCGCCGCAACCCCGGCGTCGTCACCATCGCCGAGGAATCCACCGCCTGGGACGGCGTCACCCGCGCCACCCACCACTCCGGCCCCGGCGGCTTCGGCGGACTCGGATTCGGGCTGAAATGGAACATGGGATGGATGCACGACTCACTGGACTACGTCCAGCACGAGCCGGTCCACCGCAAGTACCACCACCACGAGATGACGTTCTCCATGGTCTACGCCTACAGCGAGAACTACGTCCTGCCCATCTCCCACGACGAGGTCGTCCACGGCAAGAGGTCACTCGTCTCCAAGATGCCGGGCGACTGGTGGCAGCAACGCGCCACCACCCGCGCCTACCTCGGCTATATGTGGGCCCACCCCGGCAAACAACTCCTCTTCATGGGACAGGAGTTCGCCCAGGGCGCCGAATGGTCCGAGACCCACGGACCCGACTGGTGGCTCCTCGATCCCGCCTACCCCGCCGAAGCCGACCACCGGGGCGTCCGTGACCTGGTCCGCGACCTCAACACCGTCTACCGTCACACGCCCGCGCTCTGGCAACAGGACACCGACCCGTCCGGCTTCCAGTGGGTGGTCGGCGACGCGGCGGAGGACAACGTCTTCGCGTTCCTGCGTCTCGACGCCGAGGGCGTCCCGCTGCTCTCGGTCTCCAACCTCTCCCCGGTCGTCCGCCACGCCTACCGCCTCGGCGTCCCCGACTCCGTCCCCGCCTGGCAGGAGACCCTCAACACCGACAGCGCCCGGTACGGCGGAAGCGACGTCACCAACCCGGACGTCGTCAAGCCGGAACTCCAGGCCTGGCACGGCCGCCCGGCCAGCATCCGCCTCGCACTGCCCCCGCTGTCGACCATCTGGCTCCGGCCGGCCTGAGACCCGGCCTCCGCGGGACAGCGGCCTCCGCGGCGCCGACGGCAGAGCTCCTCGCCCCGCTGTCGGCGCCGCCCGTAGTGACGGCTCCGGTGCGTCGTCATGCCCGCACCCGCTCCTACCCGAACGCCCCGGCCAGGGTCTCCGGCAGCTCCCCGGTGTACAGGACACCCAGCCGCTGGGTGGCCCGGGTCAGCGCCACATACAGGTCGCTCGTGCCGTACCGTCCCGGCTCCACCACCAGCACGGAGTCGAACTCCAGGCCCTTGGACTGGCGGGGGTCGAGCAGAACGACCGTCCGGGTCAGGTCGGGCTCGCCGCCCTCAGTCACCCCGTCGAGCCGGGCGGCCAGCTCCGGGTGCAGATCGCGCGGAGCGACGACCGCGAGGCGGCCCTCCGCCGGGGTCAGTTCCGCCACCGCCTTCGCCACCGCGCCGGGCAGGTCGTCGGTCGCGCGGGCCCACGGGCGTACGCCCGTCGTCCGCACCGAACTCGGCGGTTCGAAGCCGGGGTCTTCCGCGCGGACCACCGCCGCCGCCACCTCCATGATCTCGGACGGGGTGCGGTAGTTGACCGCGAGCCGGGTGTGCTCCCAGCGGTCCTCGACATAGGGGGCGAGAATCCGCTCCCACGACCCGACCCCGGCCGCCTCGGCGGTCTGCGCCGGGTCGCCGACCAGCGTCATCGACCGGGTCGGGCTGCGGCGCATCAGCAGCCGCCAGGCCATCGGCGAGAGCTCCTGCGCCTCGTCGACGATGATGTGGCCGAACGCCCAGGTCCGGTCGGCCGCCGCCCGCTCGGCGGCGCTGCGGTGGTCGTCCTCCTCGTGCCGCTCGGCCATCCGCTCGGCGTCGATGATGTTGTGGGCGGACAGGACCTCGGAGTCCTCCTCGTCCTTGTCCTCGAACTCGTACGTACGGGAGGCGTAGGACACGTCGAGCACGCCCTGCGCGTAGGCGACCTGCGCGCGGCGCTCCTGGTCGGCCAGGGCCCGCGCGACCCGGTCGTCCTCGCCCAGCAGTTCGGCGGCCTCGTCGAGGAGGGGGACGTCGGCGACGGTCCACTCACCGGTGACCGGACGGCGGATCGCCTCGGCGTCCTCCTCGCCGACGTGGCCCTCCGGGTCCGCGAGGAAGTCGGCGACCAGTTGCTGCGGGGTCAGCCGCGGCCACAGCTGGTCGATGGCCGACCAGACCTCGGGATTCTCGGCGAGGTCGTCACGGATCTGGGTGATGTCGCTCGGGTCGAGCAGGTTGGACCCGTCGAAGGGGTCGGTGCCGATGCGCTCGGCGAGCATGTCGGTGAGCGTGTTGAGGATGTGGCCCTCGAAGTACTCGCGGGCCGCGTTGTGCGGCAGACCGGTCTCACGGGTGCGTTCGCGGGCGACCCGCACGAGTCCGGCGTCGAGCATCAGGATGTCGCGGTCGTGCTCGACCGCGATCACCGGGTCGGGCAGCGCCTGCCGGTCGCGGACCACCGAGACCAGCACCTCGGCCATGTCGGCGCGGCCCTTGACCGCCGCGGCCCGCGGGGTGTCGGCGGCCTTGGCCTTCACCCCGGGGAACAGCTCGCCGACGGTCGCGAGCAGGACGCCCGTCTCGCCGAGCGAGGGCAGCACCTCGCCGATGTAGCCGAGGAACGCCGGGTTCGGGCCGACGATCAGGACGGCGCGCTTGGCCAGCAGCTCGCGGTACTCGTACAGCAGGAACGCGGCCCGGTGCAGCGCGACGGCCGTCTTGCCGGTGCCGGGGCCGCCCTCCACCACCAGGACGCCCCGGTGCGGGGCGCGGATGATGCGGTCCTGCTCGGCCTGGATCGTCTGCACGATGTCGCTCATGCGTCCGGTGCGCGCCGAGTTGAGCGCGGCGAGCAGGACCGCGTCGCCGGTCGGGTCCTCGTGGCCGGTGCGCCGCTGGTCGCCGAGGTCGAGGATCTCGTCGTGCACGTCGGTCACCCGGCGGCCCTCGGTACTGATGTGCCGGCGGCGGCGCAGGTCCATCGGGGTGTGCCCGGTGGCGAGGTAGAAGGGGCGGGCGACCGGGGCCCGCCAGTCGATGAGGATGGGGGTGTGCTCGGTGTCGCCGGCGCGGACACCGATACGGCCGATGTGGTGACTGACGCCGGAGGTGAGGTCGATCCGGCCGAAGCAGAGCGAGCCGTCCACGGCGTTCAGCGCGGCCAGCAGCCCCGAACGCTCGGCGACGAGCACATCGCGTTCGAGCCTGGCCTGCATGGGCGTGTTGCCCTGCGCGAGCGCGTCGCCGACGGAGGCCTCGGTGTCGCCCCGCAGCACGTCGACGCGCGCGTACAGCCCGTCGATGAATTCCTGCTCCTGCTGCAATTCACCATCGGGAAATTCTGCGTTTGAGCCCCTGTTTGACAATTCCGCTCCCGCCCGGATATACTGTGGCCAGTGAACTTCTCCACGACTTGATGAATTCAAGTCGCGAACCATTCAATATACGCAGGAATAACCCCCGGGTGCAATTTCCCCGGGGGTTTTTCTTGTGCCGGCCGCATCCGAGGCGCCCGCTCAGAGCACGTCGGACAGCTCCTCCAGCAGCCGCCGCCTTGGCCGGGCACCCACCATCGACTTCACCGGCTCACCGTCGCGGAACACCATGAACGTCGGCATCGACAGCACCCCGTAGGCGTTGGTCGTCTCGGGATTCGTGTCGACGTCCAGCTGGACGACCTTGAGCCGCCCCTCCTCCTCGGCCGCGAGAGCGCTCAGCACCGGCCCCATCTGCCGGCACGGCGGACACCACCCGGCGGTGAACTCCACGAGCACGGGCAGCTCCGCGCCGATCACCTCCGCCTCGAAGTCCGCGTCCGTCACCGAAACCACGCCGGTCGGATCGATCACCGTGTCCGCCCTCCCAGTTCGCACACCGGCTCCGGACCCCCCGGAACCGCCGCGTCGGTGGCCAGCTCGTCGCGCGCCCGCTCGGCCCGCGCCAACTGCGCGTCGACCTCGCTCCGTACCGCCCGCAACTCACCTATCAGCGCGTCGAGTTCACCCAGCTTGCGGCGGTAGACCGCGAGCGAGGCGGGGCACGAGTCCCCCTCGGGATGCCCGGCCCGCAGGCACTCCACGAACGGCCGCGTCTCCTCCAGGTCGAACCCGAAGTCCTGCAGCGTCCTGATCTGCCGCAGCAGCCTCAGGTCGTGCTCGTCGTAGGTGCGGTAGCCGTTGCCGGTGCGCCGCGCGGGCAGCAGCCCCCGCGACTCGTAGTAACGCAGAGTGCGCGTGGTGGTCCCGGCCCTCGTCGCCAGCTCGCCGATTCGCATGCCCCGAACGTAATCCTTGACGTCGGCGTCATGGCAAGGACGGTGGCGGAGGCGCGATCAGGCGTGGGCCGCCACGCCCGCCGACTCCTCGACCTCCAGCAGCGACGCGCTGTGCCGCTCCTCGTCGAAGGCCGCGCGTCCGCCGCGCAGCCCGAAGAGCCGTTTGGCGAGGGCGATGTAGAGGACGGCGAGGATGTTCAGGACCAGGGTGGCGATCTTCAGCCAGCTGACGTGCTCGGTCAGCTCGTAGATCTCCAGGGGCAGGAAGGCGGCGGTGGCGACCACCGTCAGGTACTCCGCCCAGCGTTTCGCGAACCAGAGGCCGCCCGCCTCGACGAGTTCGACCAGCGCGTACACCAGCAGCAGCGCGGCCACCAGGACCAGCGTGGAGTGCTTGTAACCGAAGGACTTCTGGATGGTGCCGACGACCGGCGAGTGGTCGAGGTCGTAGTGGAAGTGCCTGAAGACCGGCCGGAAGACGTTCAGGTAGTCGTCGAAGAGGCGGCGCACGGAGTCCTGGCTGTTGCTGAACCTCCACACCGCGGCCGCGACCAGCACGATGAACACCCCGCGCACGGCCCGCTCGACCGCCAGGAAGCGCAGGATGAACAGATCCCGCAGCACCTTGCCGCGCGGCACGAGCGGCGCCTCCTCCGCGGGCCCCGCGCCGTGCGGCTCGCCGAGCACGAAGTCGCCGCAGCGCAGACAGCGCCAGGCCTCGCCGAGGCTGGTCGCGGCGCGCAGACGGTCGCGCAGCCCCGGTTCGTCCGGCGCGTAGGTCGCGTGGCCGCGACGCGCGCACGTCCGCCGGTCCCAGTCGATCTTCATACTCCGTGCCCTCCGCAGAACATGCAGGACATGCAGAACATCACGTGCCGTGCCGGTAGGTCCGGCACGGCACGGTAGTGCATGTTCTACGAGACGGAGGCCCGGGGGCCACGGTTCCGGGAGCACCGTCGTGGGGCACGGTCAGCGCGCCGCGGCACTCTTCTCTGCCTCACTCTTCTCGGTCTCCGCCTCCGCCTCGGACGCGGACTCGGTCCCGGTCCCGGTCCCCACCTCGGCGGCACCCGCGTCCCCCGCGTCCCCGGCGGCGCCCGCGTCCCCCTCGGCCGCCCGTACCCCCGCCGCGCGCTCCTTCCACGGCAGCAGTACCGCCACCAGTACCGTCCCCACGCCCAGGATCACCGCGCCGATCAGGCTGGTGTGCGCCACCGCGTCCGCGAAGGACGAGCCGACGGCGTCCGCCATCTGCCGTGCCCCGTGGGTGAGTTGGTCGGACTGTGCCTTCAGTTGCGCGGCCTTCTCGGTATGCCCGGCGTGCCCGGCCCGTGCGGCCTGCTCGCCGAGCTGCCGGGCCTTGTCACCGATGCCCTGGGCGACCACGTATCCCGCGCCGACCGAGTCCTGGGCCGTGGCCAGCGCGTCCGCCGGGAGCTTGCCGCCCCTGGTCGCGTCCGAGAGGTGTGAGGAGTACGAACTCGCCAGCACCGAGCCGAGGAGGGCGATGCCGAGCGAACCGCCGAGCTCCAGCGAGGTGTCGTTGACCGCGCCGCCGACACCGAGTTCGGACTCCGGGAACGCGCCCATGATGGCGTCCGTGCAGGGCGAGAGCGCGAGCCCGATGGCGAGACCGAGGATGACGAGGGGAAGGACGAAGTCGCCGTACGACGATGCCGCGTCCACCCGGGTGAGCAGCGCGAGCGCCGCCGTACCGCCGACCATGCCCGCGGTGACCGTGATCCTCATGCCGACGCGCGGGGTGAGGTAGCCGGTGAGCGCCGAGCCGGCGAAGACGGCCCCGGCGAGCGGCAGCATCCGCACGCCGGTGTCCAGCGCGTCGTAGCCGAGCACGAACTGCAGGTGCTGGGTGAGGTAGTAGAAGGCGCCGAAGACGGCCAGGAAGAAGAGCGCGACGGCGAGGTTCGAGCCGGCGAACCGGCGCTGGGCGAAGCGGCGTACGTCGACGACCGGGCGCGGGTGGCGCAGCTCCCACACCACGAAGGCCACCAGTCCGAGCCCCGCGACGACCGCGGCCGTGACGGCCCGGACGCCCCATCCGAAGTGCGGTCCCTCGATGATCATGTAGACCAGCGAGCCGATCCAGACGACCGACAGCAGGCCGCCGACGTGGTCGACGCGATGCCGGTGCGCGGCCCTGGAGGGCGGTACGAGGACGAGGGTGCCGACGATCGCGACGGCGGCGATCGGCACGTTGATCAGGAAGGTGGAGGACCAGCCGTGGTGCTGCAGCAGCGCGCCCGCGACCAGGGGGCCCGCCGCGATGGCGAGTCCGGCCGTGGCGGTCCACAGGGTGATCGCCTTCGCGCGTTCCGCGCGCGGGAAGGTCGCGGCGAGCAGGGAGAGCGTCGCGGGCATGATCAGCGCGGCGCCGACCCCCATCACGGCGCGAGCCGCGATGACCCCGGCGGAACTGTCCACGAGCGAGCCCGCCACCGCGCCGCCGCCGAAGACCACCAGCCCCAGCACGAGCGCGCCGCGCCGGCTGTACTTGTCGCCGATCGCACCGAGCAGCAGCATCAGCGCGGCGTACGGGACGGTGTAGCCGTCGATGACCCATTGCAGGTCGGCGCTGGACAGGCCCAGGTCCCGGGTCATGTCGGGGGCCGCCACGGTGAGGGCGGTGTTCGCCATCACGATGATCAGCAGGCTCAGGCAGAGCACCAGCAGCGCCCACCAGCGCCGGGCGTAGGGCCGGTCCATCCGCTCGACCGGTTCGTTGATGACGAGAACCATGGGTACGGCCGCCCTCTCCTCACTCGATGTGCACACCACCATGCACTTGCACGGCAGTGTGCAATCTACGGCGATGCACAGCACTGTGCAAGTTGATGGGGCGGTGCCCTGGGCGCAGCAGCGGCCCGGCGCCGCGCGGGGCGTGCAGAATGACCGTCATGACCACGGGTAGTGCCAGCCGCGCGGACGCGAACCGCCGCCGCATCCTCGACGTCGCGCTCGCGGAGCTGCTGCGCGACCCCGACGCCTCCATGGACCAGATCGCACGGGCCGCGGGCGTCGTACGGCGCACCGTGTACGGACACTTCCCGAGCCGCGAGGTGCTCGTCAGCACGCTGACCGACGGCGCCGTGGAGGCGGTGGCCGCCGCGCACGCGGCGGGCCGGGAGGGCGTCGAGGACCCGGCGGAATCACTGATCCGCTCGACGCTCGCGGTCTGGGAGATCGCCGACCGCTACCGGCTGCTGGTCGCGCTGGCCCAGCGCAGCGTCACGGTGCAGGGCATCCGCGAGCGGCTCACCCCGGTGCGCGAGGCCTGCGCGGAGGTGCTCCGACGCGGCCTGCGGCAAGGCGTGTTCGAGTCCCCGCTGCCGGCCCCGGCTCTGGCCTACGTGCACGAGCAGATGCTGTTCGCGCTGATGGAGGCGGTGAACGACGGCCTGCTCGCGGCGGAGGAGGCGGGCCGCTCCGCCGCGGTCACCATGCTGACCACGGCGGGCGTACCCGCCTCCCGCGCCACCGCTCTGGTGGCGAAGCTGAGCGAGGAGGAGTGAACGGGAGCGAGGCAGCCGTCGGGCTGCCTCGCTGACCCGCCGACCCGCCGAGCGGCCGGTTCGCCGGGGGAAGGACCCGGCCGCTCGGCGGTCCGAAGGCGCCGGCCTCGTCCAGGGGAACGCCCTGTCAGGAGGAGCGTCCCGTGGGGAGGGGCGCCCCGTCCGGGGGAAGCGGCGCCGGCGCGTGGAGCGGGCGGGGGCGTCAGGCCTTGGCCAGCTCCTTGTCGCCGCCCTGCTCGGGCAGTTCGGCGGAGGCGTCCGCGTCCTCGCCGGCGTCGTCCAGCAGCGTCCGCTCGTCGAAGGGCAGTTCACCGGCGAGCACCCGGTCCACCCGCTCCTTGTCGACCTCGCCGGTCCAGGTGCCGATGAGCAGGGTCGCCACCGCGTTGCCCGCGAAGTTGGTGACGGCGCGCGCCTCGCTCATGAAGCGGTCGATGCCGATGATCAGTCCGACGCCGTCCACCAGCGCCGGCTTGTGCGACTGCAGACCGCTGGCCAGTACGGCGATACCGGAACCGGAGACACCCGCCGCGCCCTTCGAGGCGACCATCATGAAGAGCAGCAGCCCGATCTGCTGGCCGATGCTCATCGGCTGGTCCATCGCGTCGGCGATGAACAGCGAGGCCATGGTCAGGTAGATCATCGTGCCGTCGAGGTTGAAGGAGTAGCCGGTCGGCACGGTGATGCCGACGACCGGCCGGCTGACGCCCAGATGCTCCATCTTCGCGATCAGCCGCGGCAGCGCGGACTCGGAGGACGAGGTGGAGACGATCAGCAGGAACTCCCGGCCCAGGTACTTGAGCAGCTGGAAGACGTTGATCCCGGCGACCAGCTTCGTCAGCGTGCCGAGCACGATCACGACGAACAGGGCGCAGGTGATGTAGAAGCCGAGCATGATCGTGCCCAGCGCCTTCAGCGCGTCCATGCCGGTCTCGCCGATGACGGCCGCCATGGCACCGAAGGCACCGACGGGCGCCGCCCACATGATCATGCCGAGGATGCGGAAGACCAGCTTCTGGATGTGCTCGACGCCGCGCAGCACCGGCCGGCCGGCCCGGCCCATGGCCTGCAGCGCGAAGCCCACGAGCAGCGCGATCAGCAGCGTCTGGAGGACCTGGCCCTCGGTGAAGGCCGAGACGAAGGTGGTCGGGATGATCCCGAGGAGGAAGTCGACCGGCCCCTCGGCGGCGGCCTCGGCCTGCGTGTGCCCGACGCCCTTCACCGCCTCGGTCAGGTGCATTCCGCTGCCCGGGTGGATGATGTTGCCGACCACCAGGCCGATGGCCAGGGCGACGAACGACATGCAGATGAAGTAGCCGAGCGCGAGACCGCCGACCTTGCCGACCTTGGCGGCCTTCCGCACCGAGCCGACGCCGAGCACGATCGTGCAGAAGATGATCGGCGAGATCATCATCTTGATCAGGGCGACGAAGCCCGTACCGATCGGCTTGAGCTCCTTGGCGAAGTCGGGCGCGGCGAAGCCGACCCCGATTCCGAGGGCGACCGCGATGATCACCGCGAGGTAGAGATAGTGGGTGCGGTCCCGCTTGGCGGCGGGTGCGGCAGGTGCCGTTGGGGTGCTGGCCACGGCTGCCCTCCTTGACGACGTCGTCGGCATCATCCGGCGTGCGGCTCACGTCCGGGGAATCGGGCCACACGCCTCCGGGAGAACCCGGGGGGCGTGCGCCCGGGGGATGCGGTGACTATCTCCCGGCGTGTGAGGGCGGTCACCCTTCCGTTCATTTAGTTCACGCTTACCAGGGGAGGCAGACTGACGCCATGCGCCTCCCCCGCGTCCCGAGACCCCGCAGCCTGGCCGGCCAGCTCTTCGCCATGCAGGCCGTGCTCATCGCGGTGCTCGTCGCCGGATACGCGCTGTTCACGTACGTCAGTGACCGCAGCCAGGCCGAGGAGGCGGCGGGCCGCCAGGCGATGGCCGTGGCCCGTTCGGTCGCCGACGCCCCCTCCGTCCGCGACGCGATCCGCACCACGGACCCGACGAAGCCCCTGCAGCCGTACGCCCTCCAGGTGCAGCGGGACACCGACGTGGACTTCGTGACGATCATGAACCCGCGGGGCATCCGCTGGACCCACCCCGACGAGACGCTGATAGGGCGGCACTTCCTCGGTCACATCGGCCCCGCCCTGCGCGGCAATTCCTTCACCGAGACCTACACGGGCACCCTCGGCCCGTCCGTACGCGCCGTCGCCCCGGTCCTGGACAACGGCCACCTCGTCGGCCTGGTCAGCGCCGGCATCAGGGTGGAGGCGATCACCAAGCGCGTCCAGGACCAGGTGACCGCGCTGATCGGCGTCGCGGGCGGCGCCCTCGTCCTCGGAGGCATCGGCACCTACGTCATCAACGCCCGTCTGCGCCGCTCCACGCACGGCTTGAACGCGGCCGAGCTGAGCCGCATGCACGACTACCACCAGGCCGCGCTGCACGCCGTGCGCGAGGGGCTGCTGATGCTGGACGCGCAGTACCGGGTGGCGCTGATGAACGACGGCGGGCGGGAGCTGCTGGGCGTGGGCGACGAGGCGGTCGGCCGCTCCGTGGCCGAACTCGGCCTGCCCGCGCCCCTGACCGGCGCGCTCCTCTCGGCGGAGCCCCGGGTGGACGAGGTGCACCTGACGGCGTCCCGCGTACTGGTCGTCAACACCTCCCCGGTCACCGGCGGTGAGCGCCGCGGCACGGTCGTCACCCTGCGCGATGTCACCGAACTCCAGGCGCTGACCGGCGAGCTCGACTCCGAGCGCGGTTTCACCCAGGCCCTGCGCTCGCAGGCCCACGAGGCCGCGAACCGTCTCCACACGGTGGTCTCGCTGATCGAGCTCGGCCGCGCCGAGGAGGCCGTCGACTTCGCCACCGCCGAACTGGAACTGGCCCAGACACTCACCGACGAGGTGATCTCGGCGGTCAGCGAACCGGTCCTCGCCGCCCTGCTGCTGGGCAAGGCGGCCCAGGCCAACGAGCGGGGCGTGGAGCTGGTGATCTCGGAGCAGAGCGGCATCGACGACGGTCTGCTGCCGGCCGGCCTGCCGGCCCGGGACCTGGTGACGGTCCTCGGCAACCTGATCGACAACGCGATGGACGCGGCCCAGGGCACGGTACGGGCCCGGGTGACCGTCACGGCCTTCACGGACGGCTCCGGCCTGGTGCTGCGGGTCGCCGACACCGGCGCCGGAGTGGATCCGGCCCACGCGGAGGCCGTCTTCCGGCGCGGCTGGTCGACGAAACCGGCGGGGCCCGCCGGCCGCGGGCTGGGCCTCGCCCTCGTACGCCAGGCGGTGAACCGCCACGACGGCACCCTGACGGTGGCCGAAGCGGCGGGCGGCGGGGCGGAGTTCGAGGTGCGGCTGCCGTTGCCCACGACGGCCGCGGAAGCCGCCGACGCGGCGGCCGGGTCCGGGGCCGCCGCCCCGAAGGACCTCGCCCCCGTACCCGTCCAGCCCGCCCTGCCCGGAGGCGACGTATGACCGACCCCCAGCCGATCCGTGTCCTCGTCGTCGAGGACGACCCGGTGGCCGCCGACGCGCACGTCATGTACGTCGGGCGGGTCCCCGGCTTCACGGCGGTGGGCAAGGCCCACACCGGCGCCGAAGCGCGCCGTGCCCTGGACCGCACCCCCGTGGACCTGCTCCTCCTCGATCTGCACCTGCCCGACGTGCACGGTCTGCAGCTCGCCCGCTCGCTGCGCGCCGCCGGCCACCACGCGGACGTGATCGCGGTGACCTCCGCGCGGGACCTCACGGTCGTCCGGGAGGGAGTCTCACTCGGGGTCGTCCAGTACGTCCTGAAGCCCTTCACCTTCGCCACCCTGCGCGACCGGCTCGTCCGGTACGCCGAGTTCCGCGCGGCGGCGGGCGAGGCGAGCGGCCAGGACGAGGTGGACCGCGCCCTGGCCACCCTGCGCGCCCCGGGTCCGGCGGCGCTGCCCAAGGGGCTGAGCGGACCGACCCTGGAGCGCGTCACCCGCGCCCTGCGGGACCGCGCGGACGGCCTCACGGCGGCCGGGGTCGCCGAGGTGGTGGGCATCTCGCGCATCACGGCCCGGCGGTACCTGGAGCACCTGGTGGACGCGGGGCGCGCCGCACGCGCGCCGCAGTACGGGCAGGTCGGGCGGCCCGAGCTGCAGTACCGCTGGGTGAAGGCCTAGTTCCGTATCAGGCCCCCAACAGGGGCTTTTCTGCACCGTGTTCGGTCGCAAGGCGGTGCAAGGTCATTGACCTGGACTAGTCCACGCTCTTAGGTTCACCGGGCAGACAACCCGGCCATCGACGACGTCGGCCAGTAGGAGGTCGTGCCCGTGCGCCCCACCGCCGCCCCACTTCTCCTCGCCACTCTGCTCGCCGCGACGGCGCTCAGCGCCTGCGGATCGGGCTCCGGCAGCAGTCCGGACACCGTGAAGATCTCCTTCAAGCAGTCCACGGACAACTCGATCCGGGTCATGGACACCTATCTGGGCCGGATGAAGAAGGAGTTCGAGAAGGCGAACCCCGGCAAGAAGGTGGAACTCGTCCCGATCAAGGCGCCCGACTCCGAGTACTACACCAAGCTCCAGCAGATGCTGAGATCGCCCAAGACGGCCCCCGACCTGGTCTACGAGGACACCTTCCTCATCAACTCCGACATCACCAGCGGGTACTTGAAGCCTCTCGACACCTACCTGGACAAGTGGCCGGACTGGAACCAGTTCATCGACACGGCGAAGTCCGCGGCCAAGGCGCAGGACGGGAAGACGTACGGCGTTCCGGACGGCACGGACACCCGCGGACTCTGGTTCGACAAGGGCGTCTTCCAGAAGGCGGGGCTGCCGGCCGACTGGCAGCCGAGGAGCTGGGACGACGTGCTCAGCGCCGCCCGCACGATCAAGCGGAAGGTCCCGGGCGTCACCCCGCTCAACGTCTACACCGGCAAGCCGGCCGGCGAGGGCGCCACCATGCAGGGCTTCGAGATGCTGCTCTACGGCACGGGCGACGGGAAGAGCGACCCCCTGTACGACACGGCGGCCAAGAAGTGGATCGCGGGCAGCCAGGCCTTCAAGGACGCGCTCACCTTCGTGGAGACGGTCTACAAGGAGAAGCTGGGCCCCGACGTCTCGGACGCCCTGGACCCGAACTTCAGCACCACCATCCGCGGTGAGCTGATGCCCCAGGGCAAGCTCGGCATCGACCTCGACGGCAGCTGGCTCCCGCAGGACTGGCAGAAGGGCGCCGGGCACGAGTGGCCCGAGTGGTCGCGCGAGCTCGGCCTCGCGTACATGCCGACCCAGCACGGCCAGGCACCCGGCAAGGTGAGCATGTCCGGCGGCTGGACCTGGGCGATCCCCTCCAAGGCCGGCAACCCCGACCTCGCCTTCAAGTTCGTCGAGACGATGCAGACGAAGGCGAACGCGCAGAAGTGGTACATCGCCAACTCCGGTATCGCGGTGCGCAAGGACGTGGCGTCCGACCCGGCGTACGTACAGGCGCAGCCCGGCATCAAGTTCTTCACGGACCTGGTCGCGAGCACGCACTACCGCCCGGCGTACCCCGCCTACCCCAGGGTCTCGACCGCCGTCCAGGAGGCCATGGAGGGCGTGACGACCGGGGACAGTTCGGTGGACAAGGCGGCGAGCGGCTACGACGAGGAGCTGAAGACGGCCACCGACGGCCAGGTGGTGCGCAAGTGAGCGTGGGCACACGGGCGGCACCCGCCGCCCCGGCCGCCGCGAAGACCGTGTCGCCGCGCCGACCGGGGCGCCCCCGGGTCCTGGCCCGCGCGCTGCCGCTCACGCCGGCCGTGATCCTGCTGCTCCTCTTCCTCGCCGGGCCGATCGTCTACTGCGCGTACATCGCCTTCACCGACCTCCAGTTGACGGGTCAGGCGCACTCCTCATTCGTCGGCTTCGAGAACTTCCGGGCGGCGTTCAAGGACGAGGCGTTCCTCAACGCGGTATGGCTGACACTGGTGTTCACGGTCCTGTCGTCACTCGTGGGCCAGAACACGCTCGGGCTGGCGCTGGCCGCGCTGATGCAGCGGGCCTCCAAGCCGGTACGGACGCTGGTGGGCGGGATCGTGATCACGGCGTGGGTGCTGCCGGAGGTGGTGGCGGGCTTCCTGCTGTACGCGTTCTTCCGGCGGGAGGGCACTCTGAACGCGATCCTGGACTGGCTCCGTCTCCCCACCCAGAACTGGCTGTTCACCCTCCCGATCCTGGCGGTGTCGTTCGCCAACGTGTGGCGGGGCACGGCTTTCTCGATGCTGGTCTACTCGGCGGCGCTGAACGAGATCCCGAAGGAGATCACGGAGGCGGCGGAGGTGGACGGCGCGGGCGGCTGGCGCCGGATGTGGCACATCACGCTGCCGATGATCCGCCGGTCGATCGGCACGAACCTGATGCTCAACACCCTGCAGACGCTCTCGGTGTTCGGGCTGATCTGGGTGATGACGCGGGGCGGCCCCGGCAACAGGAGCCAGACGCTTCCCCTGTTCATGTACGAGCAGGCGTTCCAGAAGAGCATGATCGGGTACGGGACGGCGGTCGCGTTGCTGCTGCTGGTGGTCGGGGCGCTGTTCTCCGTGGTCTACATGCGGCTCCTGCGGACGGAGGTCTGAGATGGCTCTGCCGACGGGGGCCACGCTCAGGTCCCGCCGGGCGGGAAGGCGTCTGGCGGCGGACGCGGGGCTCCTCTTCGTGGCCGCGGCGTTCGTGCTGCCGCTGGCCTGGGTGGTGCTGTCGTCGCTGGACGCGCACGCGGATCTGCGGGTGCGGGTCCCGGACGGCCTCACGCTGGACAACTTCGACGCGGTGCTGAAGCCGGACATCACCTTCACACCGCTGCTGAACAGCCTGGTCCTGTGCGGCGGGGGGACCGCGCTGACGGTGGTGTGCGCGGCCCTGGCGGCGTATCCGCTCTCACGGTTCCGCTCGCGGCTCAACCGCCCCTTCCTGCTGACCATCCTCTTCGCGACCTGCCTGCCGATCACGGCGATCATGGTCCCGGTGTACGCGCTGTTCGTGCGGGTGAACCTCATCGACACCGTGCAGGGCACCGTCTTCTTCTTCGCGGCCTCCCAACTCCCGTTCGCCATCTGGCTGATGAAGAACTTCATGGACGGGGTGCCGCGGGAGCTGGAGGAGGCGGCGTGGACGGACGGCGCGTCGTCGCTGCAGTCCCTGGTGCGGATCGTGCTGCCGCTGATGGGCCCCGGGGTGGCGGTGGTGACGGTCTTCTCGTTCGTGATGATGTGGGGGAACTTCTTCGTCCCGTTCATGCTGCTGCTGACGCCGGACCAGATGCCCGCGTCGGTGAGCATCAACGACTTCTTCGGGAACCGGGGGACGGTGGTCTACGGACAGCTGGCGGCGTTCTCGGTCATCTACTCGACGCCGGTGATCCTGCTGTACGTGCTGGTGGCGCGGCGGCTGGGAGGCGGGTTCGCGCTGGGCGGAGCGGTCAAGGGCTGACCGGAGCACCCGAGGAACGGGGCGCGCCGGCCCCACGCGGGACGCGCCGACCGGCACCGTATGTTCCTACAAGCTGTGATTGTGGCCGAACAGAATGTAGTCAGCGCTGTCCCGACCCCATATTTTGTGCGCGTGCAGCGACCGCAGGCCCAACAGCCCACACCGCCCTTCAACGCTCAGGCCGCCCGCAGACTGAGGACGGCACTCGGTATGAGGCCCGAGCACGTCGCCTACGGAATGAGAGCCTCGTACGGGATGCCGTACGTCACCCCCGATCTCGTCGCCGCCTGGGAAACCGGGACCACCGCACCGAGCGGACCCGAACTCACCGCGCTCGCGGGGGTGTTGTGGTGCTCACCGGGGGAGATCATCGGCGCGCCGCGGACCCTGCGCGAACACCGCGTCGCGCGCGGCCTCGCGCAGGAGGACATAGCCCGCGCCGTCGGACTCGAACTTCCCGCCTACCAGGGGATGGAGGAGGCCGACGAGTGGCGCGGCACCGAGCGGCAGTCCACCGCCCTCGCCGACGTGCTCGAACTGTCCCTGCGGGACTTCGTCACCGTCACGGGGCGCGACGGCAGGCTGGCCGAGCTGCTGCGGAGCGCGGTGACGACACGCTGGCAGGCCTACTCCCGCCCGGTGGGGAAGATGATCCCGCTGGACCGGCGCCTCCTGGAGGACGTCCTCCAGGAGCTGTACCAGGAGTACCAGGGCCAGATGGCCGCCACGCTGAGCTGGGCGGGCGGGCCGGCCGCCGCCGAGGCCGACGATTCGGGCCAGGACTTCCTCGACCGGATCGTCGACCACTTCTGGTCGACGGTCCAGAGAAGCACGTACTGAGGACCGACCGCCCGACAGGATTCCCGGCCCCGCGGCCGGGAGCCCCGGACCCTCGGCGGGACCACCGGACCCTCGGACCACCACTCGGCCGGTCCGTCACTCGACCGCGCCACGGCTCGGCCGGTCACCGACCTGCCGGTCACCGTTCGGCCGGGCCGCCGCGGCGCACCGGAGCGTGCCCTGCCGGGCACGCGGCGCCCGACGACGCCGGACACGGAAGACGCCGGACCCGGGTGACGCCGGCGTCACCCGGCCGGAAGGCGCCTGCTAGAAGACCGACTCCGCCTCGTCCATCCGGTCCTTCGGGACCGTCTTCAGCTCCGTCACGGCCTGCGCGAGCGGCACCATGAGCACATCGGTGCCGCGCAGCGCCGTCATCCGGCCGAAGTCACCCCGGTGGGCGGCCTCCACCGCGTGCCACCCGAACCGCGTCGCCAGGACCCGGTCGTACGCGGTCGGGGTGCCGCCCCGCTGCACATGACCGAGGATGACCGGCTTGGCCTCCTTGCCGAGGCGCCGCTCCAGCTCGTACGCCAGCGCCGTACCGATGCCCTGGAAGCGCTCGTGGCCGAACTGGTCGATCGCGCCGTGTCCGTAGTCCATGCTGCCTTCGACGGGGTGGGCGCCCTCGGCGACACAGATGACCGCGAACTTCTTGCCGCGGGCGAAGCGCTCCTCGACCATCGCGACGACGTCGGCCGGGTCGAAGGGGCGCTCGGGCAGGCAGATGCCGTGGGCACCGGCCGCCATGCCGGACTCCAGGGCGATCCAGCCCGCGTGCCGGCCCATGACCTCGACGACCATCACACGCTGGTGCGACTCGGCGGTCGTCTTCAGACGGTCCATGGCCTCCGTGGCCACGCCCACCGCGGTGTCGAAGCCGAAGGTGCGGTCCGTCGACGAGATGTCGTTGTCGATCGTCTTCGGGACGCCGACCACCGGCAGGCCCGCGTCCGACAGCATCCGCGCCGCCGTCAGCGTGCCCTCGCCGCCGATCGGGATCAGGACGTCGATACCGAACTCGCGCGCCATGTCCTGCGCGTTCTCGCTGGCCTCGCGGAGCCGGTCGCGCTGCAGCCGCGAGGAGCCGAGGATGGTGCCGCCGAGGGCGAGGATGCCACCGACGTCGTTCAGGTCGAGGGTGCGGTAGCGGCCGTCGAGCAGGCCCGCGTACCCGTCCTCGAATCCGATGACCTCGTCCCCGAAGGTGGTGACCGCTCGGTGCACGACCGACCGGATCACTGCGTTGAGGCCCGGGCAGTCGCCGCCTGCGGTGAGAACTCCGATACGCATCGTGCTGTGTCTCCTGCTCGCTGCTGGTTCGTGTGAGCCGGTCCGATTGTTTCATGACCTCAGGACCGTCGCCGATTCCGCCCGAAGCCCTCCGTCGCGACGCCCCGGGTGAATTCTCGACCCGCTCCCGGTCAGACCCCGGTCAGGCTCGGTCAGACCCCTGTCAGACCTCCGTCAGACGTCTGTCAGACCTCCGTCAGACCTCGCCAGGAAGTCCGCCCTGACGGGCGCCTTATCCACCCGCGGGGGTATTGTCAAGAGGGTTCCGCTCACCACGGTGGGCCATTTGCCGAGCCCGAAAACGGCACACGAGTCACGGGACCGCGCACGTGACCCCGACAGAACACCTCACGTCACCAGAACACCCCACGCCAAGGATGGAGAGCACGCGTGACCCGCAGTGTCTACGTGACCGGGATCGATCGCGGCGACGGCCGCCAGGTGGTCGAGCTGGGCGTCATGGAGCTCCTGACCCGCCAGGTCGACCGGGTGGGTGTCTTCCGCCCACTCGTCCACGACGGCCCCGACCGGCTCTTCGAACTGCTGCGGAGCCGCTACCGGCTCGCCCAGGACCCGGCGACCGTCTACGGCATGGACTACCACGAGGCGTCCGCGCTCCAGGCCGAGCAGGGCACGGACGAACTGGTCTCCACCCTCGTCGACCGCTTCCACCTGGTCGCGCGCGACTACGACGTCGTCCTGGTCCTGGGCACCGACTACGCCGAC
The DNA here is from genome assembly GCF_040608315.1 of Streptomyces sp. NPDC005195. Classification (NCBI taxonomy): domain Bacteria; kingdom Bacillati; phylum Actinomycetota; class Actinomycetes; order Kitasatosporales; family Streptomycetaceae; genus Streptomyces; species Streptomyces sp. NPDC005195. The sequence continues at coordinate 230,177 of NZ_JBEXHZ010000001.1, forward strand.
ACCCAGTTCCCGGACGAGCTGTCGCTGAACGCCCGGCTGGCGAACGAGTTCGGCGCCTCCGTGATCCCCGTGGTCGGCGGCCGCGGGCAGACCGCCGAGTCCGTGCGCGCCGAGACCCGCAACGCGTACCGCGCCTACGACGGCCTCGGCTGCGACGTGCTCGCCATGATCGTGAACCGCGTCGCCCCCGCCGACCGCGCCGGACTCGGCGAGCGGCTCGACTCCCGTCTCCCGGTGCCGTGCTACGTCCTCCCGGACGAGCCCGCGCTCTCGGCGCCCACCCTCGCCCAGATCACCCACGCCCTCGGCGGCACGGTGCTCCTCGGCGACGACGCGGGACTCTCCCGTGACGCGCTCGACTTCGTCTTCGGCGGCGCCATGCTGCCGAACTTCCTCAACGCACTGACCCCGGGCTGCCTCGTGGTCACCCCCGGCGACCGTGCCGACCTGGTCGTCGGCGCGCTCGCCGCGCACAGCGCCGGCACCCCGCCCATAGCCGGAGTCCTGCTCACCCTGAACGAGCGGCCCAGCGACGCGGTCCTCACGCTCGCCGCCCGTCTCGCCCCCGGCACGCCGGTGATCTCGGTCGCCGGGACCTCCTTCCCCACCGCGGCCGAGCTCTTCTCCCTGGAGGGGAAGCTGAACGCCGCCACACCCCGCAAGGCGGAGACCGCGCTCGGCCTCTTCGAGCGGTACGTGGACACCGCGGACCTGCTCAGGCGCGTCTCCGCGCCGAGCAGCGACCGCGTGACCCCCATGATGTTCGAGCACAAGCTCCTCGAACAGGCCCGCTCCGACAGACGGCGGGTGGTGCTTCCCGAGGGGACCGAGACCCGCGTCCTGCACGCGGCGGAGGTGCTGCTGCGCCGGCGCGTGTGCGACCTGACGCTGCTCGGGCCGGTGGACCAGATCCGCAAGAAGGCCGCCGATCTCGGCATCGACCTGGCCGGCTGCCAACTCGTCGACCCGGTGACCTCCGAGCTGCGCGGACGCTTCGCCGAGAGGTACGCCGCGCTGCGCGCCCACCGGGGCGTCACGGTCGAGCTGGCCCATGACGTCGTCGCCGACGTGAACTACTTCGGGACGCTGATGGTGGAGGAGGGGCTGGCCGACGGCATGGTGTCCGGCTCCGTGCACTCCACCGCCGCCACCATCCGGCCCGCCTTCGAGATCATCAGGACCAAGGCGGACACGAAGATCGTGTCGTCGGTCTTCTTCATGTGCCTCGCCGACAAGGTCCTCGTCTACGGCGACTGCGCGGTGAACCCCGACCCGAACGCCGAGCAGCTGTGCGACATCGCCATCCAGTCGGCGGCCACCGCCGAGCAGTTCGGTGTCGAGCCGCGGATCGCGATGCTGTCGTACTCGACGGGCACGTCCGGTTCGGGCGCCGACGTGGACAAGGTGCGCGAGGCCACGGACCTCGTACGGCTGCGGCGCGACGACCTGAAGATCGAGGGGCCGATCCAGTACGACGCCGCCGTCGAACCCTCTGTCGCGGCGACCAAACTGCCGGACTCCGACGTCGCCGGGCAGGCGTCCGTGCTGATCTTCCCGGACCTCAACACCGGCAACAACACCTACAAGGCCGTGCAGCGCTCGGCCGGCGCGATCGCGGTCGGCCCGGTCCTCCAGGGCCTGCGCAAGCCCGTCAACGACCTCTCCCGCGGCGCGCTCGTGCAGGACATCGTCAACACGGTCGCCATCACGGCGATCCAGGCCCAGACATCGGGCCTCGGATGACCGCCGCACCGGCCGGCCCCGGCAACGACCACGCACCCGACCCAGAAGGCATCCCCGCAGTGACCGCCACCCGAGTCCTCGTCCTCAACTCCGGCTCCTCGTCGCTGAAGTACCAGCTCCTCGACATGCGCGACACCAGCCGCCTCGCCACGGGCCTCGTCGAACGCATCGGCGAGCGGACCTCCCGGCTGAAGCACACGGCGCTCACCACGGGCGAGACCCGGGAGACGGCCGGCCCCGTCGCCGACCACGCCGCCGCCCTCAAGGCCGTCGCCGAGGAGCTCGGCCGCGACGGGCTCGGTCTGGACTCCCCCGAGCTGGCCGCGATCGGCCACCGCGTCGTGCACGGCGGGAGTTCCTTCACCGCACCGGAGATCGTCGACGACGCGGTGCTCGCGGAGATCGAGCGGCTGGTCCCGCTCGCCCCGCTGCACAACCCGGCGAACCTGACGGGTATCCGTACGGCCCGGTCGCTGCGTCCCGACCTTCCCCAGGTCGCCGTCTTCGACACCGCCTTCCACGCGACCATGCCGGAGTCGGCCGCGCGCTACGCGATCGACGCGAGCATCGCCGACGAGTACCGCATCCGGCGCTACGGCTTCCACGGCACCTCGCACGCCTACGTGTCCCGGGAGACCGCGAAGCTCCTCGGCAGGGCGCCCGAGGACGTGAACGTCATCGTGCTGCACCTCGGCAACGGCGCCTCCGCGTCCGCCGTGTGCGGGGGCCGTTGCGTGGACACCTCCATGGGGCTCACGCCACTGGAGGGGCTCGTCATGGGAACGCGGTCCGGTGACGTGGATCCCGCGGTCATCTTCCATTTGACGCGCGTTGGCGGGATGTCCACGGACGAGATCGACACTTTGCTCAACAAGAAGAGCGGCCTGATCGGTCTGTGCGGAGACAACGACATGCGGGAGATCCGAAGCCGTGTCGACGAGGGTGACGAGCAGGCGCGGCTCGCCTTCGACATCTACATCCACCGCCTGAAGAAGTACATCGGCGCCTATTACGCGGTACTGGGCCGGGTGGACGCGATCGCCTTCACCGCGGGGGTCGGCGAGAACGCCGCCGCCGTGCGCGAGGCCGCGGTCGCCGGTCTGGAGGGGCTCGGCCTGGCGGTCGACGCCGGCCTGAACGCGGCTCGAGGGGACGGGGCCAGAATCGTCTCCCCCGAGGGCGCACGGGTCGCGGTCGCCGTGGTGCCGACCGACGAGGAACTGGAGATCGCCACGCAGACCTACGCACTCGTGAGCGCGTCCCACGACCTCACCTGAGCGGCATCCCGCCCCTTTGTATCTTCCGCCAGACGGAATATTCCGTAGCGAAACAAACCGATAGGATCGCCCCATGCGCCGTTCGAAAATCGTCTGTACTCTCGGCCCCGCGGTCGACTCCCACGAGCAGCTCGTCGCGCTGATCGAAGCCGGCATGAACGTGGCCCGCTTCAACTTCAGCCACGGCTCGCACGCCGAGCACCAGGGGCGCTACGACCGCGTCCGGTCCGCCTCGGCCGAGACCGGCAGGGCGATCGGTGTCCTCGCCGACCTGCAGGGCCCGAAGATCCGTCTGGAGACCTTCGCCGAGGGACCCGTCGAGCTGGTGCGCGGTGACGAGTTCACCATCACCACCGAGGACGTGCCGGGCGACAAGCAGATCTGCGGTACGACCTACAAGGGCCTGCCGGGCGACGTCTCCAAGGGCGACCAGGTCCTCATCAACGACGGCAACGTCGAGCTGAAGGTCGTCGAGGTCGTGGGCCCCCAGGTCAAGACGGTCGTCATCGAGGGCGGCGTGATCTCGGACCACAAGGGCATCAACCTGCCCGGCACCGCCGTGAACGTGCCGGCGCTGTCCGAGAAGGACGTCGAGGACCTGCGCTTCGCCCTGCGGATGGGCTGCGACATGGTCGCCCTCTCCTTCGTGCGCGACGCCGACGACGTGAACGACGTCCACAAGGTGATGGACGAGGAGGGCCGCCGCGTCCCCGTCATCGCCAAGGTCGAGAAGCCGCAGGCGGTCGCCAACATGGACGCCGTCGTCGCGGCGTTCGACGCCGTCATGGTGGCCCGTGGCGACCTGGCCGTCGAGTACCCGCTGGAGAAGGTCCCGATGGTGCAGAAGCGCCTCGTGGAACTCTGCCGCCGCAACGCCAAGCCGGTGATCGTCGCGACCCAGATGATGGAGTCGATGATCACCAACTCGCGCCCGACCCGCGCCGAGGCCTCCGACGTGGCCAACGCGATCCTCGACGGCGCCGACGCGGTCATGCTGTCCGCCGAGTCGTCCGTGGGCGCGTACCCCATCGAGACGGTCAAGACGATGTCGAAGATCGTCGTGGCGGCGGAGGAGGAGCTGCTCTCCAAGGGACTGCAGCCCCTGGTCCCCGGCAAGAAGCCGCGCACGCAGGGCGGTTCGGTCGCCCGCGCCGCCTGCGAGATCGCCGACTTCCTCGGCGGCAAGGGTCTGGTCGCCTTCACCAAGTCCGGTGACACCGCGCGCCGGCTGTCGCGCTACCGCGCGTCCCAGCCGATCCTGGCCTTCACCACGGACGAGGGCACCCGCAACCAGCTGACGCTGAGCTGGGGCGTCGAGTCCCACGTGGTGCCGTTCGTCAACAGCACCGACGAGATGGTCGACCTGGTCGACCAGGAGCTGCAGAAGCTCAAGCGGTTCAACGACGGCGACGTCGTCGTCATGACCGCGGGCTCGCCCCCCGGCGTCCCCGGCACCACCAACATGGTCCGGGTGCACCACCTGGGCGAGAGCGGCCGCACCGCCTGACCCGCGGTCCCCGTACGCCGCCGAGGGCGCCTCCTGGAACAGGGGGCGCCCTCGGTCTTCCACCCTCGGTCTTCCGCCGTCAGCTCCACCGCACGCGGTGCGCAGTTCGTTGTGAGGGCGACGAGCCGGACGTCTGCCCGAAAAAGCTCAGGGAGAAGTCCGCACAGGTCATCATCTTTTCCTTCCGCTCGTACCGGACGGCAGGAATGCCTGCGGGCGCCCCCTGGATCAACAGGGGGCGCCCGCAGGGTGTTGCGGCTCCCGGAAAGGTCCGTGGGCGGGTCCGAGGACCCGCGGGCCGGGGGCGGTCAGCTGGTGTACTGGTGCAGCCCGGGTACGGTCAGCGTCCCGCCGAACTGTCCGGCCTGCACGACCTTCACCTTGGTGAAGTAGATCAGCGGGATGTTCAGCGGCGGCGGGTTGTCCGGGTCGAACGTGATCGGTATCAGGCCGAGCAGGTTCCCGGAGATGCTCTCCGTGTACATGACCGTCTTACCGTCGCGGATGGTGGACGTCGTCCCCTTGCCCGCCTGCACGTGGTACGTCTTGCCCGACTGCTCGTCGTTGACCGTCTGGTGCAGGTCGCCGATGTCCGTGCCGTCGGAGATCACGTACTTCAGGACCCTCTTGATCTTGCCGCTGGCGGTCTTCACCTTCACTACGCCCTGGTAGTCGGCGCCTTTGAGCAGCAGCGAGCTGGCGTTCAGGTACCACGGGTTGTCGGGCAGCAGTACCCGGTTGTCGACACCGCCCTCGGCGTCCGTGGCGACCGGGCAGTCCGACAGGTCCGTGGTGGCACTCGCGGACGGGCTCGGGGACGAGGTGGCCGCGTCGGTGGCGTCCTTGACCGCCTTCGTGGTGTCCTCGGCCGCCTTGGTCGCCGTGTCGGTCGTGTCCTTCACGACCTTCTTGACCGTGTCGGTGACCTTGCCGGCGGCGTCCTTGACGGTGCCGGACGCCCCCTTGTCCTGGGTGTCCCCGGCGCTCGCCGAGGCGGACGCGGAGGGGGTGGCGGACGGCGTGGGGGTGGAGCTCGCGGTGGAACCGCTGCCGCCGGTGAGGACGTCCGTGATGGCGTCGCCGACGGCGCCGAGCAGTCCGCCGCCGCCCGCGGAGGCCGCCGGGGCCGCCGCCGGCTTCTCGTCACCACCGGTGCCACTGCCGCTCTGGGCCGACTTGCTCGCGGACGGCGTCGGGTCGGACCCGGCCTTGTCGTCGGAACCTGAATCCGGCGAAGAGGTCGTGTCCGGGGACGCGCTGGCCGAGGGGGTCGGCTTCGCCGTGCCGGGTGACGCGGTGGAGCTCGTCGAGGCGGAGGCGGAGGGCGTCGGCGTGGCCGAGGCGTCCTTGCCGTCCTTGGAGCCGGTCATGGCCTCGACGCACTTCTTGTATTCGTCGATCGTCAAGCTCTTGGACGACGAGTGGTCGTCCGCCTGCGCGAGCGTAGGGGTGAAGCCCATGCCCATGAGGACGGCCGTCGGCATCGCCGCGATGGCCACGGCTTTGCCCGCGGGAACATGGAATCTGGTGAACAGGGGCTTCCTGGGGGCCGCGTGGCGCGGTCCGGTTCTCACCCGGGACTCGTCGACTTCCGTCCCGCGGGTCGCCTCGTCAGCCGACACTGTGCCTCCCGTTCGCCCCGTTGGCGGAGCTCATTCCTGACAGGTCCCTCGGCTCGCGGCCCGTCTCGCCCGCGTGACCCGCGCCGTCCACGCCGTCCGGGGTGTCGGTGGATTCCGGGGCCTGCGGCGCGTCCGGGGTGTTCGGGGTGTCGGAGGCGCTCGGGGCGCCACCCTGGTTCCTATACGTCGTCCTGCGCTTTTCCTCGCCGGTTTCGCCCGGAGCCCAGGAGACCGCCAGCGCCCCGCCGATCATCGCGAACAGGAAGCCGATGAGGAAGCCGCCGAGGTTGGCCACCGGGATGGACACCAGGGCCAGCAGGATCGCCGCGACTCCGGCGAAGGTCCGTACGTGCCGCTGGAACCAGAGACTGATGCCCAGTACGCCGAGCAGCACGCCGATGATCAGGGATCCGGCGCCGGCCGTGGTGGACATCGCCAGCGTCAGATGACCGATCTGGAGGTGCGCGTACGGGAAGTAGGCGATGGGGAAACCGCCGAGCAGGACGAACAGGCCGGCCCAGAACGGGCGTTCGCCCCTCCAGGACCGGAAGTTCCGCCGGAAGACTTGGAGATAGTGCTCGCTCTGCCCGGGTGACTCGGCGCTCATGGAAACGGCTCCCTGGAACGGCTTACTGTGAGAAATTCACATACTGCGGAAAGGGGTGGGGCGGGCGGGGCAGCTGCCGGCTCCCCCGCCCGCCCCCTGAGTGCCTAGTAGCACTCCTTGGTACCCGTCGACACCGACATCTTCAGGCCACTGAGCTTGAACGTGCCGGCGGTGGTCGCCCACGCCGTCTGCTTCACGTCGGTGAGCTCCGCGGACTCCGCCTGCTGGGCGAAGCCGTAGGGGTTGGCCTGCTCGCCGCCACCCTTCATGCCCGGGCCCTTGCCGCCCTTGTCAACACCCGTGTCACCGGCGGCGACGCCGATGTCGATGTTGTGGAAGGTGGCATCGGCCTGGAGGTCCTCGACGTCGATGTACAGGTTCTCGGCCTGTACCGCGTCGTGACCCGCGCCGCCCGCCCTGAGGATCAGGCTGACCGACCCGAGCAACGGGATGTTCGGGGTGACCACGGACTGACACATGTTCGTGATCGACGCGGACTTGAACGCGGACACGGCGACGGGGTGAGCCGTCTTCTTGCCGTCGAGGGTGTACCCCGCGTCAATGGCTCCGTACTGCGAGAAGCCCTTGCCGTTGAGCGAGTCGGCCGAGACCTTGAACGACTGGCCGGAGACGCTGAACGACGCGGCGAGAGCGCCCTGCGCGAGGGCCACACCTATCGCTGCCGTGGCGGCCACGCTGGGCACCATCACGACGGCGAACCGCTTCCATCTGGTCCCGCCACGCACCTGGGACTGCATATTTCCTCCTTCTCGGACGTACATCTCCTGGCCCTGACTGCCACTTGTCGGCGGCTCAGCCGGGCAGGGATGGGAGAAGTGCTACGTCCTCGGGAAGGAGAGCGCCGTATTCCCCGGACGCCAATGGCGCCCGACCACACCGGCGATCACCCCCGAGCGACAACCACTGGTCGCGCCTGACACACATCACGCACAACCTGCTGGACAGGCTCCGCCGAACGACGAAGACCCCCCTGCCCAAGAGGCGGCGCCACTGCCGCCGCCCCTACCCGGTGGGGACCCAGAAAACCCCTTGACCCGATTGGTTGTCGGAGGAGGGGTAATGGACCGAGCGTCGCCGATCGTGGTGCATTCTGGCCGCCCGCACAAGGGGGTTCGTTACTGGCTAGTAACGGCCGGATAACCGAACAACGACCCGCCGGTATCGGTTGACGACACAGGGTGGCCCTGGGGTGGATGACAAAAAGGTTGATCCCCGGACGGACTCCGACAGATCAACGCCTCCGACTTACTCCAAGTAACAGCGGCCGCGTTTACCAAGTTTTGGTAAAACGCGGCCGCTTGTGGCCCTCCTGACGAATCTTTCACCTGGGCGTCACAAGGCCCGGCGTTTAGGAACAGGTCAGAACAGGGCCCTGGCCAGCGCCCGGCGCGCCGCGATCACGCGCGGGTCGTCGGCGCCCACCACCTCGAAGAGTTCGAGCAACCGCACTCGTACGGCGTCACGGTCGTCGCCCGCCGTGCGCTGCACCGTGTCGATGAGGCGCCCGAACGCGTCCTCGACATGGCCGCCCACGAGGTCCAGGTCGGCGGCGGCGATCTGCGCCCGCACGTCCTTCGGGTTCCCCGCGGCGTCCTCGCGCACCTTGCCCGGATCGGCGCCCTGCACGCGCTGGAGCAACTCGGCCTGGGCGAGGCCCAGCTTGGCCTCCATGTTGCCCGGGTCGTCGCTCAGCACGTTCCGGTACGCCTGCACGGCACCGCCGAAGTCACCCGCGTCCAGGGCCTGCACGGCCGCTTCGAGGAGCGCGTCGTGCGGTCCGGCCGGCATCTCGTGCTCCACCGGGGCGGCGCCGGGCTCGGCATCCTGGTCGACGGTCAGACCGGTGAGGCCGAAACGCTCCTCGGCGACCTGCACGAGCTGGTCCAGGGTCCCCCGGATCTGCGTCTCGGCGGCGGCTCCCTGGAAGAGTGGCAGCGCCTGTCCCGCGACCACGGCGAAGACGGCCGGGATCCCCTGGATCCCGAACTGCTGCATCAGCATCTGGTTGGCGTCGACGTCGATCTTGGCGAGGACGAACCGGCCGCCGTACTCGACGGCCAGCCGCTCGAGCACCGGGCTCAACTGCTTGCAGGGCTCGCACCACTCGGCCCAGAAGTCGATGACGACCGGGACCTCGGTGGACCGCTGAAGGACATCACGCTCGAATCCGGCCTCGTCGACATCGATGACGAGACTGGCGGGAGACACGGCCCCGCCTCCGCCGCCCTGCCTGGCCGCTTCGGCGCGCGCCTGCTCCGCCTTCGCCTTGGCCTCCTGGGCCGCCTTCACCGCGGCGAGGTCGACGACTCCGCTCATGGACATGTTCCGTGGCTGCATGAGTACATCCTCCCCCTTCCTCGCGCACGTGTGAAAACGCCGTGAAAGCCGGGCCCGCGACGTCCTGGTCCGCGGCGCCCGGGTCCTGATGTGTGATGCTCGCGCCGGGTCCCCACCTGGCGCCTGTGGTTGCCGCTCGCGCACGGGTCAGGGTGTACGAGCGTCGTCCGCAGCTTTCGCTACGGGTCGTAGCGTAACTGTACGGGGGCGTCTTCGTCCGCCTTCCCCCGGTGATCTCCCTCACGGATTCACACAACCGCCGGATTTGCCCGCCCACAACGGCGGATATGGTCCTGACATGCAGAGTCGCTCTTCCGTCCCGCGTACGGGGCGCCCGCGCAGCGCTGCCGCGGACGCCGCGATCCTGGAGGCGACGCGGGCGGCGCTGGTCGAACTGGGCTGGTCCAAGCTGACGTTGGGGGATGTGGCGACCCGGGCCGGGGTCGCCAAGACGACCCTCTACCGGCGCTGGGCCGGCAAGAACGAGCTCGTGGTCGACGCGGTCGCCGTGCTCTTCGACGAACTGGAGCTGCCCGACCGCGGCAGTCTGGCGGCGGACATCGAGGGTGTGGTGCTGCAGTTCGCGGCGATCCTGGACCGGCCCGAGACGAAGACCGCCCTGATGGCGGTGGTGGCGGAGTCCACCCGTGACGAGCCCCTGCGGGAGCGGATCCGGACGTCCATCGTCGACCGGCAGAAGCGGCTCGTGGTGGAGGGGAGGGCGCGGGCCACCGCCCGGGGGGAGCTGCCGCCGGAGTCCGATCCCGAGGCGTCCGCGCGTACGGCGGATCTCATCTTCGACGTCGTCGCCGGGGCCGTGGTGCATCGCACACTCGTCAGCGCGGAGGCGGCGGACGAGGAGTGGGTGCGGGCGTTCACCCGGGTCCTCCTGCTGGGCCTGGCGGGCGCCACGGACACGTCCTGACCCGAGGGGACTCGCCCCCCCGCCGCCCCTACCCGACCCGTCCTCACCCTGGGGGCTGCGCCCCCAGCCCCCCGCCATCGCCCGAAGGGCTCGTCCTCGAACGCCGGACAGGCCGGAGATGCGGGCCGGGGCGATGTGTTTCATCCCGTCCGGCGTTCGAGGACGAGGCCGTTCAGGCCGACAGCGGGGGCGGAGGAAACCGGTTCAGAAGCCCGCCGGCTCCGTGTACACCCCCCACTCCTCCCGGAGGACGTCGCAGATCTCGCCGAGGGTCGCCTCGGCCCGCACCGCCTCCAGCATCGGCACGATCATGTTGGACCCGTCCCGCGCGGCGGCGAGCATCGCGCCCAGCGCGTCGCGCACACGCGCGTCGTCCCGCGCACCACGCCGCGCCCCCAGCTCGCGCACCTGATCCCGCTCGACCTCGTGGCTGACCCGGAGGATCTCCAGGTCGCCGGTCACGGAGCCGTGGTGGACGTTCACCCCGACCACCCGCTTGTCGCCCTTCTCCAGCGCCCGCTGGTACTGGAACGCGGACTCGGCGATCTCCCCGGTGAACCAGCCGTCCTCGATGCCCCGCAGGATGCCGGAGGTGATCGGCCCGATCGGGTGCTGCCCGTCGGGATGCGCCCGCAGCCCCCGCTCCCTGATCTGCTCGAAGATCTTCTCCGCGTCGGCCTCGATCCGGTCGGTGAGCTGCTCGACGTACCAGGAACCGCCCAGCGGGTCGGCCACGTTGGCGACGCCGGTCTCCTCCATCAGCACCTGCTGGGTGCGCAGGGCGATCTCGGCGGCCTGCTCGGACGGCAGCGCGAGCGTCTCGTCCAGGGCGTTGGTGTGGAGCGAGTTCGTGCCGCCCAGCACCGCGGCGAGCGCCTCCACCGCCGTACGGACGACGTTGTTGTACGGCTGCTGGGCCGTCAGGGAGACACCGGCCGTCTGCGTGTGGAAGCGCAGCCACTGCGCCTTGTCGGACTTCGCGCCGTACACGTCCCGCATCCAGCGCGCCCAGATCCGCCGGGCCGCCCGGAACTTGGCGATCTCCTCGAAGAAATCGAGATGCGCGTCGAAGAAGAAGGAGAGGCCGGAGGCGAAGACGTCCACGTCCAGGCCGCGCGAGAGGCCCAGTTCCACGTACCCGAAGCCGTCCGCCAGCGTGTACGCCAGCTCCTGCGCGGCCGTCGAGCCCGCCTCCCGGATGTGGTACCCGGAGACGGAGAGCGGCTTGTAGGCGGGGATCTTCGCGGCGCAGTGCTCCATCAGGTCACCGATGAGGCGCAGGTGCGGCTCGGGCTCGAAGAGCCACTCCTTCTGGGCGATGTACTCCTTGAAGATGTCGGTCTGGAGCGTGCCGTTCAGGACGGCGGGGTCCACGCCCTGGCGCTCGGCGGCGACCAGGTACATGCAGAAGACCGGCACGGCCGGCCCGCTGATCGTCATCGACGTGGTGACGTCGCCGAGCGGGATGTCCTTGAAGAGGACCTCCATGTCGGCGGCCGAGTCGATCGCGACCCCGCAGTGCCCGACCTCGCCGAGCGCGCGGGAGTCGTCGGAGTCGCGCCCCATGAGGGTCGGCATGTCGAAGGCGACCGAGAGACCGCCGCCGCCCGCGGCGAGGATCATCTTGTACCGCTCGTTGGTCTGCTCGGCGTTCCCGAATCCGGCGAACTGGCGGATCGTCCACGTACGCCCCCGGTAGCCGGTCGGGTGGAGCCCGCGGGTGAAGGGGTACTCGCCGGGCCATCCGATCCGCTCGAAGCCGTCGTACGTGTCCCCGGGCCGGGGCCCGTACACCGGCTCCACGGGGTCTCCGGAGAGCGTGGTGAAGTCCGCGTCGCGCTTGCGCGATGCGTCGTACCGGGCCTGCCAGCGTCGGCGGCCCTCTTCGATGGCGTCAGCGTCCATGCCCACAAATTTACTAGGACGTCCTAGTAAATGTCGATGGGAAACCGCCACGGACCACACCGACGGCGGTACGGAGGGTCCGGTGGCGGCAGGAGTCCCGCGGCGTTACGGCTGGTGGGACGGGCCGGGCTAGGCCTTGGCGACCACGGGGGAGTCGTCTGTGATCCTCGACTCCAGCTCGCGGCTGACCTTGCGCTCCACGAAGAACGCCGCCGTCGGGATCGTCCCGGCCAGCAGCACCCACAGCTGCTTGCCGACCGGCCACTTCGCCTTGGCGCCCAGGTCGAAGGCGAACACGAGGTAGACGACGTAGAGCCAGCCGTGCGCGATGGCGACGACGCGGGTGAAGTCCACGGCACCGTTCATGTCGAGCACGTACTTGGCGATCACACCGAGGGTCAGCAGGACCAGCAGCACACCGGTGACGTAGGCCATCACGCGGTAGCGGGTCAGCACGCTCTTCTTCATGCGCACGAGCGTAACGGCCCCTTTTGCGCGATCTTCGCGCGCCCCCGCCTCGTCTACTCGTCGTCGAAGTCGTGCGCCGAGACCCGCAGCGGTCGCAGCATCGCGAAGATCTCCCCGCACTCCTCGGAGTCGTACACCCCGAGCCCGAAGTCCATCTCCATCAGGTCGCGGGTCGCCGCGTCGCAGACCTCGCGGCCCTTGTCGGTGATGGAGGCGAGCGTGCCGCGCCCGTCGTTGGGGTTGGGACGCTTGTCGACGAGCCCGGACCGCACCAGGCGGTCCACGGTGTTCGTGACGGAGGTGGGGTGCACCATCAGCCGCTCGCCGATCTTGGACATCGGCAGCTCGCCGGCCTTGGAGAAGGTGAGCAGCACCAGGGCCTCGTAGCGCGCGAAGGTCAGTCCGTACGGCTTGACGACCGCGTCGACCTCGGCGAGCAGGATCTGGTGCGCACGCATGATCGAGGTGATCGCGGCCATGGACGGCACGGCTCCCCAGCGCTGTTGCCACAGTTCGTCGGCGCGGGCGATGGGATCGAAGGCAAGACTGAGCGGCTTCGGCACGGCATGAGACCTTACCCGCCGGTCATATCCTGGTCCGCCCCGTCTCGCCTTTCGGTCGCGCACACGTTCCCGTACGACGCGGGGTGCGGACCGGGGAGGGCGCGGCGGCGACCGCCGGACGCGCGGAACCCCGGCCCACTGGACCGGGGTTCCGGGGTGTCGGTACCTCTCGGGACGGGACGTCAGGCGGAGAGGTGCCGCTCGACCGTCTCGACCTTCGAGGTCAGACCGTCCGTGACCCCGGGGCGGATGTCCGCCTTGAGGACGACGGAGACGCGCGGCGCACGGGCCTCGACGGCGGCGACGGCACGCTTGACCACGTCCATCACCTCGTCCCACTCCCCCTCGACAGAGGTGAACATGGCGTCGGTGTGGTTCGGCAGTCCCGACGCGCGGACGACCCGGACGGCGTCGGCGACGTACTCCCCCACGTCCTCGCCGACACCGAGCGGTGTCACGGAGAAGGCGACGATCACGACGACTTCACGACTCCCTCGCGGCGGGCGCGGGAGGCGATGACCGCGTCCTCGCTCTCGCGCCGCAGCTTGCGCTCGGCGAAGAAACCGCCGGTGGGCAGCACGGAGAGGACGAAGTAGAGGATCCCGGTCCCGGCGCTCCACCGGGCGCGGTTCCAGGCGTCCGCCCAGAAGATCACGTAGAGGATGAAGAGCACACCGTGGATCGCGCCCATGACGGGCACCGCGTTGAAGTCCGTGGTCCGCTTCAGCACCGAGCAGACGAGCAGCAGCAGGAAGGAGACGGCCTCGGGGGCCGAGACCAGGCGGAGGCGGCGGAGGGCGGTGGCGGTCTTTATGTCCACGGGTCACCTTCGGTGGGTTCGGGGGAGGGTCGTCGGTCGTCCGGGCTCCGAGCTTTGTGAACGCAAGCACAAGGCCCCGGCCATTGTGGCACCCGGGACAGGGCGCCCCGGGCCGGGGGTGGCCGACAGGGCGCCTCCGGGCGGCCCCCGCATCCCGGCCGGCTCGCCACCTCCGGGTCGCCCCGTCCGCCCCCAGGGGTCTGCTCAGGGGTGAGATCCACCCGTGGCCCCTGTCCCCCTCCGCGACCGGCGGCTACCGTCACAACTGTGGCGATGTTCCGACTTCAAGGCAGCAAGGTGCTGGCCGTCGACATGACCGGGGACGCCGTGAAGGCGAAGAACGGCTCGATGGTCGCGTACGACGGTCAGATGGCCTTCAAGAAACTGAGCGGCGGCGGTGACGGTGTCCGCGGGATGGTGACGCGGCGCCTGACCGGCGAGCAGATGACGGTGATGGAGGTGAAGGGGCACGGAACCTGCTGGTTCGCGGACCGGGCGAGCGAGATCAACCTGGTGAGCCTTCAGGGCGACAAGCTGTACGTCGAGTCCAGCAATCTCCTCGCGACCGACGCCGGGCTGCGTACGGGCACGTCCTTCACGGGACTGCGCGGCGCCTCCCAGGGCAACGGTCTGTTCACGACCACCGTCGAGGGCCACGGCCAGGCGGCGATCATGTCCGACGGGCCGGCCGTGGTGCTGCGCGTCAGTTCCCAGTACCCGCTGACGGTGGACCCGGGGGCGTACATCGCGCACCAGGGCAACGTCCGGCAGTCCTTCCAGGCCGGTGTGACGTTCCGCACGTTCATGGGTGAGGGCGGCGGCGAGGCCTTCCAGATCCGCTTCGAGGGCGACGGTCTGGTCTACGTACAGCCCAGTGAGCGCAACACGATCGCGGGGGACCTGTGACATGCCGTTCCGCGAAGTGAACTCCAAGATGATCGAGGCGACGGTCCTGCCGGGCCAGCGCCTGTTCAGTCAGCGCGGCGCGATGCTCGCCTACAAGGGCGAGGTGTCCTTCACGCCCAACATCCAGGGCGGCCAGGGCGGGGTCATGTCGATGCTCGGCCGCCGGGTCGCGGGCGAGGCCACCCCGCTGATGACCGTCGAGGGCAGCGGCACGGTCCTGTTCGGGCACGGCGGCCATCACATCCAGGTGATCAGCCTCACGGGCGACACGCTCTACGTCGAGGCGGACCGGCTGCTGGCCTTCGACGGCACGCTCCAGCAGGGCACGATGTTCCTGGGCTCGCAGGGCGGGATCATGGGCATGGTCCGCGGCCAGGTGACGGGCCAGGGCCTGTTCACCACGACCCTCAAGGGGCACGGCGCGGTCGCCGTGATGGCGCACGGCGGGGTCATCGAGGTGCCGATCACCCCGCAGCGCCCGGTCCACGTCGACCCGCAGGCGTACGTGGCGCACCACGGCGACGTACGCAACAAACTGTCCACGGCGCTCGGCTGGCGCGACATGGTGGGCCGCGGCTCGGGCGAGGCGTTCCAGCTGGAGCTGAGCGGCAGTGGTGCGGTGTACGTCCAGGCCTCGGAGGAGAAGCTGTGAGCGCGTACGGGACTCCCGGTGGCCCCACGGTCCACGACCCCATGACGTTGCCCGTCGACGACAACGTCAACAAGTACACCTTCTGCGTGGAGCTCAAGGGGAGCCAGTGGTTCCTGCAGAAGGGCAAGATGATCGCCTACTACGGGTCGATGGAGTTCAACGGCGTCGGACACGGCCGACTCGACCGACTTGTCCGTACGTCGTTCCATTCGCCTCTGCACGCGAGCGACTGGGTGGTGGCGGACGGTTCGGGCAAGATGCTCCTCGCCGACCGGGCCTTCGACGTGAATTCGTACGACCTGGACGACGGCAACCTGACCATTCGCTCGGGCAACCTGCTCGCTTTTCAGCCAAGTCTCGCTCTCAAGCAGTCGATCGTGCCGGGCTTTCTGACACTCATCGGAACCGGCAAGTTCGTGGCGGCGTCAAACGGTCCGGTGGTGTTCATGGAACCCCCGATCCGGGTGGACCCGCAGGCGCTGGTGGGCTGGGCCGACTGCCCGTCCCCGTGTCATCACTACGACCACGGGTACATGACGGGCGTCATGGGCGGTCTACGTGCACTGACAGGCCTGGGCGGGGCCTCCGGAGAGGAGCATCAGTTCGAGTTCGTGGGAGCCGGCACCGTGCTGCTCCAGTCCACGGAGATCCTGATGGCCGAGCAGGCCACCGGGGCCGTTCCGCACGAGCCGGGAGTGCCCGGCGCCGGCGGGACACCCGGTCACCAGGGCCAGTACGGTCAGCAGGCCGCGACACCGCGCCTTCCCGGACAGCTCGGAGACCTCCAGCGTCGCTTCGGGCTGTGAGCGGTAGTCTGCGGAGTGTGACATCGAACGCGTGCGCACCGTCACACCACCCTCACTAGTTCGCCTTTCAACATTTTAGGTAGACTTCATTCATGGAGACCGAGACGGCCACGCGCTGGCTGACCGATGCGGAGCAGTGCGCCTGGCGCACCCACCTGGAGGTCAACAGGCTGTTGACGTACCAGCTCGAGAGGGACCTGCAGCCGTTCGGGCTGACGATGAACGACTACGAGATCCTGGTGAACCTCTCCGAGTCGGAGGGCGTCCGGCTGCGGATGAGTGACCTCGCGGCCGCCACCCTCCAGTCGAAGAGCCGCCTCTCGCACCAGATCACCCGCATGGAGAACGCGGACCTGGTCAGGCGGGAGAACTGCGAGTCCGACCGCCGGGGTCTGTACGCCGTCCTCACCGATCACGGCCTGGAGACGATGAAGAAGGTCGCCCCGCACCATGTGGCGTCCGTCCGCAGGCACTTCATGGACCTGGTGTCCCCCGAGGCCCTGGAGGAGCTGCACAAGTCGCTGCAGCCGATCGCGGAACACCTGCGGGGGCAACGCGGCAAGCCGTGACGCTCCGCGGGAACGCGGGAACACGCGCCGCGGGAACGCGCGGCGCGTGAGCGGGGACACGGGGCCACGAACCCGGAGTCAGCTCAGCGGCAGCGGCAGGACGATCACCTCCCCCCGCTTCCCTGTTCCGCTCCGCGTCAGGTGTGGCCGGGCAGCCGGAGCGTGAAGAGCGCTCCGCCTCCCCTGCCGAGCAGCCGCGCCACCTGTCCCCGGGATCCGACGACTTCGGCGCTCGCGCCCTCCACCGTCGTCCCCGGACGCCTGGACACCTCCTCCCGGGCGAGCGCCGCCAGGTCGAACCGGGTGCCCTGGGGCCGCTCCCCCGCGTCCAGCCGGGCGAGCAGCAGGATCGGCGGCGAGCCGCTGCAGCCGTACGGTGTCCTCGACGGCCCCGGTCACGTCCAGCAGCTCCGGGTGCGCGGCGCCCACTTCGAGCTGGGCGCGCGGCGAGGCGATGGGGCAGGTCGTAGACGCCCTCGCTCGCCCGGTGCAGTCCCTCGGCTCCGTCGTGGACGACGTCCACGGCGTACCCCTCGGCCCTCAGTCCCCTGGCGAGCGACAGGGCCGGCCGCTTCTCGTCCTCCACGGTCAACAGGCGCATGCGCCCAGCGTCCCGAACCGAACCCGAAGAAGTCTTCAGGCGGCTTCAGGCTGCGTTCAGCGGCCCTCGCCGACATTGGTTCCCGTCAGCAACGCGGCAACGCGCCGGACGAGTGGGGGCCGGTCGCGCACGGACCACCACACGGAGTCCGGCACATCGGGAGGAACCGACATGAAGCGCGACATCGTCATCGCCGCGGTGGCGGCCGCGGCCCTGATCGGGGGCGGCACGGCGACGGCCCTGGCCGTCACGGACGACGGCACGGCCGCGGTCCCCGGGTCGTCGTCCTGGACGGCGGACGACGACCGCGCGGACCACGTACGCCATGACGACGACACCCGGACGGACGACCGGACGGGGTCCGACGGCCACGGCCGGACGGACGACCGGACGGGGACGGCCGGTCCCACCCGGACGGACGATCACCCTCACCCGGACGACCGCACCCGAACGGGCCGTCCCGGAGACGGCGGGGCAGGGCCCCCACCGTCCCGCCACCGGCCCGGCAGGCCCCGTCAGGTCTCGGTCAGGCCCTCCACCAGGGTGTCGGCGGCCCGGTAGGGGTCGAGTTCGCCCGCGACGATCCGTTCCGCCAGCGCGCTCAGGCGGCGGTCGCCGTGCAGGTCGCCGATGCGCCGGCGCAGGGCCGTGACGGCGATCGTCTCGACCTCCTGGGAGGCACGGGCGAGGCGGCGCTCGGCGAGGACGCCGTGCTCCTCCATCCAGGCGCGGTGCTTCTCCAGGGCCTCGACGACCTCGTCGATGCCCTCGCCGCGCGCCGCGACCGTCTTGACGATCGGCGGCCGCCAGTCGCCCGGCCCGCGGGACTCGCCGAGGCCGAGCATGTGGTTCAGCTCGCGCGCGGTCGCGTCGGCGCCGTCCCGGTCGGCCTTGTTGACCACGTACACGTCGCCGATCTCCAGGATTCCGGCCTTCGCCGCCTGGATGCCGTCACCCATGCCGGGGGCGAGCAGGACGACCGAGGTGTCCGCCCGGGACGCGATCTCGACCTCCGACTGCCCCACCCCGACGGTCTCGACCAGGATCACGTCGCAGCCCGCCGCGTCCAGCACGCGGATCGCCTGGGGGGCCGCCCAGGCCAGTCCGCCGAGGTGACCGCGGGTCGCCATCGAGCGGATGTACACACCGGGATCCGAAGCGTGCTCGGACATCCGGACCCGGTCGCCGAGCAGCGCGCCCCCGGAGAACGGGGACGAGGGGTCGACGGCCAGGACGCCGACCCGCCTGCCCTGCCGCCGGTAGGCGGTCACCATCGCCGAGGTCGACGTCGACTTGCCGACGCCCGGCGACCCGGTGAGCCCGACCACGTACGCCCCGCCGGCCAGCGGAGCCAGCGCCGCCATCACCTCACGCAGTTGCGGGGACGCCCCCTCCACCAGGGAGATCAGCCGGGCCACGGCCCGCGGCCTGCCTTCCCTGGCCTGGGCCACCAGCGAGGAGACGTCCTGCATCACAGCTCCGTTCAGAGTCGTACGAGACAACGCGGCGGCACAGCCGCGGCGAGGGACCTACGCCGTGGGTACCCGCACGATCAGCGCGTCACCCTGACCGCCGCCACCGCACAGCGCCGCCGCGCCCACGCCGCCGCCACGCCGCTTCAGCTCCAGCGCCAGGTGCAGGACGAGACGGGCGCCGGACATGCCGATCGGGTGACCCAGGGCGATCGCGCCGCCGTTGACGTTCACCTTTTCCGTGGACACCCCGAGGTCCTTCATCGACTGCACGGCGACCGCCGCGAACGCCTCGTTGATCTCGATCAGGTCGAGGTCCGAGACGTCCAGGCCCTCCTTCTTCAGGGCGTGCAGGATCGCGTTCGACGGCTGCGACTGCAAAGAGTTGTCCGGTCCGGCCACGTTCCCGTGCGCGCCGATCTCGGCGAGCCACTCCAGGCCGAGCTCCTGCGCCTTGGCCTTGCTCATCACGACGACGGCCGCCGCGCCGTCCGAGATCTGCGAGGAGGAGCCGGCGGTGATCGTCCCGTCCCTGGTGAACGCGGGACGCAGCTTGCCGAGCGACTCCGCCGTGGTGTCGGCGCGGATGCCCTCGTCCTTGCTGAAGACGACGGGCTCGCCCTTGCGCTGCGGAATCTCCACCGGCGTGATCTCCGCCTCGAAGACGCCGTTCTTCTGGGCGGCCGCCGCGCGCTGGTGCGAGAGGGCGGCGACCTCGTCCTGCTCCGGACGGGCGAGGCCGAGACGCGTGTTGTGCTTCTCCGTGGACTCGCCCATGGCGATGTTCTCGAAGGCGTCGGTCAGACCGTCGTGCGCCATGGCGTCGAGCATCTCGATGGCGCCGTACTTGAAGCCCTCACGGGACTTCGGGAGCAGGTGCGGGGCGTTGGTCATCGACTCCTGGCCGCCCGCGACCACGATGTCGAACTCACCGGCCCGGATCAACTGGTCCGCGAGGGCGATGGCGTCCAGGCCCGACAGGCACACCTTGTTGATCGTGAGCGCCGGGACGCTCATCGGGATGCCCGCCTTGACGGCCGCCTGCCGCGCCGGGATCTGCCCGGCCCCGGCCTGCAGCACCTGGCCCATGATCACGTACTGCACCTGGTCGCCGCCGATGCCCGCGCGGTCGAGGGCGGCTTTGATCGCGAATCCTCCGAGGTCGGCTCCGGAGAAGGACTTGAGCGAGCCGAGCAACCGTCCCATCGGGGTGCGGGCACCCGCGACGATCACGGAGGTCGTGCTGTTCGTTCCAGACATGAGGTGCGATCCCCTTCCAGCTTGCACAGCTGAGGAGTGAACGAGGGTTTACTTGAATGTACTGAGCGGTAGGCCACCCGTCATCCGGCTGTCAGTGTGATCGCGCGCACGTTGCGTAACCGCCGCGGGAGCGCTGCACTGGCACCATGCTGACGCGAATCGACCACATCGGGATCGCCTGCTTCGACCTCGACAAGACCGTCGAGTTCTACCGGGCCACGTACGGCTTCGAAGTCTTCCACTCCGAGGTCAACGACGAGCAGGGCGTGCGCGAGGCCATGCTCAAGATCAACGAGACGTCCGACGGCGGCGCCTCCTACCTCCAGCTCCTGGAGCCGACCCGCGAGGACTCGGCCGTCGGGAAGTGGCTGGCGAAGAACGGTGAGGGTGTCCATCACATCGCTTTCGGCACGGCGGACGTCGACGCCGACGCGGGCGACATCAGGGACAAAGGCGTACGCGTCCTCTACGACGAGCCGCGACGCGGCTCCATGGGGTCACGAATCACCTTCCTTCACCCCAAGGATTGTCACGGTGTGCTGACAGAACTGGTCACTTCGGCGGCTGTTGAGTCGCCTGAGCACTGACCCCCGTATATCTGGGCCGGTAGGGTTGGGGGCGGCCGTCGCCATTTCGGGGCGGCCCGGGGCCTGTCCGGCGACGGGCTCCGAGGTCGTGCCGCCGTGAGGACGGCACGGCCGAGGGCCGGGGTCCAGGTTTTCGGGGGGCGAGCGTCGGGGCAGCAGCCCGTGCTCCGCTGTTGATCTGACACCATTCCCCGGGGGCACCGTCCGGCGGATGGACGGGGCTCGTTTGGAGAGACTTGCGACCAGGGGACGGATGGGACCGCGCAGTGCGGGGCTACGAACGCCAGGAGCGAGAGCCGGCGGCTGACGTCGACCACCTCTCTCGGTTCGAGGCCGAGATGGAGCGGCTGAAGACCGAGCGGGAGAAGGCCGTCCAGCACGCCGAGGACCTCGGCTATCAGGTCGAGGTGCTGCGCGCCAAGCTGCACGAGGCGCGCCGCAGTCTGGCGACCCGGCCTGCCTACGACAGCGGCGGCGACCTCGGCTACCAGGCCGAGCAGTTGCTCCGTAATGCCCAGATCCAGGCGGATCAGCTGCGCGCCGATGCCGAGCGCGAGATGAGCCAGGCCCGGGCGCAGACGCAGCGCATCCTCCAGGAGCACGCCGAGCAGGCCGCCCGCCTGCAGGCCGAGCTGCACGCCGAGGCGGTCGCGCGGCGTCAGCAGCTCGACCAGGAGCTGTCCGAGCGCCGCCAGACCGTCGAGTCGCACGTCAACGAGAACGTGGCCTGGGCCGAGCAGCTGCGCTCCCGCAGCGAGCAGCAGGCCCGCCGTCTCCTGGACGAGTCGCGGGTCGAGGCGGACCAGGCGCTGAGCAGCGCCCGCGCGGAGGCCGAGCGGGTCGCGGCCGAGGCCCGCCAGCGGCTGACGAACGACGCCGAGTCGGCTCGCGGCGAGGCCGAGGCGCTGCTGCGCCGGGCCCGTACGGACGCCGAGCGGCTGCTGAACGCCGCGTCCACCCAGGCCCACGAGGCCACCGAGCACGCCGAGCAGCTGCGCAGTTCCACGGCGAACGAGTCGGACAGCGCCCGCCGCCAGGCCACCGAGCTGAGCCGGGCCGCCGAGCAGCGGATGACGGCCGCCGAGACGGCGCTGCGCGAGGCACGGGCCGAGGCGGACAAGGTCGTCACCGAGGCGAAGGACTCCGCGGCCAAGACCCTGGCCGGCGCCGAGTCGGCGAACGAACAGCGCACCCGCACGGCGAAGGAGCAGGTCGCCCGGCTGGTCAGCGAGGCCACCAAGGAGGCCGAGACCACCAGGTCCGAGGCCGAGCAGGTCGTCGCGGAAGCCCGGACCAAGGCCGAGAAGATCGTCGCGGAGGCCGAGGAGAACGCCCGCAGTCTCACCGCCGAGGAGACCGCCTCCCAGCTGTCCAAGGCGGCCCGTACCGCCGAGGACGTGCTCAACAAGGCGTCCGAGGACGCCAGGAGGACCACGAGGGCGGCGGCCGAGGAGGCCGAGCGGATCCGCACCGAGGCGGAGTCCGAGGCGGACCGGCTGCGCGGCGAGGCGCACGACATCGCCGAGCAGCTCAAGGGCACGGCGAAGGACGACACCAAGGAGTACCGCGCCAAGACGGTCGAGCTGCAGGAGGAGGCGCGCCGGCTGCGCGGCGAGGCCGAGCAGCTGCGTGCCGACGCGAACGCCGAGGGCGAACGCATCCGCAGCGAGGCCCGGCGCGAGGCCGTCCAGCAGATCGAGGAGGCGGCCAAGACCGCCGAGGAACTGCTCGCGAAGGCCAAGGCGGACGCGGACGAGTTCCGGGCGACCGCGACGACCGACAGCGAGCGCGTGCGCACCGAGGCCATCGAGCGCGCCACGGCGCTGCGCCGGCAGGCCGAGGAGACGCTGGAGCGCACCCGCAAGGAGGCCGAGAACAACCGCGCCGAGGCCGTCGAGCTGGCCGAGACGATCAAGGCGGAGGCCGAGCGGGCCGCCGAGGCGGTGCGCGAGGACTCCGAGCGCGCCATAGCGGCCCGCCGGACGGAGGCCGCCGAGGAGCTGACCCGGCTGCACACCGAGGCCGAGCAGCGGTTCGCCTCGGCCGAGCAGTCGCTGAGCGACGCACGGGCGGAGGCCGAGCGGATCCGCCGCGAGGCCGCCGAGGAGACGGAGCGGCTGCGCGTCGAGGCCGCCGAGCGGATCCGTACGCTGCAGGCGCAGGCCGAGGCGGAGGCGGACCGGCTGCGCAACGAGGCCGCGGCGGACGCCTCGACGTCGCGTGCCGAGGGCGAGAACATCGCCGTGCGGCTGCGTTCGGAGGCCGCGGCGGAGGCCGAGCGGCTGAAGTCGGAGGCCCAGGACAGCGCCGACCGGGTACGGGCCGAGGCCCAGGCCGCGGCCGAGCGGCTGGCGACGGAGGGCGCCGAGACGCTGGCCGCCGCCCAGGAGGAGGCCGTCCGGCGTCGCCGCGAGGCCGAGGAGCTGCTCGGTTCGGCACGCCAGGAGGCCGACCAGGAACGCGAGCGGGCCCGCGAGCAGAGCGAGGAGCTCCTCGCCTCCGCGCGCAACCGCGTGGAGGAGGCCCAGGCCGAAGCCGTACGGCTGGTCGAGGAGGCCGACCGGCGCGCGACCGAGATGGTCTCGAACGCCGAGCAGACCGCACAGCAGGTGCGCGACTCCGTGTCCGGGCTGCACGAGCAGACCCAGGAGGAGATCTCGGGCCTGCGCTCCGCCGCCGAGCACGCGGCGGACCGTACCCGCACCGAGGCGCAGGAGGAGGCGGACCGTGTCCGCGCCGACGCGTACGCCGAGCGGGAGCGCGCCTCCGAGGACGCCGGCCGTGTCCGGCGCGAGGCGGCCGAGGAGACGGACGCCGCCAAGTCCCTCGCGGAGCGCACGGTCTCGGAGGCGATCGCCGAGTCCGAGCGGCTGCGCTCGGAGGCCTCGGAGCACGCCCAGCGGGTACGCACCGAGGTGTCGGACGCGATCGCGGGCGCCGAGCAGGACGCGTCGCGCACCCGCGCGGAGGCCCGGGAGGACGCGAACCGGATCCGTTCGGACGCGGCCACGCAGGTGGACACCCTCATCAACGAGGCACGCTCCGAGGCGGAGCGGCTGACGAACGAGACGAACGCGGAGGCCGAGCGGGTCCGCGCCGAATCCACCGCCAAGGCCGATCAGCTGGTCTCGCAGGCGACCGGGGACGCGGAACGGCTGCGCGCCGAGGCCGCCGACACGGTCGGTTCCGCGCAGCAGCACTCCGAGCGGATCCGTAGCGAGGCCGCGCGGGTCAAGTCCGCGGCGGAGGCGGAGGCGGAGCGGCTCACCTCGGCCGCGCGCGAGGAGGCCGACCGGACGCTGGACGCGGCGCGCCAGGAGGCCAACAAGCGGCGCTCCGAGGCGGCCGAGCAGGTCGACACCCTCATCTCGGAGACGGCGTCGGAGGCCGACAAGCTGCTGGCGGAGGCTCAGCAGAGCGCGCAGAAGACCACGGCGGACGCCGAGGGCCAGGCCGACACGATGGTGGGCGCGGCCCGCAACGAGGCCGAGCGTCTTGTCTCCGAGGCGACCGTGGAGGGCAACTCCCTGGTGGAGCGGTCCCGTACGGACGCGGACGAGCTGCTGGTCGGCGCGCGCCGGGACGCCACCGCCATAAGGGAGCGGGCGGAGGAGCTGCGCGACCGCGTCACCTCGGAGATCGAGGAGCTGCACGAGCGGGCCCGCCGCGAGTCGGCCGAGACGATGAAGAACGCCGGCGAGCGCTGCGACGCGCTCGTGAAGGCGGCCGAGGACCAGCTCGCCGAGGCCGAGGCGAAGGCGAAGGACCTGGTCGCGGAGGCCAACTCCGAGGCGAGCAAGGTGCGCATCGCCGCGGTCAAGAAGGCCGAGGGGCTCCTCAAGGAGGCCGAGCAGAAAAAGGCCTCGCTCGTCGCCGAGGCGACGGAGATCAAGGCCGAGGCGATCCGCGAGGCACGGCGCGCGGTCGAGGAGGGCAAGCACGAGCTGGAGGTGCTGGTCCGCCGCCGCGAGGACATCAACGCCGAGATCTCCCGTGTCCAGGACGTCCTGGAGGCGTTGGAATCCTTTGAGGCCCCGTCGGGCAACAAGGACGGTGGGGTCAAGGCGGGCGCCGCCGCCGGCGCGACCCGTTCGGGGGGCAAGTCGTCAGAGGGCTAGCCAGAAGCTCCCGTTCCGCCCCTTTCCGGACCTTTGGTGCGGAATCTGGCAAGCACTCTGACAGCCAGCCACCCAAAAGGAGTGTCATTCTCCAGATCAAACACGTATCCGCTCGATGACACACCGCTTTGGCCCCTAGGATTCCCCCTATCACCTCACCGGTCTCATTCGACAGGAACCCCATGAGCGACACTTCCCCCTACGGCTTCGAGCTTGTGCGGCGTGGGTACGACCGCGCTCAGGTGGACGAACGCATTTCGAAGCTCGTCTCCGACCGTGACAGCGCTCTGGCCCGTATCACTGCTCTCGAGAAGCGCATCGAGGAGCTCCACCTCGAAACGCAGAACGCCCAGGCCCAGGTCTCCGATGCCGAACCGTCGTACGCGGGTCTCGGCGCCCGGGTCGAGAAGATCCTCCGCCTCGCCGAGGAGGAGGCGAAGGATCTGCGCGACGAGGCCCGTCGCGCGTCCGAGCAGCACCGTGAGCTCGCCGAGTCCGCCGCGCAGCAGGTCCGCAACGATGCAGAATCGTTCGCGTCCGACCGCAAGTCCAAGGCGGAGGACGAGGGCGTCCGGATCGTCGAGAAGGCCAAGAGCGACTCCTCCCAGCTGCGCCAGGAGGCACAGAAGGACGCCCAGTCCAAGCGCGAGGAGGCGGACGCCCTCTTCGAGGAGACCCGCGCCAAGGCCGCGCAGGCCGCCGCCGACTTCGAGACGAACCTCGCCAAGCGCCGCGAGCAGTCCGAGCGTGACCTGGCTTCGCGTCAGGCCAAGGCCGAGAAGCGCCTCGCGGAGATCGAGCACCGCGCGGAGCAGCTCCGCCTGGAGGCCGAGAAGCTGCGCACGGACGCCGAGCGCCGCGCCCGCCAGACGGTGGAGACGGCCCAGCGCCAGGCCGAGGACATCGTGGCCGACGCGAACGCCAAGGCCGACCGCATCCGCTCGGAGTCCGAGCGCGAGCTGGCGGCGCTGACGAACCGTCGCGACTCCATCAACGCCCAGCTCACGAACGTCCGCGAGATGCTCGCGACGCTCACGGGTGCCGCGGTGGCCGCCACGAGCACGCCGGCCGAGGACGAGCCCATCTCGCGTGGGGTTCCGGCCCAGCAGTCCCGGTAACCGTTTCCTGTCCTCGGCTGCGGCCCGCACCCTCCTCGGGTGCGGGCCGCAGCCGTGGGCAGCGAGAGGGGCACGGGGAACCGCGCGACAAGCCCCGGCGGCGCGCTCGTGAACCCCGGTGAACAAGCGGCAAAGACCCGTTCGCCCAAGTAGCGCGGCCCTGGGGTGCGCCCTACCGTGGCCGCATGATCGAGCTCGAGGGGCTGACCAAGCGGTACGGCGAGAAGGTGGCGGTCGATCAGCTGTCCTTCGCCGTCAGACCCGGAATCGTGACGGGGTTCCTCGGGCCCAACGGCGCCGGCAAGTCCACCACCATGCGGATGATGCTCGGGCTCGACCGGCCCACCGCGGGCGACGTCCGGATCGACGGACAGCACTACGACCACCTCAAGGACCCGCTGAAGTACATCGGCGCCCTGCTGGACGCCAAGGCCATGCACGGTGGCCGCAGCGCCTTCAACCACCTTCTCTGCCTCGCCCAGAGCAACGGCATCCCGAGGGCCAGGGTGGACGAGGTCCTCGACACGGTGGGACTCACCGCGGTCGCGCGGAAGAAGGCCAAGGGCTTCTCGCTGGGCATGGGCCAACGGCTCGGCATCGCGGGCGCGCTGCTCGGCGACCCGCGGATCCTGATGTTCGACGAGCCGGTCAACGGGCTCGACCCCGAGGGCATCCACTGGATCCGCAACCTGATGAAGTCGCTGGCCTCGCAGGGGCGGACCGTGTTCGTGTCCAGTCACCTCATGAGCGAGATGGCGCTGACCGCCGACCACCTCGTCGTCATCGGACAGGGCCGGCTGCTCGCCGACACCTCGATGTCCGACTTCATCGAGCGCAACTCCCGGTCGTACGTCCGTATCCGCACCCCGCAGCGCGAACGGCTCCTCGACGTGCTGCACGAGGCCGGGATCACCGTCGTCGAGAGCGGCAGCGGCGCCCTGGAGGTGGACGGCGGCAAGTCCGAGCAGATCGGTGAGCTGGCCGCGCGTCACCAGCTCGTGCTGCACGAGCTGAGTCCCCAGCAGGCCTCCCTGGAGGAGGCCTTCATGCAGCTGACCGCGGAGTCGGTGGAATACCACGCGCACTCCGACACCCCGCCCCGCGAGTGGGGCGGCGACTGGCGGAAGGATTCCTGAGCATGGCGGCCTCCCAGGTCCTCAGGTCCGAGTGGACCAAGATCCGGTCCGTTGCCTCCACGGTCTGGACACTCGGCCTCGCCGCCGTCGTCACGATCGCGCTCGGCATCCTGATCTCACTGCTGTCCAAGAACGAGTTCGACAAGCTGGACACGAAGGACCGGCTCTCCTTCGACCCGACGTACATCAGCTTCGCCGGAATGAGTCTCGGTCAGCTCGCGATGATCGTGTTCGGGGTGCTCGTGGTCGGCAACGAGTACAGCACCGGCATGATCCGCACCTCGCTCGCCGCGGTCCCGCAGCGTGCCACGTTCCTCTTCAGCAAGGTCGCGGTGGCGACCGGGCTCGCCTTCGTGGTCGGCATCATCACCAGCTTCGTCGCGTTCTTCCTGGGGCAGGCGACGCTCGGCACGCACCGGGCGTCGATCGGCGACCACGGGGTGCTGCGCGCGGTGATCGGCGGCGGCCTGTACATGACGCTCATCGCGGTGTTCTCGATGGGTGTGGCGACGATGCTGCGCAGTCCGATGCTCTCGCTCGGCATCCTGATGCCGTTCTTCTTCCTGATCTCCAACATCCTCGGCGCGGTCTCCGCGACCAAGAAGATCGGCCGCTATCTGCCCGACCAGGCCGGCAGCAAGATCATGCGGGTGGTGACCCCGGTCGGCGACGACACGCCGTACGGACCCTGGGGCGGCCTCGCGATCATGGTGCTGTGGGTGGTCGCGGCACTCCTGGGCGGCTATGCGCTGCTCAAGAGGCGGGACGCCTAGAGAACGCGCGAGCCGGGGGCGGCCGGCCGAGAGGCGTGCGCGGGCTCAGGGAACGGGACGCGTGGCGTCGCCGTCGTCGGACGGCGGCGGCCCCTGGATCAGCCCGTCGAAGTCCGTCCAGCCCTCCCAGCGCCACACGTCCCGGTGGAGGTCGGGCTGCAGCGGCACGAAACGGCCGAGTTCGAAGTCGCCGGCCTCCAGGTCGAACCAGCGCTCGTCCGCGACCTCGGTGCCCAGGCCCACGGTCCGCGCCGTCAGCCGCACCAGCAGCTTCACCCCGTACGAACCGGCGAGGTCCTTGCCCTGGATCTGCCGGAACGGCAGCTCGGCCACCGGCGCCTGGACCGGTATCCAGACCGTGAACGGCGCCCCGCGCTCGACGGCGAGCCAGTACCGCTCGTCGGCCGGCTCCCCCTGGGCGTCCAGGACCTTCAGCCACTGCTTGTAGATGACCAGGCTGCCGTCGTGCGGGGAGCGCTCCAGATAGCGCAGATGGACACGGGCGCGCAGATCCACGACGGACAGGTTGTCGAAGCGGTTGTAGAAGCGGACGGCGATGATCGCGTCCTCGCTGTTCGCGTGCTGCCGCGAGTACCCCGGGAAGTCGGCGGTCCAGGCGTGCGAGATGCTGGCCCGCTGCCGCCAGACGAACGGCCGCAGCGCGAACATCTTGATCAGCACGATGCCCAGCAGCACCGCGGGCACCAGGGCGCCGGTGACGGAGGCGACCGTGGCGAGCAGCTGGTGCGCGGTGCTGTCCGGTTCGGGCGCCAGACTGTCCGTGCCGACGCTGGCCCGCAGCACCGCGAGGCTGAGGTCGAGCAGCCGCTCCCCGTTCGAGAACCGCTCCGCCATCGACCGCGCGGAGTGCTCGGTCAGCGTCCAGGCCGTCGCGATGACGACGGAGAGCCCGGCCAGCGCGCCCAGCGTCATCAGCAGCAACGCGTGGACGGTGCGTCCGGCGATCCACCAGCGAACGGACGTACGGAAGCGCGGATGCGTCCGGCCCCGCCCCGCCGCTCCCCCGGCATCCGTCCCATGTCTCGTGCGTCTCAACTTGCTTCCCCCGTAACCGACTTCGCTCCCACTCGTAGAATGGGACGGCATGATTCCCGGTGTCCGTTCCGGCCAACCCTGCCGCGGCGGGCGAGAGCGGGCCCCGCTCCGGGTACATCTCGCGTGAAAGGCTGTGCCCGTATCGCGCGACCACCCCCGAAGGGCGTCACCGTGACGACGAAGGACCGAAGCCTCCAGGCGCTGGGCCTGGACGACGTGCCCGCCAAGCAGCCGCTCACCTATCCGGGCCGGCCCACCCCCGAGCCCTCCCTGCTGACCGGCGGCGAGCTGCTCCAGCTCGATGTACGGCCGCTGCGGCTCGGCGAGTGGTACGTGGAGGAGCGCCAGGCACAGCAGCGGCTGGACGAGGCGCTGGCCGACCTCGGCCAGGCCGGCACCGGCAACCGCCACCCGGTGATCGCGGTCGGTTCGAACGCCTCCCCGGGCCAGGTCGCCCACAAGCTCACCCGGCTCGGCATCCCGGCGACCGTGCCGATGGTGCCGGTGCGGGTGCACGGCATCGGGGTGGGGTGCTCGGGGCACATCAGTCCGGCGGGTTACGTGGCGGGGACGCCGTACGTCGACCGGGGCGCCGCGACCACGCTGGTCGTCACCTGGCTGGACCCGACGCAGCTGAAGGCCGTCGACGACACCGAGTTCCCGGACTACCGGCGGGCGATACTGCCCGGCGACGCCTTCGAGATGACGATGCCGTCCGGGGAGCGGCTCGGCGGCGCGTACATCTACTTCAGCGCGCACGGGGTGCTGGCGGACCCGGCCACCGGACGGCCGCGGCCGGGCGGCGGTGACCAGGCGGAGCTGCTCGCCGCGCTGCTCGCCGGCTCCGATCGGCTGCGGGAGCTGCTCGGGCCCGATCCGGCGACCTGGGTGCGGCGGGCCGGGGCCGACCGCGCGCTGCGTGAGCGGGGCACGCTCCTCTTCGGTGAGGAGGGCTGGGTGCTGCCGCAGACGGACTTCCTGCCGTACGTCGACGACGCGGCCGAACTGCGGCTGTACGACGACCTGCCGCCCCTGGACGACTCACTGCCGCCGCGGGGCTGAGAACGCGGCGGGGCTGAGAACGCGGCGGAGCCGAGGTGCGCGCGGCCGGCTCCCGGGTTCCCCTTCCGGCCTGACCTGGGACGACCGGTACCTGACAAGGGCCGAAGCCCGGGACGGGCCCTCGCCGTCGATCCCTCCCACGCCTCTCCCCCCACGTGACCTGCACGATTTTACTTTCTCTTGAGCGGAACCGTCAGCGCCCCGATATCCTCCTAAGCCTTACGGGGGCGTGCGCCCCGACGTCCTGAACCTTTCGATGGGTGCGGAGCATGATCGAGGCAGTCGGCCTGACGAAGCGCTATGGCGCCAAGACGGCCGTGTACAACCTTTCCTTCCAGGTGCGGCCGGGCGCCGTCACCGGCTTC
Organism: Streptomyces sp. NPDC005195; assembly: GCF_040608315.1. Taxonomy (NCBI): domain Bacteria; kingdom Bacillati; phylum Actinomycetota; class Actinomycetes; order Kitasatosporales; family Streptomycetaceae; genus Streptomyces; species Streptomyces sp. NPDC005195. Next base: position 260,453 of record NZ_JBEXHZ010000001.1, read on the forward strand.
CTCGGGCCCAACGGCTCCGGCAAGTCGACGACGATGCGGATGATCCTCGGCCTCGACAACCCCTCCTCGGGCCAGGTGACGATCGGCGGCTTCCCGTACCGCAAGCTGCCCAACGCGCCCCGCCAGGTCGGCGCGCTCCTCGACGCCAAGGCCGTGCACGGCGGCCGGCACGCCCGCAACCACCTGCTCTGCCTCGCCCAGCTGTCGGGCATCCCGGCCCGCCGGGTGGACGAGGTGCTCGGTGTGGTCGGTCTGCAGGACGTGGCCAAGAAGCGCTCCAAGGGCTTCTCGCTCGGCATGGGCCAGCGGCTCGGCATCGCCGCCGCGCTGCTCGGCGACCCGCAGGTGCTGCTCTTCGACGAGCCGGTCAACGGCCTCGACCCCGAGGGCATCCTCTGGGTCCGCAACCTCATGAAGGCGCTCGCGGCGGAGGGCCGTACGGTCTTCGTCTCCTCGCACCTGATGAGCGAGATGGCGCTGACCGCCGACCATCTGATCGTGATCGGCCGCGGCCAGCTGCTCGCCGACCAGAACATCAAGGACTTCATCTCGCACAACTCGGCCGACTTCGCCCGGGTCCGTACCCCGGACACGGAGCCCCAGCAGCGCGAGAAGCTGACGGCCGCGCTGACCGAGGCGGGCGGCCAGGTACTGCCCGAGCAGGACGGCGGCCTCCGGGTCACCGGGCTGCCGCTGTCCCGCATCAGCGACCTCGCGCACGGCGCCGACGTACGCCTGTGGGAGCTGTCGCCGCACCAGGCCTCGCTGGAGGAGGCGTACATGCGGATGACGCAGGGCGCCGTCGACTACCGCTCGACGATCGACCTGCGGGCCGGGCTCCAGCAGGAGCTGCCGCCCGGCGCGATGCCGCCGCCGCAGATACCGGTGCCGGGGCAGGGCCAGTCCGGCTGGTACGCACCGCCGCCGCCCCAGCAGGGCGGGCAGCCGTTCGCGATGCCGCAGGGAGCGCCCCGGACGGGCCCGTACGGCGCCCCGGGCGCCCCGGCCGCCGGGCAGGGTCCCTACGGCGCTCCGCCCGCTCCCGGCGCCGCTGACGCCAACCCGTACGCCCAGCCCGCGCCGCAGGCCGCCGCGCAGCCGCCCGCGGCGCCCGCCGCCCCCGACCTCACCAAGCCCGAGGACGCCCGATGAGCACGCCCCAGCCGCCGATGCCGCAGCCGACCGCCGCTGCCCCCCACTGGCAGGGGGCGCCCGGCACGTCGTACACCTCGCCGATCCCGATCACCCGCACCCACCTCGGGCACGCGCTCACCTCCGAGTGGACGAAGATCAGGTCGGTGCGCTCCACGCTGTGGACGCTCGGCATCTTCCTGCTCCTGGTGATCGGCATCGGGTTCCTGGTCGCCGCGCAGACCCAGGACACCGACTTCGGCGACGTGCCGTACACGATCCCGGCCTTCTTCGGGCTGATCCTCGGTCAGATCTGCCTGATCACGCTCGGCGTCCTGGTCGTCTCCTCCGAGTACGGCACGGGGATGATCCGGACCACCTTCACGGCCTCGCCGCAGCGCTACCGGGTGCTCGCCGCCAAGCTGATCATCTTCTTCGTGGTCGCGTTCGTCGTCTCCGCCTTCGCGATCGGCCTGGTCGGCCTGGTCACCTCGGGGATGCACAGTGGCGCCTCGCACGTCTCCTGGGGCGGTTCGGTCCTCAAGGGCGCGCTCTACGTCTCGCTGCTCGGCGTCCTCGCGCTCGCGGTGGGCTCGATGCTGCGGCACTCGGCGGGCGCGATCACCACGATGCTCGGCGTCGTCCTGGTCCCCGCGATCATGCCCGCGTTCCTGATGATGTCCCAGAGCATGCGCACGATCGGCGAGAAGATGCAGGAGTACAACGCTCCCAACGCCCTCGCCAAGATCTTCGCGCTGGACAGCGAGAACGGCACCGGCGGCGCGCAGCTCGGCCTGCTCGTCGGGGTGACGGCGGCGGCGATCGTCGGCGCCTTCGTCCTGCTGGAGCGCCGTGACGTGTGAAGTGCCCTAGAACCTGGGCCCGTTACGGGACCGCTGCACCCGCGTGGTGCGGCGGTCCTTCGCGTTCCAGCAGGCCTTGTGCCAGTGACGGCGCTCGTCGACGCCCGAGTGCTCCGGCCAGGCCACCACGTGCGGGAGACCGGCGGGGATCATCTGGTCGCACCCCGGGCAGCGGTAGGTCTTGCCCTGCGCGCCGGCTCCCGCCACATGACGCACACTCCACTCCTCGCCCTGCCAGTCCTCCGTGGACTGCCAGCCGCCGTACCGCCCGGAGCGGTCGTCCTCCGCGCTCCGGCCGGAGGAGTCGGAACCCTTGGAACGGTTGCGACGCGGGGACACAGGACACCTCACGGAGCTGTACAGGGGGCAGGGGCCTCGTCCAGCCTACGCGGCACCCACAGGGGTAGGCGTACCTCGCGACCCGCTCGGATCGCCCTCCTGTCGGCGCATTCTGCAGACAATCCGGAAATCCCTCCGACAACCCGTGTCTTCGGCACGTGTCGGACGGTTATGCCGGTCGGGGGAGCTCCGCGTCGGAGCCGAGGAAGCAGGAAGCACCATGCACGTGGGAAGTTTTGTACTGGCGGCCCAGTTCCCCGGACAGGGCCAGGGAGAGGCGCTGCACCGGGCGGTACGGACGGCCGAGGTCGCCGAGGCGGCCGGGCTGGACGCGGTATGGCTGGCGGAGCACCACTTCGTGCCGTACGGGACGTGCCCGTCGGCCGTGACCCTCGCCGCCCTGCTGCTCGGCCGCACCAGCCGCATCCGCGTCGGCACCGCCGTGAGCGTACTGCCCACCGTCCACCCGGTGGCACTCGGAGAGCAGGCCGCGCTGCTGCACGTGACCTCCGGCGGCCGCTTCTCGCTGGGCGTGGGGCGCGGCGGCCCCTGGGTCGACCTGGAGGTCTTCGGCTCGGGCCTGGAGGCGTACGAGAAGGGGTTCCCCGAATCACTCGACCTGCTGATGCGCTGGCTGCGCGAACCGTCCGTGGAGGCCCGCGGCGAGCGGTTCACCTTCCGCGAGGTCCCCGTCGTCCCCAGGCCCTCGGAGTCACTGAGCGGCTCCCCCGGTCCCGAGGTCGTGGTCGCCTGCACCTCGCCGGCGAGTGTGCGGCTGGCCGCCGAGCGCGGACTGCCGATGCTCCTCGGCATGCACGTCGGTGACGAGGAGAAGGCCGAAATGGTGGCCCTGTGGCGGCAGTACGCGCGGGTGGCGGGCCGCCCCGCGGACGAGATCCGCGCCGCGGCCCATGTGTCCGCCGGCGTCTGCCAGATCGCGGACCGCCGTACCGACGCCGTGGAGACGCTCCTCAAGGCGATGCCCGGCTGGTTGAGGCAGGGGCTGGACGCGCATGTCACGGTCGACGGCCGCGCGCGCTCGATGCGGGACCCGCACGCGTACACCGAACTGCTCTGCGGACTGCACCCGGTGGGCACCCCCCGGCTGTGCGCGGACCGGCTCGCGGCGACCTCGGAGCGGACCGGCATCTCCCGCTTCGCCCTGCTCGTCGAGGGCTCGGGCGATCTGGCGGCGACGGAGGAGAACGTGCGCAGGCTCGGCGCCGAGGTGCTCCCCCACCTCGGCTGAACCCCGCACGCGGGAAGCTTGCCGCCCCGGTACAGATGCACCTCCCGCGTACGGAGCGGCAAGCAGTGCGGCATCAAGGCGTCAGCAGTCGCGGAACTCCGGCGACTGGTTCAGCAACTGACTGCGCACCGAGGTGAAGCGTGCCAGCGTGTCGTCCACCGATGCGTCCAGTGGGAACACCGCCACCCGGTGGCAGTTCTGGAAAGCCAGCCGCACACCGAAGTGCCGCTGCAGCGCGCCGCGTATCGCGTCACTCGCGAGCGCACGCAGCAGCTGGCCACGTGCCTGCTCGTCCGGCGGAGGCGTCTGGTTGTCGGCGAAGTTGCCGCCGTCCACCTTCAGCTGAGCCACCAGGGAGCTGATCATCTCCCATGCGTAGGGCAGGGAGGTCCGGACGCAGTCGACGAATTCAGCTTCGTCGACCTCGCCTCGCTCGGCCTTTTCGAGTAGGGCCGGTGAGACGTCGAGCGACATGGGTTCTCCTCTCGCACCCCCAGAGCGCGGGGGTTGCCGGACAGATGAGGGAACTCGCGATCTCCAACACGCTGAGTACACGCATCGCGACCTCCCGTTTATACGGTAAGCAACGGACCGTGACGGCACCAGGAGAATGCGCACATAGTGAACTCCCACTAGGCACACAATCAGCCACCACCGAACAGGCGTCTTCCAGGGCGAATCGCGTCGACCTGCGCCCGTCGAGTAGCGTTGCCGACCATGCGTCTCGTCATTGCCCGCTGCTCCGTTGACTACGCGGGCCGGCTCACCGCCCATCTCCCGTCGGCCCCCCGCCTCATCCTGGTGAAGGCGGACGGCAGCGTCTCGATCCACGCGGACGACCGCGCCTACAAGCCCCTCAACTGGATGTCGCCGCCGTGCACCCTGAAGGAGGGCGCGGGCGAGGAGGAGGGCGTCTGGACCGTCATCAACAAGGCGGGCGAGAAACTCATCATCACGATGGAGGAGATCCTGCACGACTCCTCGCACGAACTCGGCGTGGATCCCGGCCTGATCAAGGACGGCGTGGAAGCGCACCTCCAGGAGCTCCTCGCGGACCGCATCGACACGCTCGGCGCGGGCTACACGCTCATCCGCCGCGAGTACATGACGGCCATCGGGCCCGTCGACATCCTGTGCCGCGACGCCGAGGGCGGGACCGTCGCCATCGAGATCAAGCGGCGCGGCGAGATCGACGGTGTGGAGCAGCTCACCCGCTACCTCGAACTCCTCAACCGCGACCCGCACCTGGCGCCGGTCCGCGGCATCTTCGCCGCCCAGGAGATCAAGCCCCAGGCCCGCGTCCTCGCCACCGACCGCGGCATCGGCTGCACGGTCCTGGACTACAACGCGCTGCGCGGCATCGAGGACGACAAACTGCGCCTGTTCTGACGCACACCGCCGAGACCTCCGACAGCGCCGACGCGCACGAACGCACAGAAGAGGGCCGGTTCCGCGGACGGAACCGGCCCTCTTCGCCGTGCCCGGTCTCAGATCACCGCGCCGCTCGGGGACCCGGCGCCGCCGCTCGCCGGAACGCCCGCGGCACTGCTCTCCGGAGCGCCGAGGGTGGCGCTGCTCGCCGGTGCGCCGGGGCCGCTCGCGGTGTCGGTGGTGGACGGCTCCGTCGACGGACTGGGGGAGTCGGACGGCGACGGCGACGCTGAGGAACTCGTCGACGGCTTCGGCGAGGAAGGGCTCGTCGACGGCCTCGACGGGGACGACGACGGCTTGGTGGTCGGCGGCTTCGAGGTCGGCTTGGACGGCGACTTCGACGGCCCGGCGCCCGACCCGTGCGTACCGCTCGGATCGTCCGACGGCTTCCCGTCGGCCGGCGGCGTCGGGTCGTCCGAGGTCCCGTACGTGCCGTCGGGGCCGGGATCGGTCGGCGTGCTCACCACGCCCCCGCCGCTCCCTCCGTCGTCCCCGCCCTTCTTCGGCTTGTCCGCGCCGAGACTGTCGTCGTCGGAGCCCTGGCTCGCCGACGGGTTGACGCCGACCCGCTCGGACGGGGTGTCGCCGCTGTTGTTCGAGGTCGCGCCGAGCGTCACCACGGTGCCCAGCACGGCCACCAGGAGCGCGCCCGCGCCCGCCGCGACCAGATTGCGCCGGGTACCGCTGACCAGGCGCCCGGCGACCCCGACGCGCTTGTCCGGACCCGGCTGCGACCGATGGGTGATCAGCGTCGAGGTCTCGCCGTACGGGTCGGACAGCGCCACCGCGGGGAACGCGGCCGGTACGCCACCGGGCGGCGAGGCCGACTCCTCGTGCCGCGCGTCGGGCACCTCCTCGCCGGCCGTCGCGAGAGCGCCGGGCAGGACCTCGCCGGAACGGTCGGCGACCAGCGCGAGGGCGCGGCGGCCCGCCACGGTGCCCCGCTTGTCGGCGAGGGCGCCGCGCAGCCCGATGGAGGCCTCCAGCTCGGCGCGGGCCCGGTCCAGCTGGCCGCCGCAGAGCGCGAGAATGCCCAACTCATGGTGGAAGTAGGCCTGTTCGGCGACCTCTCCGGCGAGTTGGGAGGCCTCGGCGCCGGCCCGCAGGGCCCGCTCCCAGGCGCTCCAGTGCAGCCCGGCGGCGAACGCGGGCGCGGCCGTGCGCGCCAGCAGCACGGCGGGGTTCTCGTCCTGCTCGTCGGCCGGGGCCGTGCTGAGCGGGACCAGCACCCCGAGCGCGGCGAGCACCGCGTCGGCCTCCGCGCAGACCCGCTCCTGGGTGACCGAGGGATGTCCGGCCCACCAGGTGTAGTGCTGGGCCGCGGCGCGGGCCTGCTCCTCGATGTCGTCGGCGTACCCGGCGGTCTCCAGCTGGGCCTGCACACCGGCCGCCAGCCGGTAGCGGGAGCCGACCGGGGAGACCAGCGAGCAGCTCGCCAGTTCGGCGAGCGCCGCGTCGGCGTGGGTGTCGCCCATGAGGGCGGGCAGATGCGCCTGGTGCGGCACCTCGCCGCCCAGGGCGACGGCGAACCGCAGGGTGGAGCGGGCCGACTCGCTGAGCCGGGACGCGAGCAGCGAGGCGGGTGCGGCGCCCTCGGCGAGCGAGGGCAGCGGTATCGCGGTGCCCTCGCCGTCGTCCAGGGGCGCGTCCACCGGGGCGTCCTCGAGGTAGCCGTAGGCGTCGAAGGCGCTCGGGTCGGCGCTCAGCCGGTCGCGCTGCCGCAGCAGGGCGCCTGCCTGCATGAAGCGCAGGGGAAGTCCCTCGGACTCGAACCAGAGGTCGCCCGCCCAGTTCGACTCCTCCTCGGTCAGCTCGCGTCCGACGGCCCGCTCCAGCAGTTCGAGGCCGCCGGCCCGCCCGAGGCCGCCGAGGTGCACGTCTTCGAGGAGGGAGCCCGCGGAGGGCGCGGGGACGTCGGGGGTCGCGGCGACGAGGAAGGCGCACTCGGGGGTTGCCTCGAGGAGCTCGTCCAGCGCGGCGCCCCCGATCTCCGCGTCGTCGAGGACGACGACCGCGCCGATCGCGTGGACGAGGTCGCTCAGCTCGTCCCGTTCCGGCCGGTGCAGGGGCGCGCGGTACACCGCGGCGAAGAGGTCGTGCAGGAGGTCGTTCGCGCCGCGCCGGTAGCCGGAGAGACGGACGACGCCGTCGGGCGCGAGGTCCGCGCAGTCCTCGGCGACGGCCTCGAGCAGGCTGGTGCGGCCGGAGCCGGCCGGGCCGGTGAGGCGTACGGAGCGCCCGCGCGCCAGCAGGCGGACCAGCTTCTCGCGCTCCTCCTGGCGCTCAAGGAGCGGCAGCCTGGGCTGGGCCGGTCCCGCCGGTACGGGCGGCTGGGAGGCGCGGTTCAGTTCGGCGCGCTCCAGGGCGGTGAACTTCACCGGCCGCTGCGGACGCTCGTCCGGCGGGCAGGTCTTTATCTCGCTGCCGTCGACGGGATTGACGGTGAGCAGGAAGTCGCCCGAGACCAGCTGGACCGTACGGGCCAGTGCGGGCGTGTGCTGCCCCAGGTCCGCGGTGAGCGGATCGCGTGGCGGGCGCGGGCGAGGCGCCTGACCGTCGTCGTCATGGACGTACTCTTCCGGTCCCCGGTTGTTCGGGTCCATGTTCCAAGCCCCCCAAAAGCGTCGTGTGCCGAGCCCCTCCCGGCCTGGCTGCACACCGCGCTGTCGCTTCTGGTCCGGTGCCCGCTCTCAGGGTTTCGGGCGGCGGGCAGCCGAACCCTAAACCTTCGCACAGTATCTAGGAACAGCCGGGGTACCGCGCCGCCCGAGACGTCACAGCTTCATGAGGATTGTGCGCGTCGTACGTTTCGTACGCCGCTCAGGTGGTACGTCGCTCAGGGCGCGTACGCCGGGGCGCACCCGGCCGGCTCCGCGTGAGGGACCGCGACCGGGTCACACACGGGGCAGCGACTCGACCCCGATGCCGCCCTCGATCGCGAGGATCCGGTGCAGCCGGGTGGCCACCAGCAGACGCTGCATCTGCGGGGGCACATCGCGCAGCACGAGCCGCCGGCCGCACCGCCCGGCCCGTCGGTGGGCGCCCATGATGACACCGAGTCCGGTGGCGTCCCAGGAGTCCAGCTCGGACAGGTCCAGCACCAGGTCGCCGGCTCCGTCGTCGACGGCCGAGTGCAGGACCGTACGGGCGTCCGCCGCGCTGCGTACGTCGAGGCGGCCCCCGACGACCACCTCGGCGTGGTCGCCCCTGATGTACATATGCGCTCCCCGGGAGTGCGTCTCGTACGCTGCGTCAGCCTGCGTCTTCCGTGTGCACCGTCTGACTGCCCTGAGGGCCCAGAGGTTGCCGTCTGTAAGCGAACCGATACCGAATTCACCTCATGGGGTGATGCTCCAGAGGCGCACGCGATGTCAGTGCTTGTAGAAGCCCTGCCCGCTCTTGCGCCCGATGTCACCGGCGTCAACCATCCGGCGCATCAGTTCCGGCGGGGCGAACTTCTCGTCCTGGGTCTCGGTGTAGATGTTGCCGGTGGCGTGCAGCAGGATGTCGACGCCGGTCAGGTCGGCCGTGGCGAGCGGTCCCATGGCGTGTCCGAAGCCCAGCTTGCAGGCGAGGTCGATGTCCTCGGCGCTCGCCACGCCGGACTCGTACAGCTTGGTGGCCTCGACGACGAGAGCCGAGATGAGACGGGTCGTCACGAAGCCGGCCACGTCACGGTTGACGACGATGCAGGTCTTGCCGACGGACTCGGCGAACTCCTTCGCGGTGGCGAGGGTCTCGTCGCTCGTCTTGTATCCGCGCACCAGTTCGCACAGCTGCATCATCGGCACCGGCGAGAAGAAGTGGACACCGACGACCCGCTCCGGGTGCTCGGTGGCCGCCGCGATCTTGGTGATCGGGATCGCGGAGGTGTTGGAGGCGAGTACGGCGTCGGGACGGACGATCCTGTCCAGGGTCCGGAAGATCTCGTGCTTGACCTCGAGCTTCTCGAACACCGCCTCGACCACGACGTCCGCGTCCGCGGCGGCGTCGAGGTCGGTGGTCGCGGTGATCCGGCCGAGCGCGGCGTCGGCGTCGTGCGCCTCCAGCCTGCCCTTGCTCACGAACCTGTCGTAGGAGGCCTTGATACCGTCCGTGCCACGCTTCAGCGCCTCGTCGGTGACGTCGCGCAGGACGACGTCCCAGCCCGCCTGCGCGGACACCTGGGCGATGCCGGACCCCATCAGGCCGGCTCCGATGACGGCGAGCTTCCGTGCCACTGTGCGACTCCCCTGACGCGCTGTATATGTCTGCCTCTCGGGCGGACACTAGCGCTCGCGAGGTCCCGTGTGACCGGTAAGTAATGCGCGTCACGTCTCATCTGACGGACATCACACCGGATGGCTCACCCCGCGTCGCGCACCCCGTAGTTGAGCGCCTCCCTGCCCAACAGGTCCCGTGCCCCGCCGAGGAGGACAGGCACCTCGCGTGACACTTCGTCCGGTTTGCGGCCGGCCCCGCGGCGCCCGCCGTGACGGTGGGCACACGTGCGCGCCGGAAGGCCGGGGCGTAACTACGCTGACCCCATGGTCAATCTGACGCGCATCTACACCAGGACCGGCGACCAGGGCAGCACCGCCCTCGGGGACATGAGCCGGGTCTCCAAGACCGATCTGCGGATCTCGGCGTACGCGGACGCCAACGAGGCGAACGCGGTGCTCGGTACGGCGATCGCGCTGGGCGGGCTCGACGAGGACGTCGTCACCGTCCTCACCCGTGTGCAGAACGACCTGTTCGACGTGGGGGCCGACCTGTCGACCCCCGTGGCCGAGAACCCCGCGTACCCGCCGCTGCGCGTCGAGCAGTTCTACATCGACCGGCTGGAGGCGGACTGCGACCGCTTCAACGACGAACTGGAGAAGCTCCGCTCCTTCATCCTGCCCGGCGGCACACCCGGCGCGGCGCTGCTGCACCAGGCGTGCACGGTGGTACGGCGGGCCGAACGCTCGACGTGGGCCGCTCTCGAGGCGCACGGGGACCTCATGAACCCGCTGACCGCCACCTACCTCAACCGCCTCTCCGACCTGCTCTTCATCCTGGCGCGGACGGCGAACAAGGCGACCGGCGACGTCCTGTGGGTGCCCGGCGGGGAGCGCTGATCCGCAGCGGACGGGGAGCGGACGGGCCCGGCGGCTGATCGCCGGGCCCAAGCCGCCGTTCCGGCGCGGGAGTTGGGGCTTCGAAACAGTGCTGCGTTCACTGGTCCAGACCTATTGACCTATGGTCCAGACCTTTCTATTCTCACCGCACTGCGCTCAGTCATGCCCACGACACCCCCGAGGAGAGGCATCATGCGCTTCCGGCACAGAGCCCGACAGAAAACCGTGGCAGGTCTCACCACCCTGCTCCTCCCCCTCGCCGCCCTCGTCGGCCTCGCGAGCCCCGCCCATGCGGCCGCCTCGGCCACCGCCACCTACACCAAGACCCAGGACTGGGGTACGGGCTTCGGCGGGCAGTGGACCGTCAAGAACACCGGCACCTCCGCCATCAGCTCCTGGACGATCCAGTGGGACTTCCCCACCGGCACCTCCGTCACCTCGGCCTGGGACGCGGACGTCACCAACTCCGGCACCCACTGGACCGCCAAGAACAAGTCCTACAACGGCACCCTCGCCGCGGGCGCCTCCGTCTCCTTCGGCTTCAACGGCGCCGGCTCCGGCTCCCCCTCCAACTGCTTCCTGAACGGCGGCAGTTGCGACGGCGGAACCACCGTCCCCGGTGACAACCCGCCCTCCGCGCCCGGCACTCCCACCTCCTCGTCCCTCACCGACACCTCGGTGAAGCTCTCCTGGAGCGCGGCCACCGACGACAAGGGCGTCAAGAACTACGACGTCCTGCGCGGCGGCACCAAGGTCGCCACCGTGACCGGTACGACCTACACGGACACCGGCCTGAGTGCCGGCACCGACTACTCGTACACCGTCCAGGCCCGTGACACCGCCGACCAGACCGGTCCGGCCAGCGGCGCGGTCTCGGTGCACACCACCGGCGGCACCACCACCCCGCCGCCCACCGGCAAGGCCGTCAAGCTCGGCTACTTCACCGAGTGGGGCATCTACGGCCGCAACTACAACGTCAAGAACCTGGTGACGTCGGGCTCGGCCGCCAAGATCACGCACATCAACTACGCCTTCGGCAACGTCACCAACGGCCAGTGCGCGATCGGCGACTCCTACGCCGACTACGACAAGGCCTTCACCGCCGACCAGTCGGTCAGCGGCGTCGCCGACACCTGGGACCAGCCACTGCGCGGCAACTTCAACCAGCTGCGCGAGCTGAAGGCCAAGTACCCGAACATCAAGATCCTCTGGTCCTTCGGCGGCTGGACCTGGTCCGGCGGCTTCGCCCAGGCCGCCGCCAACCCGGCCGCCTTCGCGCAGTCCTGCTACAACCTCGTCGAGGACCCGCGCTGGGCCGACGTCTTCGACGGCATCGACATCGACTGGGAGTACCCGAACGCCTGCGGTCTGTCCTGTGACACCAGCGGCGCCGCGGCCTACAAGAACCTGATGCAGGCCCTGCGCGCCAAGTTCGGCACGGGCAACCTGGTCACCGCGGCCACCACGGCCGACGGCACCTCCGGCGGCAAGATCGACGCCGCCGACTACGCGGGCGCCTCGAGTTACGTCGACTGGTACAACGTGATGACGTACGACTTCTTCGGCGCGTTCGCCGCACAGGGCCCGACCGCCCCGCACTCCCCGCTCACCTCGTACAACGGCATCCCGACGCCCGGCTTCACCACGGCCGACGCGATCGCCAAGTTCAAGTCGAAGGGCGTGCCCGCGAGCAAGCTGCTGATCGGCATCGGCTTCTACGGCCGAGGCTGGACGGGCGTCACCCAGGACGCCCCGGGCGGCACCGCGACCGGACCCGCGCCGGGCACGTACGAGCAGGGCATCGAGGACTACAAGGTCCTCAAGACGTCCTGCCCGGCCACCGGCACGGTCGCCGGAACCGCGTACGCGCACTGCGGCAGCAACTGGTGGAGCTACGACACCCCCGCCACCATCGGCACGAAGATGGCGTGGGCCAGGACCCAGGGTCTGGGCGGCGCGTTCTTCTGGGACTTCAGCGGCGACACCAGCAACGGTGAACTGGTCAGTGCCGTCAACACCGGCCTGAGCTGACCCCGCACCACCCGGCACCACCTCGCACAGCCGCCGCGGGCGGACCTCCGGGTCCGTCCGCGGCGGTCTTCCCGGATCACGGGCGCCGGCGGGCGAGGGTCAGGCGACGTTCACACGCTGTCCGGGCGGGGCCGCCTCCAGCCACGCGAGGAAACCGGTCAGCGCGTCCTCGCTCATCGCCAGCTCCAGCCGCGTGCCCCGGTGGACACAGGTCAGGATGATCGCGTCGGAGAGCAGCGCGAGCTCCTCCTCACCGTCCGGGGCGCGCCGGCCGGCCACCTCGATCGCCGAGCGCTCCAGCACACGGCGCGGGCGGGGGGAGTACGAGAAGACGCGGTACCACTCGATGCGGTCACCGTTGTAGCGGGCGACGCCGTAGCCCCAGCCCTTGCCGCTGGTGTCGCTCTTCTCGGGCACGTCCCAGCGCAGGCTGCAGTCGAACGTGCCGCCGGAACGCTGGATGAGCCGGCGGCGGAGGCCGAAGACGAACAGCCCCACCACCACGAGAGCCACTACCAATCCGCACACAGTCAGAGCGAGGACCATCGACACCGACCTCCTCGTCTCCTAGGTAACGGAAAAGAAAAAACCTCCGCATTCGCCTCAGCCGCGGCCGGGGCCGGAATCATCCGGTCCCAGCCGCGGCTGAGGCAAAGCATCACTCGGCACTCCCCCAGTACCCTAAGGGTCTGGGAGGTGCCCCCGGATCAGCGCGCCGACACCGCCCGGAGTCGGACATCCGCCCGACGCTCGGCGGAGGCATCGCCCTCCGCCTTGGCGCGCTCGAGCTCCCGCTCCACGCGCTGGACGTCGATCTCGTCCGACAGCTCGGCGATCTCGGCCAGCAGCGACAGCTTGTTGTCCGCGAACGAGATGAAACCGCCGTGCACAGCGGCGACGACCGTTCCACCATCACTCGTACGAATGGTCACCGGGCCCGACTCCAGCACACCGAGAAGCGGCTGGTGACCGGGCATGACGCCGATGTCGCCGGACGTGGTACGCGCGACGACCAGGGTGGCCTCGCCGGACCAGACACTGCGGTCCGCGGCGACGAGCTCGACATGCAGCTCAGCAGCCAAGGTGGGCTCCTCGGGTCACCACCCGGCCGTTGCCGCCGGGTGTTGGGTCAAAGTCTAATGGGCGTGAGGAGGGGGACGGGACGCACCCCGCGAGGTGCGGCCCCGCCCCCCTCACTCATGAACACGAGGTTCAGGAGACGCCGAGCTCCTTGGCGTTGGCCTTGAGGTCCTCAATGCCACCGCACAGGAAGAACGCCTGCTCCGGGAAGTGGTCGTACTCGCCGTCGATGATCGCGTTGAAGGCCACGATCGACTCGTCCAGCGGGACGTCCGACCCGTCGACGCCGGTGAACTGCTTGGCGACGTGGGTGTTCTGCGACAGGAAGCGCTCCACGCGACGGGCACGGTGGACGGTGAGCTTGTCCTCCTCGCCCAGCTCGTCGATACCGAGGATCGCGATGATGTCCTGAAGGTCCTTGTACTTCTGAAGAACCGACTTGACGCGCATCGCGGTCGCGTAGTGCTCCGCGGCGATGTACCGCGGGTCCAGGATGCGGGACGTGGAGTCCAGCGGGTCCACGGCCGGGTAGATGCCCTTCTCGGAGATCGGACGGGAGAGCACCGTCGTCGCGTCGAGGTGGGCGAACGTGGTGGCCGGGGCCGGGTCGGTCAGGTCGTCCGCGGGGACGTAGATCGCCTGCATCGAGGTGATCGAGTGACCACGGGTCGAGGTGATGCGCTCCTGGAGGAGACCCATCTCGTCGGCCAGGTTCGGCTGGTAGCCCACCGCGGAGGGCATCCGGCCGAGCAGGGTCGAGACCTCGGAGCCGGCCTGCGTGAAGCGGAAGATGTTGTCGATGAAGAACAGCACGTCCTGCTTCTGCACATCGCGGAAGTACTCCGCCATGGTCAGACCCGCGAGGGCCACGCGCAGACGGGTGCCCGGGGGCTCGTCCATCTGGCCGAAGACAAGGGCGGTCTTGTCGATGACGCCCGAGTCCGACATCTCCTCGATGAGGTCGTTGCCCTCACGGGTGCGCTCGCCGACACCGGCGAACACGGAGACACCGTCGTGGTTGTTGGCGACGCGGTAGATCATCTCCTGGATGAGCACCGTCTTGCCGACACCGGCACCACCGAACAGACCGATCTTTCCACCCTTGACGTACGGGGTGAGAAGGTCGATGACCTTGACGCCGGTCTCGAACATCTCGGTCTTCGACTCGAGCTCGTCGAAGCGCGGGGCCTTGCGGTGGATGGACCAGCGCTCGCCCGAGTACTTCTCGTCGGAGTTCAGCACCTCACCGAGGGTGTTGAACACCTTGCCCTTGGTGAAGTCGCCGACCGGGACGGTGATGCCCGCGCCCGTGTCGGTGACCGCGGCCTGGCGGACCAGACCGTCGGTGGGCTGCATGGAGATCGTGCGGACCAGGCCGTCACCCAGGTGCTGGGCGACCTCCAGGGTCAGCGTCTTCTTCTCGCCGGCGTTGGCCGGGTCGGCCACCTCGACGTGAAGGGCGTTGTAGATGTCCGGCATCGCGTCGACGGGGAACTCCACGTCGACGACCGGGCCGATGACCCGGGCGACGCGGCCCGTGGCAACGGCCGTCTCAGAAGTCGTCGTCATTACTTGTCACTCCCCGCGGTCGCGTCGGCAAGGGCTGCGGAGCCGCCGACGATCTCGCTGATTTCCTGGGTGATTTCGGCCTGGCGGGCCGCATTGGCAAGGCGGGAGAGCGTGGTGATCAGGTCTCCCGCGTTGTCGGTCGCCGACTTCATCGCGCGGCGCGTGGCGGCGTGCTTGGAGGCAGCCGACTGGAGCAGCGCGTTGTAGATACGGCTCTCGACGTAGCGCGGCAGCAGGGCGTCGAGGACGTCCTCCGCCGATGGCTCGAACTCGTACAGCGGAAGGATCTCGCCCGTGCTGGACGTCTCCTCCGCAACCTCTTCGAGGCGCAGCGGAAGCAGTCGGCTGTCGATCGCCGTCTGCGTCATCATCGAGACGAACTCGGTGTAGACGATGTGGAGTTCATCCACGCCGCCGTCCGCCGTCTCCTTCTCGATGGCCTCGATGAGCGGACCCGCGACCATCTTCGCGTCCGCGTAGGTGGGCTCGTCGGTGAAGCCCGACCACGACTCCGCGACCTTGCGCTCGCGGAAGTTGTAGTGGGCCAGACCGCGGCGGCCGACGACGTACGTGTCGACCTCCTTGCCCTCGGCCGCGAGACGGGCGGTCAGCAGCTCCGCCGCCTTGATGGCGTTGGAGTTGAAGGCGCCGGCCAGTCCGCGGTCGCTCGTGAGGAGCAGCACCGCGGAACGCGTCGCCGTCTCCGCCTCCGTGGTCAGCGGGTGCTTGGTGTTCGACCCGGTACCGACCGCCGTGACCGCGCGGGTGAGCTCGGTCGCGTACGGCGCGGAGGCCGCCACCTTGCGCTGCGCCTTGACGACACGCGAGGCGGCGATCATCTCCATCGCCTTGGTGATCTTCTTGGTCGCGGTGACGGATCGGATGCGACGCTTGTAGACCCGGAGCTGGGCTCCCATGAGTCAGGTCCCTTCCTTACGTCACTTGGCGGCGGCCGGAGCGTCCTCGCCGAGAAGCTTCCCGTCCGAGGTCTCGAACTGCTTCTTGAAGTCCGCGATGGAGTCCGCGACGGCGGTGAGGGTGTCGTCCGACATCTTGCCGCCCTCCTTGATGGAGGTCATGAGGCCCTGCTCCTTGCGGTGCAGGTACTCCAGGAGCTCCTTCTCGAAGCGGCGGACGTCGGAGACCGGTACGTCGTCCATCTTGCCGGTGGTACC
The DNA here is from genome assembly GCF_040608315.1 of Streptomyces sp. NPDC005195. Taxonomy (NCBI): domain Bacteria; kingdom Bacillati; phylum Actinomycetota; class Actinomycetes; order Kitasatosporales; family Streptomycetaceae; genus Streptomyces; species Streptomyces sp. NPDC005195. The sequence continues at coordinate 276,420 of NZ_JBEXHZ010000001.1, forward strand.
GGCCCAGACGGAGACGACCTGGTCCTCGGTCGACATCGGCTGGTACTGAGACTGCTTGAGCAGCTCGACCAGTCGCTGACCGCGCTCCAGCTGCGACTTCGACGCGGCGTCCAGGTCGGAACCGAAGGCGGCGAACGCCTCCAGCTCGCGGTACTGGGCGAGGTCGAGACGGAGCCGGCCGGAGACCTGCTTCATCGCCTTGTGCTGGGCGGAGCCACCGACGCGGGAGACCGAGATACCGACGTTCAGGGCCGGACGCTGGCCGGCGTTGAACAGGTCGGACTCCAGGAAGCACTGGCCGTCGGTGATGGAGATGACGTTGGTCGGGATGAACGCCGACACGTCGTTCGCCTTGGTCTCGACGATCGGCAGACCCGTCATCGAACCCGCGCCCATGTCGTCGGAGAGCTTCGCGCAGCGCTCCAGCAGACGGGAGTGCAGGTAGAAGACGTCACCGGGGTAGGCCTCGCGCCCCGGCGGACGGCGCAGCAGCAGGGACACGGCGCGGTAGGCGTCGGCCTGCTTCGAGAGGTCGTCGAAGATGATGAGGACGTGCTTGCCGTCGTACATCCAGTGCTGGCCGATGGCCGAACCGGTGTACGGCGCCAGGTACTTGAAGCCGGCCGGGTCGGACGCCGGGGCGGCGACGATGGTCGTGTACTCGAGCGCGCCGGCCTCTTCCAGGGCACCTCGCACGGAGGCGATGGTGGAGCCCTTCTGACCGATGGCGACGTAGATGCAGCGGACCTGCTTCTTCGGGTCGCCCGAGCGCCAGTTGTCGCGCTGGTTGATGATCGTGTCGACGGCCAGCGCGGTCTTGCCGGTCTGACGGTCACCGATGATCAGCTGACGCTGGCCACGGCCGACCGGGGTCATCGCGTCGACGGCCTTGTAACCGGTCTCCATCGGCTCGTGCACCGACTTGCGGACCATGACGCCCGGGGCCTGCAGCTCGAGGGCGCGGCGGCCGGACGTCTCGATCTCGCCGAGGCCGTCGATCGGGTTGCCGAGCGGGTCGACGACGCGGCCGAGGTAGCCCTCGCCCACGGCGACGGACAGCACCTCACCGGTGCGGTGCACCGGCTGGCCCTCCTCGATGCCGCTGAATTCGCCGAGGACGACCGCACCGATCTCGCGCTCTTCCAGGTTCAGCGCGAGACCGAGGGTCCCGTCCTCGAACTTCAGCAGCTCGTTCGCCATCGCCGAGGGAAGACCCTCGATCTTGGCAATACCGTCGCCGGCGACGGTGACCGTACCGACCTCCTCGCGCGAGGCCGCGTCCGGCTGGTACGACTGGACAAAGTTCTCCAGCGCGTCCCGGATCTCCTCCGGCCGGATCGTGAGCTCCGCCATCTGGGTTCCCTGCTCTCCTTGTTGGGCCCGAAGTGTTCTTGGGGGTCTGGGGTCAGCCCCCAGGAATCCTCTGCACGGCCCAACGAGGGCCGTAAGTACAACGTGTTACGCGTATTGAGTTGCTGCTAGGCGGCCATGCGGCGGCCGGCGTCGTCGAGCCGGTCCGCGATGGCGCCGTTGATGACCTCGTCACCGACCTGCACCCGGATCCCGCCGAGGACCTCGGGGTCCACGTCGAGGTTGAGGTGCATCGAGCGGCCGTAGAGCTTCGCCAGGGCGGCGCCGAGGCGCTGCTTCTGGCCGTCGCTCAGCGGGACCGCCGAGGTGACGACGGCGACCATGCGGTCCCGGCGCTCGGCGGCGAGCTTGGACAGGGACTCGAGTCCCGCCTCCAGGCTACGTCCACGCGGCGCGGTCACCAGGCGCGTCACCAGACGCTCGGTGGTCGCGTTGGCACGGCCGCCGAGCAGGCTGCGCAGCAGCTCGCTCTTGGCCGCCTTCGAGGCGGCGCGGTCGGTCAGCGCGGCACGCAGCTCCGTGTTCGAGGAGACGATCCGGCCGAACCGGAACAGCTCGTCCTCGACGTCGTCGAGCGTGTTCGCCCGCTGGGCGGCCGTGAGGTCGGCGATGTTCGCCAGCTCCTCCAGCGTGTCCACCAGGTTGCGCGACTGCGACCAGCGCGAGCGCACCAGACCGGCCACCAGGTCCGCGGCCGGACCGCCGACCTGGCCGCCCAGCAGGCGCTGGGCCAGCTCGGCCTTGGCCTCACCGGGCTGCGCCGGGTCGGTCAGGACCCGACGCAGGGACACCTCGCGGTCGAGCAGCGCGGTGACGGCGGCCAGCTCGTCGCCGAGCCGGGCCGCGTCCACGGACGTCGAGTCCGTCAGCGCGTCGAGACGCTCACGGGCTGCAGCGAAGGCCTCGCGGCTCGCTCCGTGCGCTGTCATCGAGTCGCCTCGGCCTTCGTGGCGGCCTCGTCGAGTCCGTCGAGGAAGCGGTCGATGACGCGGCTCTGCCGGGCGTGGTCCTCGAGGGACTCACCGACGAGCTTGCCGGCCAGGTCGGTGGCGAGCTTGCCCACGTCCTGACGCAGTGCCTGCGAAGCGGCCTTGCGGTCGGCCTCGATCTGCGAGTGGCCGGCGGCGATGATCTCCTCACGCTGCCGCTGGCCTTCCGCGCGCATCTCGGCGATGAGCGTGGCGCCCTGCTCCTGCGCCTCCTGGCGCAGCCGCGCGGCCTCGTGCCGGGCTTCGGCGAGCTGGGCCTTGTACTGCTCCAGCACGCTCTGGGCCTCGGTCTGAGCGGCCTCGGCCTTCTCGATACCGCCCTCGATGGCCTCGCGACGCTCGTCCAGAACCTTGTTGATGTTCGGGAGGAGCTTCTTGGCGAGGAAGCCGAAGACGATGACGAAGGCGATCAGGCCGATGACGAGCTCAGGGATCGGCGGGACGAGCGGGTTCTCCTGCTCGGCCGCCAGAATGAGCAGCTGGCTCATATCAGTGCCTTTCGTCTAGGGGGCTGTCGTCGATCCGACGTCACACGCCGTAGACGAACGGCATGACCAGACCGATGAGGGCGAGCGCCTCACAGAAGGCGAAGCCGAGAATCTGGTTGGCGCGGATCAGACCGGCGGCCTCAGGCTGACGGGCGAGCGCCTGGGTGCCGTTACCGAAGATGATGCCGACGCCGACGCCGGGGCCGATGGCCGCGAGGCCGTAACCGATCGAGCCGAGCGAGCCGGAGACAGCGGCAAGGGTCTGGGACATGCCAGTTCTTCCTTTTCTTTACGGACCGGTGGGGGTTGGCCACCGGACGACTGCGGGGTCGAGAAGCGGGCGCTCAGTGGTGCTCGGCCAGCGCGCCCTGGATGAAGGAGCAGGTCAGCAGCACGAACACATACGCCTGCAGGGCCTGGATGAACAGCTCGAAGGCCGTCATGACGAGGACCATGATGAACGAGACGCCCGCGTAGGCGATCCCGATGCCGTTCAGCAGGTACCAGCTGGCGATCGTGAAGAGCAGCAGCAGGGTGTGGCCGGCGAACATGTTCGCGAAGAGTCGCACCGCGTGCGTGAAGGGCCTGACGATCAGGTTCGAGAAGAACTCGATGAGCATGGCCAGCGGCAGCACGGGGCCGAGCGACTTGTCGTATCCCGTGAAGTTCTTGAGGGCGCCGACGAAGCCATGACGCTTGAAGGTCAGCGAGACCCACAGGACATAGACGATCAGGGCGAGCACCAAGGGGTACGAGATGATCGACGTGACCGGGAACTGGGCGAGCGGCACGATCGACCAGAGGTTCATCATCCAGACGAAGAAGAAGAGCGAGACGACGAGCGGTACGTACTTCTCGCCTTCCTTCTTGCCGATGGTCTCGTAGACGATGCCGCGCCGGACGAAGTCGTAACCCGTCTCGGCGACCATCTGGAGCTTGCCCGGGACGACCTTCGGCTTGCGGAAGGCCGCCCAGAAGAAGCCGACGATGATGATCGAGCCGAGCAACGCCAGCAGCATCGTCTTGTTGAAGTACAAGTTGCTGTCCCCGTCGCCCAAGAGGGGCTTGAACAGGAACGAGTGCAGGCCGGGAGCCGGGAAGCCACAGCCGTCGAAGATGTGGCAGTCGGTCTCGAAGGCGAGCACCTGCGTCGGGTCAGCACTCACCGCGGGCTCCTTCAGCGTGGCGCATAGGTACGGCAACCTCGTTGTGTCGGCGCGGCGCGCAGCCGCGGTTCGGCACTGGACTGGTGTTACGGATGGGAGGGCGGCTGTGGGGCATCAAGCCTCGCGATTGAGCAGGCGTCAGCTCAGATGCCCGCGCCCGCGATGCCGCAGTTGGCACCGGACGATAGCAGGATCTCCTACAGGCACTTATCCCGGCCCTACCCCTCACGACGAGTGCCCCGTTTTTTCGGGCTTGTCGCCCTTCACGGAGTCGGGCTCGACATAAAGGATTTTGGCGTTCATGTGGGCACGCGCCTGTGCGCCGATCCACGCGAGCGTGGTGGCGACCAGGGTGATCGCGAAGGCTTTGGGGTTGAACAGCGTCGTGTTCTTGAACGCGGCGACGAAGATGAACAGCAGAAGAATCTGCGCCGTGTAGAGCAGGAGGCCCATCGCCTGGAACAGGTGCGGAAGCGATGCGGCGGTGCGCTGCAGAACGTAGAGCCCGATGCCCATGAACAGGATCACGACCAGCGTCGCGACGACCGCCCCGAGCGCTCCCTTGCCACCCGCGACCACACCGCTGACCACGGCGGCGATCGCGCCGACGGCAGCTGTGGGCACGGCGGCCTGAAGGAGAATCCGGGCGTCATTGGACGGCATGGCGGCAACTCCGCTTGCTAAGGGGGGCAGGGTGTCGTCATGGACGAGCGTAGTCCCGGGTCGAGAGAGATCCTCACGCCAAGGGGCCGTCTCACGACGGTCCTTCGGCTCCACCCCGGGTTCTCGTGAACCGTATCACAAACTATTTGATGCGGTCTTTACCTAGATGGTGTGCTCGCTGTCACACATGAGAGTGAACCTGCGCGTTTGTGCAAAACAGCGGGCAACTTGTCTGGTATTGGAGCGGTTTGCCACTGGGGCCTCTTGCGAAATTCTTACTTTGCGTCAGCGTGAACTTTCGGCTCCGCGCCGGTCCAGGACGCGCGCACGGGTGCCGATTGCCGTCGCCCCGTTGACTCCTGAGACTCCGACAACCACCGGGGCACGCTGTTCGTCGTCGATGTCCTCCCGCTCCGGCGCGGCTTCGGCGCCCTGCGCGGACGCCTGTTCGCCGCCGTCGTCCGGGAGCGCCGGGGCGGCGGCGCGGCGACGCCGGTAGCGCGGCGGCACGAGGTGCTCGGCCCAGCGCGGAGCGCGCGGGGTGAAGCGCGGCAGCAGGAGCAGTACGAGACCGACCGCGCTGAGCGCCGCGATACCGAGCACGCTCCACATGGCTCCCGAGTTCACCGAGTAGGCGAGGGCGCCGAAGGCGATGAGCGCCGACCAGAAGTACATGATCAGCACCGCCCTGCTGTGCGAGTGGCCGACCTCCAGCAGACGGTGGTGCAGATGCCCGCGGTCGGCGGCGAACGGCGACTGTCCGCGCCAGGTGCGCCGCACGATGGCGAGCACGAGGTCGGCGGCCGGGATGGCGATGATCGTCAGCGGCAGCAGCAGCGGGATGAACACGGGCACCGTCTGGTGCACGGTGTTGCGCGGGGAACCGGTGAACAGGTTCATCACGTCGGGGTCGATCTGCCCCGTGATGGAGATCGCGCCGGCCGCCAGCACCAGCCCGATCAGCATCGAGCCGGAGTCCCCCATGAAGATCCGCGCCGGGTGCATGTTGTGCGGCAGGAAGCCCAGGCACATGCCCATCAGGATCGCCGCGAACAGCGTCGCCGGGGCGGCGGCCTCGATGCCGTAGCTGTACCAGATGCGGTAGGCGTACAGGAAGAACGCGGCGGAGGCGATGCACACCACGCCGGCGGCGAGCCCGTCGAGCCCGTCGACGAAGTTCACGGCGTTGATCGTGATGACCACCAGCGCCACCGTCAGCAGCGTGCCCTGCCACTGGGTGAGGGCCACCAGGCCGACACCGGGGATCGGCAGCCACAGGATCGTCAGACCCTGCATGACCATCACACCCGCGGCGATCATCTGACCGCCCAGCTTGATCAGGGCGTCGATCTCGAACTTGTCGTCCAGCACGCCGATCAGCCAGATCAGTGCCGCCCCGGAGAGCAGCGCGCGCGGCTCGTTGGAGTTGGAGAAGACCGCGTTGAGGTTCGTCAGATGGTCGGCGACCAGCAGTCCGGCGCACAGACCGAAGAACATCGCGATGCCGCCGAGGCGCGGTGTGGGTTCCCGGTGCACGTCCCGTGCCCGGATCTGCGGCATGGCTCCGGCCACGATCGCGAACTTCCGTACCGGCCCGGTGAGCAGATACGTCACCGCGGCCGTGACACAGAGCGTCAGCAGATATTCACGCACGGGCTTCCCCACAGGTCTCGCTGGCCATCTGAGCCCCACACCCTAGCGATGCACGCATACGGTTGAGGACTTCCGGGTAGCGACGATGGTTGCACGAGTGGCTGTGCACACGAGTGCGTGTACCCCTCAGAGGTCCGGATAGGGCGGAAATCTTCCAGTGAGCTCCCGCACTTCTTCACGTGCGGTCCTGCTGTCCTTCCCGCCTCGCAGCACCGCCGCGAACACCGCCGCGACCTGCACCATCTCCCTCTCGCCCATGCGCTGGGTGGTCATCGCCGCGGTGCCCAGCCGCAGGCCCCGCGTCTCCCCGTGCGGCAGCGCACAGGTGTCGAGGACCATTCCGGCGGCGGCGAGCCGGCCGCGCGCGGTGCCTCCGTCGAGGCCGAACGGCGCCGGGTCGGCGGTCAGCATGTGAGTGTCGGTACCGCCCGTGGTCAGGACGAGCCCCTCCGCGGCCAGCCGCTCACCCAGCGCCCGCGCGTTGGCGACCACCTGATGCGCGTACGCCGTGAACGCGGGGGTCTCCGCCTCACCGAACGCGACGGCCTTGGCGGCGATCGTGTGCATCTGCGCACCGCCCTGGGTGAACGGGAAGACGGCGCGGTCGACGCGCTCGGCCAGTTCCGCGCCGCACAGGATCATGCCGCCGCGTGGCCCGCGCAGCACCTTGTGGGTCGTCGCGCAGACCACGTCCGCGTACGGCACCGGGCTGGGCGCCGCTCCCCCCGCGACCAGCCCGATGGGGTGGGCGGCGTCGGCGATGAGATAGGCGCCGGCCTCGTCGGCGATCTCCCGGAAGAGCGCGTAGTCGATGTGCCGGGGATAGGAGATGGAGCCGCAGACGATGGCCTTCGGTCGGTGCGTCCGGGCCAGCGCCCGCACCTGCTCGTAGTCGATCCGCCCGGTCTCCGGCTCCACGCCGTAGCCGACGAAGTCGAACCAGCGGCCCGAGAAGTTCGCCGGCGACCCGTGCGTGAGGTGACCGCCGAAGGGCAGGCCCATGGCGAGCACGGTGTCGCCGGGGCGCAGCAGTGCGGCGTACGCGGCCAGCACGGCCGAAGATCCGGAGTGGGACTGCACATTCGCGTGATCGGCGCCGAAAAGGGCCCTGGCACGTTCCACGGCCACCCGCTCGGCGACGTCGACGATCTCGCAGCCGCCGTGGTGACGGGCGCCGGGGTAGCCCTCGGCGTACTTGTTGGCGAGCGGCGATCCGAGGGCTGCCAGCACGGCCGGCGAGGTGAAGTTCTCGGCCGCGATCAGCTGCAGTGTCGTCGACTGCCGCACCAGCTCCCCGAGCAGGATCTCGGCGAGCTCCGGGTCCTGTCGGCGCAGGACATCCGCTTCCAGCGTGTGTGTGACCGGCATGGTGGTCTCCGGACCTCGGCGGGGGGTGCGCCACGTCCTGGGCGGCGAGATGCGCTACGTCCAATGTAGAACCGCGACCCCGCGGGCGCCCGGTCTCGCCCGGCCCCGGCCCCCGTCGGTGCCGCCCGGACCGGCCCGGCGCCCTCGTCCCACGCCCGTGCGCGGGCCCCCGCCTGACACGGCCGCGCCCGTGTCAGGCGCTCGCCCGCACGCCCGTCAGCGCCGTCACGACCGGGTCCAGCGCCTCGTTGATCTCGTCCCCGATGGACCGGAAGAACGGCAGCGGCGCACCGTAGGGGTCGTACACCTCGTCCGCCTCGGCCGTCGGGGCCAGCAGCCACCCGCGCAGCGCCGCCGCGGCCCGCACCAGGGCTCGGGCGCGTTCGACCACGCCGTCCTCCAGCGGCGGCAGCGTCGCCGTGTCTATGGCCCGTACGAGGCGCGTGAACTCCTTCAGCGTGAAGGTGCGCAGACCCGCCGAGTGGCCCATGGAGATGACCTGGGCGCGGTGGTCGCGGGTGGCCGTCAGGACCAGGTCGGCCCTGATGACGTGGTCGTCGAGGAGCTCGCGGCCGACGAAGCCCGTGGCGTCCGCGCCGAAGTCCGCGAGGACGGTCTCGGCGTTGGCCTCCATGGGCGCGCCCTCGTGTCCCCAGGTGCCCGCGCTCTCCACGATCAGGCCGCCCCACAGGGGGTCGCGGAGCCGGTCCGCGAGGGCATGACGGGTCAGCCGCTCGGTGATCGGCGAGCGGCACACGTTGCCGGTGCTGACGTGGAGGATGCGGAAGGACCCCCCGGGAGAACCGTTGGACCCCGCGCTCCCCGTGCCTATGCCACGCATGGGGGTGCCCCCTGGTCGAGGGGGACCGGGAGCCTGGAGGCGTCAGGGGCTGTCAATTCGCCACCTCGAGGTCGGGTACGACCTTCCGCAGCTCCTCCGCCGACAGCGCCCCGGCGCGCAGCAGCACGGGCACCTTGCCGGTGACGTCCACGATCGAGGAGGGCACGTTGCCGGGGGTCGGACCGCCGTCCAGGTAGACGGAGACGGAGTCCCCGAGCATCTCCTGCGCGGCGTCGCAGTCCTCCGGCGCCGGGTGGCCGGTGAGGTTCGCGGAGGAGACGGCCATCGGGCCGACCTCCGTGAGCAGTTCGATGGCGACCGGGTGCAGCGGCATGCGCACGGCCACCGTGCCCCGGGTGTCCCCCAGGTCCCACTGCAGGGACGGCTGGTGCCTGGCGACGAGCGTCAGGGCGCCCGGCCAGAACGCGTCGACGAGCTCCCAGGCCATCTCGGAGAAGTCCGTGACGAGCCCGTGCAGGGTGTTCGGGGAGCCGATGAGGACAGGGGTGGGCATGTTGCGGCCACGGCCCTTGGCGTCGAGCAGATCGGCGACGGCCTCCGAGGTGAACGCGTCGGCACCGATGCCGTACACCGTGTCCGTCGGGAGGACCACCAGCTCGCCACGGCGGACGGCGGACGCGGCCTCACGCAGACCGGTCGTGCGGTCGGTCGCGTCGTTGGTGTCGTATCGCCGTGCCATTTAGCGGGCCTCCTCGTACACGTACTGCTGGCTGGGGAACGGGATGCGCGTCATCACGGCATCGCCTTGCGGGCGGTCGCGAACCGCGGCCGGTTGTTGAGGTCCGGGTGGTCGGCCGCGTCGGCCCAGCCCCGCTCCTCGGTGAAGATCCACGGCACCTGTCCGCCCTGGGTGTCGGCGTGCTCGACGACGACGACGCCGCCGGGGCGCAGCAGCCGGTGCGCGGTGCGTTCGATGCCGCGGATGAGGTCGAGTCCGTCCTCACCGGAGAACAGGGCGAGCTCGGGATCGTGGTCCCGGGCCTCCGGCGCCACGTACTCCCACTCGGTGAGGGGGATGTACGGCGGGTTGGAGATCACCAGGTCCACCTGCCCGTCGAGGTCGCGGAAGGCCTCCAGGGCGTCTCCCTGGCGCAGGTCGACCCTGGACCCCTCGACGTTCTTGCGCGTCCACCGCAGGGCGTCCTCGGACAGCTCCACGGCGTGCACGCGCGAGCGCGGGACCTCCTGCGCGAGGGCGAGCGCGATGGCGCCCGAGCCGGTGCACAGGTCGACGATCAGCGGTTCGACGACGTCCATCGCGCGGACGGCGTCTATCGCCCAGCCGACCACGGACTCGGTCTCCGGACGGGGCACGAAGACGCCGGGGCCGACCTGGAGCTCCAGATAGCGGAAATAGGCGTGCCCGGTGATGTGCTGGAGCGGCTCGCGGGCCTCCCGGCGCGCGATCACCTCCCAGTAGCGGGCGTCGAAGTCCGCGTCCTTGACGGTGTGCAGCTCGCCCCGTTTCACGCCGTGCACGAAGGCGGCGAGCTCCTCCGCGTCGTTGCGCGGTGAGGGCACGCCGGCGTCGGCCAGCCGCTGGGTGGCCTGGGCCACTTCCGCGAGCAGCACGCCGCGGGGGTTTGGGGGTCGCCCCCCAAGATGTTGCTGCACGCTGGTCCTCCGGGGCTGGGCTGTTGTCGTGAGCTTCTTACGCGGCGGCGAGTTTGGCCGCCGAGTCCGCGTCGACGCAGGCCTGGATCATCGCGTCGAGGTCGCCGTCGAGGACCTGGTCCAAGTTGTACGCCTTGAATCCGACGCGGTGGTCCGAGATGCGGTTCTCCGGGAAGTTGTACGTACGGATCTTCTCGGAGCGGTCGACGGTACGAACCTGGCTGCGGCGGGCGTCCGCGGCCTCCCGTTCCGCTTCCTCCTGCGCCGCCGCGAGGAGCCTGGAGCGCAGGATACGCATCGCCTGCTCCTTGTTCTGCAGCTGGCTCTTCTCGTTCTGGCAGGAGGCGACGACTCCGGTGGGAATGTGCGTGATGCGCACCGCGGAGTCGGTCGTGTTCACGGACTGGCCGCCGGGCCCGGAGGAGCGGTAGACGTCGATGCGCAGATCGTTCGCGTGGATCTCGACGTCGACCTCCTCGGCCTCCGGCGTGACCAGCACGCCGGCCGCGGAGGTGTGGATGCGGCCCTGCGACTCGGTGGACGGCACGCGCTGCACGCGGTGCACGCCTCCCTCGTACTTCAGGCGCGCCCAGACGCCCTGTCCCGGCTCGGTGGCGCCCTGGCCGCCCTTGGTCTTCACCGCGACCTGGACGTCCTTGTAGCCGCCGAGCTCGGACTCGGTGGCGTCGATGATCTCGGTCTTCCAGCCGACGCGCTCCGCGTAGCGCAGGTACATGCGCAGCAGGTCGCCGGCGAAGAGGGCGGACTCGTCGCCGCCGGCGCCCGCCTTGATCTCCAGGATGACGTCCTTGTCGTCGCTGGGGTCGCGCGGGACCAGCAGCAGCCGGAGCTTCTCGGTGAGCTCCCCGCGCTGCTTCTCCAGCTCCTTGACCTCGGCGGCGAAGTCGGGGTCGTCGGCCGCGAACTCCTTCGCGGTCCCGATGTCGTCCCCGGTCTGCTTCCAGGAGCGGTACGTCGCGACGATCGGGGTCAGCTCGGCGTAGCGCTTGTTCAGCTTGCGCGCGTTGGCCTGGTCGGCGTGGACCGACGGGTCAGCGAGCTTCTTCTCCAGATCGGCGTGTTCACCGATGAGTTCCTCGACCGCCTCGAACATCTCCGGCTCCAATGGGCTGTCCCCCGCTCCGTGACGGGCTCGGGGACGTAGGTACGGCGTGGGGGTCCCCCCGGTCCGGACGAGGTCTGGACGCCGAGGGAAGGGGCTGCACCGCAAAGCGCCGGTCCCGGCGCCCCCGTGCCGGGGACGCCGGAGACCGGCGCTGAGGGCTCGCTACTTCTTGGCAGCGACAGCCTTGCCGAAGCGGGCCTCGAAGCGGGCCACGCGGCCACCGGTGTCGAGGATCTTCTGCTTGCCCGTGTAGAACGGGTGGCACTCGGAGCAGACCTCGGCACGGATGGTGCCGGAGTCGATCGTGCTACGGGTGGTGAACGACGCACCGCAGGTGCAGCTGACCTGGGTCTCGACGTACTCGGGGTGGATCTCGCGCTTCAAGGTGTCTCCTAGTTTCGGGAGGGCGCCGGGTCGCCGCCGCGGGATGCGGGAGCGTGAACCGGAGCCGACGTACCAGTCTGCCAGGACTGGGCGCATCCCCCAAAACCGGGGGGATGGATTATCTATTCCCGGGCATCTGTACGGGCCGCTCAGAGCCCGCGTACGGGGCTCAGGAGGCGTTCACGACACCCTTCGCGGTGCCCGTGGCGGTGCCCTTGGTGGCCGCCCCCGGAATCGCCCGGTCGTCCTTGAGGGCGTTCCAGACCATCTTGGCCTTGGCCTCGTCGACCAGGACACGGTTGGCGTCCGCGCTGTCGTACTGGACCGGCATCGTCACCATGTTCATGTGCGACGAGCCGATGCCCTTGAGGCCGTCGGCGAAGGACGCGAGGGCCTTGACCGAACCGATGTCGGAGTCGGTGGTGACGGTCTTGGTGGCGGTGTCGGCGAGCTGGAAGAGCTTCGTGGGGCTGGTGAGCACGCCGAGGTGCTTGACCTGGTCGACCAGGGCCTTGATGAACGCCTGCTGGAGCTGGATGCGGCCGAGGTCGGAGCCGTCACCGACGCCGTGCCGGGTGCGGACCAGACCGAGCGCCTGCCGCCCGTCCAGCGTGTGCGGGCCGGCCGTGAGGTTCAGGTGGCTGTCGGGGTCCTTGATGTCCTTGGTCGTGGTGACCGAGACACCGCCCAGATCGTCGATGAGCTTCTGGAAGCCGCTGAAGTCGACCTCGACGTAGTGGTCCATGCGGATGCCGGACAGGGACTCGACGGTCTTCACGGCGCAGGTCGCGCCACCGGTGGAGTACGCGGAGTTGAACATCACGCCGGTCGCGGCGTCGTGGGTGACGCCCTTGGCGTCCGTGCAGGAGGGGCGCCGGACGAGGGTGTCGCGGGGTATGGAGACCACGCTGGCCTTCTTGTGGCCCTCGTATACGTGCACGACCATCGCCGTGTCCGAGCGGGCGCTGCCGTCGTCGACGCCGCCGCCGAGCTTCTCGTTGCCGCCGGACCGCGTGTCGGACCCCAGCACCAGGATGTTCTCGGAGCCGTTGTCGGCCTTCAGGGGCCGGTCCGGACCCAGGGCCTGGTTGATGTCGACGGTCTTGAGGTTGTCGTTGAGCTTGAAGTAGAGGATCCCGACGCCCGTGCCGCCCAGCACGACGATGCCCGCCGCTGTCCAGGCCGTGATGAGCAGCGCCTTGCGACGCGCTCCGCGCGGCTTGCGGCGGCTGCCCTTCGCACGGGGGCGCGAACGGCTCGTGCCGGACTCGCCCGGTGTCCCGGGTCCTGGCGTACTCTCGGCAGGCATGTGCTCCCTCAGTCCTCGTACTGTCGGTTACCCCTGTCTGTCAGGGCCAGGCCCGTCCGCGGTCGTGACACGTACTTCTCCATGGTCACTCCGTACCGTCAGACGGGGAAACTCGGCAAAGGGTTGCACAACGCGATGTGCCCACCGCCGACCGCGATGGGCACATCGAACGCTCGGCGCGTCCGGACAGAAACGCGCTCACCTGCTCTTTCAGCCGAAGATGTCGTACCGCTCGAAATCGGTGCCGATCTTGATCCTTGTGGCGAAGGTCTCGCTGGTCGCCTTGCCGGTACCCGGGTAGAGCTACAGCGTGCCGCCGGCCGTACGGGCCAGGAAGTCGGCCCTGCCGTCGCCGGTCACGTCACCGGGAGCGTCGAAGGCGTTGCAGTCGCCCCAGGTGCGCACCTTGACGCGGGCCGGGAACACACCGCTGCCCGCCTTGCCGGTGCCCTTGTAGAGGTGGACGTACGATCCGGACCTGCTGCGCGCGATCCGGTCGGCCTTGCTGTTCCATGTGAAGTCACCATGGGCGCGCAGGGAGTTGTACCGGTTCCAGCCCGAGCCCACCTCGACGCGGGCCGAGAAGGTGCCGTTGCCCTTGCCGGGGTAGATCCACAGGACACCGCCGGAGTCGACGGAGAGCAGGTCGCGCAGGGCGTCACCGGTGACGTCGCCGGGGGCGACGACGCGTGTGCGTGTCTTCCAGTTGGCGAGGATCTTCGTGTCGGCCCACTTCTCCGTGGACGGCGGGAAGTGCCACCAGTGGACGTCACCGCTGGAGCTGCGGCGCTCCACGATGTCCTGGTAGCCGTCGCGGTCGGGGTCGGCCTGCGGGACCACGTTCGACGTGCTCCAGGAGCCCCACGTCTGCCGGGCTGACCCGGGTTGCCGCGAGAAGGCGCGATCGTACACGCGCCAGGCAGCGCAAAGGGCCGCCCCCGGATCGGGGGCGGCCCTCAGTCTCAGTCGTGCGGGAGTCAGTCGTTGCCGTTGCCCGGCGACGGCGTCGTCTTCTGGATCTGCAGAAGGAACTCCGCGTTCGACTTCGTCTGCTTCATCTTGTCCAGCAGCAGCTCGATCGCCTGCTGCTGGTCGAGCGCGTGCAGCACGCGACGCAGCTTCCAGGTGATGGCGAGCTCGTCGCTGCCGAGCAGGAGCTCTTCCTTACGGGTACCGGACGCGTCGACGTCCACCGCCGGGAAGACACGCTTGTCGGCGAGCTTCCGGTCGAGCTTGAGCTCGGCGTTGCCGGTGCCCTTGAACTCCTCGAAGATGACCTCGTCCATGCGCGAGCCGGTGTCGACGAGCGCGGTGGCCAGGATGGTCAGCGAGCCGCCGTCCTCGATGTTGCGCGCGGCACCGAAGAAGCGCTTCGGCGGGTAGAGCGCGGTCGAGTCGACACCACCGGACAGGATGCGGCCGGAGGCCGGGGCGGCGAGGTTGTACGCACGGCCCAGACGCGTGATCGAGTCGAGCAGCACGACGACGTCGTGGCCCAGCTCCACCAGACGCTTGGCACGCTCGATGGCGAGCTCGGCGACCGTGGTGTGGTCCTCGGCCGGACGGTCGAAGGTCGAGGAGATGACCTCGCCCTTGACCGACCGCTGCATGTCGGTGACCTCTTCCGGACGCTCGTCGACCAGGACGACCATCAGGTGGCACTCGGGGTTGTTGATGGTGATCGCGTTGGCGATCGCCTGAAGGATCATGGTCTTGCCGGTCTTCGGCGGGGCCACGATCAGACCGCGCTGGCCCTTGCCGATCGGCGCGACGAGGTCGATGATCCGCGTCGTCAGCACACCCGGGTCGGTCTCCAGACGGAGGCGGTCCTGCGGGTACAGCGGCGTCAGCTTGTTGAACTCGGGCCGCCCGCGGCCGGATTCGGCGGCCATGCCGTTCGCCGAGTCGAGGCGGACGAGCGCGTTGAACTTCTCGCGGCGCTCGCCGTCCTTGGGCTGACGGACCGCGCCGGTGACGTGGTCACCCTTGCGCAGACCGTTCTTGCGGACCTGGGCCAGCGAGACGTACACGTCGTTCGGACCCGGCAGGTAGCCCGAGGTGCGGATGAACGCGTAGTTGTCGAGGATGTCCAGGATGCCCGCGACGGGGATCAGGACGTCGTCGTCGGCGAGCTGCGGCTCGTTGGCCACGAACTCGTCGCGTCCACGACGCCCACGACGGTCGCGATAACGGCCGCGACGGCCGCGACGGCCACCGTCGAAGTCGTCGTCGTCCTGAGGGCCATTGTCACGCTGCGGGCCGCTGTCACGCTGCGGGCCGTTGTCGCGCGGCTGGCGGTCCTGACGGCCACCGCCCTGCTGCTGTCGGTCCTGACGGTCCGGCCGGTCCTGGCGCTCCGCGCGCTGCTGTCCGCCGCCGGCCTGGCCCTGCTGCTGCTCGTCGCCCTTGCCGCCGCGGCGGTCGCGCTCACGTCCGCCACGCTCACGGTCACCGCGCTCGCCGCGGTCCCGGCGGTCACGGCGGCCCTGGCGGCCGTCGTCGCCGGCGTCGCCCTTGGCCTCGCCGGCCGTGTCACCCTTCGGCTCGCTCTTCGCCTCGACGGCGACCGTCTCGGGGCTGCCCGCCTCGGCGACGGCGCGACGGCGGCGGCGCTCCACGGCGGGGGCGTCGTCACGCTCGGCCTCGCTCGCGCGGGAGGGGCCTCCGGCGGGCTGGCCGGGGATCTCGATCTGCTGCTGGGCCACGGCCTTCTCGGCGGCCTTCTCGGCCTTCGTCTCGGCCGCGGTGGCCTCGTCGCCGGTACGGGCCTTGGAGGTGGCCCGGCGCTTCGGCTTGGCCTCGGCTGCGGTGTCGGCGGCCTGCGCCGGGGCACCGCCCGCCTGCGCCTCCTTGATGACCTCGATCAGCTGGCTCTTGCGCATCCGCGCGGTGCCCCTGATACCGAGGCCGGACGCGACCTGCTGAAGCTCGGCCAGCACCATGCCGTCGAGGCCGGTACCGCGGCGCCGCCGGGAGCCGGCACCGGAGGCAGGCGCGGCAGAGGCGTCCGTGGCGGGCGCGGCAGCGGTCTCCTCGACACGCGCGCCCATCAGATCGGTGGTGTCGCTCACGAAGGGTCCTTCCCTGGAGCGGACGTCGGCCTGTCTGGCTCGGCGACCGGTTGTGCTGTCCGGCATTGGTCCTTGTGGTGTGGACCGCGCCGGGGCGGTGGTCCGCCAAAACGGCGGAAGACATATCTGGTGATGACGATTCCGGAGCCGTGGCACTGAATTGCGGTGTCATCGGCACGGTCACGCCGGTTCCGGAGCGTGCTCAGCACTGCTCAGCGCATAGCACCCAATGCATGGCACAAAGCAGTTTGGGAGGCTCCCGGAAGAAAGGTTGTCCCGGACGGGGACACGATGCACCTCGCCATGGTGGGGTCGGGTGCAGACTTGAGGTTAACACTACCGGATCCAACAAACATTCCCCCTCTCGAAATCCGGCAACCGCGCGCTTTTAATGGACGCCCGTCGGCGCGAGAGGCAGCACGCTCGCCCCCGTGGCGTCGAGGTCCAGTCGATTGGCGGCCCAGCCCTGACCTGCGAGGTCAGCGACTTTGTCGGCCGATTCCCCGTCGGCGAGCGCGAGGACCGTGGGGCCCGCGCCGGAGATCACCGCGGGAATGCCGTCGGCCCGCAGCCGCTCCACCAGTGCGGCGCTCTCCGGCATCGCCGGGGCGCGGTACTCCTGGTGCAGACGGTCTTCGGTGGCGGGCAGCAGCAGCTCGGGGCGCCTGGTGAGGGCCTCGACGAGCAGTGCGGCGCGGCCCGCGTTCGTGGCGGCGTCGACGTGCGGGACGGTGCGCGGCAGCAGGCCGCGCGCGGTCTCGGTGAGCACCGGCTTTCCCGGTACGAAAACCACCGGAACGATGGAATGGGCGGGTTCCATCCGGATCGCCCGCGCGGCTCCGGCCTCCATCCAGGAGAGCGTGAAACCACCGAGCAGGCAGGCCGCGACATTGTCGGGATGCCCCTCGATCTCGGTGGCGAGTTCCAGCAGCGCGGAGTCGTCGAGCCTGCTGTCGCCGCCTATGGTCACGGCACGCGCGGCGACGATTCCGGCGCAGATGGCGGCCGAGGAGGAACCGAGACCCCGTCCGTGCGGAATGCGGTTGGCGCAGACGATCTCCAGGCCGCGCGGCTGTCCGCCCAGCAGATCGAAGGCGGTGCGCAGGGAGCGTACGAGGAGGTGACTCTCGTCGCGCGGCAGGGTCTCACTGCCCTCACCCGCGATGTCGATGTGCAGCCCGGAGTCGGCCACCCGGACGACCACGTCGTCGTACAGCCCCAGTGACAGGCCGAAGGCGTCGAAGCCCGGCCCGAGATTGGCGCTGGTGGCGGGGACGCGCACCCGGACGGCGGCGGCGCGGAACGCTGGACCGGCCATCGCTCGATGACTCTCCTTGAGCTGCGTGATGTGCGAGATTCTCGATGAACTGCGGTGAGCTGTTGCGGTGACTGCTGCGAGGAACTGCGGTGAACTGCTGCGAGGAACTTCGACGGGTTGCGATGCCTGCGAGAAGACCCGGAGGCCGCAGGGACGGCGCGGCACCGCGGCATATGCGGCGGGCGGGTTCGGTACAGCTTATCGAAGGAAGGTTCTGTGGCGACATAGGGCGCACAGGAGGCGCACGATGCGTGTCGTAAGCCCCCTGTGCACCCCCCGCCGGATTACGTCCGGGGCCGGTCGTGGCGGGTGACACCTTCCGCCGCTTCCCGGCACTTTCCACCCGTCGCCGAGGGCCCCCCGACGCACCCCTACGCGCTCCTGAGTACCCCCGGGACCCCTGACCCCTGGGGACTCCGGCCAGGGACTCCGGTCAGGACTACCCCGGGGCGGCTGGTCGGCGCGGGACGGCCTTACGCCAGCCCGAGCCGCTCCGCCGCCGTGGCCGCGTCCACCGGGACGGTGACGGGCTGCGGGGCGCCGGCGACGGCCCAGTCCGGATCCTTGAGCCCGTTTCCGGTGACCGTGCAGACGATCCGCTGGCCGGGGTCGACCTTGCCCTGCTCGGCGGCCTTCAGCAGGCCGGCGACGGACGCCGCGGACGCCGGCTCGACGAAGACACCCTCCTGCGCGGCCAACAGCCGGTAGGCGCGGAGGATCTCACGGTCCGTCACCTCGTCGATGAAGCCGCCCGACTCGTCCCGCGCGGCCAGCGCGAACTGCCACGAGGCCGGGTTGCCGATGCGGATCGCGGTGGCGATGGTCGAGGGGTCCTTGACCACCTCACCGCGCACGATGGGCGCGGAACCGGAGGCCTGGAAGCCCCACATGCGCGGGGTCCGCGCGGCGATGCCGTCTCCGGCGTACTCCGTGTAGCCCTTCCAGTACGCCGTGATGTTGCCCGCGTTGCCCACCGGCAGGACATGGATGTCGGGCGCGTCGCCGAGCATGTCCACGATCTCGAAGGCCGCGGTCTTCTGGCCCTCGATGCGCACCGGATTGACCGAATTGACCAGCGCCACCGGGTAGTTGTCGGACAGCGAGCGCGCGAGCGTGAGGCAGTCGTCGAAGTTCCCGTCGACCTGGAGGATCTTCGCGCCGTGGATGAGGGCCTGCCCCATCTTGCCGAGCGCGATCTTGCCCTGCGGGACGAGGACGGCACAGACCATCCCGGCCCGCACCGCGTAGGCCGCGGCGGAGGCCGACGTGTTGCCGGTGGAGGCGCAGATGACGGCCTTGGCGCCCTCCTCCTTCGCCCGCGTGATGGCCATGGTCATACCGCGGTCCTTGAAGGACCCGGTCGGATTCGCACCCTCCACCTTGAGGTGGACGTCGCAGCCCGTGCGCTCGGAGAGCACCTGCGCGGGCACTAGGGGCGTACCGCCCTCACGGAGCGTCACGACCGGCGTGTTCCCGGACACCGGAAGCCGGTCCCGGTACTCCTCGATGATTCCGCGCCATTGGTGGGTCATTGCTGGTTACTCTCCTTCAACCCGCATGATGCTGGCGACACCCCGCACGGTGTCGAGGCTGCGCAGCGCCTCGACGGTCCCGTTCAGGGACGCGTCGGACGCACGGTGGGTGACCACGACGAGAGACGCCTCGCCGCCTCCGTCCTGCCGGCCCTGCTGGCGAACCGTGTCGATCGAGACGCCGTGCTCGGCGAAAACCGTGGCCACCTGGGCGAGAACACCCGGTTTGTCGGCCACGTCGAGGCTGATGTGGTAGCGCGTGACGACCTCGCCCATGGAGCTCACGGGCAGCTGGGTGTACGCGGAGTCGCCGGGGCCGGTCGCGCCGTTGAGCTTGTTGCGGCAGACGGCGACGAGGTCACCGAGGACGGCGGAGGCGGTCGGGGCGCCGCCGGCACCCGGTCCGTAGAACATGAGCTGACCGGCGGCGTCCGACTCGACGAACACGGCGTTGTACGCGCCGCGCACGGAGGCGAGCGGGTGGCTCAGCGGAATCATCGCCGGGTGCACGCGCGCCGTCACCGAGCCCCCGTCCGCGGCCCGCTCGCAGATGGCGAGCAGCTTGATGGTGCAGCCCATCGCCTTGGCGGAGGCGAAGTCGGCGGAGGTGACCTCGTTCATGCCCTCGCGGTAGACGTCGTCGAGACGCACCCGCGTGTGGAAGGCGATGCCGGCGAGGATGGCGGCCTTGGCGGCGGCGTCGAACCCCTCGACGTCGGCGGTCGGGTCGGCCTCCGCGTACCCGAGCGCGGTGGCCTCGTCGAGGGCCTCCTGGTAGCCCGCTCCCGTGGAGTCCATCTTGTCGAGGATGAAGTTCGTGGTCCCGTTGACGATGCCCATCACGCGGTTGATCTTGTCGCCGGCGAGGGACTCGCGCAGCGGGCGGATCAGCGGGATGGCACCGGCGACGGCGGCCTCGTAGTAGAGGTCCCTGCCGTGCTCCTCGGCGGCGGCGTGCAGCGCGGCACCGTCCTGGGCGAGCAGCGCCTTGTTGGCGGACACCACGGAGGCGCCGTGCTCGAAGGCGGTCGTGATGAGGGAGCGGGCGGGCTCGATGCCCCCGATGACCTCGACGACGACGTCGATGTCCCCGCGCTTGACCAGGGCGGTGGCGTCCGTCGTGACCAGGGCGGGGTCGATGCCCTCACGGACCCTGGAGGGGCGCCGCACCGCGACGCCGGTCAGCTCGACCGGGGCCCCGATGCGCGCGGCGAGGTCGTCGGCGTGCGTCGTCATGATGCGAGCCACCTCTGAGCCGACAACCCCACAGCCCAGCAGCGCCACCTTCAGCGGACGCGTACGCATCATCCGACCTCGTTTCCTCATACCGTCTACGGTGGGACCAGTCTCACTCACCGGACGGGGCTTTCTGCCCCTTGTCCGGATCGTGAGATGTCTATTTCATTCTTGCCGGGCCGACGGACCGGAGATCTTCCTCCGGCCGCCGGGACCCCGCCGGTGGCCGCGGGGTCATCCCACATCGAGCCGGAGCAGGTCGTCCTCCGTCTCGCGCCGGACGATGACCCGCGCCTCCCCGTCGTTGACCGCGACGACCGGCGGCCGCAGCGCGTGGTTGTAGTTGCTGGCCATCGACCGGCAGTAGGCGCCGGTGGCCGGAACGGCGATCAGGTCGCCGGGAGCCAGGTCGGAGGGCAGGAACGCGTCCTTCACGACGATGTCACCGCTCTCGCAGTGCTTGCCGACGACGCGCACGAGCATGGGCTCGGCGTCGGAGGTGCGCGAGACCAGGGCGACGCTGTACTCGGCGTCGTACAGCGCGGTGCGGATGTTGTCGGACATGCCGCCGTCCACGGAGACGTACGTCCGCAGCCCTTCGAGCGGCTTGATCGTGCCGACCTCGTAGAGCGTGAAGGCGGTGGGCCCGACGATGGCGCGCCCGGGCTCCACCGAGATCCGGGGCGTCCGCAGCTTCGCGGCCTCGCACTCCCGGGTGACGATCTCGCTGAGGGCCTTGGCGATCTCGTGCGGCTCACGGGGGTCGTCGTCGCTGGTGTACGCGATGCCGAGGCCGCCGCCGAGGTCGATCTCCGGCAGTTCGATCCCGTGCTCGTCACGGACGGCCGCGAGCAGCGCCACGACGCGCCGGGCGGCGACCTCGAACCCGGCCATGTCGAAGATCTGCGAGCCGATGTGCGAGTGGATCCCGACCAGCTCGAGACCGTCGAGGGAGAGCGCGCGGCGTACGGCCTCCGCGGCCTGCCCGTCGGCGAGGGCGATGCCGAACTTCTGGTCCTCGTGGGCGGTGGCGATGAACTCGTGCGTGTGCGCCTCCACGCCGACCGTCACCCGGATCTGTACGCGCTGCCGCGTGCCGAGGGACTGGGCGATGTGGGCGACGCGCACGATCTCCTGGAAGGAGTCGAGGACGATCCGCCCGACGCCGGCGCGGACGGCGGCGGTGATCTCCTCGGCGGACTTGTTGTTGCCATGGAAGGCGACGCGGTCGGCGGGCATACCGGCGGAGAGGGCGGTGACCAGTTCACCACCCGAACAGACGTCGAGGTTCAGTCCCTCCTCGTACAGCCACCGCACGACGGCCCGCGAGAGGAACGCCTTCCCCGCGTAGAAGACGTCGGCGTCGTGCCCGAAGGCGGTGCGCCAGGCACGGGCGCGCGCACGGAAGTCCGACTCGTCGAGGAAGTAGGCGGGGGTGCCGAACTCCTCGGCGAGAGTGGTGACTTCGACACCGCCGACGCTCACGACTCCGTCGTCGGTACGGGTGACGGTGTGGGCCCAGACCTTGGGGTCGAGGGCGTTGAGGTCGGAGGGTGGGGCGCTGTAGTGCCCCTCGGGCAGGACATCGGCGTGACGGGGCCCGGCGGGGTGTGCGGAACGGCTCATTCTTCTCTCACAGATAGTCAGGGGCGCTGATGCCGAGCAGGGACAGGCCGCCGGCCAGCACCGTCCCGGTGGCTTCGGCGAGCGCGAGCCGGGCGCGGTGGGCGGCCGAGGGTTTCTCGTCGCCGAGCGGCAGCACCAGGTGCTGGAGGGCGAGGAAGGCGTCGGCGGTGGTGACGAGATGCCGGGCGAGGCGGTCGGGGGCGCGATGGGTCGCGGCGACGCGCAGGGCAGGGGGGTAATCGGCGAGGGCACCGAGCAGGTCGTCCGCCCCCGGGACGTCACCGGGGGTGCCGGTGAAGCCGAGGGCCGCGGCGTTGCGGGTGAGAGCCCGGGTGCGGGCGTGCGCGTACCGGACGCGGAAGAGCGGGTTGCTCTCCCGCTGAAGAAGATGCCCGGCACCGATCCGGGGCCGGTCGTGCCCGGCCGGGTGCAGCAGGGCCCAGCGGGCGGCGTCGGGCCCGAGGGGTGCGGGGTCTTCGGGCGCGGGAACGGGGCGGAGGGTTACGGGGGTGGTGGGGGCGCTCGGTGCGGGGGCGAGGGGGTGCGCCCCCTCGGCGTGCCGTGGGCCGCCGGGCGGGAGGTCTGTGTGGGAGGGACCCGTGTGGTTGGGGCCCGTGTGGTTGAGGTCCGTGTGCGGCGGCTCGGCGTGCTGTACGAGGGCCCGGCCACCCTGGGTGGCGATGATCCGTACGAGCGCGTCGGCGACGACCTCGGCACGGATGTCGTACGGCATCGGAATCCGGAGCGATACGACCTGTCCGGCGAGGGCGTCGCCATGACCGTAGGAACCGCGCCCGATCTCCCGTACGAGGGATGCGCCGGCCGAGTCCGCGCCGCCGAGGCGAATGTTGAGAAACCCGGGCCCGGTGATCGCCACGTCGGCGACACCGTCGGTGCCGACGAGGTGGGGCAGGAGGATCTCGGCGACCTGCACGGCGGAGCGCCCGGCGGGGCGGGCCAGCTGCAACGCGATGTTCGTGGCGTAGTCCCCACACCCACCGGGCCCCGGCGGCGCCACCATCGCCCGCATCGGCACGGCCACACTCAGCTCACCCGCGTCCACAGCACGACGCACCGCGCGCAGCACGGTACGGGAGAGCTCGACGGGAGTCACGTGACCAGCGTAGGGGAGGAGGGGGGTGGGTATGCGAGTCGGTTTGGCCGGCGGTCCGGGATGTGGACGGGGTCGGGGCGGTACGGACGGCGGACGCGCGGCGGGCCTGCGCGCCGTAGGCCCGGTGGACCCGGTAGGCCCGTAGGGGTGACGCGACGTCCGCGGTCCATGGGTGACGGGGTTGGTCGGTGTGCGTCGGATCAACGACTGTCGTCAGTGACCGGAACGGCCGGCGCGCTCGGCTTCATCGACCCCGAGCCCCTCAGCGTCGAACCTGTCGACACCGAGCCTTTCGGTACCGAACCTCTCCGTACGGAAGCCGTCCGTACCGAACCCTTCCGAGCCGAAGCCCTCGCGCTCGTCCGAGCCCTGGAAGGCACCTTGGAAGGGCGACCCGCGGTCGTCGTCACCACCGCCTTCGCCGCCCCGACTCCCCCGCCGCTCCATCAACTGCCTCACGATCCGCACGAGTTCAGCAGGCTCGAAGGGTTTGGCGAGAAAGGCGTCGACGCCCACATCGAGCCCGCTCTCGACCTCGTACTGCGTGCAGGCGCTGACGATGGCGAGGGGAAGGTTCCGCGTGCGCGGATCGGCACGGAGGCGAGCGGCGGTCCGCAACCCGTCGAGACGGGGCATGACCACATCCAGGGTGACCACATCGGGGCGCACGTGATGCACCACGTCCAGGCATTCGGCACCGTCGGCCGCGGTCACGACCTCGATGCCCTCCAGCTCGAGATTGACCCTGATCAGCTGCCGGATGACCTTGTTGTCGTCCACAACAAGCACCCGACCGGACGCGCCTGACACAACTCGAGAGTAGGTCCGCGCCCGGCACCGCGTCCGGGTTTTCCCCACTTCCACCCCGGACGTGTTCCCGCACCCTCTCCGGCCCGTTCCCGACCCCGTCCAGGCCCCGCATCCGGAACCCTCACCAGGGACCCTGAACCCATTCGGCCCACACCCCCGAGCCGCCCCCACCCTCACCCCCGACACCCTTCCCTCCCTCCCCAACACACCGCCCCTCCCCCACATAAACCCATGCCAGTCCCCCTCGAAAGAGCTGGTAGGGTTCTACCCGTCGCCACACACCAAGGCCGACACGCCCCCGTAGCTCAGGGGATAGAGCAACGGCCTCCGGAGCCGTGTGCGCAGGTTCGAATCCTGCCGGGGGCACCCCTTATGAGGTGCCCAAAGACCCCGTCACCAGCGGAAACGCTGAGGCCGGGGTCTTCGCGTGTCTACGGCTCTGCGCAGCCGTATGTCGGCCGCCCTGGGCGGTCCTGTGACACTGCCTGTGGACGTTGTGGACGGGGGCTTTGTGGGACGGCGCAGCTCATCGGGGCCTTGGCTGAAGGCGGCCGCGGCGTGGCGCATGGCGTATCCGGCCGTTCCGAGGCGTGCGTCGTCGGCGGTGTGCCGCAGGGGCGGCGGGGGTTCCCGTAGGTGTGAGGGGCCGTCAGGTCGTGGGTGTGAGGGTTTTTCTTCAGTCGCGGTCCGCGTCGGTCGGCGGGGCGGCGAAGTACTGGGCGTAGCGCGTCCCGGCGAAGTGCTCGCCCAGCAGGCGGGAGAAGAGCAGGACCGACGACAGCGGGCGGTGGTTCACGACCAGATGGTGTGTCTGGCCCTCCGCGTTCCTGTACACGACGGCGATGTTGGCGATCGGTTCACCGCGCACCGTTGACGTGTAGTCCTCGACGAAGCCGTTCTCTCCGTACTCGCCGATGTGGATGAAGTCCTGGTGCTCGTACAGAGTGCGCGCGTAGGACAGCACCGTGCGTACGTCCTCGGGCCCGGACACGACCCCGTTGAGGACCGAGCCCTCCATCGTCACGTCGTCGGCGAGGTTGTCCAGCCAATGGGGGTAGTAGTCCGTGCGTCGGCGCGCCGGGTCGCCGCTGCCCAGATACATCGGTTTCGTCTTGTCGGTCATCTTCCAGCCCTTTCAAACGGAACAACGCGTTCGACGTGCCCCTGTCCGGCTGACCGAGCGGTGCCGGCTGCGTGAGATGGGCGGGGTGGGCTGAGGGGGGCGGGCTGCGGCCGTCCTTTTCCCGCCGCAGCCGCCCACGCCGACCACGCCGCCCGCGCCGCCGACATCAGCACCAGCACCGTTACCGGCGGGGCCGCGTTCTACCTGTCGCCTTCGGTCCGGTCGTCCTCGAAGACGAGGAGCGGTTTGGCGCCACGTGCGGCCGTTTCGGCGAGCGCGAGGGCTTCGGCGAAGCGTTCGAGCGGGAACGGCCGGCCCTCGGGGATGCTCAGGACGCCCTCGGTGACCAGAGCGCGCACCTCGGACAGCGCGCGCAGCGCATCCTCGGGTGTGGCGGTGGCGAACCAGCGGTTCAGCCAGAAGCCACGGACCACTTTGGTCTCGTAGATCACGGAGCGGGCTTGCAACGGGATCGTCAGCGCCGCCGGTTCGGTCTGCCGATGGGTGGACAGGGCGCCGTAGACCACGACCTCTCCCCCCGGGGCCAACGCCTGGGACACCTGGGCGCCCACGACTCCCGCGACACAGTCGGTGGCCTTGCGCACGCCCGCCGGCCCCGCGATCTCGGCCACACGCCGCACCAGGTCCTCGTCCTCGGTGCAGATGACCTCGTCACCACCGAGCGCCTTGATCTCCTCGACGGCGTCCCGACGTCGCACAACATTGATCGTGCGAATACCCAGATGCCGGCACAGCTGGACGACGAGCCGGCCGACGGTGGAACCCGCCGCCGTCTGCAACAGCCACTCGCCCGGCCGCACGTCGAGTACACGCGTCACCAGGAGCAGCGCGGTCAACGGGTTGACGGCGAGTTGGCAGGCGCTGGAGTCGCTCAGGTCGTCGGGGACCGGCAGGAGCCTTCGTGTGTCGGCGACGAGGTATTCCTGCCAGGTGCCGGCCACCGGGGGCCCGGGTACCGCGGGCACGGCGGCGACCACCACCCGCTCACCGACCTCCAGTCCCGCCGTATCCGGGCCCAGGGCCTCGATACGGCCCACGCATTCCATGTGTCCCCCGACAGCGGGAAACTCGGGGGAGAAACCGTAGCGGCCACGCAGGACGTGCAGATCGCTGGCGTGGACCGGGGTCGCCGACACACGGATCAACGCCTGGCCCGCCTCCGGCACGGGAACGGGCCGGGACTCCAGCCGCAGAACATCGACAGGCTCGCCAACCCTGCCGGCTACGAGCGCACGCATGGACCGAGGCATGAATGACCTTTCATCTCACACCGCCGAAATATTCGGCGGGTGATCGGGAAGAAGCGGTGTCGGCGCCGGCATTCCCGTCGGCGCCCGAGAGCGTGCTGCGTTCGTGCGGCCTGCCGAGTTTCGCGATCAGGACCGCTCGCCGCAGCGCACCACTCCGGTTCGGATGATGGAGCTGTCGTTTCGGGGTCGCCAAGGCCGGCCCCGGGAGAATTCCCGGCGGCGGACAAGGGCGCGCGCTGCGCCGATGACCGCCGTGCAGGTTCGGGGCTCAGGAGGCCGCCGGGAACACCTGGAGGCCGTCGATCGAGTCACGCCCCTTTGCGGTGTCCGCGTACAGTCGGGCCTTGACTATCAGGCCGTCGCTCACGGTGAACAGCAGACAGTGTTCGTTCTCCATGGTGCGACCGTTTTTCGCCTTCGCCCTGGCCCTGACGGGAACGACCACGTGCGACCCCGCGTCGAGCACCGTGTGCGCGTCGTAGTCGAAGGTCTCATAGTAGTGATCGTAGATGTCCCGGTAGAAGGCGAGAAAGCCTTCAGGCCCATGGAATGTCCCGCCGTAAGGCAGGGATGTGGGGAAGTCGAAGATCACTTCGGGCGACATGAGGGCCACCAGGTCCGAGGAATCGTTCTCCTCGAATCCGGAATATGCTCGCCAGCAAGCGTCCACGATGGTCTGATTGCGCGACACGTTTCCTCCAGATCGCAGCAGAGATAGATGAACTGGAATACGTTCAGTCGCGGTCGCCGTCCGACGGGTCGGCTACGTACTTCGCGTACTCCGTCCCGGCGAAGTGTTCGCCCAGCTTGCGGGAGAAGTAGTTGAGCATCTGCAGCGGACGGTGGTTCATCACCAGATGCTGCGTCTTTCCCTCTTCGTTGAAGTAGACGACGGCGATGTTGCCGATCGGCTTGCCGTCCACCGTCGCCGCGTAGTCCTCGACGAAGCCGTTCTCTCCGTACTTGCCGATGTAGATGAAGTCCTGGAAATCGTACAGAGTGCGCGCATAGGACAGAATCGCAAAGACGTCCTCGGCCCCGTGGATGGTACCCCTGAAGACTCCGGCCTCCAGCGTCACATCGTCGGCGAGATTGTCGAGCCAAGGAGGGTAGTAGTCCTTGCGCTGCCGCACCGGGTCGCCGCTTCCCAGATATGTCGGTGGCGTCTTGTAGGTCATCTTTCACCCTCCTGTATCAGTTGAACTTCTAACAGAATCGCTGGACGCAACAGGCGCTGTCCAACGAAAGTCCGAGACTGCCGCCATCTCTCCGAGAGATACCTCGGGCTCGCCGGGGGATACTCGAAGGGTGGAACTGCGCCAGCTCGAGTACTTCGTCGCCGTCGCCGAGGAAGCGAACTTCACCCGTGCCGCCGCACGGCTGCACGTCGTCCAGTCCGCGGTCTCCACCACGATCAAGAACCTCGAGCGAGAACTCCGCACGCCGCTGCTGGAACGCACTCCCAAGCGCGTGCTCCTCACCGATGCCGGTGCCGCCCTGCTCCCGCGCGCCCATGCCGCTCTCGACGCCGCACGGGAGGCAGCGGACGCGGTGGGCGAGGTTCGCGGCGGACTGCGCGGCGCGCTGCGGCTGGGCGCGATAGCCACGGTCGGGGTCATCGACCTTCCCGTGTTCCTCGGTGAATTCCACCGGCGCCATCCCGGCGTGTTCCTGCAGACCAGTGCCGCTCCCTCCGGCTCCCAGGGCCTGGTCGACGCCCTCCTCGAACGGCGGCTCGACCTCGCCTTCGTCTCGGGGCCCGGACCGCGCCCGACCGGCGTCACGCTGACCGCCCTGGCCACCTCGGTGCTCGACCTCGTCGTGCCGGCCGCCCATCCGCTCGCGAACCGCCGCTCCGTGTCGCTCACCGAACTGGCGGACCTGGACTTCGTCGACTTCCCCGCGGGCTACAGCAACCGGACCGTTGCCGACCGGGCCTTCGCCACCGCCTCCGTCCCCCATCACGTCGTCATCGAGATCACCGACCTGACCACCGGCGTGGCCTACGTCCGTAACGGCCTGGGCGTGGCGCTGCTGCCGCGGGTCGCCCTCGGCAAGGGACAGGACGTCGCCACCCTGACCGTCGACGACGCCGACCTGGAATGGCAGTTCTCCCTGGCCGCTCCGTCCGAGCGGCCGCCGGGTGCCGCGGCACGCGCCATGCTCGACATGGCCCACGAGTTCTTCTGTCAAGGGTGAGCACCGGCTCGGAAGTGCCCTGCACGCCGGTCCCTGCCCCGGCCGCCGGTCCGGGACCGGCGCGCGGGAGGGAGTGGGCGGTGTCGGTGGGGAGGCCGGTGCTCGCCGTCCGTCGCCCCGCCGCCTCCGCGCCCGCCTCACGCGTGCGGGACCGAGTGCCTTTCTTTCAGGGGTAGTTGGCTGTCGACGAGGGAGGCGGCCGGCCGGTTCGGCGGTCATCGCGAGGGAATTCCGGTCCGTGCTTTCGGCGGTGTCGCTCACATAAATGGTGCAGGCATCTAGGCAATTCGCACTTCTTCGCCGACAGTTGATGACGGAAGGCCCCGAAGAAAGCAATCGCTCATATGCGCTATTCGTCCGACGTTCCCGTACAGCCCCACGCCGTCACCCGGCCCCACACCGTCACCGTCGCCGAAGTGATTCCCGGTGATCTTCTCGCCCTCTCGGATCAGGACGTGCGGGAGAACACCTGGTACGCGGTGACGCACACGTCGCCCGAGACTCCGCACACCATTCGACTGACATTGCGGCCGCCGCTCGGCGGGAGGGATCACGAGACGGTATTCGAGCGGGGTCATCAAGTGACCGTCGGCTGCCGCCGGTTGGACGTGACGGCAATTCCCGAGATCATCTCGTCCGATCTCGATACGGTGGAATTCCGGGACGGAGACCGCGTCGGTTCGCTGCGCGTCGTGGACCCCGGGGCCGCGGAGGAGTCCCGCACCCGCAGGTGGGGCCAGTGGTACCCGGATCTGGACAGCGGGACCCAGGAACCGGTCTCGGACGCGGAGGTGCGGGAGTGGGCCGCGCGGGCCGTCCGGCAGGGACACGTCGTACGCCATCACCCTCGTCCGCGCCGGTCCGCCGAGGCCCGTGCGCCGCGCCGGGTCGTCGTCACCGGGCTCGGCGCGGTGACGCCCCTCGGTGTCGGAGTCGGTGAACTGTGGCAGGGGCTGCTCGAAGGCCGGTGCGGCATACGGGAGTTGGAGGGCGAGGAGTTCGCCGGACTGCCGGTGCGGATCGCGGGGACCGTGCCCGTGGACCCCGCCGGACTGCTGCCCCGGCCGCAGGCCCGGCGGATGAACCGATCCGCCCAGTTCGCGGTGCTCGCCGCCCGCGAGGCCTGGCAGGACGCCGGTTTCGACCCGGCCGGCACGACGGAGAGCGGGCTCGCTCCCGAGCGGGTCGGCGTCTCGGTCGGCGCCATCCTCGGCGACGCCTCCGTCCTGGTCGGCGGCGACCGCAGGCTGCGCGACCGCGGACCGCGCGCGGTCTCCCCGCTGACCACGCCGATGACCGTGCCCTCCCAGGCCGCTTCGCAGGTGTCGCTCGCCCTGCGCATCACCGGCGAGGCCCGCACCGTGACCAGCGCGTGCGCCTCCGGCACCGAGGCCGTCGGGCAGGCCATCGACCGCATCCGGTACGGGCGGGTCGACGTCGCCCTCGCCGGGGGCGCCGAGGCGGTGGTCACCCCGGCGATCATGGCCTCCTTCGCCGCGATGCGCGCGCTGTCCGCCCACCCGATCGGATCCACCAGCCCCTCCCGGCCGTTCGCCGGCGACCGCGACGGTTTCGTGAACGGCGAGGGCGCCGGGTTCCTGCTCCTGGAGGCCGAGGAGCACGCCCGGGCACGCGGGGCGCGCGTCTACTGCGAGGCCGCGGGCTGGGGCCTGTCCGCGGACGCCCACCACATGGCCGCGCCCGACCCGTCCGGCAGCGGCGTGGCACTGGCGCTGCGCCGGGCCGTCCAGGACGCGGGCGCCCACGTCGTCGACGTCGTCCACGTCAACGCGCACGCCACCGCCACCGTCGACGGCGATCTCGCCGAGGCGGGCGCGCTGCGCGCCGTGTTCGGCGGACGGGTGCCCGTCACCGCGCTCAAGGGTCATCTCGGCCATCTCCAGGGGGCCGCGGGCGGTGTGGAGGCCGTCGCCACGGTGCTCACCCTCCATCACGGCCTCATCCCGCCCACCATCGGCTGCGACGTCCAGGACGACGCCATCGGCCTGGACGTGGTGACCAAGAGCCCCCGCCCGCTGCCCACCTTCGGCGACCTCGCCCTCAGCAACTCGTTCGGGTTCGGCGGTCACAACGCGGTGCTGGCGTTTCGCCGGACGGGTTGACCGGCCGGCCGGCACATCGGCCGCGGGCGTACGGGCGTACGGGCAGGTCTACCGGTCCGTACGCGGTTCTGTCGTGTCTCAGGCCGAGGCCCGTTTGCGCGGGGTCGTCTTCTTCGCGGTCGCGGTGTTCTTCTTGGCGGCGGTTCTCTTCGCCGCGCCCTTGGTGCTCCCCTGGGCCGTCGACTTCGTGGCCGTCCGGGCGGTGGTCCCGGAGGACGGCTTCGCCGTGGTCTTCTTCGTGGCCGTCTTCGTCGCCGTCTTCTTCGCCGCCGTCTTCTTCGCGGTCGACGTGGACTTCTTCCCTCCGACCGCCTTCGGTGCCGTACGGGCCGACCTGCGGGCCGGGAGCGGGGTGACCTCGGCGGTCCCGCCGGTCTCCTCGGCCTTCCCACCGGTCCGCTCCTCGGTCTTCGCGCCCGTCGCCCCGTCCGTCTCCTCGCCCCGGGACTCCTTGGCCGCGCGCACGCTCTTCTCCAGGGCGGCCATCAGGTCGAGCACCTTGCCACCCGCCTTCTCCCCGGCGGGCGCGGCCGGCGCCTGTTCGCCGGAAGCCTTGGTGGCGATCAGCTCCTCCACGGCGTCGCGGTAGTCGTCGTGCAGGTCCGCGAGGTCGACCTCGCCGAGGGTGTCCATGAGGGCGTCGGCCAGGTCGAGTTCCTGGTCGCGGACGGTCACGTTCGCGTCCGGCGCCACCTCGTCCGTACCGCGGATCTCGTCCGGCCAGAGCAGCCCGTGCATGGCGATCACGTCGTCCACCACCCGCAGCATCCCGAGCCGCTCCCGTCCACGCAGCGCGAACTTCGCGATGGCGACCTTCCGGCTGCGCTTGAGGGCCTCGCGCAGCAGGATGTAGGGCTTGGCGGCGGGGACGCCGTTCGCGGACAGGTAGTAGGCCGTGTCCATCTGGAGCGGGTCGATCCGGTCGGCCGGCACGAAGGCCACGATCTCGATCGTCCTGGCGGTCGGGATCGGCAGCGAGGCCAGGTCCTCGTCCGTGACCGGGATCAGCGAGCCGTCGCCGTCCTCGTACGCCTTGCCGATCTCACCGGTGGTGACCTCGCGGTCCTCCAGTTCGCAGTACTTCCGGTACCGGATGCGGCCACCGTCGTCGAGGTGGATCTGGCGGAAGGAGATCGAGTGGCTCTCCGTCGCGTTCACGAGCTTGATCGGGATGCTGACCAGCCCGAAGGAGATGGCACCGTTCCAGATGGATCGCACGTGCAGCACCTTCCTGACACGGATTCGAGAGGCGGGAGGCGAGAGACGAAAGGAAGAGGGGAGGTGAGGGGAGAGAGGAGAGGGGCCAGGGGCTGACACGGATTTCGCGAGGTGCGGTTGCAAGTCAGGCTAGACGCGTGTTCGCGACAGCACATCCGCAGGCGGGCCGCCGAGCGCCTCCCCCAC
Organism: Streptomyces sp. NPDC005195; assembly: GCF_040608315.1. Lineage (NCBI taxonomy): Bacteria > Bacillati > Actinomycetota > Actinomycetes > Kitasatosporales > Streptomycetaceae > Streptomyces > Streptomyces sp. NPDC005195. The sequence goes on from NZ_JBEXHZ010000001.1 coordinate 308,240, forward strand.
GGTTTCGTGCGACGCTCGACCCATGACGCCGATCACCGAGGTGGAGGGACGGCGGCTCGCGCTCACCAACCTGGAGAAGGTCGTCCACCCGGCGACCGGCTTCACGAAGGGCGAGGTCCTGCACTACTGCGCGACGACCGCGGCCCCTCTGCTGGCGCACCTCCACGACCGGCCGGTCTCCTTCCTGCGCTATCCCGACGGACCGGACGGCCAGGTCTTCTTCACCAAGAACGTGCCGCCCGGCACGCCCGCCTGGGTCCGGACCGCCGAGGTCCCCCGGACGGAGGGCCCCGCCCGAATGGTCCTGATCCAGGATCTCGCCTCGCTCATGTGGGCCGCGAACCTCGTCACCGAGTTCCACACACCGCAGTGGCGGGCGGACGCGCCCGGCGCGGCGGACCGGCTGGTGTTCGACCTGGACCCCGGCGCCCCCGCGACGGTCGTCGAGTGCTGCGAGGTGGCCCTGTGGCTGCGGGAGCGGCTGGCGGCGGACGGAATCGCGGCGTACGCGAAGACGTCCGGCTCGAAGGGGCTGCATCTGCTGGCGGCGCTGGTGCCGGTGGCGTCCGAGGACGTCAGCGCGTACGCGAAGGAGCTCGCCGTCGAGGCCGAGCGCGCGCTGCCGGGTCTGGTCACGCACCGGATGACGAAGAGTCTGCGGCCGGGAAAGGTCTTCGTCGACCACAGCCAGAACGCCGCGCGCAAGACCACGGCGACGCCGTACACGCTGCGGGCCCGGACCACGCCCACCGTCTCCGCGCCCGTCACCTGGGACGAGGTCGCGGACTGCGGTGAGCCGGAGCGGCTCGTCTTCCACGCCGGGGACATCGCACCGCGGCTGGAGCGGTACGGCGATCTGCTGGCACCGCTGCTGGATCCGGGCCGCGCGCACGCCTTGCCGTGAGCGACGGACGCCGTGCACGGCCCACGGACTCCTCCCGGGACCCGCTTGGCTCCTCCCGGGACTCATGTGGCTCCTCCCGAGACCCTCGGGACTCCTCCCGGACCCACCGCGTCGCCGGGCCTCGGACCTCGGGTCGCCGTGCATCAGGCCCGCGCGGACAATGAACGGCGACAGAACACTCGGGCAGGACGGGACACCCCGGGACAGGGCAAGGGCAGGCAGCGCGGGGCGGGGTAAGGCGGGACGGGACAAAGGCAGCGCCGGGTATGTGGCCGCGTGCCACCAGGGGCGGTGGCGGCCTGCCGGCGAGGTGGCGATGATGCCGACGTGGCGACTGCGGGACTTCCACGACGATGATCTCGACCAGGCGATCCAGATATGGGACCAGAACCGGCAGGCGGACGACGCCGCCACCGTGTTCCCGGTCTCCGAGGTCATGGCGGCCGCCCGGGGCGGCGGCACGGCCGTGGTCGCCGTGGCCGGGAACGACATGGTGGGCATGGCGGTGGCACAGGCCCAGGGCGAACGGGCCTGGATCACGTTGGTGGCACTCTCCGCCGCGTGGCGCGACCGGGGCATCGGCAGCGCCCTGATCGGCGAGCTCGAACGGCGGCTGCGGACCCAGGACGTACGGCGGATCGGGGCGCTGCTCGCCCCGGGGGCCACCGGGACGGCGGCCCTGGAGAACTCCGGCTACCGGGCGCGCGCCGGGCTGGTCTTCCACGAGAAGGTCGAGCATCTCGGTGCGGGTGAGGCAGGTCTGCTCGCGGAGCTCGGCGGGAGGCTGCAGCCGCAGGGCCTCTGGCGCGCGCTCGCCGGGATGGAACGGGAGAAGGACGCCATCGAGCGGCGGATCGTGCTGCCGCTGGCCGAGCCCGCGCTGGCCGACCAGTACGGGGTGACGCCACCGAAGGCGGTCATCCTCTTCGGGCCCCCGGGCACCGGGAAGACCAGCTTCGCGAAGGCGGTCGCCTCCCGGCTGGAGTGGCCGTTCGTGGAGCTCTTCCCGTCCCGGCTGGCGGCGGGTACCGAGGGGCTCGCCGCGTCGCTGCGGGACACCTTCGCCGAACTGGCGGAACTGGAGACGGTGGTGCTGTTCATCGACGAGGTCGAGGAGATCGCCGGCGCCCGGTCCGGTCTGGCCGTCGATCCCGGCCACGGTGTCACCAACGAGCTGCTCAAGCTGATCCCCGGCTTCCGCGACCACGACGAGCGGCTGCTGATCTGCGCCACGAACTCGGTCCGTTCACTGGATCAGGCGTTCCTGCGGCCCGGACGGTTCGACTACGTCATCCCGGTGGGACCGCCCGATCCGGCCGCCCGGGAGGCCATCTGGCGGCGCTATCTCGGGGCCGCCGCCGACCGGGTCGAGCTGCGCCGGCTGGTGGCGGCGAGTGAGATGTTCACCCCCGCCGACATCGAGTTCGCCGCCCGCAAGGGCGCCCAGGCCGCGTTCGAGCGCGAGATCACCGACCGCCTGGGCGCGCCGGCCGGTACCGAGGACTACCTGGCGGCGGTCGCCGACACCCGCCCGACCCTCACCGCGCAGGCCCTCACCGAGTTCGAGGAGGACATCGAGCGTCACGTACGGATGTGACACCCGCGGATGGGACACCAGCGGATGTGACACCTGTCGTCGCTCACTGCAGGCGTACGGAGGGCGTACACAGGGCGCGGAGTGGGCGTACGGACGCGACACCGGCCGTCGAGCACCCGTGACACCGGGCCGGCGAGGAACCCGCGACGCCAGGCGGTTGCGGGAGGGGCGGGACGCGCGGGAGGGGCGGCGGGAGCCTCACACCCTCAGCCACGTGTTCCGGTCGCGGGCCATCGCGTGCAGCGCCTCCACGTCCGCGGGCTTCAGGACCCCGCCCAGCCGGCCCAGGGAGGACAGCTCGGTGTCCCGCAGCACGCGCAGCTCACGGAGCGGCGAGAGGACGTCGAGTCCCGCGGCCCCGGCCAGGGCCAGGACGGGACGGACCTCGGCGGTCAGCGCGTACGAGGCCCGGCCGGCGTCGGCGCGTACCTGCCGGAGCAGTGGACGCGACTCGCGGCGGCCCACCGTGACCAGGGGATCGGTGACGAGGACGCGCTGCTTGCGGGCGTACAGGGCACGGACCGAGAAGAGGCCCCCGGGACCGATGACCAGGTGGTGGATGCGGTCACCGCCGGGCAGGGGGACCGAGTGCACGGTGTGCCAGCCCGCCCCCTCCATCCGGTCGAGGGCGTCACCCACGGCCTGCTCGGCGGCGAGCGCGCGGCGGCGCGGGTCGGGCCGCAGCCGGTGGGCCGGCCCCGGATCCCGGTCGAGGGCGACGACCAGTGCCTCGCCCGGCCGGTTGGGCGCGAGGTCGTCGTCCGGATGGAGCGTGAGGCGGGCCAGCTCCGCCGGGGTGGGGACCGGGGGCGGCCCCACGGTCACCGGGCCGGTGAGGAACGGGGCGAGCGTGTCGAGCACGTCCTCGCGCCGGTCCTCGCTGAGCAGGTTGACCCGGGCCGTGTCACGGTCGTACCAGGCGACGTTCCTCCCGTCGGTCAGGCACACGTAGAGGCGCTCCTGTCCGTGGCGCCAGGCCGGTACGACCCGCAGTCCGTTCATGCACCATCACCCCATGACCATGGGAACAGGCGGGGTGCTCCAGGGGCAAGAACCCGGTTACCTTTGGGAGCGGTTGGGGGAGTTGTGGGAGGCGCCGTTGCGGACTCGCAGAAGACAGCCCGATGTACCCGCTCCGCAGAACCCGTGGAGCGAGATCGTGCCCGGCCTGTGGATGGGCGGGCACGCCTTCGCGGGGCGCTCCGGGGAGCCGGAATTCGCCGTCGTGCACGACGAGTTCGACCTGGTCCTGACACTGCTGCGGCTACCGGGGCACGGTCCGGACCCGGGCGTCGAGCACCATGTGTGGCCGATCCCGGACGGCCCCCTGGACGGCACGCAGCTGGCGGGCGTGATCCGTCTCGCGCGGGCCGCGGACGACGCGCTGGAGGACGGGCGCCGGGTCCTGGTCCGCTGCTACCACGGCTACAACCGCTCGGGGCTCGTCGTGGCGCACGCGCTGGTCCTCGCGGGGCACAGTTCCGACGAGGCGATACGGCTGATCCGGGGCCGCCGCTCGCCGTGGGCCCTGCACAACGACCTGTTCGTGGAGTACCTGCGGGCCGGGCTCCCCACCGCCCGTCTCCTGGAGGAACTGGCGGAATAGCGGCGTGGACCAGCGAAGTGGCGGAGCAGTACGGAGTAGTGCGGAGTAGGCACGGAGCGCCGGCGGGGCGGAACGCGGGAGTCCGGTCGACCGTCCGCTCACGAACAAAAAGGACTTCCGTACGAATAAGGTGTAGGACGTCGGTTCCGTCGGTTTCACGCCGGCCTCGCGCACCGTGCCGTCCCCGGCCCCGGACCGAGGCCGCACGGACGCAGGAGAGCAGTGACCCCCACTCGGCCCAGCCGCCTCACGCTCGCCGCCCTCGCCGCCGCGCTGGTGGCGGCCCTGGCCGGCTGCGGTGACTCCGGTGCGCTGCGCTCCGCGGGTGAGACGCCCACCGCCGTCGGCCCCGCCAGGCTCTGGCCGGAGCTGCCTCCCGCGTCGACGCCCGCCCTCGACTACGGCGAGGCCGACACCGAGACGGTCAAGGGTGTCACCGCGCCGGGCGACGACATCCACCAGGTGAATCCGCTCGACGTGGTGCGCGCCGAGGTCGCCGCGCACCCGGACGAGTACTCCGGCGCGGGTGCCTCGCACGCGGCGACGGCCCGGCAGCTGGAGGACTGCGGGAAGAAGGGTGCCCTCGGCAAGGAGTGCCCGCTCCTGAAGGCGTACTACCGCGATCTCACCGGCGACGGGAAGGACGACATGGTGCTCGGCATCCGCTTTCCCCACAACCAGCTGGCCGTCCGCGTGTACGCCTTCCTGGACCACAGGCTGGTGCAGGTCATGAGCACTTCGGACAGTGTGGTCAGCGTCGAGCTCGCGGGCCGCCAGGTGATCATCCGTTCGCCCTCGACCCTGCCGGGCTACGAGTTCCGCACGGTGTGGACCTGGGACGCGCACCAGAACGCGATGCTGGCGACCCGCGACGAGATCCTCCGGGTGGGCACCCCCTCCCCCACCCGTGCCATCACCCCCGCGCCCGTCCCGCCGCCGTCCGCGTCCGCACCGCCGTTCACGACCTCCGGCCCGTCCCCGTCGGCGAGCGGCTCATGACGCGCCTCCGACGGCACCCACGCCCCGCCGGGCACCTCCGCCCCGCCCGGCGTACGCGTCCCGCCCGGCGCTTCCGTCCCGTGCGCACCCTGCGGGCCCTCTGCCGCATCCCCCACTGGACCGCCACCCTCACCTGGAAGGCGACCGCCTTCCTCGCGGTGATGTGCTGCGGCCTGGCCGCCCTCCTCGGCGTCCTCGTACATGTGTCGGTGACCAACCAGACCGTCGGCGAGGCCCGCGGCCGCGCGCTCGACCGGCTGACCGAGGTGACGGCGGCGTACGAGGAGGGTGACCGGCTGCCGCCGGGCGCGGGTGTCGACCTGCCGGGGCTGCCGGCCGCGCTGCGCGAGCTGGCCACCGACGGCCGGCGCGGCACGATGGTCGGGGACCAGGACGCGCACCCCACCATGTGGGCGGCCGGACCCGCCGGCCGCGGGCGGGCGCTCGCCGTGCAGTTCGACTACGCGCAGGGCGCCCACGCCATCGACGCCCTGGACCGGGCGATCGTGTGGTCCTCGGCGCTGGCGATCGGCGCGACGCTGCTGGTGGGAGCCTTCGCGGTGACCCGGGTGACCCGGCGGCTGCACGCGACGGCGCGGGTGGCCCGGCGGATCAGCGCCGGTGACCTGGACGCACGCGTCAACGACCCCCGGACCGTCCACGACTCCTCCGGGCGCGTCGAACCCCGTACCCAGCGCCCGACGCGTCCCCAGGACGAGGTGGCCGCGGTCGCCGGCGCGCTCGACACGATGGCGGCCTCGCTGCAGAGCAAACTGCTGAGCGAGCAGCGCTTCACCGCGGACGTGGCGCACGAGCTGCGCACCCCGCTGACCGGACTGCACGCGGCCGCCGAGCTGCTGCCGCCGGGCCGGCCGACCGAGCTGGTGCGCGACCGGGTCGCCACACTGCGCACGCTCACCGAGGATCTGCTGGAGATCTCCCGCCTGGACGCCGGACGGGAGCGGCTCGAACTGGATTCGGAGCCCCTGGCTCCGCTGGCCGGACGGGTGGTGTGGGCGTCGGGCACCGACACCGAGATCCATGTCGTGCGCGACACCCGGGTGGAGACCGACCGGCGCCGCCTGGAGCGGGTGCTCGGCAATCTGGTGGCCAACGCGCACAAGCACGGCAGGGCGCCGGTGGCGCTGACCGTCGACGGCCCGGTGGTGACCGTACGGGACCACGGCGACGGCTATCCGGACTACCTGCTGGAGCACGGCCCGCAGCGGTTCCGTACCGAGGGCGGTTCCAAGGGCCATGGCCTCGGCCTGACGATCGCGCTCGGTCAGGCGGAGGTGCTGGGCGCGCCGCTGGTCTTCGCCAACGCTCCCGACGGCGGGGCTCTCGCGACCTTGACGCTCCCTCAGAACGCGCGGGACCAGCGGGACGAGCACGATGAACACGACGAGCGGAGCGCAGGGAACGCGCGGGGCGGGGTGAACGACCGGGACGGCGGGAACAGCGGGAACGGCGGGAACAGCCGCGACGGTGACAACGGTCCCTGAGTTCTCCGCTCCCCCCACGCGACGAACCCGCGCGAGGTACACCGAAACGGACCGTTCGTCACTACATAACGGGACATCAGCTCCACCACTTGCTACGTTCCGGACATGATTCAGCCCGGAATGCCCGGTTCGGACGGAACGACCGGAACTGCCGGAACTGCCGGAACGACCGGAACTGCCGGAACGGCCGTGGTGGCGGACCCACCCCCGCCCGTCCCCTCCGCACGTCTCGCCAGGCGCCGCGGCATCGAGTTCACCCTCATCGTCGTCGCCGTCCTGCTCTCCGTGTACGGCTACTGCGCCGTCGGACTCGCCCGGCACGGCACCGTCCCGCCCGGCGCCGCCGGTTACGGCGCGGGACTCGGCGTGCTGGCGCTCCTCGCGCATGTCACGGTGCGGCTGCGGGCGCCGTACGCCGATCCGCTGCTGCTGCCGATCGCCGTCCTGCTCAACGGCCTCGGCCTGGTGCTGATCTACCGTCTCGACCTGGAGACCCCCGACGACCCGGCCGCCCCGATCCAGCTCATCTGGTCGACCCTCGGTGTCGCGCTCTTCATCGTGGTCGTGTTCTTCCTGCGCGACCACCGTGTCCTGCAGCGCTACACCTACGTCTCGGTCGTCACCGCGCTCGCGCTGCTGCTCCTGCCGATCCTCTTCCCCGCCGTGAACGGCGCCCGGATCTGGATCCGGATCGCCGGATTCTCCATCCAGCCGGGCGAGTTCGCGAAGGTGCTCCTCGCGGTCTTCTTCGCCGGCTACCTCGCGGCCAACCGCAACGCGCTCACGCACGCGGGCCGCCCGATCCTCGGCTTCATCCGGCTCCAGCTGCCCACCGGCCGCGTCCTCGGCCCGATCGTCACGGTCTGGCTGCTGAGCGTGCTGGTGCTCGTCCTGGAACGGGACCTGGGGACGTCGCTGCTGTTCTTCGGCCTGTTCGTGATCCTGCTGTACATCGCCACCGGCCGCACCGGCTGGATCGCGGTCGGTCTCCTGCTCGCCTGTGCGGGCGCGATGGCCGTGGGCCGGCTGGAACCGCACGTCCACGGGCGGGTGCAGGACTGGCTGCACCCCTTCGCCTCGATCGACGCGGGGCTCGGGCCCAACCAACTCGCCCAGTCCCTCTTCGCGTTCGCCGCGGGCGGCATGTTCGGCACCGGTCTCGGGCTCGGCCACTCCATCCTGATCGGTTTCGCCGCCAAGTCGGACTTCATCCTCGCGACGGCGGGCGAGGAGCTTGGCCTCTCCGGGCTCTCGGCGATCTTCCTCCTCTACGCGCTCCTGGTGGAGCGCGGCTACCGGGCCGGCCTCGCCCTGCGCGACCCCTTCGGGCGGCTCCTCGCGATCGGCCTCGCCTCGATCGTGGCGCTCCAGGTCTTCGTGATCGCCGGCGGGGTGACCGGTCTGATCCCGCTGACCGGCATGGCGATGCCGTTCCTCGCCCAGGGCGGCTCCTCGGTCGTCACCAACTGGATCATCGTCGCGCTGCTGATCCGGATCAGCGATTCGGCACGCAGTCAGTACGACGGGACGGCGGCGCCGTGAGCCGCCGCCGGAAGGACTCACCATGACCAAGTACATCCGCAGGGCCGCCGCCCTGTGCGCCGTGCTGCTCGTCGCGCTCCTCGTGAACGCCGCCCGCGTCCAGGTCGTCCGGGGCGGGACGTACGACGACAACCCGGCCAACCGCCGTCAGTCGATCGCCCGATACGGGCAGCCGCGCGGCGACATCCTGGTCGGCGGGCGGCCGGTCACCGGCTCCCGGGACACCGGGGAGCAGCTCCGCTACGAGCGGACGTACACGGACGGCCCGCTGTACGCGCCCGTGACCGGCTTCGCCTCGCAGGTGTACGGCACGACGTCCCTGGAGAGCACCGAGGACGGCATCCTCTCCGGCACCGATCCACTGCTCTCCCCGTTCCCGCTGTGGAACGACGTCACGCGTGCCCGCAACCCCGGCGGCCAGGTCGTCACCACCCTCGATCCGGCCGCGCAGCGGGCGGCCTACCAGGGGCTCGGCCGGCGCCGGGGCGCGGTCGCCGCGATCCAGCCGTCCACGGGGAGAATCCTGGCGCTGGTCTCGACGCCCTCCTACGACCCCGGGCAGCTGTCGGGGACGGGTACGGCAGTGACGGACGCGTGGCGGCGGCTGAACGCGGCGGCGGACAAGCCGATGCTCAACCGGGCGATCCGGCAGACCTATCCGCCGGGGTCGACGTTCAAGGTGGTGACGGCCGCGGCGGCGCTGGAGACCGGCGTGGTGACGGACGTCGACGAGTCGACCGACTCCCCCGACCCGTACACCCTGCCCGGCACCACGACCTGGCTGACGAACGAGACCGAGGGCTGCGAGGACGCGTCGCTGCGGTACGCCTTCGAGTGGTCGTGCAACACGGTCTTCGCCAAACTCGGCGTGGACGTGGGCCTGCGTGCCATGACGCGCACGGCGGCGGACTTCGGCTTCAACGACAAGAAGCTGCGGATCCCCTTCCTGACCGCGCCCAGCAACTTCGACACCGTCCTCGACAGGCCGCAGTTGGCGCTCTCCTCCATCGGCCAGTTCAACACCCGGGCCACGCCCCTGCAGATGGCGATGATCTCGGCGGCCGTGGCGGACGGCGGGACCGTCAAGTCGCCCTACCTGGTGGAACGGCGGAAGGGGCTGGACGGCACCACCGTCTCGTCGACCGGACCGCACACGCTCCGTCAGGCGATGAGCCCGGCGACGGCGGCACGGATGCGCCGGCTGATGACGGACGTGGTGACGGACGGCACCGGCGCGAACGCCGCGATTCCGGGGGCGACCGTCGGCGGCAAGACCGGGACCGCCCAGCACGGCATCGACAACCTGGGGCTGCCGTACGCCTGGTTCGTCTCCTGGGCCCAGGCCGACGACTCCCTGGAGCCCGCGGTGGCGGTCGCGGTCGTCGTCGAGGACGCGGCGGCGGACCGAGGCGACATCAGCGGGGGCGGGGACGCGGCGCCGATCGCGAGGGCGGTGATGGAGGCGGTGCTCGGGTCCGGGGACGGGCACGGGGAAGGAGGCTCGAAGGGGCGTCGTGGAGGTCGGTTGCGGCCGGAATGAGTGATCCGGCCGGAATCGGCGTACTGATGGGGGGCTCCCCACCACACGGCCCCAGTCCTGTCATGCCGGAGGTACCTCGCCCGTGAGCATCACCAGAGCGGCCCCGCCGGGGTCCGGCCACCGCGACCCGGACGAACCCCGGGACAAGGACGCGGGCGGACTCCCGGTCAAGGGCGCGGGCGGACCGCCGGCGGAGGGCGCGGGCGGACCGCCGGCCGAGGTGACAGAACCGTCGGCGGAGGTGAAGGAACCGCGGGCCGACGAGCCGCAGGGCTGGCAGTTCAGCTCGCCGCTCGTGCTGGTCATGCTGCTGGTCGTGCTGGTGCTGGCGCAGGGCCCGGTGCGCGGCGCCCTGTCCGCGCCCGTGATGCAGAGCTGGATGACCGTGTTCGTCGCGGTGGTCCTCCAGGCGCTGCCCTTCCTCGTCCTCGGCGTGCTGCTGTCGGCGGCCATCGCGGTGTTCGTCCCGCCCGCGTTCTTCGCCCGGGCGCTGCCGAAGCGGCCCGCGCTGGCCGTGCCGGTGGCCGGGCTGGCGGGGGCGGTGCTGCCGGGCTGCGAGTGCGCGTCGGTGCCGGTGGCCGGGGCGCTGGTGCGCCGGGGGGTGACACCGGCGGCGGCGCTGGCGTTCCTGCTGTCGGCGCCGGCGATCAACCCGATCGTGCTGACCGCCACCGCCGTCGCGTTCCCCCGCGACCCCGAGATGGTCGTGGCCCGCTTCGTGGCGAGTCTGATCGTGGCGTGCTCGATGGGGTGGCTGTGGCAGCGACTGGGCCGTGCCGACTGGCTGCGGCCGCCGGCCCGCCCCTCGCACGAGGGCCTCGGCAAGGGGGCCGCGTTCTGGGGGTCCGTACGGCACGACGTGATGCACGCCGGCGGCTTCCTCGTCATCGGGGCCATGGCGGCGGCCACGCTCAAGGCCGTCGTACCGGCGAGCTGGCTGCACGCCGCGGCCGACAACCCGGTGGTGGCGATCCTCGCCCTGGCCGTCCTGGCGGTGCTGTTGTCCATCTGCTCGGAGGCCGACGCGTTCGTCGTCTCGTCCCTGACCCAGTTCTCGCTGACCGCACGGCTGGCCTTCCTCGTGGTGGGACCGATGATCGACCTGAAGCTCTTCGCCATGCAGGCAGGCACGTTCGGCCGCGGGTTCGCCCTGCGGTTCGCGCCCGCCACCTTCGCGCTGGCCGTCCTCGGATCGGTGCTCGTCGGGACGGTGCTCCTGTGAACCGGCAGGCCCAGGCGGCGATCATGTTCCTGGTCGGGGCGGCGGTCCTGCACGCCGGCTTCACCGACCTCTATCTGCGCTATGTCAAGGCCGGGCTGCGACCCCTGCTCCTCGCGGCCGGTGTCGTCCTGATCCTCGCGGCGCTGGCGACGGTCTGGTACGACCGGCGCGCGTCAAAAAACGGACACCGGCACGCGGCGGGCGCGGGGGAGGACGCCGGGCAAGGGGCCGGGAGCGCGGACGGCCACGGGCACGCGCACCGGGAACCCCGTGTCTCCTGGCTCCTCGTCCTGCCCCTGTTCGCCCTCATCCTGGTCGCCCCGCCCGCGCTCGGCTCCTACAGCGCCCTGCACACCGGTACGGCCCTGCAGGCGCCCCTCGCCTACCCGCGCCTGCCGGCCACCGACCCGCTCCCGCTCAGCGTCGTCGACTACGCGGGGCGCGCCGCGTACGGTCACGGCCGCACCCTGGGGAACCGGCGGGTCGAGGTCACCGGCTTCGTCGCCCTCGGCCACGACGGCACCCCGTACCTGGTCCGGATGGCACTCAACTGCTGTGCCGCCGACGCCCAGCCGGTCAAGATCGGTCTGACCGGGCACATCCCGCCCGTCCTGCGGCCCGACGCCTGGCTGCGGGTCACCGGCACCTACACCGGCAAGCGGGCCGAGGACCCGGTCAACGACGGGGTCATCCCCTTCCTCGACGTCACCGAGGCCAAGCCGGTCCCGACCCCGCGCGACCCGTACGACGAGAGCTGGAACAACTGAGACGGGGGTACCGGGCGGCCCGGACGTGTCGCCCGGGGAGTCGTCCGACCGCTCAGGCGGCGCCGGGCAGCGCCTCCCGGCGCCGCAGCCACTCCTGCGGTACGTCGTCGACGCCGGTGCGGGCGGCGACGATCCCGCCCGCGATGGCGCAGGTCGTGTCGACGTCGCCGAAGCCCTCGGCCGTGGTCCACAGGGCGGAGACCAGGTCGCCGGGGTGGCGGGCCGCGCACCAGACGGCGAACGGGACGGTGTCGTCGGCGCGGACGCGCTGTCCGTTGCCGAGGAGGTCCGCGGCCTTCCAGGGTTCGGTGGTGAAGGAGACCTGGGCCGCCTCGGTGAGGCCGTCGCGGACCGCGCTCGCCGGGGTGGCGGCCGCGACGGCGGTGAGGTCGAGTTCGCCCCGGACCGAGAGCGCGGCCGCCGTCGCGACCGCGACCGCTCCCGCGACCCCCTCCGGGTGTGCGTGCGTCACCCGGGCCGAGAGTGCCGCCTGTTCGGCGACGAGCGGCAGGCTCCGATGGAACCAGGCGCCGAGCGGAGCGACGCGCATGGCCGCACCGTTGCCGAGGCTGCCCTCGCCGTCGAAGAGCTCCCGCGCCAGTTCCGGCCAGCGCTCCGGCTCCTGGAGCAGCCGGGGCAGGAGTTGGCGCATTCCGTGGCCATAGCCGCGGGCCGGGTCCGCGTCGTGGCCCAGGGCGAGGACCTGGGCCAGTTCGCGTGGGCGGATCTCTCCGTACTGGTCGAGGACTCTGAGCAGGCCCAGCGCCATCGCCGTGTCGTCGGTCCAGTGCCAGGCCGGCTCGTGCGGGGTGCGCCGTGCGCGGATCTCCGCGTAGGCCTGGGGACGGTCGCGGAAGAGTGGGAACCAGCGCTCGCCGAAGGCGTCGCCCAGGGCCAGTCCCTCCAGGCTGCGGCGCGCCGACGGACGATCGGTCTGGACGGAGTGCGGCTCGGGCGTCATGGGGAGGATCATGCCGGTCGGAACGGGGTGCCGTACTGGTGTCCGAGTATGTGGTCCGAGGCGGGCCGGCAGGCCTCGGTGCGCACACACCGTTCCCCGCGGGCCACCGCGCCGCGGTGCGAACACACCGTCACCGACGGGCTGAGGACAGCACGGTTCGAGCGGCCCGGTGTGCGGACACACCGTCCCCGTTCAGGCTGCCGCGCCACGGTTCGAGCGGCGCACGGTTCTCAGGAGTCCGCCCCGGACTCGATCATCTCCCCGACCTCGGCCACGCGCCGCTTCTCCTCCGCCGCGAACCGCTGCGCGTCCAGCCGTTCCGCGATCTCCTCGTCCTGGGACATCAGCAGGTCGAGGCTGGAGTCGCCCATCTCGAAGACGCCCATGTCCACGTACGCCTGCTGGAGGCGCTCGCCCCACAGGCCGATGTCCTTGACGCAGGGGACGATGCGGCTGAAGAGCAGCCGGCGGAAGAGGTGCAGGAACTCGGACTGCTCGCTGTACTGTTCGGCCTCGGCCCTGGGGATGCCGAAGTTCTCCAGCACCTCGACGCCCCGCAGCCGGTCCCGCATCAGGTGGCAGCCCTCGATGACGAACTCCTCGCGTTCGCGCAGTTCGGCGTCGGAGAGCTGCCGGTAGTAGTCGCGCAGCGCCATGCGGCCGAAGGCGACGTGGCGGGCCTCGTCCTGCATCACGTAGGCGAGGATCTGCTGGGGGAGGGGCTTGTCCGTGGTGTCGCGGATCATGCCGAAGGCGGCGAGCGCCAGGCCCTCGATCAGGACCTGCATCCCGAGGTAGGGCATGTCCCAGCGGGAGTCGCGGAGGGTGTCGCCGAGCAGGGAGCCCAGGCTGTCGTTGACCGGGTAGAGCATCCCGATCTTCTCGTGCAGGAAGCGGCCGTAGATCTCCGCGTGCCGGGCCTCGTCCATGGTCTGGGTGGCCGAGTAGAGCTTCGCGTCGAGGTCGGGGACGGACTCCACGATGCGCGCCGCGCAGACCATGGCGCCCTGCTCCCCGTGGAGGAACTGGCTGAACTGCCAGGCGGTGTAGTGCCGGCGCAGGTCGCCCTTGTCCCGGTCGGTCAGCTTCGCCCAGTGCGGGGTCCCGTACAGGGTCATCGCCTCGTCGGGGGTGCCGAGCGGATCGTACGGGTCGACCTCGATGTCCCAGTCGATACGCCGCTGTCCGTCCCACTGTTTGTCCTTGCCCTTCTGGTACAGGGCGAGGAGCCGGGCGCGACCGTCGTCGTACTCCCAGCTGAAGCGTGCTGCCCCCGAGGCCGGTATCTGCCAGAGGGGGTCTCCCGGGTCCTTGGCGTACAGCTCGTGCGTCGGCATGCTTCGCAGGCTCACACGGGGTAGACGTGCCGTCAACAAGTCGCGCACAGGGGATTGACGGGCTTGCTGACAGGCAGTCTCATAAGAGATGACCGCCGGTAACTCCTGAAGATCGCGTACGACGAGGTGGGAACAGTCATGACGACGGTGACGGAAGACGGACCCGACGAGCTCGCCGGGCTCCGCGACGCGCTCGGCCTGCTCAAGGACCGGGAACAGGTGGCCGAACGGCTGCTCGCGTCTTCCGCCAAGCACTCCTTCGACCCGGACAAGGAGCTGGACTGGGACGCCCCCTTCGAGGAGGGCAAGTGGTTCTGGCCGCCCGAGCTGGTGTCGCTCTACGACACCCCGCTGTGGAAGCGGATGGGCGAGGAGCAGCGGATCCTGCTCTCGCGGCACGAGGCCGCGGCACTCGCCTCCCTCGGGATCTGGTTCGAGATCATCCTGATGCAGCTGCTGGTGCGTCACATCTACGACAAGGCGGCCACGAGCGCGCACGTGCGGTACGCGCTCACCGAGATCGAGGACGAGTGCCGGCACTCGAAGATGTTCGCCCGGCTGATCTCGCGCGGCGGCACACCGCACTACCCGGTCAGCCGCGCGCATCTGAATCTCGGGCGGCTCTTCAAGACCATCTCGACCACCCCCGGCTCCTTCACCGCCACACTGCTCGGCGAGGAGATCCTGGACTGGATGCAGCGGCTGACCTTCCCCGACGAGCGGGTGCAGACCCTGGTGCGCGGCGTCACCCGCATCCACGTGGTGGAGGAGGCCCGGCATGTGCGGTACGCGCGGGAGGAGCTGCGGCGCCAGATGGTGACCGCGCCACGCTGGTCCCAGGAGTTCACCCGCGTCACCTCCGGCGAGTTCGCCCGGGTCTTCTCCGTCGCCTTCGTCCATCCCGAGGTCTACACGAACGTCGGTCTGGACCGGCGCGAGGCCGTCGCGCAGGTGCGGGCGAGCGGGCACCGGCAAGAGGTGATGCAGACCGGGGCGAAGCGCCTGACAGACTTCCTCGACGACATCGGTGTACTGCGCGGGGTCGGGCGGCGGCTGTGGAAGGCCTCTGGGCTGCTGGCCTGAGGGGGCGCCACGCCGGTGCCCCTCGCGGGGCCCGGGACTTCCCCACGGACGGAGCCCCGCCGGGCGGCCGCGAGCAGGGGCGGCGGGGGCGAACCCACGGGTTACGCTGCCGACATGACCTCCGCGGCCCCCACCCCCGCATACCGCCGCCTGAGTGTCGAGGAGCGGCGTTCACAGCTCCTCGAGGCGGCGCTGACCCTCTTCGCGCACCGGGCGCCCGAGGAGGTCTCGCTGGACGACGTGGCGGAGGCCGCGGGGGTGTCGCGGCCCCTCGTGTACCGGTACTTCCCGGGCGGCAAGCAGCAGCTGTACGAGGCCGCGCTGCGCTCCGCCGCGGAGGAGCTGGAGCACTGCTTCGCGGAGCCGCCGCAGGGGTCGCTGAGCGAACGGCTGTCGCGGGCCCTCGACCGCTATCTCGCCTTCGTCGACCAGCACGACGCGGGCTTCAGCGCGCTGCTGCAGGGGGGCAGTGTCGTCGAGACGTCCAGGACGACCGCCATAGTGGACGGGGTACGGCGGGCCGCCGCCGACCACATCGTCGACCATCTCGCCGTACGGGACCCGGGGCCCCGGCTGCGGATGACCGTACGGATGTGGATCACCGCCGTCGAAGGCGCGTCGCTCAGCTGGCTCGACGGGGGCAAGGAACCGCCGCTGGACGAGCTGCGGGACTGGCTGGTGGAGCAGTTCGTGGCGATGCTGGTGGCGAGCGCGGGACGCGATCCGCAGACCGCCGACGTCGTGCGTGCGGCGCTCGCCCTGGAGGCGCCGGAGGGTGCGGTGGGGGTGCTGGCCCGGCGGGTCGTCCCGCTGCTCGACGGCGCGGCGCGCCTCCTCTGACCAGCACTGCCCAGCACGGCCCGGCAGTGACCCACGCTGACCGGCACCGACCCGCACCGACCCGCAATGGGCGCCCCCGAGCGGCGCGTTTGTGACACTGGTGCGGTGAAGAGCCAAGACACCCCCTTCGAGGGCGGCCCGCTGGACGGGCGTGTGCTGCCCGTCCTGCTCGGTCTGACCGGACACCCGCCGAAGGTGTACCGCGTACCGGTACCGGACGCGGCCGGCGGCCCGCCGACCGTCCTCGTCTACCGCCGCGTCCAGGCGGGCCGGAGCAGGCGCCTGGGACTGCACCAGGGATGGAAGTACGCGTTCGACCCCGAGGGCCGCGCGGGCCACGCGCCCGGCGGACCGAGGTGGCCGTGGTCCGGGCCGCGCGCCGGGGGCGGTGACGCCACGCCGGAGTCCCACGCCGACGAGTGACCTTCTTGGGCCGAACCGGTCACCGGGCGCGCACGCGGGACGCGCGCGCCCGATCCTGCCGGTGCGAGGTGGACGTACCACCGCCGCACCGGAGGTGATGAAGTGTCAGGACGCATCCTGCGCCTGGTCTGTACGGTCGCGGTGGCGACCGGGGCGCTGCTCGCGCCCGTACCCGCCGCGGCCGCCCCGGACCCGGGGCCCTCGGCGTCCGCGGGGGCCGGCGCGGGCGGCCCCGAAGTGCGGTCCGCGGCGCGTTTGCTGACGACCCTCCAGCAGCGCTACCGGGAGGCCGAGCGCGCCACCGAGACGTACAACGCGACCGTGGAGAAGCTCGGGAGACAGCGGGCCGAGGTCGCCAGGCTCGACGCGAGACTCGCCGGCGCCCGCCTCTCCCTGCACGACAGCCGCGGCGCGGCGGGCCGGCTGGCCCGGCAGCAGTACCAGAGCAGCAGCGGGATCTCCTCGTACCTGCGGCTGCTGCTCACCCGTGATCCGCAGCGCGCGATGAACGAGGGACAGGTGATCAGGCAGCTGTCCCGGGAGCGGGTCAAGGCCGTGGACCGGCTGGCCGGGAGCGAGCGGCACACCGACGGGCTGGCGCGGCGGGCGCGCGAGGCACTGGACGGCCGGCTCACCCTCGCCGCGCGGCAGAAGAAGGAACGCGACGAGGTCCGTGCCCGGCTGAAGGACGTCGAGAGACTGCTCGCCTCGCTCACCGCGCGGCAGCTCGCCGAACTCGACGCGCTGGAGAAGCGGGGGACGGAAGCGGCCCAGCGGAAACTGGTGACATCGGGGGCGCTGAGCGGCGTACGGGCCCCCTCGCCGCGGGGTCAGGCGGCGGTGGACTACGCCGTGAAGCAGCTCGGGAAGCCGTACCGATGGGGTGCCGAGGGACCTGGGGCGTACGACTGTTCGGGGCTCACCTCACAGGCCTGGGACCACGCCGGGCAGCCCATTCCGCGCACCAGCCAGGAACAGTGGGCGCGGCTGCCCCGGATCCCCCTGACCGAGCTGCGCCCCGGCGACCTGGTCGTCTACTTCCCCGAGGCCACCCACGTCGCCATGTACATGGGGGACGGCATGGTCGTACAGGCGCCGCGGCCCGGGACGAGGATCAAGATTTCACCGATCGCCGCCAACCCGGTCCTGGGCGCCGTACGGCCGGACCCCGCCGGGAAGCCCGTCCGGCAGGACACCCCGCCGGCGCTCCCCCCGGGGGCGGCCGACGGACCGGAAGGGAACGACCGGTAGGGGCCGTCGTCCTGCCCGGCGGGAGCGCGGCGTCCCGTCCGGCAGGGCACGGCGTCCGGCTCTCACCTGCGATAGCCGAGGAGGGTCATCATGCCGGACTCGGAGTGGTACTGGTTGTGGCAGTGGAGCATCCACAGTCCCGGGTTGTCGGCGTAGAAGTCGACGACGATCTTGCGGTGCGGCAGGACCACAGCGGTGTCCTTGCGTGCTCCGACCGCGCCGAGGCCGGTGAGGGCGAACGTGTGGCCGTGCAGGTGCAGGGGGTGCCACATGTTGGTGGCGTTGATGAGGGACAGGCGGATCCGTTCGCCCTCGCGGATCGGATGACGGCGTTCGAGGGAGTAGGGCTCGTGGTCGAAGGCCCAGTCGAACCTCCGCATCCCGCCGGTCAGCTTGACGCGCAGCCGGCGGTCCGGACGGGAGTCGTTGAGCGCCACGGACTCGTGCGGCCGCATCCGTCGGGCCGGCACCACCTCGCCGTCGAGTTCGCGCGGGTGCACGGCGGGCTGGGGCAGGGTCCCGGTTGAGGTGCGCAGGACCGCCAGGGCCCGGGCGTTCTTGCCCTCGGCCAGCGCGACCAGCGGGAACATCCCGTCCTGGGCGGTGATCAGCACGTCGTAGCGTTCGGCCATGCCGATCAGCAGCGCGTCCGTCGTCGTGTGCTCGACCGGATAGCCGTCCGTGTGGGTCACCGTCATCCGGTGTCCGCCCAGCGCCACCCGGAAGGCCGTGTCGCCCCCGGCGTTGATGATCCGCAGCCGGATGCGGTCCCCGGGGCGGGCCCGGAAGACCGAAGGGGCCTGCGGGATGCGGCCGTTGACCAGGTAGTACGGGTAGTCGACGTTGCCGCCCTCGCTGCGCAGGATGCGGCTGTGCGAGCCCCGCAGGATGCGCGAGGGGCCGGTGGAGTGGTCATGGCCCGACGACTGCGCGCCGGCCGCCGCGTCATGGCCGGACCCGCTGTGCGCACCGCCCTCTCCCATGTCCATCGGCGCGCCCCTGCCGCCGCGCAGCTGGGAGAGCACTCCGTCCGGGGTGGAGCCGCCCACGCCGTCCACCCAGTCGTCCAGGACGACGACCCACTCCTGGTCGTAGGCCAGGGGCTCCCTGGGGTCCTCGACGATCAGGGGCGCGTACAGACCCCGGTCGAGCTGCATGCCGGAGTGCGAGTGCAGCCAGTAGGTGCCCGCGTGCGCCATGGCGAAGCGGTAGGTGAAGTCCGCGCCGGGCTTGATGGAGTTCTGGGTCAGTCCCGGCACGCCGTCCATGTCGCAGCGCATCCGGACCCCGTGCGAGTGCAGCGTCGTCTCCACCGGCAGGTGGTTGGCGACCGTGAGGGCGAGGATGTCCCCCTTGGTGACCCGGACCTCCTTGCCGGGCAGCGCGTCGCCGTACGCCCAGGACCTGACGGTGCGTCCGCCCAGGTCGAGGGAGGTCTCGGCGGCGGTGAGCCGGAACTCCCGCACGGGTCCGGTGCCTCGTCTGCGCTCGGCGGCGAGGACCTCGGGATCGGAGGGGTTCACAAAGCCGTCGGGTCCCCGGGGGACGAAGCCGCCGCCCCCGCCGCCGGCGGCCCCGGCCCCCGAGCGCGGGCCGGGCCCCGAGTCGGAGCCGGAGCAGCCTGCCAGGACTCCCGAGCCGACGGCCACGATCGAGGCACCCAGCACGGTGCGCCGCTTATATGTGTGCATGGATGAATAACACACGTCTTGTCCGCATGTGTGTGAGAACTGGAGCGGCGTGTCCTGGCACCAGGGTGGTGAAGAATCGTTACTTCCCGGGCCCTCGCGGGCGCCGGCGCTCCTCGGAGGAGCGCCGCGAACCGCCCGGCCGAGCACGCTCGGCCCACACCGGGACGGGAATCAGGCCCCCGCGACCGCCGCGAGATACGCCTCCGTCTGGTGGAACTCAGCTACGACCTTGACGCTGACGCGATGTACCTGCATGCCACCGACGTACCTGTAGCTCGAACCGTCGAGGTCGACAGCGGCACGATGGTGGACGTAGCTGATGACGGCAGCGTTGTAGGCATCGAGATCGTCACGCCAGCGCGCAACTGGCCTATTGATCGACTCCTTGCAGAGTTCGACATCTCGGCCGAGGCAACGACTCTGCTCCGGTCCCTCTACCAGAACGCATCTCCCGAAGCTTTCACCGCCTCCGGCTCCGGCTCCGGCAGTGCCGTGATCCTCCCATTCCGTGATGTGCGGACGACAAACAGCGGATCGGTTGCCGTAGCCCTGTGACATCTGTCTGACACCAACAGCTGACACCAACAGGGGCGGACAGCAGCGGTCACTGCCGAACCCCCGCAGACCAGTCACCTCAGGTCGACAGCCGATCAACCCAGTACTACGAAGCACCGTGACCGACCTGATAAGGATGAGGCCATAGCGCCATACAACTGGGGCGGTGCACCTAGCAAAGGTGGCCCCGCTCCCGTTGTCTCGTCTGGGGTCCCCCCGAGTGATCGAGACCGTCAGCCCCGAGTGCTAGAAACACCCGCATGGCGTACAGATTCACGGCGCAGATTGCTTGCGGGTTCGATGATCCGGATCAAGACGACTGCGTGATGGCGGGTGTGGCCGAGTCGGACGACGAGGAGGGGTTCTCCCTGTTGTTCATGTGCGACTTCGAGGAGCCCGACGCACAGGAAGCGTCATTGGGGATGGACACCCACTGTCTTGTCACGCCGCACCAGGGCACCGCATATGGCTGTGTGCGTGAGGTGGAACTGGACGGAGATGTGCTTCGGGTGACGTTGGCCCCTTCGTCGCTGGCTGCGCTCGGCTTGGCCGACCCCATCGTCGAGGCCTTGCTGCGGGCGCCGGCGGTCGACGTGGCACGCATGCGCGACGTGCTGCCGCGCATCCTGGCGTACGGGCGTCCAAGTACCCACCCCAGGCTGATCAACCTGTAGCGAGTACAGCAGCGCAGTACAGCAACCCCAGCAAGCGGGCCCGACCGGTAGCAACCTCGAAGAGCCGCGTCAGGACCGGTATGACCACCAACAGCCGCTCCGCATAGAGCTACGGATCAGAAGGTTGCGGCCGTGGGTATCCACCACGGCCGCACCGTAAACGCACCAGATCCAGCGGGGAACAGCGGGGAATCACGGTAAAAGAAGCTCAGTCGGGCAGAGCCACGATCCGACCGTTCGCCCAGGTCAGCGCCTGGACCGCCTCCGAAGCTGGTCAGAGGGTAATGGCGTGATCGACGCTGGTCCTCTGTCGTGTTCGGGGGCCACATGGAGATGATCGCGCCAGCGCGTCGGCTTGGGTGTTTGTGGCGGGATGCCCTCGGGTGCGCTTCGAACTGTCGCGTCTTCACCACGGCCGTAGGAAGGCGGCTTGAACCAGGCGAACGTCGATGTCTCGTCGTCTCCTAAAGCCCCTCAGTTGCCGACCGAGCACTGCGATCACTCGCTCGACACTGTCGGCCTGGTGCCGCGGCAGCGGGAGGTCGGCCTCATGGTCGTATGGCGCAGCCAGCGGGCGTCAATTTCACGGCCGTTCGGCAGGGTGTGACGTGGCGGCCCGTCGTCCGCGACGAAGCCAGCGTTCGCCAGCGCCCGCGCGCTCGCGGTGTTCATCGGCTCGTGTCCTGCCCGAACCGTCTGAAGCCCCAGGTGGGCATGGCCGAGGAGCGCGGCGGCTCCGAACAGCTCCGCGCCGAGCCCCTGGCCACGCGCATGAGGGACCAGCCACCCACCGATCTGCCCGGTGCCGGCATCCAGACCCGTGGCCCCGGCGTATCTGCCGTCATCCACGCGCACAGCGATCAACATCTCACCCTGGTCCGGACGAGGTTCGAAGGCACCGGCCAGCAGGCGCTGGGCCGCCGGGGACGAAAGACGGGAGTCGGGGTCACCCGGATGAAGCTGAAGCACGGCACCGCGAACCTGCGCGCTCACAACGTCTTTGTCCCACCCGAGCCATCGTTGAGCCTCAGGATCCGAAGCGGCAGCCATGGCTGCCACGAGGTCCTGCGTGGTCTCCGGGGTGTAAAGCAGGAGACGCTCCGTGCGCAGGGTGTGTCGCCGATGCCCGCATACGCCGGGATGGGGGAGCTTGGGCGTCGCCCGCCCGCGACGCAATCGTGACCAGACCATGTGCCCCCCTTGACGAACCCCACGGCCCATTGGGCCAGGTGCGACGATGGCCGGATCCTACTGCGCCCGACACGGGCTTCCCTCGCCCGGGCTCAACTTGAGCGGACGCGATCACACCACGGTTTCACCGTGTCATGACATCGTGCTCGCGACGAGGCCCCCGGGCCATAGGTGCTTCACGCGCTGCTCAGGAAGAGCGCGCGTGAGTTGCGCGACCTCGTGTGGGCCCTCGAAGGGAAGATTCTGGCAAGGGCCAGGGCCATCCCGGCTGACAGCCTGGACGTGCCATGGTGGCAAGGTCAGCTCTAGGACCATGGGCGGCCGTCTCCGTTTCCGTCTCATTCAGCCCCGTTCACTCCCGTCCAGGCACCGACCATGGCCATCGGCGCCTGTCACCTTCCGTCCGGCAGCCTGTATGACCGCTGATGACCGATCTCTGTAGAGCTACGGATCAGAAGGCGGCCCGAAGGTCCGGACAGCAAGAGAGTCCCTCGCTGATCTAGCGAAGGACTCTCTCAGACATCAGGAGAAGGAGCAGGTCAGAACGCTTCTTTTGACGGCGTGATCGGCTCGCCCGACTTACGTACTACAGGCAGAACACTCCACGCTCTTGCCCCCCTCGTGAAGACTTCAACGCACGCGGGTTAATCTCCCCGCGGAGGGGTGCTATGACTTCGTGGATCATGTTGGCCTGTGGGGGCTTGTTGGCGTCCTTGGGGTTGCTGACTTTGAGTGGTCGGCGTGGAGCGCGGTACAGGCATCCCCAGAAGGCTGGTTGGGGTTTCATCCTGTTCGGTGCCGGTTTCGCCTTGGACGGAGTGCCGAGGCCGGTCGGGTGGTCCTTCGGAGTGGGCTCGGGCCTCGCCGGCGTGGCCATGATTCTCATCGTGAGCGGCGCGGTGCTTCAGTTCCTCGGCGGCCCAACACCAAGGGCGGCCCGATTCCTGACATCAATGGCTGACACCAACGAGCCCGAACCGCGGCGGGCAGCGGCGAACGGCAGCGGTTGGCCGACCGTGGGAGATCAGGGCGAGGCCACTGGCGATGATGGCCCACGATTGACCTGATAAAGATGAGCACGGACCTCAAAGCCCTGGCCGTGTAAGGGTGCCGTCCGCACTGGCGATCGACGCTCCGCCTTGACTCGGTCACTGAGACTCCGCCGACCGCGAGAGCCCCGCGCCCCAGGGCAGCTCCCGCCCAAAGTCTCGCAGCCAACCCCTCACCTCGTCGACCGCAGGCCGGTCCCCCGCAGTTTCGACGACCTGGACGTTCGTCTGCACCCCGCAGCTATGATCTGTCTTCCGATCCTGGGGGGCTCTTGATCCACTGTTCGAGTTCCGAGACTCTGCACAACGGTCATTGCGTGGCGAACGGCTGGTCGACGTCTGCGTCTCTTCAGTTCATTCTCATCGGCGGTGCGGTGGTGGTGGTGGGAGGCGTAGCTCTCCGGAGGCGGTACCGACAAGCTCCTTCTCAGCCAATGCCTGAGTGGGGGGACACTCACGGTCGCCAAGCGGCACAGTGGACCATCAACAAGGTGGCGCCGTACTTCTTGCTGTTCTTCGGTGCCGTTTTCCTGCTTGCTGGTGTCTCCACCTTGATCGCCTACCTGACGGGTCACATGGACTGACTGGCAGGCCCAGCTGATCAGGGAACCATCTCGTACCAAAATGGGCGGGGAGCCGCGGTATGGCGCTAACGCCAAGGGCGAGTCACCGAGATCGCTTGGCGGCGTTTGCCCGATAGCGTTCCAGTACGCCAATGGACAGTGCCAATGTTGCCATCAGCCCGAACACGATCGCGCTCGAACCACCGCTGTGCTCTCGCTCCCAGATACGGAATCCGACCAGCAGGACAACGACGCCGAACAGCACGACCTGTATCCACCTGATGGCCACGGCCCGCTGGCCGTGGCCATCAGCGTTGCTGTCTCTTTTGCGCACCGGGGCTCCTCTGCTTCTTCAGTGCGCCGACTGTACTGGTAGCGGAAGCCATCGAAACGACCCAACCCGGTGAACCTTCGCGGTCACAGCACTAGCCAACCGGTCATGCCCCTCCCGGAGGCATCGTGCGGTCCGATTCCGAGGTCTGCCCAGATGGCTCGCTAACCGCCAACCTGCTGGTCACCAACGGTTTTGGTCACCAGCGGGGCCGCTAACGTTAGCGACCATTGCCGCTAACGCTATCGGCTGCTCGGGACCCGGCGCCGGGCCGCCTGTGGGCCGTCCGAGGGTGGCCGACGTCGACAGATGACGACAGGTGCCGACAGCCCGACCGCAGGTCAGCTACGGGTCAGACCCCCGCGACCGCCGCGAGATACGCCTCCGTCTTCTCCGGCTCATAGAAGAAGTTCTCGAAGTCCGCCGGGTTGTCGAACCCGTTGGCGAAGCGGTCGGCGACCGGCTCGAGTTGGGTGCCGGCGCCGATCAGCTTGAGGACGTGCTCCGGCGGGACGCCCAGCATGGCGTTCGTCCACTTCGTCACGTGCTGGGCGGTGTCCCAGTAGCGGTCGAAGGTGGAACGCATCCAGGCCTCGTCGAACTCCTTCTCGCCGTGCTCCAGGATCGAGCCGAGGTACGCCGCCGCGCACTTCGAGGCGGAGTTGGAGCCCTGGCCGGTGATCGGGTCGTTCGCCACGACCACGTCGGCCACACCCAGGACCAGGCCGCCGCCGGGGAGTCGGCCGACCGGGTTGCGGACGGTGGGGGCGTAACGGCCGGACAGTGTCGCGTTGGCGTCGGTCAGCTCGACCTTGGTGGCGCGCGCGTACTCCCACGGCACGAACCGCTCCATCAGCTCCAGCGTCAGGGAGAGGTGCTCGGCCGGGTCCTTGACGCCGTTGAAGACGTCGGCCGGCCCCCCGGGCACGCCCTCCCAGAAGAGGATGTCCGCGCGGCCGGAGGTGGTGAGCGTCGGCATGACGAACAGCTCACCGACACCGGGGACCAGGTTGCAGCGGACCGCGTCGTAGTCCGGGTGCTCCGGGCGGGGACCGAGACCGTGCACATAGGCGACGGCGAGTGCCCGCTGCGGCTGCGCGTACGGCGAACGGGAGGCGTCCCGGCCGAACATGGACACCAGTTCGCCCTTGCCCGCGGAGACCAGCACGAGGTCGTACGTACGGGCGAAGTAGTCCAGGTCGGATACCGCCGCGCCATGTATCACCAGCTGGCCGCCGCGCTGGGCGAACGTCTCCATCCAGCCGGCCATCTTCACCCGCTGGTCGACCGACTGGGCGTAGCCGTCGAGCCTGCCGACCCAGTCGATCGCGCGCTGCGAGGGACCCGGGTCGAAGGAGCCGGGGGCGGCGACCGAGACGCCGAGACCCTCGATCCTCGGGGCCTGCGACTCCCAGAAGTTCAGCTGGAGATCGCGCTCGTGCTGGAGTGCCGTGTGGAACATGCACTGCGTCGACATGACCCGGCCCGTACGGATCTCGTCCGCCGTCCGGTTCGACATCAGGGTGACCTCGTACCCGTTCGACTGGAGGCCGAGGGCGAGCTGGAGTCCGGACTGGCCGGCTCCGACGACGAGTATCTTCCGCATGGGCGTCCTTACTCTGCGTACGTCTTATTCGGAGCTCACGTCGAGCGCGTGCCCCACCAGCGCGAGGAGCGTCTCGACGGCCGAGATCCGACGCCTGGCATCCATGATCATGACAGGTATGTGTGGAGGCACCGTGAGGGCCTCACGCACGTCTGTGGCGTCGAACGGCTCGCTGCCGTCGAAGTGGTTGACCGCGACGACGTAGGGAAGTCCGCAGCTCTCGAAGTAGTCGAGCGCCGGGAAGCAGTCCTTGAGGCGGCGGGTGTCGGCCAGGACCACCGCGCCGATCGCGCCGCGCACCAGGTCGTCCCACATGAACCAGAAGCGCTGCTGCCCCGGTGTGCCGAAGAGGTAGAGCACCAGGTCGTCGTCGAGCGTGATGCGGCCGAAGTCCATGGCCACCGTGGTGGTCAGCTTCTCCGGTGTCGCGCTGAGGTCGTCGGTGGCCTCGCTGGCCTGGGTCATCAGCGCCTCCGTCTGGAGGGGCGTGATCTCGGAGACCGCCGTGACCAGCGTGGTCTTGCCCACACCGAAACCGCCGGCGACCACGATCTTGGTGGCGATCGGGGCGCGGCTGCGGTCCGTCTGCCAGGCCTGGAGGTTCTCGTCGGACTCCGGCCCGGGGAGCGGCACCGGGGCGAGCGGCATCGGGGCCGTGGCGGGGAAGGCGGTTCGCGGCGCGCCCTCAGAGACGACGGAGTCCATTGAGCACCCTTTCCAGCAGAGCGCGGTCCGGCTGTCCCGGGCCGTGACCTGTTCCGTACACACGGATCTTTCCCTGGTCCGCCAGGTCGCTCAGGAGCACGCGGACCACGCCCAGCGGCATCCTGAGGAGGGCGGCGATCTCGGCCACCGTACGCATCCGGCGGCAGAGTTCGACGATGGCCCGCATCTCGGGCATCACCCGGGTCTCGAGCGACCCGTTGGCCAGTTCCCGGCGCTCCTCGGGGGCTTCGAGCGCCGCCACGAAGGTCTCGACGAGCAGCACGTGCCCGAAGCGGGTCCGGCCACCGGTGAGCGAGTAGGGGCGGACCCGGGCGGGTTTGCGGTCGCCGCCGCGTATGGGGAGCCTGGGTGCGGAGGAAGAACTCACTGGGTACTCCCCGTCGGCTCGGCTTCCAGTGACTGGCGCAGTTCGCTGCGGAGTTCGGGGGTCAGCACATGGCCGGCGCGGCCGACGAAGAGCGCCATGTGGTACGCCACCACGCTCATGTCGCAGTCCGGGGCGCCGTGCACACCGAGCAGCGAACCGTCGCTGATCGACATCACGAAGAGACTGCCGTCGTCCATCGCGACCATGGTCTGTTTGACACCGCCCGCCTCCATCAGCTTCGCGGCGCCGATGGTCAGGCTGCCGATGCCGGAGACGATGGTGGCGAGGTCCGCGGCGGACCCCTTGGGGCCCGTGGGGCGCTGCTCCGTCCCGGTGCGGGCTTCCGCGTTCCTCCCGGGGTCGGAGGAGAGCAGCAGCAGACCGTCGGAGGAGACGACCGCGACCGACAGGAGTCCCGGCACCTCCTCGACGAGGTTGGTCAGCAGCCAGTGCAGATTGCGGGCTTCGCTGCTCAGGCCGAAGGTACTGGGCGCGGTCAACTGCTTGCCTCCTCGACTGTGCCCCCCGATGCGTCCACCGCGTCCGGTGCCCGGTGCGGCGCGGTGGCCGGGCCGTCCGGCGCGCCGGGGGTACGTGTCTGTGCCGTCTGTTCGGAGATCTCCGCCTCGACGTCGCGGCGGCCCTCCGTCGCACCCCGGTGGAAGCCGCCCAGTCTGCGCCGCAGCGCCTCGGCGTCCACTCCGCCGGTACGCGCCCGGGGGGCAGGCGCGGGGGCGGAGATCTTCGGTGTGCGCTTGGGCAGGCCCTTGTCGGTGACCCGCTCCGGCTCGTCGTCCGGTACGCGGTCGTGGACGTCGGGTCCGATGGCGTAGGGGTCGGTGGCGGGCCGGGGGGCGGGCACGGTGGGCTGGGCGGGGGCCGCCGCGGCTGCGCGGGATCCGTCCGCCGCCGTCGCGGGCCCGTCCGGCGGCGCCGTCACCCGTCCGGCGGCGGGCGTCGTCGGTCCGTCCGGCGACGCCATCGGTCCGCCCGTCCACGTGACCGGGCCGCGTGGCGGCGGTACCGGCGCGTCGGCCGGCGGCACCGGCGCCAGGAGTTCCATCGTGGTCTCGGAGGCCGACGGACCGGGTACGGGCGCGTCCTGCGCGCCGGCGTCCCGTACGGCCTCCTCCGCCGCGGCTATCAAGGGGTCCTCGTCCCCGGCCACGGCGGCGGGCACGGTCGCCCCGAGGGCCGACCGTCCGCGCAGGACGTTGGAGTTGACCTCGGCGGCGGCCCCCGGAAGGGTCACCGTGGGGGCGGCGCCCGGAACGGGGGCGGTCGAGGGGACCGTGCCGGCGGGGGACGCGGACAGCAGCGTCTTCGGGAGGACGACCACCGCGGCGGTCCCGCCCTGCTTCTGCTCGCGCAGCTGTACCCGTACGCCGTGCCGGTGGGCGAGCCGCGCCACCACGTACAGACCGAGTCCGAGCCCCTCGCCGCTCTCCTGGTCGTAGGTGTCGTCCGGGTCGAACGCGGAGAGGCGGGCGTTGAGCTGGGTCATCCGCTGGGCCGCCATGCCGATGCCCTCGTCCTGCACGGAGAGCATCACCTCGCCGTTCTCCAGGAGCCAGCCGGAGACCTCGACGGGGAGGTCGGGCGGCGAGAACGACGAGGCGTTCTCCATGAGTTCGGCCAGAAGGTGCGAGAGGTCGTCCGCGGCGTAGCCGACGAGATGGGCGTGCGGCGGCAGGGCGGCGATACGGACCCGCTCGTACCGCTCGATCTCGCTGACCGCGGCGCGCACGACGTCGACGAGCGGGACCGGGCCCGTGTGGTGCTGGACGTGCTCGTGCCCGGCGAGGACCAGCAGGTTCTCGCTGTGGCGCCGCATGACGGTGGCGAAGTGGTCCAGCTTGAAGAGCGTGCCCAGCCGCTCCGGGTCCTGCTCGCGCTCCTCCAGCCCCTCGATGACGCCGAGTTGCCGTTCGACCAGACCGAGGGTGCGCAGGGCGAGATTGACGAAGGTCCCGTGGATGGTGCCGCGCACCTGCTCCAAGTGGGAGGCGGCCTCAGCGAGTTCGGCCCGCAGCCGGTCGCGTTCGTCGGCCATCAGCCGGCGCTGCCCGACGAGGTGCTTGCGGTCCGTCTCGAGAGGTGTGAGCCGCTCGTGCAGCCCCGCGGCGTGCGCGTGCAGCGCGTTGACGGAGCGGACGACCTGGGCGAACTCGTCGTTGCGGCCGGTGAACCTGACCGGTTCCCCGGCCCCCGGGTCGGCGGCGAGGCGGGCCGATCCGATCCGCAGCACGGCCAGCGGGCGGGTGAGCGTACGGGCCATCGCCATCGAGACGCCGACCGTGACCAGCAGCAGGGCTCCGATCAGGGCGATCCGGACCTCCAGCGCGGTGACGTCGTCGTCCCGCAGCAGTTCGAGGCCCTTGGTGCGGTGCTCGAAGAGGGAGGCCTCCGCGCCGCGCATCAGCTCGACCCGGGCGGAGAGCGCGGCGTCCACCTTCTTCGCGCTGGTGTCGAGCTCGTCGTCGGAGAACGTCGGCTGGTCGGTGAGACCGGCGAGGTACTTGTCGGCGGTGGTGACGTCCGGGCCGGTGACCGTCGAGTCGTAGGAGGCCTTGGCGGCCTTGGGCGCGGTCTCGCGGAAGTCGGCGAGGGCCGCGTCCGAGCGCAGTCCGGCCCGCTGGGCGGCGGCGCTGAGCGCGTCGCGCTGCTTGGTGCCGCTGGCCGAAGAGCTGCTCGTGGTGGTCGGCAGCCCGGTGAGCGGGTCGATGACCGTCCGGGTGGTGCGCGGGATGCCGAGAGCGGCGAGGAGCAGCCCGCGGGCGGCGGCCGACTGCTGGACGGCGGAGTCGAGCTCGGCGAAGGAGTGCGCACCGGCACCGGCCCGGGGCGGCAGCCGCTCGGCCAGGTCCTCGGCGAGGCCGTGCAGTCCGGTGATGACGGCGGAGTAGGCCTCGTGGGTCTCGAGAGCGTCGCTCTTGCCGGTGAGCGCCGCTCTGCGGACCGCGCCGATGCCGTCCAGGTCGGTCAGCAGCACGGCGGGCGCGTCCTCGTCCGCCCGCAGCTCCGTGACCTGTCGGTCGACCCGGGCGCTGCGCTGCTCGGAGGGGGCCTTGGACTTGGGGCGGCCCGCGGCGATGTACGTGGTGACGTCGTCGCGCTCGTCGGCCAGCGCGTGGGCGAGCGTCAGCGCCTCCTGGGTCCGCTGCGCGAGCGTCACCAGGTTCTGGGAATCGTTGAGCCGCTCCGAGGCGGCCATGACCGTGGGGGCTCCGGCGCCGGCGATGGCGGCCGCGACGACCGCCACGGCGACGATCAGCCGATTGCGCACGTGAGCGGCGCGGCCCTTGCCCGCGGAGGTGTCCCCCGCGGCCCCCGGCGTGCGTTCCGCGCCCCCCTCGGGGGCCGGCTGCCTGCCTGTGCGCCGAGACCGCATCTTCTGCACCGGTGCTCGCATTCCTGACTCGTGTACCCAAGGGCCCGGGTGACGCTCCGTCGATGAAGGTGTCCGCCCTCCGCACGCCTTCGACTCGGCGTGAGCAGGGGTACCCCCCCATCGGCTCCCGACCCTCCCAGTGCCGGTGGGCGGTGGTCCCGCATCAACTGACCCGCCACCCGAAGGAGTGAACCCCGGACGGGAGTTGGCGGGCAAGTTCCTCCGGCGTGTGCGTCCCCCTGCGCGGCGGGCCGGTTGGACGTCGGCGGCGGGCTTTGGCAGTATGCGCCGCCACGCGTTCCCGGAGTTGATCATTCCATGCCAAACCAGGCGGCTGAGCTGCGGGTCCGTACCTGTTCGGCGACCGTTGCCAGCCTTCCGTGGACCTTGTGAAGAGCTCGTGCAGACTGACTGGATGCGCACCGAACTCGTTTCCGAACCCGGTGACCCGGGCCGCCCCAATGAGGACTTCGCATCGGTCGGACTTCCGGCCTCGGGGCAGGGGGGTTCACTGGTCCTCCTCGACGGCGTGACACCTCCACCGGGCGACGACGGATGTCTTCATTCCGTTGCCTGGTTCTCGGCACGGCTCGGCGGATCCCTGACCGAACTGTCCGTTTCCCGGCGAGATCTCCCCCTGTCGGAGATCCTTTCCCTGGCGATCCGGCGCACCGCCGAGGCCCACGCCGGCTCCTGTGACCTTTCTCACCCGCGCACGCCGCAGGCAACCGTGGTGGTCGCGCGGTGGTCCGCCGAACTGGTCGAGTACCTGGTCCTGTCGGACTCGGCCCTGCTGCTGGAGTCCCCCGCCGGGGAGGTGACACCGGTCCTGGACGGCCGCCTCGACCTCGTCCCGCGCGCCTGGCTCGCCACGGACGCGATCGCCGACGCGACGGTCCGCAACAAGGAGGGGGGCTTCTTCACGGCCGCCGCGGACCCTTCGGTGGCGGCACGGGCCGTGACGGGCGTGCGCCCGCGTGCGGAGGTGCGCGCGCTGGCGGCCCTCACGGACGGCGCGACCCGCTGGGTCGAGAAGTTCGGGGAGGGCGACTGGAGCGAGCTGTTCACGCTCCTCCGCAAGGAGGGCGGGCAGGCTCTCGTCGACCGCGTACGGACGCTGGAGCGCGACGACGCGGAGACCCGGATACGCCTGCGACGGAGCAAGACGCACGACGACGCGACGGTGGTGTTCGTGGAGTACTGAACGGGGGCGCCCTCGGGTGCGCGGGGCGAGGCCCCGGCGGAACGGACGGCCCCTGGAAAGGCCTGCGGACGAGGCCCGCGGGGAGGCCCCGCGGGGAAGGCCCTTGGGGAAACCTCGCGGGGAAGGCCCATGGAGAAACGGACCGTCCGCGGAGCAGCGCGGCGGCCGCGAGGCGCCGGGCCGCCCGCGGAGCGGCCGGGGGCCTACTTCTCCATGCCCTGGTTCAGCTGGTGCAGCAACCGGGCGAGTTCGGCGACCTCGTGCGGGTCCCAGCCGGCGAGTTCGCGCACGTACCGCGCCCGTCGCGCCTCCCTGACCCGGCGGAAGCGTTCCCGGCCCCCCTCGGTGAGGTGGACGAGCCAGGCGCGGCCGTCGGCCGGGTCGGGCTCGCGGGCGACGAGGCCGAGCTCCTCCAGGGCGCGGAGCTGACGGGACATCGTGGCCTTGCCGACCCCGATGTAGGCGGCCAGCTCCGTGGCGCGCTGGCGGCCGCACTCCTCCAGACGGAAGAGGAGTCCGTACGCCGAGGACTCCAGGTCCGGGTGGACCTCCCGGGCCATCTCACCGGAATTGGCACGGGCGCGTCGCAGGAAAACGGTCAACTCCCTTTCCAATGCCGGGAATTCCTGGTCCACACCATTTTCCGACGCCTCGGATTCGACACGACGTCCCTCGCCGTTTGCGCCCTCGTGCACGTCAGCACCCCTGACCCGGTTTCCCGATCCTGAAAGTCTCTGCCAAAAGTCGCCGTCGCCGCAGCTCCGCCAGTATTTCGCAGGCATAGACCAACGGCAGCCTCCGGGCCCTCCTCCCCGCGGCCTGCCCCGCACCTGGTGCCGCGGCACCAGGTTCTCTTTGACGGACAAATACTGGCATGCGCACGCCATCATCAGGTCGCCGAGGGCTCGACCCCCACGAGGTTCGACGGCGGCTACGACCGGCTGCGGGCACTCGCCGTCGGGTGAACGCCCGGACAGCCGGGTGAGCGCCGGAACAGGGGAAGGCCCGGGCTCCCTCACGGGCCCGGGCCTTCCCCGTCCGGACGGACCGGCGGCGTCCGTCACGCCGCCACCGGCACCTCCGGGGTCGCGGCGCTGGTCGCGGGGGTCAGCGCCAGCTCCAACACCTGCCGGACGTCCGTCACGGCGTGGACGTCGAGCTTCTCCAGGACCTCCGCGGGGACGTCGTCCAGGTCGGGCTCGTTGCGCTTGGGGATCACGACCGTCGTCACCCCGGCCCGGTGGGCGGCCAGCAGCTTCTGCTTGACGCCGCCGATCGGCAGCACCCGGCCGGTCAGCGAGACCTCGCCGGTCATCGCCACGTCCGTACGGACCGGCCGCCCGCTGAGCAGCGACGCGAGGGCCGTCGTCATGGTGACGCCCGCGCTCGGACCGTCCTTGGGAACGGCGCCCGCCGGGAAGTGGATGTGCACGCCCCGGTCCTTCAGGTCGCCGACCGGCAGTTCCAGCTCGGCTCCGTGCGACCGCAGGAAGCTCAGCGCGATCTGCGCCGACTCCTTCATCACGTCACCCAGCTGACCGGTCAGGGTCAGACCGGCCGCGCCCGTCTCCGGGTCGGCGAGCGACGCCTCCACGTAGAGGACGTCACCGCCCGCGCCCGTGACGGCCAGACCGGTGGCGACGCCGGGCACCGCGGTACGGCGCTCGGCCGGGTCCTGGGCGGACTCGGGCACGTGGTGCGGCCGGCCGAGGAGCCCGCGCAGATCGGCGTCGGTCACCGTGAACGGCAGCTCCCGCTCGCCGAGTTCGTGCTGCGCCGCGATCTTGCGGAGCAGCCGGGCGACGGCCCGCTCCAGGTTGCGGACGCCCGCTTCCCGGGTGTACTCCCCGGCGAGCTTGCGCAGCGCGCTCTCGTCGAGCGTCACCTCGTCCTTCGCCAGACCCGCCCGCTCCAGCTGCCGCTGCAGCAGGTGGTCACGGGCGATGACGACCTTCTCGTCCTCGGTGTACCCGTCGAGCCTGACCAGCTCCATACGGTCGAGCAGGGCCTCCGGGATGGCGTCGAGCACGTTGGCCGTCGCCAGGAACACCACGTCGCTGAGGTCGAGCTCGACCTCCAGGTAGTGGTCCCGGAAGGTGTGGTTCTGCGCGGGGTCGAGGACCTCCAGCAGGGCCGCGGCCGGGTCGCCCCGGAAGTCGGAGCCCACCTTGTCGATCTCGTCCAGCAGGATCACCGGGTTCATGGACCCGGCCTCCTTGATGGCGCGGACGATACGGCCGGGCAGGGCGCCGACGTACGTACGCCGGTGGCCCCGGATCTCGGCCTCGTCCCGGACGCCGCCGAGGGCGACCCGGACGAACTTCCGGCCCATCGCGTGCGCGACGGACTCGCCGAGCGAGGTCTTGCCGACACCGGGCGGTCCGACCAGCGCGAGCACGGCACCGCCGCGCCGCCCGCCGACCACGCCGAGCCCGCGCTCGGAACGCCGCTTGCGCACGGCGAGGTACTCGGTGATGCGTTCCTTCACGTCGTCGAGTCCGGCGTGCTCGGCGTCCAGGACGGCCTTGGCGCCCTGGATGTCGTACGCGCCGGTGTCGTCGGTCCGTTCGTTCCACGGCAGTTCCAGCACCGTGTCGAGCCAGGTCCGGATCCAGGAGCCCTCGGGCGACTGGTCACTGGACCGCTCCAGCTTGTCGACCTCCTTGAGCGCGGCCTCGCGGACGTTCTCCGGAAGGTCGGCCGCCTCGACGCGGGTCCGGTAGTCGTCGGACTCCTCGCCCTCCTTGGCGTCGCCGTTCAGCTCGCGCAGCTCCTTGCGGACCGCCTCCAGCTGGCGCCGCAGCAGGAACTCGCGCTGCTGCTTGTCGACGCCCTCCTGGACGTCCTTGGCGATGGACTCGGCGACGTCCTGCTCGGCGAGGTGCTCACGCAGCTGCTCGGTGGCGAGCTTCAGGCGGGCCACCGGGTCGGCGGTCTCCAGCAGCGTGACCTTCTGCTCGGTACTCAGGAACGGGGAGTAACCGGAGTTGTCGGCGAGCGCGGACACGTCGTCGATGGCCTGTACGCGGTCCACGACCTGCCAGGCGGCGCGCTTGCGCAGCCAGCTGGTGGCGAGGGCCTTGTACTCCTTGACCAGTTCGGTGACGTGACCGGGCAGCGGGTCGGGCACGGTCTCGTCGACCTGGGTGCCCTCGACCCACAGCGCGGCACCGGGACCGGTCGTCCCGGCACCGATCTTCACGCGTCCACGACCGCGGATCAGCGCGCCCGGGTCGCCGTCGGCCAGCCGGCCGACCTGCTCGACGGTGCCGAGCACACCGGTGCTCGGGTACGCCCCGTCGATGCGCGGCACCAGCAGCACCCGCGGCTTGCCGGGCTCCGACCGCGCGGCGGCCTGGGCGGCCTCCACCGCGGCGCGCACATCGGGGTCGTTCAGGTCCAGCGGAACCACCATCCCGGGCAGCACGACCTCGTCGTCGAGCGGCAGCACGGGCAGGGTGAGCGAGGTGGACGTCGAAGCCATGATCTTCCCTCCGGCAGTCAAGTTGAGCTACACCGACTCAATGCACGTGAGTCCCCGATTGTTCCCCCGGCCTGTTCGCTCTGAGCGATCACTCGGCCACCCCCTGAGGCTTCGGGAATCCCCGCAGGTCAGCGTCGTCTTCGACAGGTCGGTGGGCCGCCCGGGGCGACCGGTCGACGAGGCGACGGACATGCGACGGCCGAAGGCTTACCGCGAGAACCCCCTCGCGCCGCGCCCTGTTCCCGCGGGGCCCAGGGGCGATGGTCAGGCCCTAGGCGGCGAGGGTGCCGGGCGCCTGGGCGGCCCGGACGGCGGGGTCGGCCGTGCCGCGGCCCCCGCTCCCGTCCGCCCCGGCCCGGTGCCGGCGCCGTATCAGCGGCCAGGTCGACACCCCGACCGCGAGGGACAGCAGGTGTCCCCAGTCGGTCATCGGGTCCCTGAACGCGATCAGGTCGCCGACCAGCACCCCCGCGAAGCCGATCAGCACCGGCCAGCGCAGCCACGGCGTCAGCAGCCCGGCGAGGGCCCCCACGCTCGCGGCGACACCGAAGCTGATGCCGTAGTCGAGACGGTGCAGGGAACTGCCGGGAAGGCGTCCCGCCAGCACCGACAGACCGACGGGCACCTCGGTGGCCAGCGTGGCCACGACATGGCCGAGCAGGAAGACACCCGCCGTCCGCAGTCCGCCTATGCGCCGCTCCAGCGCGGTCAGCACGAGTACGAATCCGGCCGCGTACATCGACGCGACGCCGCCCGCGATCCACAGCGCGCTGGCCAGCAGCACCAGCACCGGATGGCGCGCGAGGTGCGCCACGTCCGTACTGGAGCCCTGCTGCAGGGCGTGGACGAGGGAGGGGGCAGCGTGGTCCGCGGTCACCGAGACGACGGCGAGGACGGCCGCGTACCCGAAGGTGAAGGGCGTGCCGGCGGGGGTGGGGAGCAGCCGCCAGGGCCGCAGCGCGCGCAGCCGGGCGCGGGCGGGGCCACGGGTGCGGGCGCGAGAGGCGGGCGGGCGGGGCGCGGATGTCTCCGGGACCGCGTCGCCGCGCTGTCGCGGCATGCCGTCCAGCACGGACGTGCCACCGGCTTCCGCGTTCTCGGGCGTGGCGTCCGACCGAGAGGTCGTGGCCGCCGCGGTCGTGCTCCGGTCCAAGGTGGAAGGCTCCTTCCGTCCTCACCCACCCTTGGGTGTCCCACGCGTCACTGTCTATGACCGACGCCACCCGCGGGGCGATTCACAGCAACCCCACATCCAGGAACGGTGTGCGGGGCTTCCGGGACGTGCGTGCCGCGGTGACGGCGGGAGGGCGACGCCGTGTCGCCATCGCCGTACGTGCTCGCCATGCCGCCATCGCCATGTCGCCATCGCCATATGTAAGGAGGACACAGCCGGTCGGAGCGGCTGCTCGTCGACGCCGCGTACGACGCCCTCGACGGACGCCCGGAGCCGGACGTGCCGATCGGCGGACTCGGCGTCGGGTTCTCGCTCGCCCACGCGGCGGCGGACCGGCGCCGGGGGCTCATCGGTGTCGTCGAACGCGAGCGGGCCATCGTCGACCGGCACCGTGGCGGCCCACCGGCCGGGCTTTGCGCGCGGGCGTCGGCCGATCCGAGCACCGGGATCGTGGAGGCCGATCCGTCCACTCGCCTCCGTGAGACATCCGCCACGTACGACGCTGCTCTGCCTGGACATCGGCAACGGCCCCGGCTGGACCGTCACGGAGGACAACGACAGCCTGTACGGACCGGCCGGACTCGCGGACTGCGCGCGGGTGTTGAGGACCGGCGGGGTGCTCGCCGCGTGGTCGGCCCGGCCCTCTCCGGAATTTGAAGGTAGCTTGCGGAATGCCGGATTCCGCCGGGTGCGTACCGAAGAGATCCCGGTTGCCCGGGGCGTTCCGGACGTCGTCCACCTCGCGACAGGGCCTGGATAGCCGAGCGCGGGCGACTGCCCTTACGCTGCTCCCCTGGCGCGGATCATTCAAGCGTCAAGCGCAGTCATGGGATCACCCCACGGATTCCGGAACGCACACATCAGGGGCGGGCGATGGAGCAGACCCACACATCCCACAACGGCACGGCGGCGACGACGCCGGGCGCTCAGCGCCGGGTGCTGGTGGTCGAGGACGATCCGACGATCGTCGACGCCATCGCGGCCCGTCTGCGGGCCGAGGGGTTCCTCGTGCAAACCGCGGGCGACGGACCGGCCGCCGTCGACACGGCGGAGGCCTGGCAGCCGGACCTGCTGATCCTCGACATCATGCTCCCCGGCTTCGACGGCCTGGAGGTGTGCCGGCGGGTCCAGGCCCAGCGTCCGGTACCGGTGATGATGCTCACCGCGCGCGACGACGAGACCGACATGCTGGTCGGGCTCGGCGTGGGCGCCGACGACTACATGACGAAGCCGTTCTCGATGCGCGAGCTGGCCGCGCGCGTACACGTCCTGCTGCGCCGGGTCGAGCGGGCGGTGGTGGCGGCCTCGACGCCGCGCAGCGGCATCCTGCGCCTCGGCGAGCTGGAGATCGACCACGCCCAGCGCCGGGTGCGGGTGCGCTCGGAGGACGTGCACCTCACCCCCACCGAGTTCGACCTGCTGGTCTGCCTTGCCAACACGCCGCGCGCGGTACTCTCCCGCGAGCAGTTGCTGGCCGAGGTCTGGGACTGGGCGGACGCTTCGGGCACCCGGACCGTGGACAGCCACATCAAGGCGCTGCGCCGGAAGATCGGCGCCGAGCGGATCCGCACCGTGCACGGTGTGGGCTATGCGCTGGAGACCCCGACTCCCTGATCGGGGCCCGCGCGAGGACCTGTCTGAGGGGGCTGATCTCATGAGCGGATCGGGAGAGCGCGGGAACGCCGGGCCCTGGGGCTCCGTGCGCCCCTTCTCGATCAAGACGAAGCTGGGCACGCTGGTCGTGGTCTCGGTCTTCATCACCACCGGTCTGCTGATGATCGCGGTGCGCACCGAGACGGAGCTGCGCTTCATCACGGTCTTCTCGATGATCGCCACCCTCCTGATCACGCAGTTCGTGGCGCATTCGCTCACCGCGCCGCTGGACGAGATGAACACGGTCGCCCGGTCCATCTCGCACGGCGACTACACGCGCCGGGTCAGCGACAGCCGCCGCGACGAGCTGGGCGACCTGGCCCAGACGATCAACCTCATGGCCGACGAGCTGGAGGCCCAGGACCGCCAGCGCAAGGAACTCGTGGCGAACGTCTCGCACGAGCTGCGCACCCCCATCGCGGCGCTGCGCGCGGTCCTGGAGAACGTCGTGGACGGCGTCTCCGCCGCCGACCCCGAGACGATGCGTACGGCCCTGAAGCAGACGGAGCGGCTGGGCCGGCTGGTCGAGACGCTGCTGGACCTCTCCCGGCTCGACAACGGCGTCGTACCGCTGCGCAAGCGCCGTTTCGAGGTGTGGCCGTACCTGTCGGGCGTACTGAAGGAGGCCAACATGGTCGCCTCCGCGCGCGCGGGCCTCGCATCGGGCTCCGGCAACCACACCCGCACCGACGTCCACCTGCACCTCGACGTCTCCCCTCCGGAGCTGACCGCGCACGCCGACCCGGAGCGGATCCACCAGGTCGTCGCCAATCTCATCGACAACGCGGTCAAGCACAGCCCGCCGCACGGCCGGGTCACCGTCAAGGCCCGCCGGGGCGACCTCCCCGAGTCGCTGGCCCTGGAGGTCCTGGACGAGGGCCCCGGCATTCCGCAGTCGGAGTGGCACCGCGTCTTCGAGCGGTTCAACCGGGGCGGGGTGCCGTCACCGCACGGCCCCGGCAGCGACGGCGGTACGGGCCTGGGGCTCGCCATCGCCCGCTGGGCGGTCGATCTGCACGGCGGCCGGATCGGCGTGGCCGAATCCCAGCGGGGCTGCCGGATCCAGGTCACCCTTCCGGGCCTTCCTTCTCTGCCAAGTTGACGTAAAGTTCGAACCGGAGCCACAAGATCCATCCGTGTCCGTCGCTCGTGGACACGTGTGATCAGGCAGAGGGCCGCGCGAGTCGTGCCGCGACCCGGAATCGGCGTACCCATTCCGGTCCGGAACCTCGCTTGTTTCCCGCCATTTCCCTCACCGAAACACGCTTTCCGATGTGACTTGCGCGACGTTGGACGGGCCCGGCCTGACCTTCCCGGCCAGGGAGGCGTAGCCTTTATTCCCGCTGTCCATCACCTTGTGAAGCGGAAGAGGGCGGTTGCCGCCGTGTCGCCACAGTCCCCCAGTAACTCGAGCACTTCGACCGAAGACCAAGCCGGGAAGAACCCCGCCGCTGCGTTCGGTCCCAATGAGTGGCTCGTCGACGAGATCTATCAGCAGTACCTCCAGGACCCGAATTCGGTAGACCGAGCCTGGTGGGACTTCTTCGCCGACTACAAGCCAGGGGCTCCGGCCGCCTCGGCTCCGGCGGGTACTGCGGCCGCGGGGGCCGCAGGGACCACCACCACGGCGGCTGCGTCCGCGCCTGCCGCGCCGGCAGCCCCTGCCGCGCCCGTGGCGCCCCAGGCTCCGGCCCAGGCCGCTCCGGCGGCTCCTGCGGCCCCGGCGCCCGCCGCGCCCGCTCCGGCCGCCGCTCCCGCGGCGCCGAAGCCCGCCGCCGCCCCGGCCCCGGCTCCCGCGAAGGCCGCTCCGGCCGCCGCGAAGCCGACGGCCGCGCCCGCGGCCGAGGCCCCTGCCGGTCCCGAGTTCGTGACGCTGCGCGGCCCCGCCGCCGCGGTCGCGAAGAACATGAACGCCTCGATCGAGGTGCCCACGGCCACGTCCGTGCGCGCGGTCCCGGTGAAGCTGCTCTTCGACAACCGCATCGTCATCAACAACCACCTGAAGCGCGCCCGGGGCGGGAAGATCTCCTTCACCCACCTCATCGGCTACGCGATGGTGCAGGCCATCAAGGCCATGCCGACCATGAACCACTCCTTCGCGGAGAAGGACGGCAAGCCGACCCTGGTCAAGCCGGAGCACATCAACTTCGGTCTCGCCATCGACCTGGTGAAGCCGAACGGCGACCGCCAGCTCGTCGTCGCCGGCATCAAGAAGGCCGAGACGCTGAACTTCTTCGAGTTCTGGCAGGCCTACGAGGACATCGTCCGCCGCGCCCGCGACGGCAAGCTGACGATGGACGACTTCACCGGTGTCACGGTCTCCCTGACCAACCCCGGCGGCCTCGGCACCGTCCACTCGGTCCCCCGCCTGATGCCCGGCCAGTCGGTCATCATGGGCGTCGGCTCCATGGACTACCCGGCGGAGTTCCAGGGCACCTCCCAGGACACCCTGAACAAGCTCGGCATCTCGAAGGTCATGACGCTCACGTCGACCTACGACCACCGGGTGATCCAGGGCGCCGCCTCCGGCGAGTTCCTCCGCATCGTCGCCAACCTCCTCCTCGGCGAGAACGGCTTCTTCGACGAGATCTTCGAGGCGCTGCGCATCCCCTACGAGCCGGTCCGCTGGCTCAAGGACATCGACGCCAGCCACGACGACGACGTCACCAAGGCCGCCCGCGTCTTCGAGCTGATCCACTCCTACCGGGTCCGCGGCCACGTCATGGCCGACACCGACCCGCTGGAGTACCGCCAGCGCAAGCACCCCGACCTCGACATCACCGAGCACGGCCTCACCCTGTGGGACCTGGAGCGCGAGTTCGCGGTCGGCGGCTTCTCCGGCAAGTCGATGATGAAGCTCCGCGACATCCTCGGCGTCCTGCGCGACTCGTACTGCCGCACCACCGGCATCGAGTTCATGCACATCCAGGACCCGAAGCAGCGCAAGTGGATCCAGGACCGCGTCGAGCGCCCGCACTCCAAGCCGGAGCGCGAGGAGCAGCTGCGCATCCTGCGCCGGCTGAACGCGGCGGAGGCCTTCGAGACCTTCCTGCAGACGAAGTACGTCGGCCAGAAGCGGTTCTCCCTGGAGGGCGGCGAGTCCGTCATCCCGCTCCTCGACGCCGTCATCGACAGCGCCGCGGAGTCCCGCCTGGACGAGGTCGTCATCGGCATGGCCCACCGCGGCCGTCTGAACGTCCTCGCCAACATCGTCGGCAAGTCGTACGCACAGATCTTCCGCGAGTTCGAGGGCAACCTCGACCCGAAGTCGATGCACGGCTCCGGCGACGTGAAGTACCACCTGGGCGCCCAGGGCACCTTCACCGGCCTGGACGGCGAGCAGATCAAGGTCTCGCTGGCCGCGAACCCCTCCCACCTGGAGACGGTCGACCCGGTCATCGAGGGCATCGCCCGCGCCAAGCAGGACATCATCAACAAGGGCGGCACGGACTTCACGGTCCTGCCGGTCGCCCTGCACGGTGACGCGGCCTTCGCGGGCCAGGGTGTGGTCGCCGAGACGCTCAACATGTCGCAGCTGCGCGGCTACCGCACCGGCGGCACGGTGCACATCGTCATCAACAACCAGGTCGGCTTCACCGCCGCCCCGGAGTCGTCGCGCTCCTCCATGTACGCCACCGACGTGGCCCGCATGATCGAGGCGCCGATCTTCCACGTGAACGGTGACGACCCCGAGGCCGTCGTCCGCGTCGCGCGTCTGGCCTTCGAGTTCCGGCAGGCGTTCAACAAGGACGTCGTCATCGACCTCATCTGCTACCGCCGCCGCGGGCACAACGAGTCCGACAACCCGGCGTTCACGCAGCCGCTGATGTACGACCTGATCGACAAGAAGCGCTCGGTGCGCAAGCTCTACACCGAGTCCCTCATCGGCCGCGGCGACATCACCCTCGAAGAGGCCGAACAGGCGCTGCAGGACTTCCAGGGCCAGCTGGAGAAGGTCTTCACCGAGGTTCGCGAGGCCGTCTCGCAGGGGGCGGAGGTGCAGATCTCGGACCCGCAGGCGCAGTTCCCCGTCGCCGTGCAGACCGCGGTCTCCCAGGAGGTCGTCAAGCGGATCGCCGAGTCCCAGGTCAACATCCCGGACAACGTCACCGTCCACCCGCGTCTGCTGCCGCAGCTGCAGCGCCGGGCGGCGATGATCGAGGACGGCACGATCGACTGGGGCATGGGCGAGACCCTCGCCATCGGCTCCCTCCTCCTGGAGGGCACCCCGGTCCGGCTGTCGGGCCAGGATTCCCGCCGCGGCACGTTCGGCCAGCGCCACGCGGTCCTGATCGACCGGGTCACGGGCGAGGACTTCACCCCGCTCCAGTACCTCTCGGACGACCAGGCCCGCTACAACGTCTACGACTCGCTGCTCTCCGAGTACGCGGTCATGGGCTTCGAGTACGGCTACTCGCTGGCCCGCCC
Organism: Streptomyces sp. NPDC005195; assembly: GCF_040608315.1. Lineage (NCBI taxonomy): Bacteria > Bacillati > Actinomycetota > Actinomycetes > Kitasatosporales > Streptomycetaceae > Streptomyces > Streptomyces sp. NPDC005195. Next base: position 349,904 of record NZ_JBEXHZ010000001.1, read on the forward strand.
GGACGCCCTCGTGATGTGGGAGGCGCAGTTCGGCGACTTCGTCAACGGCGCGCAGACGGTCGTCGACGAGCTGATCTCCTCGGCCGAGCAGAAGTGGGGCCAGACGTCCGGCGTCACGCTCCTACTCCCGCACGGCATGGAGGGCCAGGGCCCGGACCACTCCTCGGCCCGCATCGAGCGCTTCCTCCAGCTGTGCGCCCAGAACAACATGACGGTCGCCCAGCCGACGCTCCCGTCGAACTACTTCCACCTCCTGCGGTGGCAGGTGCACAACCCGCACCACAAGCCGCTGGTGGTCTTCACCCCGAAGTCGATGCTGCGTCTCAAGGCCGCCGCCTCGAAGGCGGAGGAGTTCACCACGGGCGCCTTCCGTCCCGTCATCGGCGACGACTCGGTCGACGCCGCGGCGGTCCGCAGGGTCGTCTTCTGCGCCGGCAAGCTGTACTACGACCTCGAGGGCGAGCGGCAGAAGCGCGGCACCACGGACACGGCCATCATCCGCATCGAGCGCCTGTACCCCCTCGCGGGTGCCGAGCTCCAGGCGGAGATCGCCAAGTACCCGAACGCCGAGAAGTACCTGTGGGCCCAGGAGGAGGCGGCGAACCAGGGCGCATGGCCCTTCATCGCCCTCAACCTGATCGACCACCTGGACCTCGCCGTCGGCGCCGACGTCCCGCACGGCGAGCGCCTGCGCCGTATCTCGCGTCCGGCGTCCTCGTCGCCGGCCGTGGGTTCGGCCAAGCGGCACCAGGCCGAGCAGGAGCAACTGGTGCGCGAGGTGTTCGAGGCCTAGGCCTCGGGCGGCACAGCCTCCCGTACGTCGTCGCGGCCCGGTTCCCTCTCAGGGGGCCGGGCCCGCGGCATCTCCGCCCCACCCCTATCCCGTGCATCTCTTTCATCCCTTCCACCCCCTTCACCGACCGGAGCATCGCCCATGTACTTCACCGACCGTGGCATCGAGGAGCTGGAGAAGCGGCGCGGCGAGGAGGAGGTCACCTTCGAGTGGCTCGCCGAGCAGCTGCGCACGTTCGTCGACCTCAACCCGGACTTCGAGGTACCGGTGGAGCGGCTGGCGACATGGCTGGCACGGCTTGACGACGAGGACGAGGACGACGAGGAGTAGATCCCGTCGTGTCCCGGCCGGCGTGTGTCGCGTGTGTCACGTGTATCGCGTGTGTCGCGTGTACCGCGTGTGTGTCGCGTGTGTCACGCACCGCTCAGGTCCGCGTGGGCGGCTCCGCGTCCTCGCGGTCGCGCTCCGCGGACCTCACCACGTCCCGGGTCCCCCCTCTCGCCGTATCTCACCGAAACGGGTGTCTTGACTTTCCGTATCCGCGATATATCGTGAATAGCGGAAGACGCGATATGGCGCGTCGATTCCATGCCCGAGCCTGTCCGGGTCCGGTCGTCTGGAGGTCTGCCCCATGTCCGAGTGGTCCGTCGCAGAGCCGAGGAAGCTCACCTTCGACGACCCCGTGACGGCGCTGCACGTGCGCGTCGTCAACGGAACAGTCAACGTCGTGGGCACCGACGAGGGTTCCGCGAGGCTTCAGGTCTCCCAACTGGAAGGCCCCCCTCTTCAGGTGACCCAGCGGGACGGCACGCTCACCGTGGCGTACGAGGACCTGCCCTGGAAGGGCTTCCTCAAGTGGCTCGACAGCAAGGGCTGGCGCCGCAGCGTGGTGGTCTCGCTGGCCGTCCCGACCGGCACGCGTGTCGAGGTGGGCGTGGTCGGTGCCGCCGCCGTGGTCTCCGGCGTGGAGGGCCGGGTGGAGGTCAAGGGTGTCACCGGCGACACGACGCTCGTACGCATCTCCGGCCCCGTCCGGGTGGACACCGTCTCCGGCAGCCTGGAGGCCCAGGCCGTCACCGGTGACCTCCGCTTCAACTCCGTCTCCGGCGATCTGACCGTCGTCGAGGCCTCGGGCTCCTCCGTGCGCGCCGACTCGGTGAGCGGTTCGATGATCGTGGACCTCGACCCCATGGGCACCCCGACCGACGTGCGCCTGACGAACGTCTCGGGCGAGATCGCCATCCGCCTCCCGCACCCCGCCGACGCCGACGTGGAGGCCAACACCGCGAGCGGCACCGTCTCCAGCGCCTTCGAGGACCTCCGGGTCAGCGGCCAGTGGGGCGCCAAGAAGATCACCGGCCGGCTGGGTGCGGGCAACGGCAAGCTGAGGGCGGTGACCGCCTCCGGCTCCATCGCCCTGCTCCGCAGGCCACCGGTGGAGGACGAGCCGCGCGAGCCGGCCCCGTCCACGCACGCGGGGGACAGCTCGCCCGACGCCTCCACGGACGGCCCGACCGACAAGAAGGTGCTCTGAGATGCCTCCCGTCTTCGCCCACGGCCGTCTGCGCCTCTACCTGCTGAAGCTGCTGGACGAGGCCCCGCGGCACGGATACGAGGTGATCCGCCTCCTGGAGGAGCGCTTCCAGGGGCTGTACGCGCCCTCGGCGGGCACCGTCTATCCGCGGCTCTCCAAGCTGGAGGCCGAGGGACTGGTCACCCACACCACCGAGGGCGGCCGCAAGGTGTACGCGATCACCGACGCGGGCCGCGCCGAACTGGCCGACCGCAGCGGCGAACTGGCCGATCTGGAGCTGGAGATCCGCGAGTCGGTCGCGGAGCTCGCCGCGGAGATCCGCGCCGACGTGCGGGGCGCCGCGGGCGATCTGCGCCGCGAGATGCGGGCGGCGGCCACGGAGGCCCGTCGCGGCAACGGCCGCGCCGGCGACGCCACGGAGCACGAGGGTCCCGCGGGCGGCTTCGCGGACTTCGGGGACCACCGCGACAAGGAGTCGTGGCGCGTCGCCAAGGAGGAGATGCGGCGCGTCAAGCAGGAGTGGAAGGAGCAGGCCCGGCGCGCGAAGGACGAGAGCCGGCGGGCCCGCGACGAGGCCCAGCGGGCCCGCCGTCAGGCCAAGGAGGCGCAGGAGCGGGTCCGCGCCCAGGCCCAGGAAGAGATGCAGCGCATGGCCAAGCGGGTCCAGGAGCAGGTCCAGGACCACTTCGCGCGCGGGGACTGGCCGACGGGGGTCCGCGAGGGCCTCACCGAACTGGCCAAGGAGTTCGGTGACTTCGGCAAGACCTTCGGGGGCGACTTCGGCAAGTCCTTCGGAAAGGACAGCGGCCCCGGCCGGCCGGGCACGGCGGAATCCGGCTCGGCGCGCACCCAGGAATCCGACTACTCGGACACCCCGGACGACTTCCCGGCCGGCTACGAACCCTCCTGGGCCCACGAGAGCTCCACCGGCGAGCCCGTCCGCGACCTCGACCGCCTCCTCGACCGGTTCCGCGACGACATCCGCGACGCGGCCCGGGACCACGGGGTGACGGAGGACCAACTGCGGGCGACCCGCCGTCACCTGTCCACTGCGGCGGCGCACATCGGAGCCGCGCTGCGCACACCGAAGAGCTGACCGCCGGTGGCACCCGGGGATCTCCCTGACGGGACGGGGTCCCCGAGTCCCGGCCGGGGAACCGCGAAGGTCCCCTCGGCGGCCTCACCCCGCCTTGGCCTCCCCGCCGTAGAGCACACGCGTCACCGTCTCGTACGTGACCCCGTGATCGGCGAGCACCTCCGCGAGCACACCGGGCCGGACGGTCAGGGCCATCAGCAGATGCTCGTCGCCGATGTGCCGGTCCTGGCGGGCGAGCGCCAGCCGAAGGGACTGCGTCAGCGTCTCCTTGGCCCCCTGGGTGAACGGCCGGCGCCCGGACCGCCGGCCGGCTCCGCCCTTCCTGCCCGCCTCCAACGCTCCGGCCCCGTGAGCCTCCTCCACCCGGGAGACGATCTCCGAGACGTCGATGCCGAGCCCGGACAGCGCTTCCGTCTCGGCGCGGGAGAGCCCACCCCGCCTGCGCGTCTCGGCAAGCGCCCGTTCCACCGAGTCACGGCGTTCGGCCGCGCCGAGCGAAGCGAGCGCGAACGAGCCGCGACTGCCCTCCCGGTCCAGCAGGGCGAGGAGCATGTGCTCCTCGTCCACCGCCTCGGCCCCCGCCCGCTCGGAGTACCCGACCGCGCCCTCGACCACGGCCCGGGCATCCTTCGTGAAACGCTCGAACATCACTGCCTCCCGTACTTCTTGTGCACGGCTTGCCTGCTCACTCCGAGTTCCGCGGCGATCTCCTGCCACGACCAGCCCTGATGGCGCGCACTGCGCACCTGTACCGCCTCCAGCTGCTCCAGCAGCCTCCGCAGCGCGGAGACCGCCCGCAGCCCGATCCGCGGATCGCGGTCGCCCGCGCGCTCGGCGAGATCCGTTGCTTCGGTCATGACGTCAACCTACATTGACAGACGCCGCTCGTCAATCAAAGTTGACATCCGGATGCGGAACGGCGGGCCCGGAGACTCCCGGGCCCGCCGCGGCCACCACATCATCGCGTCCCGGCCCACCGGGCCGGGGGAACCTCAGCCCACCGTGAGGACGATCTTCCCGAACTGATCGCCCGCCGCGATCCGCTCGAACCCCTCCCGGGCCCGGTCGAGCGGCAGCACCTCGTCGATGACGGGCCGCACCCCGGTGGCGGCGCAGAAGGACAGCAGGTCCTCCAACTCGTCCTTGGTGCCCATCGTGGAGCCGACGACCTTGAGCTCCAGGAAGAAGATCCGGGTCAGCTCGGCGTGCGCGGGACGGTCCCCGCTCGTCGCGCCCGAGATCACCAGCGTGCCGCCGGGCCGCAACGACTTGATGCTGTGCGACCAGGTGGCCGCGCCCACCGTCTCGATGACCGCGTCCACACGCTGCGGCAGGCGCGCGCCGGACTCCAGCGCCTCCACGGCCCCGAGTTCGACGGCCCGCTTGCGCTTGGCCTCGTCACGGCTCGTCGCGAAGACCCGCAGTCCGGCGGCCTTGCCGAGGACGATCGCGGCGGTCGCGACACCGCCGCCGGCCCCCTGCACGAGGACCGAGTCGCCCGGCCGCACCCCGGCGTTGGTGAAGAGCATGCGGTACGCCGTCAGCCACGCGGTCGGCAGGCAGGCGGCCTCCTCGAACGAGAGTTCCTCGGGCTTCGGAAGGACGTTCCACGCCGGGACCGTGACCTGCTCGGCGAAGGTTCCCTGGTAGCGCTCGGTGAGGATCGACCGGGGCTCCTCGGGGCCGACGCCGTGCCCCGTCTGTCCGATGACGGAGTGAAGGACGACCTCGTTGCCGTCCTCGTCGACGCCGGCCGCGTCGCAGCCGAGGATCATCGGAAGTTTGTCCTCGGCCAGGCCCACGCCCCTGAGGGACCAGAGGTCGTGGTGGTTCAGGGACGCGGCCCTGACGTTCACGGTCGTCCAGCCGGGCCTTCGCCCGGGGGCCGGGCGCTCCCCCAACTCCAGGCCGTTGAGCGGCTGGTCACGGTCAATGCGAGCGGCGTAGGCAGCGAACATGACCTTGACGATAGGCTCCGCCCCCGCGCCGGGGAACCACGTCCCGCTGTGACACGCGTCCCGCCCGTCCCGCGGCCCACCTCACACCCGTACCGGCTCGCCCGGAGGACCCCCGCGTGAACCATCCGTACGGCCCAACGCCCGGGCAAAGGAGAGCGGCCCCGCCGGGGGACAACCCCGGCGAGGCCGCAGAATCCGCTCCCGAACCGCCCTGGAACGTCTGAAGCCGCCCTCGAACCACGCTCACGCGGCTTGCGAACCGCTCTCGAGCGGAACGGCGCCGAACCGCTCGTCGGTACCGAACCGCTCACCTCACCGGCGCGCGACCCCTTCGGCCCGGGCGGCCGCGGCCACCGCCGCGGTCACCGCGGGCGCCACCCGCTCGTCGAACGGCGAGGGAATCACGTAGTCGGCGGCGAGGTCGTCCCCGACGACCGCGGCCAGCGCGTCGGCCGCCGCGATCTTCATCCCCTCCGTGATCCGGGACGCGCGCACCTGCAGCGCACCGGCGAAGATCCCGGGGAACGCCAGCACGTTGTTGATCTGGTTCGGGAAGTCGGACCGCCCGGTGGCGACCACCGCCGCGTACTTGTGGGCGATCTCCGGATGCACCTCCGGATTCGGGTTGGCCATGGCGAACACGAACGCGCCCTCGGCCATGGAAGCCACCGCCGGCTCCGGAACCGTGCCGCCGGAGACGCCGATGAAGACGTCCGCACCGGCGAGCGCGGCGTCCAGCGACCCGGAGAGCCCCGCCTTGTTGCTGATCCCGGCGAGTTCCCGCTTGACGTCCGTGAGGTCGTCCCGGTCGGAGGACACGATGCCCTTGCGGTCCGCGACGGCCACGTCGCCGATGCCCGCCTCCAGCAGGAACTTGGCGATGGCGATCCCGGCCGCGCCCGCGCCGGAGATCACCGCGCGCAGCTCACCGAGCGAGCGCCCGGTCAGCTTCGCGGAGTTCCGCAGGGCCGCCAGCGTCACCACGGCCGTCCCATGCTGGTCGTCGTGGAAGACGGGAATGTCCAGCCGTTCCTGGAGCTTCCGCTCGATCTCGAAGCACCGCGGCGCCGAGATGTCCTCCAGGTTGACTCCGCCGAAGGACGGCGCGAGACGGACCACGGTCTCGACGATCTCGTCGACGCCCTTGCAGTCCAGCGCGATCGGCACGGCGTCCACGCCGCCGAACTGCTTGAACAGGATCGCCTTGCCCTCCATCACGGGGAGCGACGCCTCCGGACCGATGTCACCGAGGCCGAGCACGGCCGTACCGTCGGTCACCACGGCGACCACGTTGGACTTCCACGTGTAGTCGTTGACCAGATCGGGCTGCTCGGCGATGGCGGTGCACACCTTCGCGACGCCGGGTGTGTACGCCAGGGACAGGTCGTCCTTGTCGCGCACGGGCACGGTGGCCTGCACGGCCATCTTCCCGCCACGGTGCAGCGCGAACGCCGGGTCGAAGGCCAGGGAGTCCACGGAGCCGTCGGAATTCACCGGCTCCGCGTCGCCTTCGGGACCCGTACTGCTGTCGCTGCGAGGATTGACGATCTCCGCTGCCACTTTGTTTTACCCCTTAAGTCTTCATTGATTGAGGGTGACCACTCCTGATTGAGGGGTGGGCGGGCACCGCGTATGCCCTGCCGCCGTGGTTGCGTACGGGCGGATACGCGACGGGCGCGCCGCACACGCGCCCTGAGCCCCGGATGAGGGGTGTAAAGAACCTTCTTACCGGACGGACTGTGCCGAGGACGAGCCCATAACGCGAAGCTCACACGCCGGTGACATGACTCATACCCGAATATGTGGACAAGTCCAGGATTTGACGTCATGTCGTCGCAAGCGCGGAGTCGTGGCGGTCCGCATCCGGGGCCGCGCCGAAGATCTTCCGGCCGAAACGGCGGATTCCCGCACAGGATCCGGCACGGCGGGGGCACCCAGTGTTGGTCCGGGGGTCACCCGTTATCCGATTTTGACATAGCGAGTCCTCTGAACGGCGCAATCCGAATGGCAAGATGCCGTCATCACACGAGGTCGCGACACCCAAAGGTGTGTGTTCTCGTCGACCTGTCGGCTACTCCCTCATCCGCCGGAGGACCCACCATGACCGCAAGCTCCACCCGTCGTACGACCGCCACGCGCTCCCGGATAGCTGCGGTCGGCGCGATCGCGGTCGCCGGCGCCCTGATCCTCACCGGTTGCGGTGACCAGACGAACGGTGGCGGCAGCAGCTCCACCGAGTCGGCCAAGTCCAACAGCGCTCCCCTCTTCTCCAAGCTGCCGAAGAAGATCCAGGACGCGGGCGTCATCAAGGTCGGCACGAACGCCGAGTACGCCCCCATGGAGTCGACCGAGGGCGGCAAGATCGTCGGCGTCGACCCGGACCTGGCCGACGCGCTGGGCAAGCAGCTCGGTGTGAAGTTCGAGTTCACCTCGGGCTCCTTCGACGGCCTGATCACCGCCGTCAACTCCGGCCGCTACGACATCGGCATGTCGTCCATCACGGACAACAAGCAGCGCCAGGAGGGCCTGGACGACAAGGGCAAGAAGCTCGGCGAGGGCGTCGACTTCGTCGACTACTTCACGGCCGGTACGGCCATCTACGTGAAGAAGGGCAACCCCGAGGGCGTCAAGGGCATCGAGGACCTCTGTGGCAAGACGGCCGCCGTGCAGCAGGGCACGACGTACGAGACGGCCCTGAAGGACCAGTCCAAGAAGTGCACGGACGCCGGCAAGAAGGCCATCAACATCGAGGCCTTCCAGAACGACACCGAGGCCCAGACCCGTGTGAAGTCCGGCGGCGCGGTGGCCGGCATCAACGACTACCCGGTGGCGGTCGACCTGGCCAACAAGGCCGACGGCGGCAACGCCTTCGAGGTCATCAACAAGCAGTACGACGCCGGCCCGTTCGGCATCATCCTGAACAAGAAGAACACCCAGCTCCGTGACGCGCTGAAGGACGCCGTCGACGCGATCATCAAGGACGGGTCCTACCAGAAGGTGCTGGAGAAGTGGGGCGCCCAGTCCGGCGCGATCGAGCAGTCCGCGGTCAACGGCGGCAAGTAAGCCGAGCGCACCACTGAAGGGCAGTCACGTGACTGACAATTTCGACAAGTCCCCCGCGGACGCCGCGCCCCCCGGCGACACGGTGGCCAAGAGCGCGGTCTCCGGGCCGTCCCCGGAGACCATCAAGGCGATCCCCGTCCGGCACTACGGCCGGTGGATCAGCGGCGTCATCGTCGTCGCGCTGCTGCTGGCGCTCGGCATCGCGTTCTCGCAGGGCAACATCCAATGGCACACGGTCGGCGACCAGCTCTTCGTGTCCAGTGTCGTCCAGGGCGCCGGCCGCACGCTTCTGATCAGCGTGCTCGCCATGATCGTGGGTGTGGTGCTGGGCATCGTCCTCGCGGTGATGCGGCTCTCGAAGAACCCGGTGACCAGCACGGTCGCCTGGCTGTACATCTGGTTCTTCCGCGGCACCCCGGTCTACGTCCAGCTGCTGCTCTGGTTCAACCTGGCGCTGATCTTCCCCGTTCTGAATCTCGGTCCGATCTACAAGAACGAGATGACGGACGTCATGACTCCGTTCATGTGCGCCCTGCTGGGCCTCGGTCTGAACGAGGCCGCGTACATGGCCGAGATCTGCCGCGCCGGTCTGCTGGCCGTCGACGAGGGTCAGACGGAGGCCGCGCAGGCCCTGGGCATGAGCCACACCAAGACGCTGTTCCGGATCGTGATCCCGCAGGCCATGCGGGTGATCGTGCCGCCGACCGGCAACGAGTTCATCAACATGCTGAAGACCTCGTCGCTGGTGTACGCGGTCACGTACAACGAGCTGCTGCGCTCCACCTCGGCGATCGGTTCCACGTCGTACGCCGTGATGGAGATGCTGTTCGTCGCCTCCATCTGGTACCTGGCCATGACCAGCGTGTTCAGCGTCTTCCAGTACTACCTGGAGCGCTACTACGCACGGGGTTCGAGCCGCAGCCTGCCGCCGACCGTCTTCCAGAAGATCAAGGCGAACATGCTCGGGCTCGGCAGTGGAAGGGGCAAGGTATGACCGCGATGGTGAAGTCGGAGGGCGTCCACAAGTCCTTCGGTCCGGTGGAGGTCCTCAAGGGCATCGACCTGGAGGTGAACACCGGTGAGGTGTTCTGCCTGATCGGCCCGTCCGGCTCCGGCAAGTCGACCTTCCTGAGGTGCATCAACCACCTGGAGAAGATCAACGCCGGCCGGCTGTACGTCGACGGCGACCTGGTCGGCTACCGCCAGAAGGGCGACAAGCTCTACGAGCTCAAGGACAGCGAGGTCGCCCTGAAGCGCCGGGACATCGGCATGGTCTTCCAGCGCTTCAACCTGTTCCCGCACATGACGGCCGTCGAGAACGTCATGGAAGCGCCGATCCAGGTGAAGGGCACGAAGAAGTCGGACGCCCAGAACCGCGCGATGGAGCTGCTCGAACGTGTCGGTCTGTCCGACAAGGCGCGCAACTACCCCTCGCAGCTCTCCGGCGGCCAGCAGCAGCGCGTGGCCATCGCCCGCGCGCTGGCGATGGACCCGAAGCTGATGCTCTTCGACGAGCCGACCTCGGCCCTGGACCCGGAGCTGGTCGGTGACGTCCTCGACGTCATGCGCGACCTCGCCGAGTCCGGTATGACGATGGTCGTCGTCACGCACGAGATGGGCTTCGCCCGCGAGGTGGGCGACTCGCTGGTCTTCATGGACGACGGTGTGGTGGTCGAGTCCGGCAACCCGCGCGACGTCCTGACGGACCCGCAGCACGAGCGCACCAAGTCGTTCCTGTCGAAGGTGCTCTGAGGGTCTCGACCGCCGGATGCCGCCCGCCCGGGAAGGGTGGGCGGCATCCGGCGTTCCGGATCGCTTCAGGTTCCACCAGGGGCTGCGCGGCGAGAGGTCACCCTCGGTGCTGAGCCCCCGCAGCGGCACGAAGGCCGTGAACTGCCCCTGCCGCTGAGGTCCTTGCCGGCGTGGCGCTTGTCGATCACCTTGCCCGTGGGGCGCGCCCCCGGATCACCTGACCGCGAGCACCACCGCGTCCGAAGGCGAGCGCCAGACCGCCCGCGCCTCCGCGAACCCCTTCTCGCGCAGCACGCGCGCGTGCCAGTCGGCGGACGGGGTGTCGCCGTCGGCGTGCTCGCCGTAGATCTCGAAGCGGCGGGCGGTCGGCGCGGCGAGGACCGGGTCCTGCGCGGCCAGTTCCCACCACGCGGACCAGTCGAGGACACCGCCCTCCTTGGCCCGGTCCATCCGGGCGTGCCGCTGCGCGCGGTCGGCCGCGTTGATCAGGGGCGTGGACTCGTCGATCATGTGGTCGGCGTTCATGAAGACCCCGCCGGCGCGGACGATCCCCGCGATCCGGCCGTAGAGGGCCGCCAGGGGTTCGCTGTGCAGCCAGTGCAGGGCCGTGGCCGTCAGCACGGCGTCGTAGGACTCGTACGGCAGCCGGGCCGTCCAGTGCGGGTCCTTGAGGTCGGCCGTGACGAGGGAGACCCGGTCGTCGCCCGCGAAGGTGCCCTCGGCGATGGTGAGCAGCGCGGGGTCGAGGTCGACGCCGGTGCTGGTGGCGCGCGGGAGGCGGGCGAGGAGCCGGGCGGTGACGGTGCCGGTGCCGCAGGCGAGGTCGAGGACGCGCGGCGCGGGGCCGACCAGGGCCTCGACCATGTCGAGCATCACCCGGAAGCGCTCCTCGCGGTCCGGCATGTACCACTCCTGCTGCCGGTCCCAGCTCTCCTGCCAGGCCTGCCAGTCGGTTCCGGTGCTCTGCGTCCCGGTGTGCTCGGTTCCGGTGCTGACGGTCATGGAAGCCCCCTCTTCACTCACCCGCGTAATACCCTGGAAGCGCAATCAGCCGTTACCTGACCGCACGCATGACGATAGAGCGCCTCCGTAAGGACTACAAGTGGAACTCGCCTATTACTCGGACTACGCGGTTCGCCTCGTCAACAGCGAGGAGCCGGCCCGGGGCAAGGACGCGCTCACCTCGGTCGACGCCGTCCGCGGCCTCTTCGTGGGCAACGCCTCGGCGGCGCGCCGCGCCACGGACGCCGACGTGACGCGCTTCCGTTCGGTCCGCGCACGGCTGCGCGCCGTGTTCGAGGCGGCGGACGGCGGCGACGAGACCCTCGCGGTCGACCTGCTGAACTCGCTGCTCCTCGAGTTCCCCGTCAGCCCGCAGATCTCCGGGCACGACTTCCGGGACGACGACGGACGCCCGCTGTGGCACATGCACCTCGCGGACCACCCGTCGAACGTGACGGCGGGTTACACGGCGATCGCCGCCATGGGGCTCGCCTTCCACCTCACCTCGTACGGTGTGGACCGGCTGGGCCTGTGCGAGGCCGCACCGTGCCGCAACGCCTACCTGGACACGTCGACGAACCGCTCCCGGCGCTACTGCTCGGACCGCTGCGCGACCCGCGCCAACGTGGCCGCCTACCGGGCCCGGAAGCGCCTGGAGGCGGACCGGTCGGAGAGTACGGGCCTGGCCGCCGACAGCGCCCAGCGCACCAGCGCGAGCGGCGAACGCTGACCGCCCTTGAGGGGCCGGTACCGGAACCGCACCTTCCCGAGGACGAGTTCCTCGGGTACCGCGCCGTAGTCGGTGCTGTCCCCGCCGGCGAAGGCGTTGTCACCCAGTACCCACCAGCCGGCCTCGCGCCGCTGGGCCACCCGCTTGACCACCAGCAGGTCCTGCTGGAACGGATGACGCAGAACGACCACGTCACCGGGCCCGACCCGGGCCCCGTACTGCACCACCAGCCGATCCCCGTGCTGGAGCGTGGGCACCATCGAGGGCCCCCGCACCTCGGCCCCCCCGAACGGCAGCACGGCCCTTCCACGTTCGCTCTCCTGCGACAGCTCCGGCATCACCGGCACCTCCCCGGTCCATCCTCCACCAGTCCCAGTCTCACCCCGGACTTTTGTCCTAAGCCCATGGGGGCACTCGCGAAAAGACGTCCCCCACGGAGTAATGTCCCACCTGAGAAGACGATCACGAGGAAGGACAGCTCCATGCTCTCCCGCCTGTTTGCCCCCAAGGTGAAGGTCAGCGCGCACTGTGACCTGCCCTGCGGCGTGTACGACCCTGCCCAGGCCCGCATCGAGGCGGAGTCGGTGAAGGCCGTCCAGGAAAAGATGGCCGGTAACGACGACCCGCACTTCCAGGCCCGCGCCACCGTCATCAAGGAGCAGCGCGCCGAACTCGCCAAGCACCACGTGTCGGTGCTCTGGAGCGACTACTTCAAGCCCCCGCACTTCGAGAAGTACCCCGAGCTGCACCAGCTGGTCAACGACGCCCTGAAGGCCCTCTCGGCCGCCAAGGCGTCCACCGACCCGGCGACGGGCCAGAAGGCGCTGGACTACATCGCCCAGATCGACAAGATCTTCTGGGAGACCAAGAAGGCCTGATCCGGGCCGCGTTCGCCATGACCGGCGAGCGGTGCACCCTCGCAGGTCGACGGGCGTTCCGAAGGGGCCCGGCCGGATTCTCCGGCCGGGCCCCTTCGGGTGTGCGCGTCAGGTCGTGCCGTGTCCGGACCACGGGCGCAGCCCGGCGGACATCGCCGGAACCGGCCCGGACCGGCCGCTGACGGCGCCCTGCGGGCGGATGCCGTCGTAAGCGATGCCCTGCAGGCGGACGCCGTCGCGGGCGATGCCCTGCGGGCGGACGCCGTCGCGGGCGCTGCCTACGGGCGGATGCCGTCGCAGGCGATCGACAGGTGCCGGGGGCCGCGCAGGACCGCGTTCTGCCGGTAGGGGGGCGGGTCCTCCACCAGGCGGGGGTTCTCCAGCCTGCGGGCCAGCTCACCGAGCGCGAGCTGTGCCTCCAGCCGGGCCAGCGGAGCGCCGAAGCAGCTGTGGATGCCGCTGCCGAAGCCCAGGTGCTGGATGTCCTCGCGGTCCGGGTCGAACCGGTCCGGGTTCTCGAAGCGGTCGGGGTCACGGTTGCCCGCCGCCAGCACCAGCCACAGCGACGACCCCTTGGGGATCGTCACGCCGCGCACCTCGATGTCGGCGAGGGTGCTGCGCTGCGGCAACAGCTGCACCGGCGGTTCGAAGCGGAGCAGCTCCTCGACGACGGGGACGGCCAGCTTCGGGTCCTCGCGCAGCCGTTGCAGGATGCCGGGGTTGCGCAGCAGGGTCAGCATGCCGTTGGTGATGAGGTTCACCGTGGTCTCGTGACCGGCGATCAGCAGCAGCGCCGCGGTGCTCATGACCTCCATCGTCGTCATGGCGCCGTCCGGCCCGTGCGCGGTGGCCAGTTGCGACAGCATGTCCTCGCCCGGCTTCTTGCGGCGTTCCTCGATCAGCCCGGCCAGATACATGCCCAGCTCGGTGCGGGCGTTGTTCGAGACCTTGGCGCGCTCGCCGGCGTCGGCGCCCGGGACGGGGTCCAGGCTCGCGGCGAGGACGTCGGCCCAGGTGTGGAAGCGGGGCTCGTCCTCGCGGGGCACGCCGAGGAGCCGGCAGATCACGGTCACCGGGAAGGGGTACGAGAACTGGTCGACCAGGTCGATCCGTTCCGGGTCGCCGATGCCGTCGATGAGCCCGGAGACGATGTCCGCCAGCTCGCCGTGCATCTCGTGGACGCGTCGCGGCGAGTGCGGGGGTCCGAAGGGACGGTTCGTCATGCGCCGCAGCCGGTCGTGCTCCGGAGGGTCGAGCCGCAGGAACGCCGGCGGCAGCGCCGACTCCTCCTCCGTGTCGCCCAGCGGATCGCCCGCCGTCGCCTTCAGGTTGCGCGCGTCGGAGCTGACCCGCGGATCGTGCAACAGGCTCTGGATGTCGTAGTACTTGCTGACGACGTACGGCCCGTCCGCGTCGTGGTACACCGGGGTCTCGCGGAGTTCCTCGTACAGCGGATACGGGTTCGCGCGGTGCGAGTAGTCGATGATCTGCCGCAGGATGGCTTGCGTCATGATGCGTCCTCGTGAGCGTCGGATCAGTGCCCGGCGGGGGTGAACGTCATCCGCCGGTCGGCCGGCGAATATCCGGTGAGGGTGACGGTCGGTCCGCTCGTGGGTACTGACGGGTCGGGGAAGTCCGCGTCCACCGGGCGCTGCCCCTCGGGGCGGCGGTCCACGGTCGGGAAGGACGGCGGGAAGGGCGCTGTGGTCTCGATCAGCTGCTGGTAGAACTGCAGCCACTTCGTCTGGTCGAAGGTGACGGCGCCGATGACGCGCCCCTGGTACCCGTACACGCCGGTGAATCTGCGCTCGTTGAGTGCGCCCTGCGCGATGAGGATCTCCGTCCCCATCGACGGCACCCCCACGGACTTGATGTTCACGCCGAACTGCGAGGACCAGAAGGCGGGCACCCAGATGTGGGGGCGGCGGTCCACGCTGTCGCTCATCATGTTGTGCGCCGCGGTCTCGGCCTGCGCGACGGCGTTGCCCCAGTGCTCCAGGGACAGGAACTGGTAGCCGAACAGCGGATGCGGGGAACGCGCCACGTCGCCGGCCACGTAGACGTCGTCGGTGACGATGCCGCGGATGTCGAAGGCCCGGCAGCCGGCGTCACAGGCGATGCCCCGGGGGCCCGCGCCCAGCCCCGATCCCGCGAGCCATTCGGTGTTGCGCATGGCGCCGAGGCACACGACCACCACCTCGGCCTCGACCGTGTTCCCGTCGGAGAGTTGGGCGGCGCGGACCCGGTTCGCGGAGTCGCCCTCCAGGCTGGTCACCATGATGCCGCAGCGCAGGTCGACCCCGTGCTCACGCTGGATCTCGGCCGCGACCTGGCCGACGACCCCGCCGAGCGCGCCGACCAGGGGCGCGGCGGCCCGTTCGGCCACGGTGACCGCGATCCCGCGTTCCCGGCAGGCGGAGGCGATCTCCGAGCCGGTGAACCCGGCGCCGATGACGAGCACCCGGCGGGGGTTCTGCGCGAGCGCGCGCTCCAGCCCGGTCGCGTCGTCGCGGGTGCGCAGGACGAAGACACCGTCGAGTTCCGCCTCGCTCTCCCTCGGCCAGGGCCTGGCCCGGACGCCGGTGGCGATCAGCAGCCGGTCGTACTCCACCTCGTCGCCGTCGGCCAGCCGTACCCGCCGGGTCGCCATGTCGAGGCCGGTGGCCGCGACCCCGAGACGCCACCGCGCGTCGATCGCGCGTCGCCGGGGCAGGGAGGTGCGGTCCGGCGTCGCCCGGCCCAGCAGGACCTGCTTGGACAGCGGGGGCCGGTCGTAGGGCTCGTAGGGCTCGTCGCCGACCATCGTCAGGGTGCCGGCGAACCCCTCCTCGCGCAGGGTCTCCGCGGCCCGCAGTCCCGCGAGCGAGGCGCCCACGACGACGACACGTCCCTCGCGCTTGAGCCGGTCGAGGTTTCCGTCACTGCTCACCGGTGACCTCCCGGTCGGTTCCGGGGTTCGCGTCCGGGTGGTCCGCGTCCACGAGGATGGCCTGGACGGGGCAGGCCGCGACGGCACGCGCCACGTCGTCGCGCCGCTTCTCGTCGGCCTCCGGGTTGTAGAGCAGGGCCTCGTCGCCGTGCATGGCGAACACGTCGGGAGCCAGGAACGCGCACTGCGCGTACCCCTGGCAGCGGTTGAGATCGACGACAAGTCTCACCGAGGAACAGCCTTTCCGTGGCCCCGTCCGCCCCCTCGCCCTTCAGCATGCGCGAGCGGACGCGGACCCGCTCGCCGGAGCGTCCGACGGGACGACGGGGTCACCGCGGGCTCCGGGACCGGCGCGGTTCGCGCAGCCCGACGCGGAGGATGTGGAGGCTGACGATCAGCGCCCAGGCCGGGAAGACCAGTTCGGACCAGGGCAGGGTGGACCCCGTGATGAGCAGCACCAGTCCCACGAGGTAGCCGAGGACGGCGAGCGGGCGTGGCAGGACGCCGAGGCGGTGTCCGATGGTCGAGGTCGTGAAGACGAACACGGCCGCCATCCGGAGCGCGTACGTCGTCATCATCGTGTAGGCGAAGTAGCGCCCGAAGTCGGAGGACCGGACCTCGTCCAGGACGGTGCCCGCCGCGGCACCGGCCCCGAACATCGTGGCGACGAACACCAATCCGCTGCCCATGAAGACGGTGGCGACGAACCTGTCCTCGGCGTCGCCGACCTGCGCGCGCACGGCGCCCATGAACCACAGGAAGAAGATGCCCGCGAAGGGAAGGATCTCCAGCGCCGTCTGCACCGCCCACCGTTTGTCCGGATCGATCTTCGCGCCGGGCGGGTTCCCGGCGGGCACGGCGATCCGCACCAGCACGATCGCCACCGCGAGCAGCACCGCGAACACCGCCCCGGCCATGCCGGCCGCCCGCGGTGTCCGCAGCCGCTCGTCGTTCGGCTCCATGGTCGCCCGCCGTCCTTCCCGGTTCCCCTCTTGGTCCAGCAAGCAGGCACGCGTGCCCGTACGCCACCGGGGGCACCCGCGGGGGTGACGGCCCTCCCCGTTGTCGGTGGCCCGTGCCATCCTGGAGAGGTGACCGTGGAGGACCTGGTCCGGCTGCGCCGGACACGCGACCGGATGGACCGTGAGTACGCGGAGCCGCTGGACATCGCCGCGCTCGCGCGCACGGCGCTGATGTCCCCCGGACACTTCCAGCGCAGCTTCCGCGCGGCGTACGGGGAGACGCCGTACGGCTATCTGATGACCCGCCGGATCGAGCGGGCCAAGGCCCTGCTGCGGCGCGGCGACCTGACGGTCACGGAGGTCTGCCTCGCCGTAGGCTGCACCTCGCTCGGCTCCTTCAGCTCCCGCTTCACGGAGCTGGTCGGCGAGACCCCGAGCGCGTACCGAGCCCGCCCGCACGACCACGGCGCCCCCATCCCGCCCTGTGTGACCCGCCGCCTGACCCGCCCCTCCCGCCACCGGAGACCGGACGAGGGGGAACCGGGGACGCGCCTGTAGGTCCCGTCCGCCCGGCGGAAAGCCCCCGCCACGGCCTAGCCTGTGGCCCATGGACCTGAAACTTTCCCAGTGCTTCATCGCCGTGGACGACCACGACAAGGCGCTCGCCTTCTACCGCGACGTCCTGGGCCTGGAAGTGCGCAACGACGTCGGGTTCGAGGGGATGCGCTGGGTGACTCTCAGCCCACCGCTCCAGCCGGACGTGGAGATCGTCCTGGAGCCCCCGGACGCGAGCCCCGACGCCTCCCCCGCCGACAAGCAGGCCATGATCGAGCTGCTCGCCAAGGGCATCCTGCGCGGGGTCATCTTCTCGACCACCGACTGCGACGCCCTCTACGAACGCGTCCGCACGTCCGGCGCCGAAGTCCTCCAGGAGCCGACGGACCAGCCGTGGGGCGCCCGCGACTGCGCGTTCCGTGACCCGGCGGGCAACCTCCTGCGCTTCAAGGAGCGGCCCGCGGCCTGAGCACGCCACCGCTCCCACGGGCATCGGCCCGGGTCCCCGGTGGGAATCGGGCCCCGCCCCCCCGGGTGCCCGTCACGGGAGATCCGGCCCCGGTTACCGTTGCGTCGGCCCCGCCGCCCCGCTCACCACCGGAGACACCCATGCCGTCCGCGCGCTCCCGCGTCCTCTACGTCAGCGACCTGGCCTATCCGGCCAAGGGACGGCGGTACGGCGACGAGGACGTGTTCCTCACCTCCCGGCTGCGCGAGGACTTCGACGTCGCCGTGTGCCATCCGCTGGACGCGGCCGCGCTGATGGCCGGCTTCGACGCCGTGGTCGTCCGCAACAGCGGGCCGGTGCTGCACTACCAGGCGCAGTACGACGCCTTCCGGCAGCGCGCGCTCGCGGACGGCGTCCGCGTGTACAACCAGCTGTCCGGCAAGGGGGACATGGCCGGCAAGCAGTACCTGCTCGACCTCACCGCGGCCGGGTTCCCGGTCATCCCCACCGTCGACCGCGCCGGGGACCTGCACCGGCTGCCGGACGTCGAGACGTACGTCGTGAAGCCGAGACTGGGGGCGGACTCGATAGGCCTGGAGTTCGTCTCGCGCGACCGGCTCGCCGAACTGTCCTACGACGACCGTCTCGTCCAGCCGCGTATCGACTTCCGCTACGAGGTGTCCTTCTACTTCGTCGACCGCACCTTCCAGTACGCCCTGTACGCACCCGGCCCGGACCACCGGTGGGATCTGGAGCCGTACGAAGCGACCGAGCGGGACCGGGAGTTCGCGCAGCGGTTCGTCGACTGGAACGACATCGCGTACGGCATCCAGCGCGTCGACGCCTGCCGGGCCCCGGACGGCGAACTGCTCCTCGTCGAGCTCGAGGACCTCAACCCGTATCTGTCGCTGGACGTCCTCTCCCCCACCGCGCGGGACGCCTTCGTCGCGCGGGTGAAAAGGTCGTTGCGCGGTCTGATCGGACAGGAGACCGTACGGGGCGCCGCAGGAGCCGTCTGAACCGCGCCAGGCGCCCGACCCGCCGAAACCCTCCGAACCGTCCGAACCGCCCGACAGGGGGAACCGCAGCATGCCCGAACCGATCCGCGGGACCGGACCGATCCGGTGGGCCTACGCCTTCGTCGACCGGCCCAGCAAGGACTTCGGGCCGGCCCGCGCCTTCTGGCTCTCCGTCACGGGGACCGCGCCGTCCGCGCCGCGCGGCGGACAGGACGAGTTCGTGACCCTGCTGCCGGACGGGTCCGACGCCTGTCTGAAGGCGCAGGGCGTCGAGGAGGGCGAGGGCGGCGCGCACCTCGACCTGGCCGTCGAGGACGTGGCGGCGCTGGTGGAGTCGGCCCTGCGGCTCGGAGCCCACACCGTGTCCGACAACGGCATCACCGGCGAAGGGGGCTGGGCCGTGCTGCGCTCCCCCGGCGGCCTGCTGTTCTGCGCGGTCCCTTGGCAGGGGGAATCGGTACGGCCACCGGTGGTCGAGGGACCCCCCGGCGTCACCAGCCGCCTCGACCAGGTGTGCGTCGACGTGGCGTCCTCCCGGTACGACGCGGAGGTCGCCTTCTGGAGCGGCCTCACGGGATGGGAGTCCCACCCCGGCTCACTCCCGGAGTTCCATGTGATCAGGCCGCCCGCCACGCTGCCCGTCCGCGTGCTCCTGCAACGCCTCGGCACCGATCGCCCCACCTCGGCCCACCTCGACCTCGCCTGCTCGGACATCGAGGCCGTCCGCGCCCACCACGAAGGCCTCGGCGCCACCCTCGTCGGCCTCGGCACGCACTGGGCCGTGATGCGCGACCCGGCGGGCGGCACGTACTGCCTGACGGGCCGCGACCCCGGCACCGGCGGCCTCCCGGTCCAGTGCCGCGGCACCGGACGACCGCCCGGCCTCCGGGGGCGAAACGGCTAGACCGGCTCCCACACCTCCACGTCGACCACCGCCGAGACCGGGATCGGCCCGTAGACGTGCGGAAACTCCTCGCCGCCGGGCTTCACGGCCTCGTACCGCACCGGCACCTCCAGCCGTTCGGCGTCGACGACCAGGACCACCAGGTCGTCGGGACCCTCGTAGGCCCCGTACAGGAAGGACGCGATGCGCGGGAGTTGAGCCCGTGTCGAGCAGTGGATGAAGCCCTCCTCACCGAGGGTGCGGCCACGGGTGGACATCTCGTACGCGCCGGACGCGCGGGCCGCGTCCCACAGCGAACGCTCGGTGATGTGCAACAGGGGTTCGGACATGCCTCAACGCTACGGCGTCGGGCGTACGGCCACGGCTTCCCTCCCCCTCCTCGCCCCTCCCCTCCCCCTCCGTTGGCCGCCCCGCCGGGTGTCGCACCGGCCCCGTGGACGCGCTCCCCGCACGGCGCCGGACGCGTGCCGCGCGGGGGCGCCTCCGCGACCGGTCAGGCAGGGGTGACGGCGGCGAAGTAGTGGCCCTTGTCGAGGTCCTCCAGGAGACCGGGGTGGATCGGCTCCCAGCCCATCAGCTCACGGGTGAGGGTGTTCGACGCCGGGGAGTCGAGGCCGAGGAAGGCCCCCAGCCACGCGAAGTGCCCGGCCGCGTCCTCGGGCGCCACGGCGGTCACCGGCACGTCGAGGTGACGGCCGATCACCTCGGCGACGTCACGGATCGCGACGCCCTGCTCCGCGACACCGTGCAGCACCGACCCGGCGGGGGCCTTCTCGACCGCCAGGCGGAACAGCCGTGCCGCGTCCAGCCGGTGGACGGCCGGCCAGCGGTTGGCGCCGTCGCCGAGGTAGCCGGAGACGCCCTTGGCACGGGCGATGGTGACCAGGGCCGCCATGAATCCGTTGTCCCCGTCGCCGTGGCAGGTCGGAGAGAGCCGCACCACCGACGAGCGCACCCCGCGCGAGGCCAGTGCGAGCACCGCCTGGGCGGTGGCCATCCGGATCGAGACCGGCGAGCCGTCGAGGGAGGGCATGTCCCGCTCGGTGGCCGGCCGGCCGGGGGCGAGGCCGACCACGCCGGAGGCGAGGACGAACGGGCGGTCGGTGCCCGCGAGCGCGTCACCGAGGGCGTCGGCGGCGCGGCGGTCGGCCTCGGCGGCGCCCTGGAAACCGCCGGCGAAGGCGACGTCGTGCTTGAAAGCCAGGTGGATCACCCCGTCCGACCCGGCGGCCGCACCCCGGAGCACGTCGAGATCGTCGATGGTGCCGCGGACCACCTCCACCCCGGCCGCGGTGAGCGCGTCGGCGGAGGCCTCGGAGCGGGCGAGTCCGACGACCTGGTGTCCCGCTCCGGTCAGCTCGGGCACGACGGCGGAACCGAGCCAGCCGGACGCGCCGGTCACGAAGATGCGCATGGTGAATCCCCAAACCCGTTGATGTCAGTTGCTGTCATCAACGCTACACCTGATGTCAGCTACTGTCATCACGTAGGATCTGCGCATGGGTAGATGGGAGCCGAACGCGCGCGGGCGCCTGGCGAAGGCGGCGTTGGAGCTCTACAGCGAGCGCGGCTTCGAACAGACCACGGTGGCGGAGATCGCCCGGCGGGCCGGACTCACCGAGCGCACCTTCTTCCGGCACTACGCCGACAAGCGCGAGGTGCTGTTCGCCGGCTCCGCTGAGCTGCAGGAGCTGTTCGTGCGGGCGGTCACCGACGCTCCGGAGTCCGCCGCGCCGATCGACGCGATGGCAGTGGGGCTCGACGCGGTCTCCGAGGCGTTCGCCGACCGCCGCGACTTCGCGCGCGCACGGCATGCTGTGATCATGGCGAACACGGAGCTCCAGGAACGCGAGCTGATCAAGCTCGCCACGATGGCGGCCGCGCTCGCCGGCGCCCTGCGCGGACGCGGCGTCACGGAGCCGGCCGCGAGCCTGACGGCCGAGGCCGGGGTCGCCGTCTTCAAAGTCGGCTTCGAGCGCTGGATCGTGGCGACCGAGGAACGCGGGATGGCACCGCTGATACGGGATTCGCTGGCCGAACTGAAGGCCGTGACCGCGGGCGGGTAGGGCCACTCCAGCGGCCTTCGGGACGGATGCCGCCGCCGGCGGGCCGTCGGTGCTCCAGGGAGTCGGTGCTCCAGGGAGCCCGCCGGCGAAGGCGCCGCGCCCTGGCCTCGGGCCTCCGCGGACCCGCCCTGGGCGCCGGCTGCGGCAGACGGCGGTACTCCCCCTGCGTGTCGCCTCGTGGCCGGCCGGCCGGGCCCGCGATCTGCTGAGACTTGCCCATGCCCGAAAGTTCCACCGCCTCCGTACCCGCTCCCGTCGACCGGACCGAGCTCCGCAGGACCGTGATCATGACGGTGCTCACCGTGGTCGCGGGGGCGGTCGACGCGATCACCTTCCTGACGATGGGCCGGGTGTTCGCCGCACTCGAGACGGGCAACGTGCTGTTCCTGACGTTCGCGTGGGCCGGATCCGGCCAGGTCTCCATGATCCGGCCCTCCGTCGCGCTCGTGGCGTTCGCCGCCGGGGTGGCCACGGCCTCCTTCGCGATCCGCGCGCTCACCGCGCGGGGACGCCGCTGGTTCCCGGCGGCACTGGCCACCGAGGGGATCCTTCTCGCGGTCGGGGGGACGCTCGACCTGCTGCGCCACGGAACGGGTTCACCCGCTCACGACCGCGATCTGCTCGCCCTCGCGGCCGTGGCCCTCGCCATGGGAGTGAGGTCCGCCGTCGTACTGCGCGTGGCGGTGCCGGGCATGCCGACGCTCCTCATCCAGATGTCCCTGGTCCAACTCGTGGCGGACGTGTCCACCGCGCCAAGGGTTCCCGGCGGCGAGCAGGGCGAGCCGCGTCGGCTCGCGCGCACCCGTCTCACCGCGACCATCTGCGGCATGTTCGCGGGCGGGACCCTGGGCACGCTCATGGCGCCGTGGGGGGCGGGCCGCGCGCTCCTCGTCGTCGCGGCCGTCGTCATGGCGCTGGCGTTGTCGGGAGTCCACGCCGACCCGCCCCGCCACCGGCCTCCCGCGACACCGGCCTCCTGACGGGCCCGGCACCGCCGCGAGCCCGGCCGGAGAACGGGGAACCCTGAGAACCCGGGGAACAAGTGGTGCGGCCTCCGTACTCGGCGTGCTCGACGTCCGTACTCGGCTTCCGCGGTACGGGCGCACCTCGCCGCTCCCGGTCGCGCCCACAAACCAGTCCGTACGGATCAGGATCGCTCCGTGCCTCCGTGCCTCCGTGCCTCCGTGCCTCCGTGGCCCCGGCCCGTTCCGCCGCCGTCCGCCGGACTCCCGTGGCCTACCCCGGATCGCGGGGATCGCGGGGCCACCGGGCCGCGGCCGCCACGCGAAGATCCCGTGTCCGCGGAGAGGACCCGGACTCCACGCGGGCCTCGCACCGTGGGTTGTGGCAGGGACCGGGACCCCAGACGGGGACGAACGCGCCCAGTGTCTTGCGACGCCGCACCACCGTGGCGACCGGCTGCCGGCAGGCGGGGCAGACATACTCATCGATGCCCATGCCCTCAGAGTAGGACGGGACCCGCTCCGGCGCTCCCCGTACGGCCGGCCCGGGAGCGGCCGGGGACGGCGGCTCGGGCCGACTACGCCCCGGTTGCCGATCCCGCCCGCGGCTCGCGCCACATCGGCCACATGCGCGGGCCCTCCGGCAGGTCGAGGGGCCGGCCGGTGTGACCGAACCCGAGCCGCTCGTAGAGCGCGCGGCTGCGTTCGTTGCTCGCCTCCAGATAGGCGGGGACACCCTCCTGGTCACAGCGGTCGAGGACCGACCGGACGAGCGCGCCGCCGAGGCCCTCGCCCTGGCGCTCCGGCGCCACGGCGATCATCCACAGATACTCGTGGGCACGGCCCGCGGGGTGGATCCCGGCGGTGAGCCGGCCCACCAGCTCGACCCGTACGTTGTCGGGGTCCACCGCCTCGCGCAGCTGGACCGGCCCCTCCTCGTCGGCATGGTCTCCGTCGGCGGGCACCGACAGCCACAGGGCGCACGCCGTGCCGTCCTCCGTGATGTCGACACGGCCCTCGGCGAACACGATGTCGGCGAACACCGCCATCAGCCGGGGGTGCCGGTCACGGCGGTGCGCCGGGTCCGGAAAGACCCAGCCGCTCACCGGGTCGTCCCGAAACGCCTCGTCGAGCAACTGGACGACCCGTCCACGATCGTCCTCGCCCGCCACCCGTATCGCGACGCCCATGTTCCGCCCCTTCGCCTCAACCGCCCCTGGCCGTAGGGCCGTCGCAGCCCAAGGGCTGTCCCGTGATCCCCGGCGGGCGCATGACGCCAGTCACGGTACCCCGCCGCGTTGCCGGATCGCCCGAATACACCTGGTAGGAGGACGACCCTCCGCCTGGCGCGATGCACCGCGTCCGACGGCGCGCGCCGATCCACCGGAGATGACGGGACAGCCCTGGGCGGGAATCACCCGCGGCGGAGGGGCGGGCCCCGCGCACCGTGGGGATGCGCGGGATCCGCCCCGGCCGGAGCCCCTGGACCGTACGGAGGTCAGGTGCCGTACGGTCCCGGTGGCCCCGGGGTCTTCAACCGCACTTCGGCCGATTCAGTTACTGCGTCGCGTGACGAACTCCGCGAGTGCCAGGAGACCGCCCGCGGCCTCCGGGTCGGGGACCGCCCGGGACAGTTCGTGCATCGCCCGGGACATCCGGTCGGCCGCCTGGATCTGCGCCCAGTCGCGCCCTCCCGCCCGCTCCACGGCCAGCACCGTGCGCTCCAACTCCCCTTCCTCGTAGGGAACTCCGTACAGTTCGGCGAGTTCCGTCGCCGCCGGGGTGCCGGAGCCGAGCGCGGCCACCACGGGCAGGGACTTCTTGCGGGCGATGAGGTCCGCCCCGGCCGGCTTGCCGGTGCGGCTCGGATCCCCCCAGATCCCGATCACGTCGTCGATCAGCTGGAAGGCGAGACCGGCCTCCCGGCCGAACGCGTCCAGCGCCTCGACGTCCTCCTCGTCCGCTCCCGCGTAGAGCCCTCCGATCGCGCAGGCGCAGCCGAGCAACGCGCCCGTCTTCGCCTCGGCCATGGCGAGGCACTCGTCGAGAGTGACCTCGCCGGGGCCGCGTTTCTCCATGGCCGTGTCGGAGTGCTGTCCCTCGCACAGCTCGACGACGCAGGACGCGAGCCGGGCGGCGGCGGCCGGGGCCGCCGGATGCGGGTCCTCGGCCAGCAGCCGCTGGGCGAGCGCCTGCAGGGCGTCACCCACGAGGATCGCGGCGGCGTCGCCGAACACGGTCCACGCGGTCGGCCGGTGTCTGCGGGTGGTGTCCCGGTCCATGACATCGTCGTGCAGCAGGCTGAAGTTGTGGATCAGCTCCACCGCGGCGGCCGCCCGTAGGGCCGACGCGTGCTGCCCGCCGAGCGCTCCCGCGGCGGTGAGCACGAGGGCGGGGCGGATCGCCTTGCCCGCGTTCCCCGCCGCCGGGGTGCCGTCCGCGTGCTCCCAGCCGAAGTGGTAGAGCGCGATCCGGCGCATCGAACCCGGCAGCGAGTCGATGGCCCTGCGCAGTTCGGGGTCGACGGACGCCCGCGCGCGCTCCAGGATGCCCGCCGCTTCCTGTCCGTCGGGCGGGACGGGCGGAACCTGTTGTCGCATGGGCCCCCCGTTCGTGTGCCCCCCGGGAGGGCTCCGCCCGTCGAGGGTCTCGGCCCCGCTCTGCTGGGGCTTGGGTCTGCCCGGTCTGCCCGTCCGGTCCGGCGGGAACACCGTGGCCGGTGTCGGGAAGGTCACCGCCAGCGGCCGATCTCGACGTTCTCCAGGATGCCGAGGGCGTCCGGGACGAGGACCGCGGCCGAGTAGTACGCCGTCACCAGGTAGGAGATGATCGCCTGTTCGTTGATGCCCATGAAGCGCACCGACGTGCTCGGCTCGATCTCGTCCGGGATGCCCGCCTGCTGGAGCCCGATGACGCCCTGCTCGGCCTCGCCGGTACGCAGGGCGATGATCGAGGTCGTGCGGGCGTCGCTGACCGGGATCTTGTTGCACGGGAAGATCGGGACGCCGCGCCAGGTCGGGATGCGGTTGCCCGCGATCTCGACGCTCTCCGGGACGAGCCCGCGCTTGTTGCACTCGCGGCCGATCGCGGAGATCGCGCGCGGGTGGGCGAGCAGCAGCTTGGTCCCGCGCCTGCGGCTGAGCAGTTCGTCGAGGTCGTCGGGGCTCGGAACGCCGTCGTGCGGTTGCAGCCGCTGGTCGTACTCGCAGTTGTGAAGCAGTCCGAACTCCCGGTTGTTGATGAGCTCGTGCTCCTGGCGCTCCTTCAGCGCCTCGACGGTCAGACGGAGCTGCTGCTCGGTCTGGTTCATCGGCTGGTTGTAGAGGTCGGCCACACGGGTGTGCAGGCGCAGTACCGTCTGGGCGATGCTCAGTTCGTACTCGCGCGGTGCGGCCTCGTAGTCCACGAAGGTGCCGGGGATGTCCTCCTCCCCGGTGTGGCCGGCCGCGAGGTCGATCTCCTTCTCGCCGTACTTGTTGGTGCGCTGCTCGGGAATCGCCCGCAGCTGCTGGAGGTGGGTGCGCAGGGACTCGGAGCGCTCCGCGACCTGTTCCAGGTCCTGGCGGGGCAGTGTGAGCACGGTGACCGCGGTGACGGCGCGGGCCGTGTACTCCCAGATGGCGTCCGGGTCGATGAGCGCCTGCTCGCCGAAGTACGCGCCGTCGGCGAGGACTCCGAGGACCGCGTCGTCACCGTAGGGGCCCGTACCGATCTTCTCGACCTTGCCGTGCGCGAGCAGGAACACCTCGTCGGACGGACTGCCGAACGAGGCGAGCACGTCGCCCGGCCCGAACTCCCGCTGCTGGCAGCGCTGGGCGAGCTCGCCGAGCACCTCCGGATCCTCGTAGGACCGCAGGACGGTCAGCTCGCCGAGCTCGGCGGGGATGACCTGGACGCGGTCCCCGGTCTTCACGAACGTCACCCTGCCGTCACCCACGGAGTAGCTGAGCCGCCGGTTCACGCGGTACGTGCCACCCTGCACGTTCACCCACGGGAGCATGCGCAGCAGCCACCGTGAACTGATCTCCTGCATCTGGGGTGCGGACTTGGTGGTGGTGGCCAGGTTCCGCGCGGCCGATGTGCCGAGACTCTGCTGCGGCCGACCCTGACCCGAACGGACCTCTTCGCCTACCGACATGAAAATTGCCCTCCCGGTCATGCACTGATCTGCGTCGCCCAGCCTTCCATCACGGAGCGTGCCGGTGCTATTACACGAATGAGGGGGAATGGATCACGCCGGATTGGGCAGACACGCGCACTTTGTCGAGCGGGCGAATCGTCCGGAACCCCGACGTCCGGAAACGTCGTGCCGCGATGTCGAACATTCGGGGCCCGAACCGTCGAACAGCCTCACGTCGTCGCGCTCGGGAACTCCAAGATCCGGCCAACCGTTTGACACCGCGACGGACGATGACGGGAGACGGCGATGGCGGGCTTCCTGGACCGCGCCAAGGAACAGGCGCAGCGAGGGCTCACGCAGGGCAAGCAGAAGCTGGACGAGGTGCAGGCCCAGCGTGCGGGCGCCGACCTCCTCAAGAGACTCGGAGCCGCGTACTACGCGGAGCGGCACGGCAGTGGGTCCCCCGAGGCGACCCAGCAGGCTCTCCAGGCCCTGGACAGCCATGTCGCGGCGAACGGAGACGCGTTCCTGCGCTCCTGAGCGGCGCCGCCCCGACGCACGCCGGGCCCTGACCGGATCGGCTCGCACGCTGTACGAACGGCCAACCCGGAGCATCCGGTTCCGGGTAGAAGCGGCGGTACGAGACGGCCGCGCCCGGTGGCCGCCGTGCAGCGCGAAGGAGGCGGTCATGGCTTCACCCATGTCCGCGGCCGGTTTCCTGGACCGGCTCAGGAGGGAAGGTGTCACCGTCGTCGAGGTCGGCGCCTGGGAGCATCACAACCGCAACCACAAGGGGCCGTGGGGCCCGGTGTACGGGGTGATGATCCACCACACGGCGTCCTCGGGCGACGAGCACACCATCGGCCTCTGCCGCACGGGCCGCGCCGACCTGCCGGGGCCGCTGTGTCACGGCGTCATCACCAAGGACGGCGTCGTGCATCTCGTGGGCTACGGCCGGGTCAATCACGCGGGCCTGGGCGACGACGACGTGCTGCGCGCCGTGATCGCGGAGAAGTCGCTCCCCACGGACAACGAGGCGAACACCGACGGCAACCGCCACTTCTACGGCTTCGAGTGCGAGAACCTCGGCAACGGCAAGGACCCCTGGCCCGAGGTCCAGCTGGAGGCCATCGAGAGGGTCGCGGCCGCGATCTGCCGCCATCACGGCTGGACGGAGCGCTCGGTCATCGGCCACCTGGAGTGGCAGCCAGGCAAGGTCGACCCGCGCGGCTTCACGATGGCCTCGATGAGAGAGCGCGTCCGCGACCGCCTCAAGTGACGCACAAGCGTTCGCCGGTCGCCCGGATTCCCGCACGGCTGTCCGACAATGGTGGGGTGACCAGCCCCGACGACCCCGGCATGCCGGGCACTCGCACCGTGCCCGGCGCCCCGGACGGCCCCGAAGCGCTCGACGCGACCGGCCTGTGTGCCCGGCTGCCCTCGCCGCTGTGCCCGGTCGCGGACGGGCGCTTCGCGCGCCACGGGGTCCGGCTGCTGCTCAAGCGGGACGATCTGATCCACCCGGAGCTGATCGGCAACAAGTGGCGCAAGCTGGCCCCGAACCTGCGCGCCGCGGCCGGCCGCACGCTCCTCACCTTCGGCGGCGCGTACTCGAACCATCTGCGGGCCACCGCCGCCGCGGGCCGCCTCCTCGGGCTGCCGACCATCGGCGTGGTCCGGGGCGACGAGCTGGCCCACCGCCCCCTCAACCCCTCCCTGACCCGGTGCGCGGCCGACGGCATGCGACTGCACTTCGTCGACAGGCCGACGTATCGCCGCAAGACGGAACCGCGGACGCTGGCCGCGATCCTGTGCGCGGCGGGTGCCCAGGACGCGTACGTCGTCCCCGAGGGCGGCAGCAACGCCCTCGCCGTGCGCGGCTGCCAGGAGCTCGGCGTGGAGCTGCGCGGCCACGCCGACGTCGTCGCCCTCGCCTGCGGGACCGGCGGCACCCTCGCGGGCCTGGCCGCCGGTCTCGCCCCCGGCCAGTGGGCGCTGGGCGTCCCCGTCCTCAAGGGCGGCTTCCTGGACGCCGAGGTACGGGCCCTCCAGGACTCCGCCTACGGCGGCCGCCGCGGCACCTGGTCCCTCGACGACCGCTTCCACTTCGGCGGCTACGCGCGCGCCACGCCCGAACTCGACACTTTCGCCGCGGACTTCGAGCAGCGCCACGGCCTGCCCGTCGAACGTCTCTATGTCGCCAAGATGCTGTACGGACTTGTCGCCCTGGCCGAGGAGGGGGCGTTCGCACCGGGGACGACCGTGGCCGCGGTCGTCACCGGAGCGCCGCTCGTCTGAACCGGGTGCCGGCGCGGCGGACCCTCACGCCGCCTCCCGGTAGGCCGCCGCCTCCTCCAGGTCGAGCCGTCTCAGCAGGGTGCGCAGCATCTCGTCGTCGATGTAGCGGTGGTCGCGGAGCCGCACGAAGACCTCGCGCTCGGCGCTGATCATCTTGCGGGACAGCCTGCGGTAGGTGTCGTCGGCGGTCTCTCCGGTCACCGGGTTGACGGCGCCGAGCCGCTCCCAGACGGCGTTGCGGCGGCGCTCCAGGACCGAGCGCAGCCGGTCGGCGAGCGGCGGGGGCAGGGCGTTGCGCTCGTCGGCCAGCAGGTCGTCGAGGCGCTGTTCGGCGGCCCGGGAGGCCTGGGCCTGGGCGTTGGCCTCGGCGAGCGTCTCGGCCTGGATGTCGCGGCCGGGCAGCTTCAGGAGGCGGATCAGCGGAGGCAGGGTCAGCCCCTGGACGACCAGGGTGGCGATGACGGTGGTGAAGGTGAGGAAGAGCAGGAGGTTGCGCTCGGGGAAGTGCGCGCCGCCGTCCAAGGTGAGCGGGATCGAGAAGGCGATGGCGAGCGACACCACGCCCCGCATCCCGGCCCAGCCGATGACGAACGGGGCCTTCCAGGTGGGGTTCTCCTCGCGCCCCCGGATGCGCGAGGACAGGATCCGCGGCAGGAAGGTGGCGGGATACACCCACACGAACCGGGCGGCGACCACCACCAGGAAGACGACCACCGCGTACCAGGCGGCGCTGACACCCTCGTACGGGCCGAGACCCTTGAGGACGACCGGCAGTTGCAGGCCGATCAGCGCGAACACGGCCGACTCCAGGACGAACGCGACCATCTTCCAGACGGCCTCCTCCTGGAGCCGCGTCGCGAAGTCCACCTCCCAGGCGCGGTGTCCGAGGTAGAGCGCGACGACGACCACCGCGAGGACCCCGGAGGCGTGCACCTGCTCGGCGATCCCGTACGCCACGAAGGGGATCAGCAGGGAGAGGGTGTTCTGCAGGAGCGCTTCGTTCAGGTGGGTGCGCAGCCAGTGGATCGGCATCATCAGGACCAGGCCGACGACCACGCCGCCGACCGCCGCGAGCAGGAACTCACGGATGCCGCCCGACCAGGTCGCGCCCTCGCCGACGGCGGCGGCGAGGGCCACCTTGTAGGCGGTGATCGCGGTCGCGTCGTTCACCAGGGACTCGCCCTGCAGGATCGTGGTGATCTTCGACGGCAGCCCCACCCGGCGCGCCACCGCGGTGGCCGCGACCGCGTCCGGCGGCGCCACCACCGCCCCGAACACCAGCGCCGCGGGCAGCGGCAGACCCGGCACGATCAGATAGGTGACCCAGCCGACGGCCAGCGTCGCGAAGAGCACGTACCCCACCGACAACAGCGCGATGGGCCGCATGTGGGCCCGCAGATCGAGGTACGAGCTGTCGGTGGCGGCCGTGTACAGCAGCGGGGGCAGCAGCAGCGGGAGGACGACCTCGGGGTCGAGTTCGTACCCGGGAACTCCCGGGACGTACGCGACCACCAGGCCCGCGGCGACGAGCAGCAGCGGTGCCGGCACCGGGGTACGGCGGGCCGCTCCGGCGACCGCGGCGCTTCCCGCGACCAGCAACAGCAGTGGCAATACGTGCATCCTCGTCCGCCCGCCCTCGTTTCCGCGCGGCATCCCGCACGCCCGACGTAACCTGGCAATCATGAAACAGTGCACGCATGCCGACGCGCTGCCGCATCCCGAACCAGAGCCCACGAGCGAGACGTGCCTGGAGTGTCTCGCCGCGGGCACACATCCGGTACAGCTGCGGCTGTGCCTGGAATGCGGGAACCTCAGCTGCTGCGACTCCTCGCCGCTGCGGCACGCGACAGAGCATTTCAAGGAGACGGGACACCCCGTGATGCGAACGTTCGAGCCCGATGAGAGCTGGCGCTGGTGCTTCGTCGACCACGTACTGGCGTGACCCGCCGCCCGGACGGTTCGACCGTCTGACGCCTGGGTACGTCAACCCGGCGCGCGCTCTTCCTATTTGGGCCCGCAGACCCCTAGCCACTGTCCGTACTCATGTGCTTACTATGAGTGACAGCGGGGGAGTGGGGTCCCCAGGACAGGAAAGTCGGGAGCGCGGTAGCGTCACCGCTGAACCACCTAGCGCGTTACCCCGGGGGGCGACCCTCGGCCCCGAAAGAGCTCGAATGAGCTTGTACCACCTTGGAGGTGAGGGTGTCCCAGATCGCAGGCGAGCCCGCGACTAAGGACTTCGTGGAAGTCCGGCTGCCGGCCGCGGGTGCCTACCTGTCGGTGCTGCGCACGGCCACGGCCGGCCTCGCGGCCCGTTTGGACTTCACCCTCGACGAGATCGAGGATCTGCGCATCGCGGTGGACGAGGCCTGCGCGATCCTGCTGCAGCAGGCCGTCCCCGGCTCGGTGCTCAGTTGTGTCTTCCGGCTCATCGACGACTCGCTCGAGGTGACGGTCTCCGCTCCGACCACGGACGGTCACGCTCCGTCACGGGACACGTTCGCGTGGACCGTACTCTCGGCGCTCGCGGGCAAGGTCGACTCCATCGTCGCCGAGGACAAGACCGTTTCGATCAGCCTCTACAAACAGCGCGGCGCGGGACCCGGGCCGGCGTGAGGGACGGGGACGGGCCGGTGCGGGACGAAGAGCGCGGCACACGGGGGCTTCCCGCCGGGCGCGTCGACGGCCTCGACGCGCCACGGCGCGTGGCGGAGGGCGTCGACGGCATCCCCGACCAGGCCCGGCCGCACCCCGACGACGGCACAGCCTCCCGGGCCGGGGATCCCCCCGGCCCGGACGAAGCCGAGAACGCGGGGGACGCGCCGGTCGACGAGGACGGACAGGAGAAGCTCCCCGGCCGGGACGACGGGCAACGGGATCCGGAGGGTGCCGCGCGGAGCACGTCCTCGGAAGGGCGGCGGCTGGTGACGGGCGGGACTATGAGCGAGCAAGAACAACACGACAAGACAGCTGCGCAGAACGTGCAGAGCGTGCAGGCCACGCAGCACGGGCCGAGCGTCCAGCGCATCCAGCACGACCCGAAGGACCCGCAGGACCGCAGCGGAGCGCGGGCGATGTTCATCGAGCTGCGCAAGCTGCCGGACGGCAGCGCCGAGTACGCGGAACTGCGCAACCAGCTGGTCCGCATGCACCTCCCGCTCGTCGAGCACCTCGCGCGCCGCTTCCGCAACCGCGGGGAGCCGCTGGACGACCTGACCCAGGTCGCCACCATCGGCCTGATCAAGTCGGTCGACCGGTTCGACCCGGAGCGCGGCGTCGAGTTCTCGACGTACGCGACCCCGACGGTGGTCGGCGAGATCAAGCGGCACTTCCGGGACAAGGGCTGGGCGGTCCGCGTGCCGCGCCGCCTCCAGGAACTGCGCCTCGCGCTCACCACGGCGACCGCGGAACTCTCCCAGCAGCACGGGCGCTCCCCCACGGTCCACGAACTCGCCGAGAAGCTGGCCATCTCGGAGGAGGAGGTCCTGGAGGGTCTGGAGTCCGCGAACGCGTACTCCACGCTGTCCCTGGACGTTCCCGACACGGACGACGAGTCCCCGGCCGTCGCCGACACACTCGGCTCCGAGGACGAGGCCCTGGAGGGCGTCGAGTACCGGGAGTCGCTGAAGCCGCTGCTGGAGGACCTTCCGCCGCGGGAGAAGCGGATCCTTCTCCTTCGCTTCTTCGGCAACATGACACAGTCGCAGATCGCCCAGGAGGTCGGCATCTCCCAGATGCACGTCTCCCGGCTGCTGGCCCGCACCCTCGCCCAGCTCCGCGAAAAGCTGCTGGTGGAGGAGTAACCCATCCCGGACGGCGGGACCGCCATGCCGGGGCACGGCCCGGTGGCCGGCTGTACGCCAGGGGCCGGCCGTACGCCAGGGGCCGAGGGCTACCCTTCAGGGGTGAGCGCTGAGCAGACCCCCGCCCCCGACGCGTCGACCGCGCGGCCCCGTCCCGGACGGCTGACCGCCGCGGCGGCGCTGGCCGCGCTGGAGGGGCTCGCCCTGGCCGCGGGGGGCGCCTACCTGTTCGTGCAGGGGCTCACCGGATCTCCGGACGACCGGCGGCAGGCCGTCACCGGGGGCGTGACCCTGATCGTGCTCGCGCTGCTGCCCCTGCTGGCCGCGCGCGGGCTGCTGCTGCGCCGCAGATGGAGCCGGGGCCCCGCGGTCATCACCCAGATCCTGGCCCTGCCCGTCGCCTACAACCTGCTGCGGGCCGACAGCGTCGCCATCCCGGCGGGCATCGTCCTGGCCGTCGTCGCGGTCGCGGCACTGGTTCTGCTCGTGAACCCGGCGACGGCGGCGGCCCTGGGCATCCGCGGTCCCGGCGGTGCGGAGGAGCCCCACCAGCGCTGACTGGCCACGGCCCGCGCCTCCCGCCTCCACGCGCCGTACCCCGTTCCCGTCGTCTCTCCCCGTGTCGAGACTCACGCCCTCATCTCTTACCCGATCCCTACCTCGGTCTGGGACGAGTACCGCACGGTAGGTACGCTGCTTCGCATGCGTGCACTTCTCGTGGTCAATCCGGCAGCAACCACCACAAGTGCGCGCACGCGCGACGTCTTGATCCACGCGTTGGCGAGCGAGATGAAGCTCGAAGTGGTCACCACCGAGTACCGCGGGCACGCCCGGGACCTGGGCCGGCAGGCAGCGGAGGGCGAGGACATAGAACTGGTCGTCGCCCTCGGCGGCGACGGCACCGTCAACGAAGTGGTCAACGGCCTGCTGCACAACGGCCCCGAGCTGGACCGCCTGCCCCGCCTCGCCGTGGTCCCCGGCGGTTCCACCAATGTCTTCGCCCGCGCCCTCGGCCTGCCGAACGACGCGGTGGAGGCCACCGGCGCCCTGCTCGACGCGCTGAGAGAGAACCGCGAGCGCACGGTCGGCCTCGGTCTCGCCGCGGGCACCCCCGGCACCGAGGACGAGTCCGTCCCCTCCCGCTGGTTCACGTTCTGCGCGGGACTCGGCTTCGACGCCGGGGTGATCGGCCGGGTCGAGCAGCAGCGGGAGCGCGGCAAGCGCTCCACGCACGCCCTGTATTTGCGCCAAGCGGCACGTCAGTTTCTGGACGAACCTCACCGCAGGCACGGAACGATCACCCTGGACCGCCCCGGCGAGGACCCGGTCACCGATCTCGTCCTGTCCATCATCTGCAACACCTCGCCCTGGACGTTTCTCGGCAATCGTCCGGTGTACGCCTCACCTAAGGCTTCGTTCGATACCGGGCTCGACGTACTCGGTCTCAACCGCATGTCGACGGCCTCGGCCGCCCGGTATGCCACCCAGTTGCTCACTTCGTCCCCCGAACGCGGTCCGCAGGGAAAGCACGCCCTGTCCCTGCACGACCTGACCGACTTCACCTTGCATTCGAAGGCGCCACTCCCCCTTCAGATGGACGGCGACCACCTGGGGCTGCGCACGAGCGTGACGTTCACAGGCGTACGCCGTGCACTGCGTGTGATTGTGTGAGTGGAAGGCCTCAAAGTCCTTTCACTCGAACGTTTAGACCAGGGTCCACCCCATGGAAGTACGGCTGTGACCTAGCCGACACCGAGGAATCAAAAAAAACTTTCCAGAAGGGGTTGTATCCGCCGCCGAGGTTTGCGAGTCTCTATCTGGCGCTCGGGACGGCCCGCAACATCGGCCCCACAGAGCGCCAGAACCCCTCCTCACATCACAGGACCACACCAGTCCGTCTGGTAGTCGGCCCTTCACTTGTTGAGGGATTCGTGAAAGCGTTCACATTCACAAGCAACGTGCATGTAATACCAAGGAGAGGTAGCAGCCATGGACTGGCGTCACAACGCCGTTTGCCGCGAGGAAGACCCCGAGCTCTTCTTCCCCATCGGCAACACCGGTCCTGCGCTGCTGCAGATCGAGGAAGCCAAGGCCGTCTGCCGCCGCTGCCCCGTCATGGAGCAGTGCCTGCAGTGGGCGCTCGAGTCCGGCCAGGACTCCGGCGTCTGGGGTGGCCTCAGCGAGGACGAGCGTCGCGCGATGAAGCGCCGCGCCGCCCGCAACCGGGCTCGTCAGGCCACCGCCTGACACCCCACCCCGCAACGAGCCTGAGCTTGGCGGCGCGTACAGCGCGTACGCATCTCCCGCCCCCGAGCCGCAGCGCGCAGTACCCCGATGCTCCCCCGGAACTCTCGACCATGTTCGAGCAGGGGGTATCCCCATCGCAACGCAGGACAGAGGCCCCGGACCGAAAGGTCCGGGGCCTCTGTCCTGCGCCATCGCCCCGCGCCCTGCGCCGGCGGGGCACGCCTTCGTCTACTTGTTCGCCCGCACCGGAATGTCCAGGATGACCTGCGTGCCGCGTTCGGGGGCCGCCACCATGTCGAACGTGCCGCCCAACTCGCCCTCCACCAGGGTCCGTACGATTTGCAGACCGAGGTTGCCCGAGCGGTGCGGGTCGAAGCCCTCCGGCAGACCGACACCGTCGTCCTGGACGGTGACCAGCAGACGGGTCTCCTTGGTGGTGCCGCCCCGGACCGCCGAGACCTCGACCGTGCCCCGGTCGCCCTCGCGGAAACCGTGCTCCAGCGCGTTCTGCAGAATCTCGGTGAGGACCATGGACAGCGGTGTCGCGACCTCCGCGTCCAGCACCCCGAAGCGGCCGGTGCGACGGCCGGTGACCATGCCCGGCGAGATCTCGGCGACCATCGCGAGCACCCGGTCGGCGATCTCGTCGAACTCCACCCGTTCGTCCAGGTTCTGAGACAGCGTCTCATGCACGATCGCGATCGACCCGACCCGCCGTACGGCTTCCTCCAGGGCCTCCCGGCCGCGCTCCGACTCGATGCGCCTGGCCTGCAGCCGCAGCAGTGCCGCCACCGTCTGGAGGTTGTTCTTCACCCGGTGGTGGATCTCCCGGATGGTCGCGTCCTTGGTGATCAACTCCCGCTCGCGGCGGCGCAGTTCGGTGACGTCGCGCAGCAGGACGAGGGAACCGACCCGGGTGCCCTTGGGCTTCAGCGGGATCGCCCGCAGCTGGATCACCCCTTCGGCGCTCTCGATCTCGAACTCGCGGGGCGCCCATCCGCTCGCGACCTTGGCCAGGGCCTCGTCCACCGGTCCGCGGGACGGGGCGAGTTCGGCGGTGGTCACGCCGAGATGGGCGCCCACCAGGTCGGAGGCGAGACCCAGCCGGTGGTACGCGGACAGCGCGTTCGGTGACGCGTACTGCACGATGCCTTCGGCGTCCAGGCGGATCAGTCCGTCGCCCACGCGCGGTGAGGCGTCCATGTCGACCTGCTGGTCGGGGAACGGGAAGGAGCCGGCCGCGATCATCTGGGCGAGGTCGGAGGCGCTCTGGAGGTAGGTCAGCTCCAGCCGGCTCGGGGTGCGCACGGTGAGGAGGTTGGTGTTGCGCGCGATGACACCGAGGACGCGCCCCTCCCGCCGTACCGGAATGGACTCGACCCGCACCGGCACCTCCTCCCGCCATTCGGGGTCTCCCTCGCGCACGATGCGGCCCTCGTCGAGCGCGGCGTCGAGCAGCGGGCGGCGGCCCCGCGGGACCAGATGGCCCACCATGTCGTCCTGGTACGAGGTCGGACCGGTGTTGGGACGCATCTGCGCCACCGAGACATAGCGGGTGCCGTCCCGGGTGGGGACCCACAGGACGAGATCGGCGAAGGAGAGGTCGGAGAGCAACTGCCACTCCGAGACCAGCAGATGCAGCCACTCGAGATCGGAGGCACCGAGAGCGGTGTGCTGGCGTACGAGGTCGTTCATGGAGGGCACAGGTGCGAGCGTACCCGGGGGTCGACCCCGGTCCGGGAACACCCGCGGGCCGCGGCGCCTGGGAGGGACCCTCAACCCTCCCGGCACCGCAGCCCGGAGCAGCAACGGCCGTGGGCTGTGCGGTCCCGGTCGGCCGATGGAGAGGACCCGGAGCAGTCAGGGCAGAGAGCGCCGGTTCCTCGGTCCGTCCTCCTGTGCGGGGAGGACGGAGGCTTGTTCAGTTGATGGGGTGACGCCGTGGGCGGCGGACGCCCCACCCGAACATTGTGGACTAGACCACGTTCTCGCGTCCATGAGCCGACAGATGTTTGTTGTTGTCACTTCATCGAACTTCCCACACCATCCACCATGAAGACTAGCCCGCTTCGGCCCCCGGCGGGGGCCTGTTCCGCTCATGCGCGGGGCCGGACGGGTTGTCGGGGCGGGCGGGTCCGGGGAACCACCGGTGTGACTGACGGTGATCGCCGCGTCGCGGGTGAGGCCGGGCCGCGCGCCGTGGCCGCCGACGTCGAGGTGAGCCCCGCGAGGGACGTCGCTTCGCCAGGGGACACACCCTGGGATCCCGCCTCTTTCCTTCGTCGCACCCTTCCTTCGTCGCCCCTTTCCTTCCTGGCGCCTTTCCCCGCTCGCCCTTTCGGAACCCGTCCGGAACCCGTCCGGAACCCGTCCGGATCCCGTCCAGCGCGCGGGTTCTCCCACGACCAACGGCGGACCATCTTTGCTAGATTGGTCTACACCACACGTGTTCCCTTCGGTTCCCGGCGAGCCCCTCCCCAGATCGGCAGGCCCAGCGTGGAAGTTGTCATCGTTCCGGACGCCAAGGCGGGCGGCGAGCTGATCGCCGACGCCATGGCGCAACTGCTGCGGCGCAAGCCCGACGCCCTGCTCGGCGTGGCCACCGGCTCGACCCCGCTGCCCGTCTACGAGGCACTGGCGGCGCGGGTCGGCTCCGGCGCCGTGGACGCCTCGCATGCACGGATCGCCCAGCTCGACGAGTACGTGGGACTCCCCGCCGAGCACCCCGAGTCCTATCGGTCGGTGCTGCGGCGCGAGGTGCTCGAGCCGCTCGGGCTGGACATGGCCGCGTTCATGGGACCGGACGGCGCGGCGCGGGACGTCCGGGCCGCCTGCCTGGCATACGACAGTGCGCTGGCCTCGGCCGGCGGGGTCGACCTGCAGATCCTCGGCATCGGGACGGACGGGCACATCGGCTTCAACGAACCGTGCTCCTCGCTCGTCTCGCGGACCCGGATCAAGACGCTGACCGAACAGACCCGGGTCGACAACGCGCGGTTCTTCGGCGGCGACATCGAGCAGGTGCCGCACCACGTCATCACGCAGGGCATCGGCACGATCCTGGAGGCCAGGCACCTGGTGCTGCTGGCCACCGGTGAGGGCAAGGCCGGCGCGGTCGCCGCGACCGTGGAGGGTCCGGTCGCCGCGGTGTGCCCGGCCTCGGCACTCCAGCTCCACCCGCACGCCACGGTCGTCGTGGACGAGGCGGCGGCGTCCGAGCTGAAGCTCGCGGACTACTTCCGGCACACCTTCGCGAACAAGCCGGACTGGCAGGGGATCTAGGGGATCCAGGGCCTCCCGCACGCCCGACCGACGAAGGCGCCGGGCCCTCCTGTTCGACAGGGGGCCCGGCGCCTTCGTGTGCGCGGATCGGGGGGCCGCTACTCCCCCGCGATGACCTCCGCCGCCGCCCGGCCGCAGACCCGGGCCGCGCCGTGGGTCGCGATGTGCGGGGCGCCCCGGGGCGGCGCCTGCGGGACGCCCATCTCCACGACGATCGTGTCGGGGCGGGCGGCCAGCAGGATGTCGAGGGCCGTCGCCATCCAGGCATGCCGGTGTTCGTCGCGGACGACGGCGACGATCCGCCGGGAGCCCGCGGCGGCCAGGACCTCGGCGGCCGCGTCGTCGCCCGCGAAACCGCCGGTCTCCGTGCCGGGCACCAGCCGGGCCAGTTCGGCGGCGACACCCCAGGGGGTCTCGTCACCGACGGCGATGTTCGCGACCGGCGTGAGCGCGGCCACGTAGGGAGCGCCGGTGAGCGGCGTGTACGGCGCGGAAGAGGTGACCCGCAGCGCGCGACGGGCGGCGACCAGTCCGATCTCGGCGGCGCCGCCCCCGGCACTCCCGCCGCTCGCACCGCTGCCGGCACCCGCGTCCTTCGCGTCCCGCGCCGACGCGGCGGTCGTCCACCGGGCCAGCGCCCTGACCCGCGCCGCCGCGTCCGCGAGCCGCTCCTCGGCCAGTTCGCCGGTGCGGACCGCCGAGACCAGGGCGTCGCGCAGCCGTCGTACCGTCTCGTCGTCCGCGAGGCCGCCGCCCACACAGATCGCGTCGGCGCCGGCCCCGATGGCGAGGACGCTGCCCCGCTCGATGCCGTACGTCGCGGCGATGGCCTGCATCTCCATGCCGTCGGTGACGATGAGCCCCTCGTAGCCGAGTTCCTCGCGGAGCAGACCGGTCAGGATGCGGCGGGAGAGCGTGGCCGGGCGGTCCGGGTCCAGGGCCGGGACCAGGATGTGCGCGCTCATCACCGCACGTGTGCCCGCGGCGATCGCGGCCCGGAACGGGGCGAGTTCGCGCGCCTGGAGGACCGGCAGGTCCGCGTCGATGCGTGGCAGGGCGTGGTGCGAGTCGACAGCCGTGTCGCCGTGCCCGGGGAAGTGCTTGGTGCAGGCCGCGACACCGGCGGACTGCAGGCCGGTGACGTAGGCGGCGGTGTGCCGGGCGACCAGACCGGTGTCGGCGCCGAAGGACCGCACGCCGATGACCGGGTTGCCGGGGTTGGAGTTCACGTCCGCGGACGGGGCCCAGTTGAGGTTCACCCCGCAGGCCGCCAGGCGCCGGCCGAGCGCGGAGGCCACCTCCCTGGTCAGCTCCACGTCGTCCACCGCGCCCAGCGCGTGGTTGCCCGGATAG
Source organism: Streptomyces sp. NPDC005195 (assembly GCF_040608315.1). Taxonomy (NCBI): domain Bacteria; kingdom Bacillati; phylum Actinomycetota; class Actinomycetes; order Kitasatosporales; family Streptomycetaceae; genus Streptomyces; species Streptomyces sp. NPDC005195. Next base: position 389,658 of record NZ_JBEXHZ010000001.1, read on the forward strand.
GAGGAGCCGGACCGTACCTCCAGACGGGTGACGTCACCGCCCTCCTCGTCGATGGCCACGAGGACGTCGTCGCGCTCCGCGCGCAACTGGGCCGTCAGGGCGGAAAGCTGTTCGGGCGACGCGATGTTCCGGCCGAAGAGGCCGACCGAGGCCAGGCCCTCACCGAGCCGGCGCAGCAGCCAGTCGGGGGCCGTGGTCCCCGTGAAGCCGGGCTGCAGGACGGTCAGCGCGTCGCGTGTGAGGTCATCCTTGTCCGCGTTGGACGCGGCTGTTCCGCTGGCGAGTGTCGTCATCGGGGGCGTTATCCCTTCACGGCGCCCGCGGTCAGCCCCGCGGCCATCTTGCGCTGGACGATGAGGAAGAGCACGACGATCGGCACGGCCATCATGGTGGCACCGGCCATCATCGGGGCGTACTCGGTGCCGTGCTTGGTGGTGAAGTTGCCGAGCCAGACGGTGGCGGTCTGGTTCTTCTGGCTCATCAGCATCAGGGCGTAGAGGTACTCGTTCCACGCCTGGATGAAGGCGTACACCGAGGTCGCGACCATGCCGGGGGCGAGGAGCGGGAAGACCACCCGCACGAAGGCGCCGGTGCGGGAGCAGCCGTCGACCATGGCCGCCTCCTCCAGCTCCTTCGGGATGTTGACGATGAAGCCGCGCAGCGTCCACACAGTGAAGGGCAGGATGAAGGTCAGGTAGGTGATGATCAGGCCGGAGAGCTTGTCGTACTGATCGAGGTCGTTGAGCAGCAGGAAGACCGGGATGATCATGGCGACCAGTGGGATCATCTGAACGGCCAGGATGCCGACGATCACGATCTTGCGGCCGCGGAAGGCGAAGCGGGAGATGGCGAGCGCCGCGAGCATGCCCACCGCGATGCCGATCACGACGACGGACAGGGACACGATCAGGCTGCGGCCGACCGGGCCCCAGAAGTCCGCGATGTCCAGCGCGCGGCGGAAGTTGTCGAGCGTCACCCCGGTGGGAAGCAGGCTCGGATCCGGGTCGATGGCGTCCTTCGCGGGCTTGAACGCCGTGTTCAGCATCCAGTAGACCGGGAAGCCCGCGGTGACGAAGACGAGCAGACCGAGGACGTTCCAGCCGAGCTTGGACTTCCGGGGTCCGGAGGGCGTACGCCTCGGTGTGGCGACGGCGCTCATTCGACCTCTCCGATCTTGAGCATCTGGCGCATGTAGACGGCGACCACGCCGAGCAAGAGCAGCACGGTCAACAGGGCGATCGCCGATCCCTGGGCATAGTCGTTGACCACGAACGCGCGGTCGTAGGAGTAGGTGGTGAGCAGCTGGAACTCGGCCTCGGGGTGGCCGCCACGCATCACGAAGACCTGCGGGAAGACTCCCATGTCCCAGATGACGGAGAGCGTCGTCAGCATCACGACGATCGGCTTGAGGATGGGGAGCGTGACGTAGCGGAAGACCCCCCAGGAGCCGGCGCCGTCCAGGCGGGCCGCCTCCTCGAGTTCCTGGGGTACCTGGGTCAGCCCCGCGCTGAGCGTGATGACGACGAAGGGCACCGCGCCCCACACCACCAGCAGCATGATCACGGCGAGGCCCTGCGGTCCGCTGGCGAACCAGTTGTGGCCGACCATGTCGACGCCGGGGAGCCTGCTCAGCACCGCGTTGAAGATGCCGTAGTCCGAGTCGAAGAGCCACTTGAACACGGTGGTGGCCACGATGATCGGCATGCCCCAGCTGGCCACGAGCGCGATGTTGACGAGCGTCCTGACCCAGCCGGAGACGCGCTGGAGGAGCAGCGCGATCAGCATGCCGGCGACCATCGTGAAGACGACGGACCCGGCGGCGAAGACGATCGTGCGCAGGACGACGGACCAGAACTCGCCGTCACCGAGCACCTTGGTGAAGTTGTCGAGGCCGACCGACTCGGCCGGCTGGAAGCCCCAGAGCTGGGACTGGCCGAACTTCTGGAAGGACAGGGTGACGAGCCGGACCAGGGGGTAGCCCATGACCAGCGCGAGGATGAGCAGACAGGGGGCGAGCAGTGCCCAGGGGACGGCGGTTCCGCCAGGGGCCCGCCTTCTGCGCGGCGCCCTGGGGGCCGTCGGTGGCGATGCCTGCCGTGCCGGTGGCGCCTTGGTCGGGGTGGTCGTGTCTGCGGCACTCATCGCGCGCTCCTCAGCGGTCCCTCAGGTCGTACGAGAAGCAGGGCCCCGCCCCCGGAAGCACTCCCCGGGGTCCGACGGGGCCCTGCGCTCAGGTCACTTGGTGTTGATGACCTTGTCGATCGCGGCGTCCGCTTCCTTCGCGGCCGCCTCCACCGACTTCTTGCCGGTGCCGATGCTCTGCAGCATCGTCTGCAGGACCTGGGCCTTCTCGACCTGGCCCCAGCCCGGCGCCATCGGCACGAACCAGCTGCTCTCGGCCGCGGTGGCCGGGACGACCGTCGCCGGGTCGTTCTTGAGGGTCGCGAGGTCGGTCTTGTTGTTGGGCAGGTTGCCCTTGGCCATCAGGCCCTTCTGGCCCGTGGCGCCCGTGAGGGCGTTGATCCACTCGCCGGCGAGTGCCTGCGCCTTCGACTTCACCGGGATGGCGAGGTCGGAGCCGCCGAGGAAGACGGGCAGGTTCTTGCCGGACGGGCCGGGCATCACGAAGTTCTCGAGGTTGCCCTTGAGCTTGCCGGTCTTGTCGCTCTTCGGGTCCTCGGAGGTCGCGCCTTCCCAGGCGGCACCGAAGATCATGGCGGACTTGCCCTGGCCGTAGACGATGTAACGGTCGGACTCGTCCTTGGTCTTGTCGCCGTGCATGTACTTGTCGACGACGTTCTTGAACTCGGTGAGGCCCTTGACCGACTCGGGCGAGGAGAGGCTGGCCTTCCACTGGCCGCCCTCGTCCTTGGCGATGGCGCCGCCGGCGTCGTAGACGAAGGACATCGCGGCGTACCAGTCGCGGGTGGGCTGGTACCAGGCGTTGAACTTGTTCCCCTCCTTCTTCTGGATCTTGTCCAGGTCGGAGGTGAGCTCCTGGTACGTCTTCGGGGTCGTCTTGATGCCGACCGAAGCCGCCACGTCCTTGCGCCAGTTGCCGACACGGCCACCGGCGTAGTACGGCACGCCGTAGGTCTTGTCCTGGTAGGTGACAGACGCCTTCAGGCCGTCCAGCCACCCGGCCGAGTTGTCGAACTTCGTGGCGTCGACGGGGGCGAAGGCTCCCTTGACCATGTAGCCGAGCATCTCGGTGTTGCCCATCTCGACCACGTCGGGGGCCTTGTCGGTGGCAAGGACGGCGTCGAGCTTGGCGTTCTTGTCCGGCCAGCCGTAGTACTCGTGGTTGATCTTGACGCCCGGGTGCTTCGCCGTCACCGCCGCGTCCGCGGCCTTGACCAGTTCGGGCCAGTTGTTCTGCGCGTCCACCGTGAGCCAGACGGTCAGCTCCTTGGCGTCCGCGCCCTTGCCCGACCCCCCGGACTTGTCGTCACCGCCACCGCACGCCGCGATGGAGACCATCATGCCCGCGATACCGATCGCAGCTGCCAGCTTCCGCTTCACGCCACCCTCCTCAGGGATGCCACAAACCCCCCTGCCCACCGCGGTGACACACGCCGAATCGCTGCCGATTACTGCCCGTGGGGCTGGGACCTGGACCAATGGTGTAGACCAGTACGGGGAGCTTGGCCTAGACCTAGAGGGGTGTCAAGGGTGTGTAAGCCCGGCCGACCGTCCGTTATGGGACCTACATATGCAAGGACCTTTAAGTAGGTAAGTGGCATAAACGGCAGGGCTGTTCAGGAACCCCGCGCGCACGATGGACTAGACCAACAGGTACCCCGACGGTATATAGAGGGGATCACGGAGCGTGCGGGAGACACTCGCACGCGAAGCCGTGCCACGATGTGACCCGTGACCGGCGGGATGCCGGTCGCTTCGGCACCCGGAGCCGGGAAGGCAGAGCATGAGCACCGACGTCAGCAGTGCGGAGAACGAGGGTGGGGCCCCCATCCGTACCGCGCGCGTGCCCAAGTACTACCGCCTCAAGAAGCACCTGCTCGACATGACGGACACCCTGCCGCCCGGCACACCGGTGCCGCCCGAGCGCACCCTCGCCGCCGAGTTCGACACCTCGCGCACGACCGTGCGCCAGGCCCTCCAGGAACTCGTCGTCGAGGGCCGGCTCGAACGCATCCAGGGCAAGGGCACCTTCGTCGCCAAGCCCAAGGTCTCGCAGGCGCTCCAGCTCACCTCGTACACCGAGGACATGCGCGCCCAGGGCCTGGAACCCACCTCGCAACTCCTGGACATCGGCTACATCACCGCCGACGAGACCCTCGCGGAACTGCTCGACATCTCGGCCGGCGGCCGGGTGCTGCGCATCGAGCGGCTGCGTCTGGCCAGCGGCGAGCCGATGGCGATCGAGACGACCCACCTGTCCGCGAAGCGCTTCCCCGCGCTGCGCCGGTCGCTCGTCAAGTACACCTCGCTCTACACCGCGCTCGCCGAGGTGTACGACGTCCACCTCGCGGAGGCCGAGGAGACCATCGAGACCTCGCTGGCCACCCCGCGCGAGGCCGGACTGCTCGGCACCGACGTCGGCCTGCCCATGCTGATGCTGTCCCGGCACTCGATCGACCGGCAGGGCGAACCGGTGGAGTGGGTGCGCTCGGTGTACCGGGGCGACCGCTACAAGTTCGTGGCCAGGCTCAAGCGTCCGCAGGACTGACACACCGGTATCCCGAGGTCCGGGGTGACCGGCGGTCCCCCGCGGCCCCCGCGGTACCACTTCGCCTTCACGTTCGAGGCACGGTCCGGGCCGAGGCACGGCGGGAGCGGTACGCGACGCGGCCGGCCCCGCTCCGGGCCGTCGGGGCAACGCTCTGCCCGGTAAGGGAGTTCACCGGCCGGCCCGCCCGCGCTCCCGCACACCAACCCTCCACATCCACCGCCGGGGATGGGGTTCCATAAAGCGGAACCGTCGCCTAGATTTCCTGCGCATTGCACAGGTGACCAGCGAGGGGACGGAGCCGCCCATGTCAGACGTGCCGGAAACGAAACCACCGGTGGTGACACCGGACCGGGCGGTGACACCGCTCCGCGTGGTGATCGCCCTCTGCCTGATCGCCCCGTTCGTGGCCATGCTGTGGGTCGGCTCGTACGCGAAGGTCGACCCCGCCTTCATCGGCATCCCCTTCTTCTACTGGTACCAGATGCTGTGGGTGCTCCTCTCGACCGCGCTCACCGTGACCGCGTACCAGCTGTGGCAGCGTGACCAGCGCGCCCGTGCGATCACGAAGGGCGGGGTGGACGCATGAACGACGGCGTGAACGGCGTGGCACTCACCGTCTTCATCATCTTCTTCGTGGCCGTCACGGCCATGGGTTTCCTGGCCGCGCGCTGGCGCAAGGCCGACAACGAGCACAGCCTCGACGAATGGGGCCTGGGCGGACGGTCGTTCGGCACCTGGGTCACCTGGTTCCTGCTCGGCGGCGACCTCTACACGGCGTACACCTTCGTCGCCGTACCGGCCGCGATCTACGCGGCGGGCGCGGCCGGCTTCTTCGCCGTGCCGTACACGATCCTGGTCTACCCGCTGGTCTTCACGTTCCTGCCCCGCCTGTGGTCCGTCTCCCACAAGCACGGCTATGTGACGACGTCGGACTTCGTACGCGGCCGCTTCGGCTCCAAGGGTCTGTCCCTCGCCGTGGCCGTCACCGGCATCCTCGCGACCATGCCGTACATCGCGCTCCAACTGGTCGGCATCCAGGCCGTGCTGGACGTCATGGGCGTCGGCGGCGGCGAGAACACGAACTGGTTCGTCAAGGACCTCCCGCTCCTCATCGCCTTCGGCGTACTGGCCGCGTACACCTACTCCTCGGGCCTGCGCGCCCCCGCCCTGATCGCGTTCGTGAAGGACACCCTGATCTACATCGTGATCGCGGTGGCCATCATCTACATCCCGATCAAGCTGGGCGGGTTCGACGAGATCTTCCACTCGGCGAGCGAGAAGTACGCCGCGGCCGGAGCGGGCGGGATCGTACCGCCCCAGGCCGGGCAGTGGACCTACGCCACCCTGGCGCTCGGCTCCGCGCTCGCCCTGTTCATGTACCCGCACTCGATCACCGCGACGCTGTCCAGCCGCAGCCGTGAGGTGATCCGGCGCAACACCACGATCCTGCCGCTCTACTCCCTGATGCTGGGCCTGCTCGCCCTGCTCGGCTTCATGGCGATCGCGGCCGGGGTGAAGGTCACCAACGGCCAGCTCGCCATCCCGCAGCTCTTCGAGGACATGTTCCCGGACTGGTTCGCGGGGGTGGCCTTCGCCGCGATCGGCATCGGAGCCCTCGTCCCCGCGGCCATCATGTCCATCGCGGCCGCGAACCTCTTCACCCGCAACATCTACCGGGACTTCATCAAGCCGGACGCGACCCCGCAGCAGGAGACGAAGGTCTCCAAGCTGGTCTCGCTCCTGGTGAAGGTGGGCGCGCTGGTCTTCGTCCTGACGATGGACAAGACCGTCGCCATCAACTTCCAGCTCCTGGGCGGCATCTGGATCCTGCAGACCTTCCCGGCCCTGGTCGGCGGTCTGTTCACGCGCTGGTTCCACCGCTGGGCGCTGCTCGGCGGCTGGGCGGTCGGCATGCTCTACGGCACGCTCGCCGCCTACGGGGTCGCCTCACCGACGCAGGCGCACTTCGGTGGCAGCTCGAAGGAGATCCCGGGGATCGGGGAGATCGGCTACATCGGTCTGACGGCGTTCGTCCTGAACGTGGTGGTCTCCGTCGTCCTCACCTTCGCCCTGCGGGCGTTCAAGGCGCCCGAGGGCGTGGACGAGACGTCACCGGAGGACTACACGGTGGACGCCGGCGACACGGGGGTCCAGGTCGAGCTGCCCCCGGCCACGGCGGAGGCGGGCCACTAGGCCGTAAGCGGGGAAGGCGACAGCGCGCTGCGGGCCGTCGGAGGGACATCCGGCGGCCCGTCGCCGTCCCCCGGAGGCACGCCTCCGGCACCCCTGCGGCCTCTCCCTCCTCACCTGCGAGTTGACTCTCAGCCACACTCCGTAGCGCCCTCCGAAGCCGACACGGCACAACATGTGGGGGTGCTTCCTCAGCCCGGCACTAGATGTATGCTCATGCTCGCTGTCGTCGCAGGGGAATCCGGTGCGAATCCGGAACTGTCCCGCAACGGTGTACTTGTGCGCATTCGCGCACGGGCTTCAGTCCGAGGACCTGCCGACAGCGTGCCCCGGCCAGCCGGCCGGGCGCCGACGACGTCCGAGCCTCGTGGAATGGGCCGGTGGACGCACGCGTACCCGTAACGGAGTCGCGTGTCCCGCTGCCCTCCGCCAGGCCCCGTGCCGAGCGAGGGAGAGCCCCAAGTGACCATCGCGCCAGCCGACCCGGTTGCAGTTTCCGCCCAGAAGGCCCCGGTGGAAACGGAGTCCGCGCAGCGGTCCCCGGTGGAGACGGACGGTCCCGGTACCACGCTGCTGCGTACCCTGACCGACTTCACCGCCGACCTCCCCGGCGCCGACCCCGGCCGGGTCGCCGCCGCCGCGCTGCGTGGCCGGTCCACGCGCGCGGACGACGCGGAGCTGCGCGAGCTGGCCACCGAGGCGGCCGCCGGCCTCATCTCCGAGGACCCCGCGTACTCGCGGCTGGCCGCCAGGCTGCTGACGGTCGGCATCACGGAGGAGGCCGCCTCGCAGGGCGTCACGACGTTCTCCGAGTCCATCACCACGGGCCGGCGCGAAGGTCTGATCGCCGACCGCACGGCCGACTTCGTCGACCTGTACGCGGCCCGCCTGGACGCGCTGATCGACACCGCGGGCGACGACCGCTTCGGCTACTTCGGCCTGCGCACCCTGCACAGCCGCTACCTGCTCCGGCACCCGATCACCCGCAAGGTCATCGAGACCCCCCAGCACTTCATGCTCCGGGTGGCGTCCGGCCTCGCGGAGGACGACACGGCCCGGTCCGTCGACGAAGTGGCCGCGCTCTACGGCCTGATGAGCCGCCTGGACTACCTCCCCTCCTCCCCCACGCTCTTCAACTCCGGTACGCGGCACCCGCAGATGTCGTCCTGCTACCTCCTCGACTCCCCGCTGGACGAGCTGGACTCCATCTACGACCGCTACCACCAGGTCGCGCGCCTGTCGAAGCACGCGGGCGGCATCGGGCTGTCCTACTCCCGCATCCGCTCCCGCGGTTCACTGATCCGCGGCACGAACGGGCACTCCAACGGCATCGTCCCGTTCCTGAAGACCCTCGACGCCTCGGTCGCCGCGGTGAACCAGGGCGGCCGGCGCAAGGGCGCCGCCGCGGTCTACCTGGAGACCTGGCACTCCGACATCGAGGAGTTCCTGGAGCTGCGTGACAACACCGGTGAGGACGCCCGCCGTACGCACAACCTGAACCTCGCGCACTGGATCCCGGACGAGTTCATGCGCCGGGTCGACGCCGACGCGCAGTGGTCCCTGTTCTCCCCCTCGGACGTGCCCGAGCTGGTCGACCTGTGGGGCGCGGAGTTCGACGCGGCGTACCGTGCGGCGGAGGCGAAGGGCCTGGCGAAGAAGACCATCCCGGCCCGCGATCTCTACGGCCGCATGATGCGCACCCTGGCGCAGACCGGCAATGGCTGGATGACGTTCAAGGACGCCGCCAACCGCACGGCCAACCAGACGGCGGAGCCGGGCCACACCGTGCACTCCTCGAACCTGTGCACCGAGATCCTGGAGGTCACGGACGACGGGGAGACGGCCGTCTGCAACCTCGGCTCGGTCAACCTCGGCGCGTTCGTCGACACGACGACCGGCGGCCTCGACTGGGAGCGTCTGGACGAGACGGTCCGCACCGCCGTCACCTTCCTCGACCGCGTCGTCGACATCAACTTCTACCCGACCGAGCAGGCGGGCCGGTCGAACGCCAAGTGGCGCCCCGTCGGCCTCGGCGCGATGGGCCTCCAGGACGTCTTCTTCAAGCTGCGTCTGCCCTTCGACTCGCCCGCCGCCCGCGCGCTCTCCACCCGCATCGCCGAGCGCATCATGCTCGCCGCCTACGAGGCCTCGGCCGACCTCGCCGAGCGCAACGGCCCGCTGCCGGCCTGGGAGAAGACCCGTACCGCCCGCGGTGTGCTGCACCCCGACCACTTCGCCGTCGAGCTGAACTGGCCGGAGCGCTGGGCGGCGCTGCGGGAGCGCATCGCCGCGGTCGGCATGCGCAACTCGCTCCTGCTCGCCATCGCGCCCACCGCGACGATCGCGTCCATCGCGGGCGTGTACGAGTGCATCGAGCCGCAGGTCTCGAACCTCTTCAAGCGCGAGACGCTCTCCGGTGAGTTCCTCCAGGTCAACTCCTACCTGGTGGCCGAGCTGAAGAAGCTCGGGGTGTGGGACGCGCAGACCCGGGAGGCGCTGCGCGAGTCGAACGGCTCGGTGCAGGGCTTCACATGGGTGCCGCAGGACGTCCGCGACCTGTACCGCACGGCGTGGGAGATCCCGCAGCGCGGCCTCATCGACATGGCCGCGGCCCGTACTCCGTTCCTGGACCAGGCCCAGTCGCTGAACCTCTTCCTGGAGACGCCGACCATCGGCAAGCTCTCCTCGATGTACGCGTACGCCTGGAAGTCGGGCCTGAAGACGACGTACTACCTGCGCTCGCGCCCCGCGACCCGCATCGCCCGTGCCGCCCAGGCGCAGGCCCGGCCCGAGAAGACGATCCCCCTCCAGCAGGTCGCCGACCCCGACGCCGTCGCCTGCTCCCTTGAGAACCCCGAGTCCTGCGAGGCCTGCCAGTGATGTCCACCCCGAACAGCGAGAAGAACCTGCTCGACCCGGGTTTCGAACTCACCCTGCGCCCCATGCGCTACCCGGACTTCTACGAGCGCTACCGGGACGCCATCAAGAACACCTGGACCGTCGAGGAGGTCGACCTCCACTCGGACGTCGCCGACCTGGCGAAGCTGTCGCAGGGCGAGCAGCACATGATCGGCCGGCTGGTCGCGTTCTTCGCGACGGGCGACTCGATCGTGTCGAACAACCTCGTCCTGACGCTGTACAAGCACATCAACTCCCCGGAGGCGCGCCTCTATCTCTCGCGCCAGCTGTTCGAGGAGGCCGTGCACGTCCAGTTCTACCTGACCCTGCTGGACACCTATCTGCCCGACCCGGAGGACAGGACGGCGGCCTTCGCGGCCGTCGAGAACATCCCCTCCATCCGGGAGAAGGCCGAGTTCTGCTTCAGGTGGATGGACTCGGTGGAGAAGCTGGACCGCCTGGAGACCCAGGCCGACCGGCGCCGCTTCCTGCTGAACCTCATCTGCTTCGCCGCGTGCATCGAGGGCCTCTTCTTCTACGGAGCCTTCGCCTACGTCTACTGGTTCCGCAGCCGGGGTCTGCTGCACGGACTGGCGACGGGCACCAACTGGGTGTTCCGCGACGAGACGATGCACATGTCCTTCGCCTTCGAGGTGGTCGACACCGTCCGCAAGGAGGAGCCCGAGCTCTTCGACGACCAGCTCCAGCGGCAGGTCACCGACATGCTGCGGGAAGCCGTGGAGGCCGAGCTGCAGTTCGGGCGCGACCTGTGCGGTGAAGGCCTGCCGGGCATGAACACCGAGTCGATGCGCCAGTACCTGGAGTGCGTCGCCGACCAGCGCCTCCAGCGTCTGGGCTTCGCCCCGGTCTACGGCTCCGAGAACCCCTTCTCCTTCATGGAGCTCCAGGGTGTCCAGGAACTGACCAACTTCTTCGAGCGCCGTCCCTCGGCGTACCAGGTCGCCGTGGAGGGCTCGGTCGGCTTCGACGAGGAGTTCTGACCGCTCCGGAACGGGTCTGAGGGTGACGAGGCCGGGTCGCTTACGCGGCCCGGCTTCGTCACGTCCGCCCCCAGCCACGCCAATCCCCGTTCCAATCCCCGCCTATGGAGCGGCAAAGTTCTTCGGACGTGACTGTTCGTGTGCCGTCCGTCCCGGTTACGTTCTGGCCGTCCCGCTCTGCCGCGCATCGTGGCATCCCAGGACGATCAATGTGTCATGCCCACGACAAGGCTCTGCGTTCACCGCGCTACGCGCGTCACGGGCCGGCACCTGAGCACCTCAGTGCAGCGCCGAGAACCCCACTTCCGGCTGTGGAACCGCGTACGGCCCCACCCGGGCCCACGCGGCACCGGCCTCAAACCGATGGAGGCAGCACTCCCATGAGTGAGACACGCTCCAGCAGGCCCGCCCGGCGGTTGCGAAGACTCCTGACCGCCGCCGCCCCCGCCCTCGCCCTCGCCCTCACCGTCGCCGGTCTCATGGCGGCACCGGCCGCCGGCGCCCAGACCGCGCCCGCCACCGGACACACCTCTCGCGTGACCCAGAACGCGAAGGCCCTGACCTCCCCGGCCGCCCAGGCCGTCCACGCGACGGGCAGGGCGGGCCAGAAGGTGCCGACCACCCGCCTGTGCGGCGCCCCGACGCCCGGTCACGCGGCCTGCTTCGCCCAGCGCCGCACCGACATCGAGCAGAAGCTGGCCGCGGCGGTCTCCTCCGACGCCGCCGCGGTGTCCGGCCTCAGCCCGGCCAATCTGCACAGCGCCTACAACCTGCCCTCGACCGGTGGTTCCGGCCTGACGGTCGCCGTGGTCGACGCCTACAACGACCCCAACGCCGAGTCGGACCTCGCCACCTACCGCTCGCAGTTCGGCCTGTCGGCCTGCACCAAGGCCAACGGCTGCTTCAAGCAGGTCAGCCAGACCGGCTCGACCACCTCGCTGCCGACGAACGACAGCGGCTGGGCGGGCGAGGAAGCGCTCGACATCGACATGGTCAGCGCGGTCTGCCCGAACTGCAACATCGTGCTCGTGGAGGCCACTTCACCCACCGACGCCAACCTCGGCACCGCCGAGAACGAGGCCGTCACGCTGGGCGCGAAGTTCGTCTCCAACAGCTGGGGCGGCTCCGAGTCGTCCTCCCAGACCGGCGAGGACACCTCGTACTTCAAGCACCCGGGCGTCGCCATCACCGTCTCCTCCGGTGACGAGGCCTACGGTGCCGAGTACCCGGCCACCTCCCAGTACGTGACCGCCGTCGGCGGCACCGCGCTGTCCACGTCCTCCGGCACCCGCGGCTGGACCGAGTCCGTGTGGAAGACCAGCAGCACCGAGGGGACCGGCTCCGGCTGCTCCGCCTACGACCCCAAGCCGTCCTGGCAGACCGACACCGGCTGCGCCAAGCGCATGGAGGCCGACGTCTCCGCGGTCGCCGACCCCGCCACCGGCGTGGCCGTCTACGACACCTACGGCGGCTCCGGCTGGGCGGTCTACGGCGGCACGAGCGCCTCGGCGCCGATCATCGCGGGCGTGTACGCGCTGGCCGGCACCCCGGGCAGCGGCGACTACCCGGCGAAGTACCCCTACTCCCACACCTCGAACCTGTACGACGTGACCAGCGGCAACAACGGCTCGTGCTCCCCCTCGTACTTCTGCACCGCGGGCACCGGCTACGACGGACCGACCGGCTGGGGCACCCCCAACGGCACGGCCGCCTTCACCTCGGGCACCGGTACGGGCAACACCGTGACCGTCACCAACCCGGGCAACCGGTCCACCGCGACCGGCGGTTCGGTGAGCCTGCAGATCGCGGCCGGCGACAGCGCGGGCGTGGCCCTCACGTACAGCGCGACCGGGCTGCCGACGGGGCTGTCCGTCAACGCCTCCACCGGACTGATCTCCGGCACGGCCGGCACCGCGAGCACCTACGCGGTCACCGTCACGGCGAAGGACAGCACGGGGGCCTCCGGTTCGGCCTCGTTCACCTGGACCGTGAGCACCTCCGGCGGTGGCACCTGCACCCCGGCGCAGTTGCTCGGCAACCCGGGCTTCGAGTCGGGCAGCACCTCGTGGACCGCGTCGAGCGGCGTCATCACGACCGACACCGGTGAGGCGGCACACGGCGGCTCCTACAAGGCCTGGCTCGACGGCTACGGCTCCACCCACACCGACACCCTCTCCCAGTCGGTGACGATCCCCGCCGGCTGCAAGGCCGGCTACACCTTCTACCTGCACACCGACACCGCGGAGACCACCACCACCAGCGCCTACGACAAGCTGACGGTCACCGCCGGATCGACCACCCTGGCCACCTACTCCAACCTCGACAAGGCCACCGGGTACGTCCAGAAGACCTTCGACCTGTCCTCGTTCGCCGGCACCACCGTCACGCTGAAGTTCAGCGGCGTGGAGGACTCCTCGCTCCAGACCAGCTTCGTCGTCGACGACACCGCCGTCACGACCAGCTGAGCGTCGCGGGACCCCGGCCGCCGTCGCGGCCGGGGTTCCGCCCGTCCGGTGGGGATCCTGATACGCGGGTGACACGTCCAAGCGGCAAGGAGGTCACCCCCATGCGCCCTACGAACCACCACCCGGTCCACGCCCTCGCCGCCCTCGCCGCCCTGACGCTGCTGCTCGCGGGCTGCGGCACACAGAGTGGCGGCGACGACCCGGGAGGCGGCGGCACCGTGCCGCCGTCCCCCACGAAGCACCCCCAGACCTGTGGCACACCGCCCGCGGAGCTCGGCACCGCGGACGCCGGCCGTACGTACTGCCTCGCCACGGGCGGGGAGCTCCGCCTCTCCCTGGACGGCACCGCCGACCGGCCCTGGACGCCCGTCAAGGCCGACGGCAACGGTCTGGAGGCCACCAACAGCGGGATCGTCCTGCGGGCGGGCGACGCCTCGGCCGCCTTCCGGGCGGTCTCGGCGGGGACCGTACGCCTCACCTCGTCCCGCCCACTGTGCGCCACCGAGCCGCACCGGGTGTCGTGCAAGGGCCTCCAGGAGTGGACGGTCACCGTGCGAGTGACGAAGCCCTGATCTGACGGTCCACGCGCCGCTCGTGCGCGAGCCCGATGAGCGACGGCAGCGCCACCACGGCAAGGACGGCGAGGACGAGAAGCATTCCGACGAGGTTGTCCATGAATGAGTTCATGGACAGTACTGTCGCGCCGATCGCTCCTTACCGTCAGTGGCAGCACTGCCGCGCACCCTCGAATTCCTGCCACCTCCGAGGCACACTGGACGGCATGCTGAAGAACGTGGCCGCCGTGCTGCTCGACGGAGTGCATCCCTTCGAACTCGGCGTGGTCTGCGAGGTGTTCGGGATCGACCGCAGCGACGACGGGCTGCCCGTGTACGACTTCGCGGTCGCCTCCGCCGAGGGCCCGACCCTGAGCACGCACGCGGGGTTCTCGCTCCACACGGAGCACGGACTGGAGCGGCTGGAGACGGCCGACCTGATCGCCCTGCCGGCCGGGAACGCCTACGCGTCCCGCTCCTACCCTCCCGAACTGCTCGCCGCGCTGCGCCGCGCGGTCGACCGCGGCGCCCGGGTGCTCAGCGTCTGCTCCGGCGTCTTCGTACTCGGCGCGGCCGGACTGCTGGACGGGCGGCGCTGCGCGGTGCACTGGCACCATGCGGACGAGCTGGCCCGGCAGTACCCCCGCACGACCGTCGAGCCGGACGTGCTGTACGTGGACGCGGACCCGGTGATCACCTCGGCCGGCACCGCCGCGGGCATCGACGCCTGCCTCCACATCGTCCGCAAGGAGCAGGGCCCTGAGGTCGCCAACGCCATCGCCCGGCGCATGGTGGTGCCCCCGCACCGGGACGGCGGCCAGGCCCAGTACATCGAACGCCCGCTGCCCCGCTCCACCTGTGACACGGTCGGCGAGGTGCTGGTGTGGATGGAGCGCCACCTCGACGAGGAGGTGACCGTCGAACAGCTCGCGGCCCGCGCCCACATGTCCCCGCGCACCTTCGCGCGCCGCTTCCAGCAGGAGACCGGCACCACGCCGTACCGCTGGATCCTGCGTCAGCGGGTGCTGCTGGCACAGGAGTTGCTGGAAGCGACGGACGAGACGATGGACGCGATCGCGGGCCGCACCGGGTTCGGCACCGCGGCCGCACTGCGCCACCAGTTCGTACGGAGTCTGGGGACGACCCCGCAGGCGTACCGGCGCACGTTCAGGGGCCCGCGGGCCGCCTGACCACGCACCGGTACGGACGCGGGCCGTCACGCACGGTCAGCGCGGCACGGTCCTCAGCAGCAGCCGGTGCGGCCGCAGCGTGATGCCGACGCGGGTGCTGTCGATCGACTCCGACACCTTCTCGAGGCGCCACCGGGACGCCACCGTCGCCGTGATCAGGCTGAGCTGCGCCATCGAGAAGTGATCGCTCGGGCACTTCCGGTTGCCCACGCTGAAGGGACTCATGGCGTACTTCGGCACGTCCTTGGCGCGTTCCGGAAGCCAGCGGTCGGGGTCGAAATCCAGATGCCCGTCGTACGACCGGGGATCACGCTGGATCGCGTACGGGCTGTAGACGATGTCGGCACCGGCCGGAATCCGATAGCCGCCGAGCTCCGTTTCGGTCACCGCGCGCCGCGTCAGAATCCATACCGCGGGACGCAGTCGCATCGCTTCTACGACGACATTGTTCGTGTGCGACAGCTTCCGGACGTCGTCGAATGCGACGGGCCGGTCCCCGGCGACGGATTCGACCTCCGCGGCCACCCGGGCGGCGTGTTCCGGGTGTTCCACGAGGACTTGCAGGAGCCACATGATCGTGGATGCGACGGTTTCGCTGCCGGGGGTGAGTATCGCCACGACTTGGTCGTGGATCTCCTGTTCCCCGATCGGCTCGCCGTTCTCGTTCTTCGCTTCCAGCAAGGCCGTCAGCAAATCGTCCGGCTTTTGACCAGATGCGCGGCGTTCGGCGATGATCTCGTCGACCAGGACATGCAAATCGGCCAATGCGCGGTCGAATTTACGGTTGGCCGGAAGCGGCAGCCGATAGAGCGGGCCCGCCGGGATCACCATGCGCCGGTACATGCCGCGGAAGACGGTGGCGAGCGCGATGCTGAGGCGCTCGGCGCGCTCGTCCATGTACTCGCCGCGCAGCAGGCAGCGGGCCGCTATGCGCACGGCGACCCGGAACGACTCCGAGGTGCAGTCGACGGCCTGCCCCGACCCCATGCGCTCCGCGAGGGCCCGTGCCTCCTCCTCCATGACCGGCCCGTACTCGGGGATGACGTCGAGCCGGAACGCGGGCTGTATGGTGCGCCGCTGACGGCGGTGCCGGGGCCCGTTGGCGGTCGCGACGCCCTCCTTGCCGAGCAGGCCTTCCAGGGACTCCCAGAGCGGTCCGTCGATCTTGAAGTCGGGGCTCAGCGCCATCGCTCCGGTGAGGGCGGGCGAGGTGAGCGCGTACACCGTCTTGGGGCCCAGCCGGAGCCGGACGACCTCGCCGTGCTCACGCAGCCGGGCGAAGAGGCCCAGCGGGTCGCGGACCAGCTGCCAGCCGTGGCCGAGGACGGGGACACCGCCTCCGGCGAGGGGCGGGGCGGGCAGCTCCGGCGCCTCGGGGTGCGCGGGCCTTACGGACTCGACGGTCATGACTCACCTGCCGCTTCGTTGTTGACGTACGGGGGTGTGGATCGGTCGTCCCAGCTGTCGACGGTGTACCGGCCGGACTCGTGGTGGAACCAGTACACGGAGCTGAACCAGTTCCGCATATTGCCGAGACAGGACTTCACCGCGTCGCTCAGTTCCTTTCCGCGCACGGAGCCGTCCGCGAGCGAGTCGGCGAACTCGTCGAGTTCCTCCTCCGCTTCGATGAATTCAGTGACGCATTCCACGACTCGCTGCCGCATGTCCGTGACGGCGCCCTCGAGAGTCAGCCCCTCATGATGAATGAGACTGATTCCGAGATTGTGCACCTCGTCGCCCGCTATTTCCTTCGGGAGCGAGCAGAGATCGTTGTACCAGGCGGCGAATTCCTGACTCAGCAGGGCCGCCCGCCGATATACGGAACTGTTCCGCACGGCGGCGGGAAGTTCATAGCCCGCGCTCGTCTCCAGGAGATCGGTCCAGATCCAGTGGGCGAAGGTGAGCCGCCGGAGCTGGAGATATTCCTCGACCGTGGGGACTGTTCCGGAGGCACGGTTCCTGAATTCCCGGTCGTAGGCCTCGATCACCGCGTGGAAGTGTCGTGCGAAGCGCGCGTTCCACTTCTCGCCCAGGAACGAGTACAGCCGCACCATGCTGTCCGCGAACCCCGCGACCAGGGGATCCTGGTGATGCAGATGTTCCCTGGGAGAGTCGAGCGCCTCATGGAGCTGGAACCTGAGCCTCCGCCAGGCCGCCGCCCTGCGGTGGACGACGTCCCGGTCGTGGCGGTCGTCCCAGACGAAGAACCACGCGCTGTAGTCCGCTATCGCCTGTATGACCTCGTCGGGCGCGCCAATGTAGTAGCCCGCCATCAAGTCCGTATAGCAAAGGCCGTCGGCATATTCCTGGACCTTGTCGGCAGGCATGAGCCGTTTTTCCCGGAGCCACGAACGTGTGTTCTCCTGGAGCTTGGGCCAATACGGATGCAGTTGACGGGGAAACCCGGCCTCGATCACCGGGAGTGAGAGCGCCGGTGGAACCGCGACCACGGTCGGTGTCGATGAAGTGCCGTGTGAGAAAGCATGCACGAACAAACCCCTCTCAGCCGCCAGTTGCGCTACGCCCCTCTCGTCGTGCCGGGCGTGCGCCGTTGCGTATCCCCGCACTTCCCATTCAGCACCACAACTGACTGTTCTGGGAATGGATTTGCTCCACTCACTACCGGAGAGTGCCGAGAATCCCCCCTCGTGTGACTGAATATGGATCATTAGAGGAGCGGAGGGGATCGAACGTGCGACGCACATACGAACGGCGCCTGGTCAGGGAGCTCCCTGACCAGGCGCCGTTCGCGCGGAACCCACGGAAGATCGCGGGCCCCGTCTGTCGTTCTCTGTCTCAGCCGTTCACGGCCGCGGCTCAGTCGTTCGCGACGACCGCGTAGCGGGGCTCGTTCTCGGACATCTGCCGCAGCGCGTCCTTGCGTTCGCGCTTGGAGAGCCGGTCGATGTAGAGGTAGCCGTACAGATGGTCGGTCTCGTGCTGGAGGCAGCGCGCGAAGTAGCCGGTGCCCCGCACCTTGACCGGGTTGCCCTTCTCGTCCTGTCCGGTGACCTCGGCGTAGTCCGGGCGGGCCAGCGGCGCGTAGGCGGTCGGCACGGACAGGCAGCCCTCGTTGCTCTCGTCCAACTGGCGCCGGTCGGCGGGCAGGTCGACGAGGACGGGGTTGCAGACGACCCCGACGTGCCGTGTGCCCTCGTCGTCCTGGCAGTCGTACACGAAGACCTTCAGGTCGACGCCGATCTGGTTGGCGGCCAGGCCCACGCCCTCGGCGGTGCGCTGGCTCGCGAACATGTCGGCGACCAGCCGGCCGAGCTCGTCGTCGAACTCCGTGACGTCCTGGCACTCCTTGTGGAGCACCGGATTGCCGACGACCGTGATCGGCCGCGAGGTGCCGGGCTCGCGGTAGGCCGCCTCACGCTCCTCGCAGTCCTCGGTGTCGACGACGAAACCCTCGTCGTCCACGGGGAGCACGCCCGCGTGCTGCTGTTCGGTGTCCTGCTGCGCCATGACCGACGTACGCCTTCCTGGAATCCATGAGAATGCTGCGGCATACAGCCTACGGGGCCGCGCGCACCCCTCGGCAGGCGTTCGCGCCCGGCGGCACGCGGCTAACAGACCTCTTCGAGGTCCCGCCAGTCCCGGGAGTCGGGGCTGTCGGCGACCCAGCCGTCGAGCAGTCCACGCACCAGCGAGGCCGGTGCCGCGAGCCCGCACTCCCGCTCCGGCACCCACAGCTGCCCGTCGGTGCGGTGGCCGAGCGGGCCCGGGTGACCGGGCTCACTGTGGTCGTGCGGGTCGAGGTGCTCGCCGTCGCCCTCGTCGGACGGCATCCGGGACTCGGAGCACATCCGGCACAGCAGCCGTACGGAGGACGACCAGTCCTCGGCGGCGAAGCCGGCGTCGGCCGCGAGCTGCTCCAGGGCGTCCCGGTCCTCCTCGGTGGCCGCCTCCAGCAGGACGACCCAGGTGGGCACCGGCGACGGAGCCCACAGCTCGATCTCGTCGAAGACGGGGTAGGCGTGCCCCACGACGGTGGTCCGCTCGCCGTGCGGCACACCGTCGTGCAGGACGACCTCGCCCCAGCGGCGCCCGGAGGACGGAAGCGGAATGGACAGCACCTCGATCCGGGCCGGATCGAGCCTGCGGCCCCACACGACCTCGGCCTCGCCCTCCGGCGACAGCCGTACCGCCGCGCTGCCGAGGTCCATGCCCGTCGGCTCCCCGGCGACGGCGGCTCCGCCGGGCACCCGCAGCCCGTACGCCTGCCAGGCACGGCGGGCCAGCGGCCAGTCCTGCAAAGCGGTGGCGGCGATGCCGACGTTCCACCAGTCGGGGGCGCCCGTCTCCCGGTCCAGGAGTGCGACGGCCCGCAGACCGGCGGCCCTGGCCTGCTCCCAGTCGTGCCGGAACTTGTGCAGCAGGGCCAGGTTGAACCAGGACTCGGACAGCC
Source organism: Streptomyces sp. NPDC005195 (assembly GCF_040608315.1). NCBI lineage: Bacteria > Bacillati > Actinomycetota > Actinomycetes > Kitasatosporales > Streptomycetaceae > Streptomyces > Streptomyces sp. NPDC005195. The sequence goes on from NZ_JBEXHZ010000001.1 coordinate 409,060, forward strand.
ACGGCTCCAGGTCCGCGGCGCGTGTCAGCAGCGCTCCCGCGTCCTCGTACCGGCCGTCACCGATCAGCGTAAACGCACGGTCGGTGGCCTGCCGCCATGAGGCGGAGGGCCGGTGTCGTCCCTTGCCGAAGATCCTCACGATTCCCGCCTGCCAGTTCCTTGCGATTCCCGCCTGCCGGTCGCTCGAAGAGTCCCTTGAAGACAGTGCGGCCACGGGCTGGCCCGTGCCCCCGAACACCCTCTTCCTCGCATCCAACCACGTACCGTCGGACGCCCGCTCATTACCCATGGGTTACCCAGCCTGGGGCAGGGTAAGGCTGCCCCGCAACAGGACCCTGGCCAGCGACTCCACGACTTCGGGCTGATGGTCGCGGGCCGTGGCCAGCCGCAGCTTCTCCAGCGCGGTCAGGGGCCCTCCCGGCCCCGCTTCCCTGGCCAGCTCCTCATAGGCGTTCACCGTGCGGACGATCCGCGCGCTCACCGGCTGCTCCCGGTAGGGGTCGGCCTGCCGCTCCACCACCACCGCGACCTCGGCGTCCACACCGGTCTGGCGCACGACCGCGCCGCCGAGGAGCGCGATACGGCGCTGCTCCTCGGCGGGGAGCGCGGAGGTCGCGCCGGCCGGGACCGGATCGACGAGGCTGAGCTGTCCGATGTCGTGCATCAGGGCCGCGTACTCCAGAACGGTCAGATCGGGCTCGGACAGTCCCAGCTCACGCCCGACGGCACGGCTGAGCGCGGCCACTCTGCGGGCGTGCCCCGCGGGGGTGTAGCCGGCGATCTCGGTCGCCCGCGCGAGGGAGGCGATGGTCTGCCGGTAGGTGACCCGCACGGCCGCGTACCGCCGGAAGGACAGCTGGGTCAGGAGCAGCGGCAGCGAGAACACGGGCAGCGCCCACAGCCCCACCACCGCCACCGCGAGCGACATCACGGCCCCGGTCGCGCAGACCGCGGACCCGATGCCGAGGGTGGCCCGCAGCTCGTCCCGCAGCAGCGGACCGAAGGGCCAGCGGGTCCGGGAGTGCGCCATGGCAGCCGCGAGCACCGCGTCGCACAGCGCGGTCAGCACCAGCAGCGCGACCAGCAGCAGGGCGTACGAGGGGCCGGCCCATCCCATCAACCTCCCCCGGTTGTAGAGAGGTTGGAAGCAGACGGCGGCGAAGGCGACGGTCAGGACGCGCCGGGTGAGGTGGTCGAGGGTCGGGCCCCCGCCGCGGGCGACGTGCGGGACGCAGCCCAGCAGCGCGGCGGCGCTCACGACGGCCACGACCTGGAGCGCGCCGTGCCGGCTGGGGTGCCCCGCCTGCTCGCCCAGCAGCGCGTAGGACAGCGCGCCCGCGGCCCCGAGGGGAGCGGACTCCCGGTCCTCGGTGCCGCTCCAGCGGGCGAGTTCCCCCACGGCGACGAGGACGCCGAAGGCGAGGGCCGTGCCGCGTTCGTCGATACCGTTCCAGAGGGTGACGGCCAGGGCGACGACGCCGAGCAGGGCGGCACCGGTGCGCGCGAGCGTGCCGAAGGTGTCGGAGTGCGGTCCGGTGGGAGTGTGGCCGGCCGGAAACCGGGCGGACCCCGCGTACTCCTCACACTCCTGGTGGTACTCCTCGTGCCGGCGCGAGCCGGAGGCGCTCCGTTCCGCGGGGTTCATGGTCCTCTCCGGCCCGCGCTGTCGGCGGGACTGCTGTCCGTCGGACGGGGTACGGGCGACGTCGTCCGGTCGTCGCCCGCGGTCACCGCGGGGTGCCAGCCGTGCCGGTCCAGGGCCCGCACCAGGGCGCCCACCATCCCGGGGTCGAACTGCGCCCCGGCGCAGCGCTCCAGCTCCGCCAGCGCCGCGGGCACCGGGCGGGCCCTGCGGTAGGACCGGGTCGACGTCATGGCGTCAAAGGCGTCGGCCACGGCCACCACCCGCGCGAACTCCGGGATCTGCCCTCCGACCAGCCCGTACGGGTAGCCGCTCCCGTCGAGCCGCTCGTGGTGGTGCAGGATCGCCGAGCGGGCCTCCCCGAGGAAGCCGATCCCGCGCACCATCTCGTGGCCGTACTCGGGATGCAGTTCGATGATCCGCCGTTCGTCCGGCGTGAGCGGACCGTCCTTGCGCAGCAGCCGGGTGGGTACGCCGAGTTTGCCGACGTCGTGCAGGATTCCGGCGAATCGCAGCACCTCGGCCCGCTCGTCGTCCATGCCGAGTTCGCGCGCGATCATCATGGAGGCCTGTCCGACCCGCTCGCTGTGTCCGCGGGTGTACCCGTCCTTGATGTCGACGGCCTGCACGAGAGCCCGGATGGTGGCCTGGTGGGCGGCCCGCTCCCGGTGGTACTGGGCGAACACCCAGCACGAGACGTACATCGGCAGCAGCACGAGCAGCGCGGCGACCGGCCCGTACGGGCTGCGCCACAAGACCGCCATCATCAGACCGGCGAGTCCGTGCGCGGCGACGGGGGCGAGCGAGCGGGAGAAGAGGCCGCGCCAGGCGCCGCGCAGCGGTACCCGCTCGGCGAGGGCCAAGATCCCGCCGTCGAGAACGGCCAGCACCAGACAGAAGGTGAGCACCGCGGCCCCGGCGGGGACGAGCGCGTACGGGAAGCGGGGTACGACGACAGCGTCCCGGCCGTCCAGCGCCCAGTGCGCCCGGGAGGCCGCCCAGACGGCGACGGCGAGCTGGGCGGCGCGCCAGGTTCTGCGCAGTCCGCGCGGGCGCTGCTCCACCCGGGAGAGCAGCGCCCCCGGCAGTGCGACGAGCGCGGCGGCGGGCGGTGGCAGCAGGAAGGCGCCGGCGAGCAGTACGGGGAGGAAGGTGCCCAGGCCTTGCGGCGCGCGACGGCCGGCGGCACGGGTGGTGGCGCTGCCGGGGCCGTGCGGCAGGGTGATCCGCTCGCATCCCGCGTAGAGCGCGGCGAGCAGGGCGACGATCCACCAGGGGGTGCGAACGCCCGGCAGGGGAGCGAGGCAGCCGAGGGCGGCGACGACGACACAGGCCACGTACACCCGGGCCGCTGCCGGAATCGTCCGCATCTCGTCGCCCCTCCCCCGTTTCCCCCGCTCAGGTTTCCGGAGCCTAGGGGCGCGGCGTGGGGGCGGGGGCGGCAACGGCCGAATCCGCGGGCTCGAAGCCCGCGGATTCGCACGTTCGGGTGATTACCGGACGATCTCCCCAGGGTGTCCCTCGCGTCCCGGGGCGGTGACACCCGGCGGGTTCAGCATCCCTGGAGGTTCGGAGTCCCCGGGGGTTCAGGACCTCTGGGGGTTCAGGACTCCCGGAGGTTCAGGACTCCCGGAGGTTCAGGACTCCTGCGGTGTCGCGCTGACGTCGTGCTCCGGCACCGTCTTCCCCGAGCGGATCAGGTCGATGCGGCCCATGACCTTCGCCCGCAGGTCGGTCGGCACGTCGTCCTGCCCGCAGCAGCGCTTGACCAGCTTCTTCACGGCCTGCTCCAGGCCGTACTTCTCGAGACACGGAGAGCACTCCTCGAAGTGCACCTCGAACTTGGTGCAGTCCGCGTCCGGCATCTCATGGTCGAGGAACTCGTAAAGATGATCGAGTACCTCACTGCAATCCGTCTCGTGCGGCTCTCCGCAGCTCATGAGCCCGAGCCTTTCGCTTCGTTCGACTCTCCGGCGCCGGCCGGGACCAGGCCACGGTCACGGGCGTAGTCCTCGAGCATGCCGCGCAGCTGACGACGGCCCCGGTGCAGCCGGGACATCACCGTGCCGATGGGTGTCCCCATGATGTCCGCGATCTCCTTGTACGCAAAGCCCTCGACGTCCGCGAGATACACGGCGATGCGGAATTCCTCGGGAATCGCCTGCAGCGCTTCCTTGACGTCCGAGTCGGGCAGGTGGTCCAGCGCCTGCGACTCGGCCGACCGCAGACCGGTCGACATGTGCGACTCGGCACGCGCGAGCTGCCAGTCCTCGATCTCCTCGGCCGCACTGCGCTGGGGTTCGCGCTGCTTCTTGCGGTACGAGTTGATGAAGGTGTTGGTGAGGATGCGGTAGAGCCAAGCCTTCAGGTTGGTGCCTTCACGGAACTGGTGGAAGGACGCGTACGCCTTCGCGTACGTCTCCTGCACCAGGTCCTCGGCGTCGGCCGGGTTCCGCGTCATGCGCAGGGCGGCCGAGTACATCTGGTCGAGGAATTCGAGTGCGTCGCGCTCGAAGCGCGCGGTGCGCTCGGAGGTCGATTCCGCACCCGTGCCCTGGCCCTCGGGCTGCTCCGCCTGGCCGTGTTCGGTCCCTGCGTCGGTCCCAGTGACCGGACCCACCTCCTCCAGCGATGTGGTGGAACCGAAACCGGTCCCACTCGAATCGGAGGATAGACGAACATCCACACCCGCCGCCGCTCGAACGGGAGCGGCCTTCGCCGCGTGCAGCACCGTCCAGTCCAGCTCAGCGCTGCTGCGACTCGGGCAGATGGTCGAACCCATGCGGCGGACTTCCTCTCGTTCGAACGGTTCAGCACGGTGTGCTTCCTGTCCGCGACAACAGCCGACCGCCGCGCGGCATTCCCGGCGATTCCGTGACCGACGCGTGAGTGACACGTGAGTGACGCACCCCACTCCGACGGCCGTGACCGGCTCCGGCTACGGCAGTGACGCGCTCCATCGCACGACGCCGTCGGTGACGATCCTCACGGCCTCGTCCTGGTCGAGCGGCGCCCGGCGGGGGACCGCGAAGCCATGATCGCCGTACGGCACCTCGACCAGCTCGTACGAGCCCTCCGGGAACTCCTCCGGTTTCCCGAAGGGGTCGTTGCCGCCCTGGACGACGAGGGTGGGCACCCCGGATCCGAGGAGTTCCCCGGCGCGGGACTTCTCGGGCCGGCCCGGCGGGTGCAGCGGGAAGCCGAGCGCGAGGACGGCGGCGGCACCGAGCTCCGTCGCCGTGCGGCAGGCGACGCGGGCCCCGGCGCTGCGGCCGCCCGCGATCACGGGAAGCCCGGACTCCGTGACCGCGGGCCACAGGCCCCGCCATCCCGTGTCCAGCGTCTTCGGCGCGGGCGCCAGCTTCTTCCCGGCCACCCGCCAGGGCTGCTCCACGAGCGCGACGCTCACCCCGTGGGCGGGCAGCACCCGCGCCAGCGCCCGCAGGTCCCGGGCCTCGATGCCGCCGCCCGCGCCGTGGCTCACGGCGAGCACGAGCCGGGCCCGCCGCGCGCGGTGCCAGGTGAGGCGGGCGGTCCCGGCGTCCGTCTCGATGATCTGTGTCACATCGTCCGTCGGGTCGCGGTCAGCAGCAGAGTCCGTCACGTCAGAAGAGTGTGCCCTCCTCGGGCCCCTCCAGCTCCTTCAGCAGCTCCGGACCGTTGTTGCGGACGCTGCTGACGGCGGTGGAGACGGGGTAGGCGCGCATCAGCCCGGTGGGTGGCGGGGTGAGCAGCGCGCGCAGTTCGTCGGCGTCGGTGCGGGCCGGGTCGAGCCAGGCGTCCCAGCGGTCCGGGGTGAGCATCAGGGGCATCCGGGGGTGGATGTCGGCCAGGGTGCGCGGGCCCTCGGCCGGGGCCGCCGCGAGCGGTGCCGTCTCGGCCTCGGTGGTGATGACGGAGCAGGTCGCCCACCAGGCCAGCGGGTGCTCGTCGGGGAGCGTCCGGTCCCGCCAGAACTCGTACAGCCCGGCCATGGCGAAGACCGAGCCGTCGGCGGGGAGCACGAAGTACGGCTGTTTGCGCGGCCGCTTCTTCCTGCCCTCGACCTCCAGGTCGCGTTCGGCGACCCCGGTGACCCACTCGTAGTAACCGTCGGCGGGCACGATGCAGCGCCGGGTGGCGAAGGCGCGGCGGTACGAGGGCTTCTCGTGCACGGTCTCCGCCCGCGCGTTGATCATCCGGGCGCCGCCCTCGGGCGTCTTGGCCCAGGACGGGACGAGTCCCCACTTCAGTCTGCGCAGCTGGCGAACCGGCCTCGGGCTGTCCGCGTCCTTGAGAGGGCGGTCCAGTACGGCGTAGACCTCCTTCGTCGGGGCCACGTTGTAGTCGGGCGCCAGGGTCTCCTCCGGGTCCCACTTCTCGATCTCAAAGACTCCTGCGAGATCCTCGGGCCCACGACTGGCTGCATACCGTCCGCACATACGTGCAACACTGCCAGATTCCGCGACATCCGAGGGAGCCACCGCAGACAATGGGCAGCACCGCATCCACCTCGCTCGCCTCGCTCTGGGACCAGGTTTCCGGCACCCAGCCGGACCCCGATCTGTGGGTGGTGATAGCCACCCTGGTCGCGGCCCTCGCCGTGATCGTCCCGCACGGCGTCTGGCGCGTCTCCCGCAACACCATCACCATCGCGCACGAGGGCGGTCACGGGCTGGTCGCCCTGCTCACCGGGCGCAGCCTCAGCGGGATCAGGCTGCACTCCGACACCAGCGGTCTCACCGTCAGCCGTGGCAAGCCCACCGGCCTCGGCATGATCCTCACCGCCGCCGCGGGCTACACCGCCCCTCCGCTGCTCGGCCTCGGCGGCGCCGCGCTGCTCGGCGCGGGCCGCATCACCCTGCTGCTGTGGCTGGCCACGGTTCTCCTGGTGGCGATGCTGGTGATGATCCGCAACGCGTACGGCGTGCTCACCGTGGTCCTCACCGGCGGCCTGTTCCTGATGGTGTCCTGGCTCGCCGGACCCCAGGTGCAAGCGGCGTTCGCGTACGCCGTGGTGTGGTTCCTGCTGCTCGGCGGGGTCCGCCCGGGCTTCGAGCTCCAGGCCAAGCGCCGTCGCGGCGGCGCCCGCGACTCGGACGCCGACCAACTCGCCCGCCTCACCCACGTACCGGCCGGCGTCTGGCTCTTCCTCTTCCACGCGGTGTCCCTGTGCTCCCTGCTGGCCGGCGCCCACTGGCTCCTACCCCTCTGACCCCGGGCATCTCGTTCGGGGCGTGTGTTGCCTGGGGCGGGGGGACCTATACGTCCGACCCCGGTCGCCTGCGCCCCGAGCGAGACCCGGGGACCCACACGTCCGACCCCAGGCACCGGCGCCCCGGGCTGGGCGCGGGGAACTGCGCGCCCAGCCCCCACCCACCCGCACCCGACACCTTCCCCCGCGCCCGCCCACGCCCACCCACCTCCACCCGCACCCACGCCCCCCACTCCCCCGACCTCCCCTCACCCCCTCCCTCACCCAGCGGACCGTTTTCGTTCAGGTTCCGCCACTTTTGATCAAGATCTCCGCCCACCCCCAGCCACTAAAGTGGGGCCCATGACCGCGAACCCCGCCCACACCGCCCTCTGGCCCGCCCCCTACGCGAGCGGAGCCGTCGACGCGACGGTCCACGTGCCCGGGTCGAAGTCGGTCACCAACCGCGCTCTCGTCCTCGCCGCGCTCGCCTCGGAGCCGGGCTGGCTGCGCCGCCCGCTGCGCTCCCGCGACACGCTGCTGATGGCGGGCGCCCTGCGCGCGATGGGGGTCGGTGTCGAGGAGACGGTGGCGTCCAGTTCCACGGTCGTGGCGGGCCCCGACGCCTCCGGCGAGGCCTGGCGGATCATCCCCTCGGGCCTGCGCGGACCGGCCACGGTGGACGTCGGCAACGCCGGCACCGTGATGCGCTTCCTGCCCCCGGTGGCCGCGCTCGCCGACGGCCCCATCCGCTTCGACGGCGACCCGCGGTCCTACGAACGTCCGCTGAACGGTGTGCTCGACGCGCTGCGCCTGCTCGGCGCCCGCATCGACGACGAGGGCCGCGGCGCGCTGCCGCTGACGGTGCACGGCGGGGGCGCCCTGGACGGCGGCCCGGTGGAGATCGACGCGTCCTCCTCGTCGCAGTTCGTCTCGGCCCTGCTGCTCTCGGGCCCCCGTTTCAACCAGGGTGTCGAGGTCCGTCACATCGGCTCGACGCTCCCCTCCATGCCGCACATCCGGATGACGGTCGACATGCTGCGCGCGGTCGGCGCCCAGGTGGACACCCCGGAGTCGGGCGGCGAGCCCAACGTCTGGCGCGTCACCCCGGGCGCGCTGCTCGGCCGGGACCTGATCATCGAGCCGGACCTGTCGAACGCGCAGCCGTTCCTCGCGGCGGCCCTGGTGACGGGCGGCACGGTCGTCGTACCCGACTGGCCGACGCGCACCACCCAGCCCGGTGACCGGCTGCGGGAGATCTTCACCGAAATGGGCGGTTCCTGCGAACTGACCGACAGAGGACTGGAGTTCACCGGTTCGGGTGCGATCCACGGGGTCGATGTGGACCTGGGCGAGGTCGGCGAGCTGACCCCGGGCATCGCGGCCGTCGCCGCGCTCGCGGACTCCCCCTCCACCCTGCGCGGCGTGTCCCACCTGCGGCTGCACGAGACGGACCGGCTGGCCGCGCTCACCAAGGAGATCAACGAACTCGGCGGTGACGTCACCGAGACCGCCGACGGACTGCACATCCGCCCGCGCCGACTGCACGGCGGCGTCTTCCACACGTACGACGACCACCGCATGGCCACCGCCGGAGCGATCATCGGGCTCGCGGTGAAGGGTGTGCAGATCGAGAACGTGGCGACCACGGCGAAGACGCTGCCGGACTTCCCCGACCTGTGGGCCGGAATGCTCGGGAACCCCGGAACGCTCGGGAACTGACGGGCGGACCTGGATCATGCGCCGTTACGGCAAGAACACCGACGAGGACGACATCCGCCAGCGGCCGAACCGCAAGGGCAACCGGCCTCGTACGAACATCCGCCCCAAGCACGAGGACGCGGCGGAGGGCATGGTCCTCACCGTCGACCGGGGCCGCCTGACCTGCCTCGTCGAGGACCGTCAGGTCATGGCGATGAAGGCCCGCGAACTGGGCCGCAAGGCCGCGATCGTCGGCGACCGCGTCGCCCTCGTCGGCGACCTGTCCGGCGCGAAGGACACCCTCGCCCGCATCGTCCGGATCGAGCCGCGGAGCTCCGTGCTGCGCCGGACGGCCGACGACGACGATCCGTACGAGCGCGTGGTGGTCGCCAACGCCGACCAACTCGCCATCGTCACCGCCCTCGCCGACCCCGAGCCGCGCCCGCGGCTGATCGACCGCTGCCTGGTCGCGGCGTACGACGGCGGCCTGGAGCCGCTGCTGGTGCTGACCAAGTCCGACCTCGCTCCGCCCGACGAACTCCTCGAGATGTACGGGGCGTTGGGCGTGCCCTACGTCGTGACGAGCCGCGAGGAGCTGGAGAGCGGCACGGCGGTGGAGCGGGTGCGCAAGCAACTCGACGGCAAGATCACGGCGTTCGTCGGGCACTCCGGCGTCGGCAAGACGACCCTCGTCAACGCGCTGGTCTCGCTGGAGCGGCGGCGCAGCACCGGTCATGTCAACGCGGTGACGGGACGCGGCCGGCACACCACGACCTCGGCGCGCGCGATTCCGCTGCCGGGCAGCGAGGGCTGGGTCATCGACACCCCCGGGATCCGCTCCTTCGGCCTGCACCACGTGGACCCGTCCCGGGTCATCCACGCCTTCCCGGACCTCGAACCCGGCACCGAGGGCTGTCCGCGCGCGTGCAGTCACGACGAACCGGACTGTGCCCTGGACCAGTGGGTGGCCGACGGTCACGCGGACCCGGCCCGGCTCTACTCGCTGCGCCGGCTGCTGGCGACGCGCGAACGCACGGAAGGCGACTGATCCCGGTACGCCCATGAGTGTCCCCCCGTACGGGACGATCGAGGTTCCCTTCGTGACCTCCGCGTTGTTTGCGTCCGCGGCAGCCCGGTAAATGCATAATCGCACCCAGCGCCCTCGGGGACCGCTGGCCTGATCCGAGCCAGACGGAGCAGTCGACGTGCGGACGCGGGAGGACAAGACATGGCGTGGCTGCTGGTCGTTGTGGCAGGAGTGCTCGAAACCGGTTTCGCCGTCTGTCTGAAGCTCTCGCACGGCTTCACCAGACTCTGGCCGACGGTCGCCTTCTGCGTGTTCGCCCTGGGCAGCTTCGGCCTGCTGACCCTCTCCCTGAAGAAGCTCGACGTAGGCCCGGCGTACGCGGTGTGGACGGGCATCGGCGCGGCGGGCACGGCGATCTACGGAATGATCTTCCTCAGCGACCTGGTGTCGACCCTGAAGATCGTCTCGATCAGCTTCGTCATCATCGGCGTCATCGGCCTCCAGCTCTCGGGCTCGTCCCACTGATTCCACCGCCCCAGGAGGCCGTTCGCCGACCTCCGGGGCCACGCCTTGCCCGGAACCCACGCCGGACCCGGATGCCGCGCGGCACCGACCCCGGATGCCGGCCGCCCCCGGATGCCGGCCGCCCCGGTTTCCGCCCGGCGTCCCCGACGGCGCCCCGTGGTGGCGTGTCATCGCCACTGCCGGGGCAGCGCGCCGCGCACCAGGTCCGTCACCCCGCCCTCCCCCGGCGGAGCCGCCACGCACGACAGCGCCAACCGTGTCACCAGTTCGCAGGACCCGGCCAGCTCGACGGCGTCGGCCCGGGTCGTGCCGGGACCGGCGAGCGCCGCGACGGCCCGGTCCCTCACGAGAGCCACGAAGTCGGCCGGCGACGGCAGCGGCCCGTCCGCCCGCCGCTGGGCGGGCACCGCGGACGAGGACGGCACCGCCGAGAGCGTCGGCGAGGGCAGCCGCTCGCTCCAGCAGCCGGTGAGCATGGCCCGTACCAGCGCGTTGCCGCGCGCCGCCGTCATGGTCCACTCGGCGGTCGCGACCAGCCGTTCGCGCGCGTCCGCGTGCGCGGCCAGCGCGCGTTCGACACCGGCGAGATAGCCGTCGGCCTCCCGCCGCACGAGCGCTCGTGCGAGCCCTTCCTTGCTGCCGAACTCGTTGTAGAGCGTCTGCCGGGACACTCCGGCCACGGCCGCGACGTCGACCATCCGCACCGTGGACCACGGCCGACGGGCGAGCGCCGTGTGAGCGGCGTCCAGAAGGGATTCCCGCGCTGCAGGCATCATTCGCCTCCCTGGGGCGAGCGGGCGGCACTGCAGCTCAGATTTGACGCGTGCACAGCCACTGTCAAGGGTTCGCGGCGGCGCCGAGGGGCGTACGCGAGCCGTCGCGCGCCGCGATGATCACCCGGCCGCACGGCGGCGTTCGGCCACCCGGTCCCCGACGGCCGCCCGCGATCATCCGGACGGCGACCGTCCGCACGACGGTCACCGGGCACCGCGGCGGCCCCCGCCCGGCCCCTTCGTTCGTCGGTCCTGTTCCCTGGTCCTGTTCCCCGGGATTGTTCACCGGGTTTGTTCCCTGGGCCGTCTGGCTGTGGCCCGAGGGACCCATATACGGTGCAGTCATGCCCGACTACCGCGATGACCTGCGCCTGGCCCATGTCCTGGCGGACGCCGCCGACGCCGCGACGATGGACCGGTTCAAGGCGCTCGACCTGAAGGTCGACACCAAGCCGGACATGACGCCGGTGAGCGAGGCGGACAAGGCCGCCGAGGAACTCATCCGCGGTCATCTCAAGCGGGCACGGCCGCGCGACGCGGTCCTCGGCGAGGAGTACGGCATCGAGGGCACGGGCCCGCGCCGCTGGGTGATCGACCCGATCGACGGCACCAAGAACTACGTCCGGGGCGTCCCCGTCTGGGCCACGCTGATCTCCCTGACGGAAGCGGTCGAGGGCGGTTACCAGCCGGTCGTCGGCGTCGTCTCCGCGCCCGCGCTCGGCCGCCGCTGGTGGGCGGCGAAGGGCCACGGCGCGTTCACCGGCCGCAGCCTCTCCTCGGCCTCGCGCCTGCACGTCTCCCAGGTCTCCCGGATGGCCGACGCCTCCTTCGCGTACTCCTCGCTGTCCGGCTGGGAGGACCAGGGCCGCCTGGACGGATTCCTCGACCTGACGAAGGCCGTCTGGCGCACCCGCGGATACGGCGACTTCTGGCCGTACATGATGGTCGCGGAGGGCTCGGTCGACATCTGCGCCGAGCCGGAACTGTCCCTCTGGGACATGGCGGCGAACGCGATCGTGGTGACCGAGGCGGGCGGCTCCTTCACGGGCCTCGACGGCCGCCCGGGCCCGCACAGCGGCAACGCGGCCGCTTCGAACGGCATCCTCCACGACGAGATGCTGGGTTACCTGAACCAGCGCTACTGAGCCGGGACGGCCGGAATCGATCGTGATCCGGCACCGCTGAAGGAGAGTCCTGGGCACCCCGAGGTGACCTGGGGTTTCTGAGTGACCCCCGGGCGCCCCCGATCCTGCGGCACGCGCCCCCTTGTTGACCGTCCCTTTAACTGCGACTCTGAGAGTCCCCCCACTTGTGAACTTGTGAATCCGCTCGCAAGGTCGACGGATTCGTAGGAGGTGGCTCCTTCCATGCTCGTCCGCGACGCCATGAGCACAGTGGTCCTCACCATCGGCCCGGCACACACCCTCCGCCAGGCGGCCCGTCTGATGTCCGCCCGCCGCGTCGGCGCGGCCGTCGTCCTCGACGAGGACGCCGGCGGCGTCGGCATCCTCACCGAGCGTGACATCCTCAACTCGCTCGCCCTCGGCCAGGACCCCGACGCCGAGACCGCCGACACCCACACCACCACCGAGGTCGTCTTCGCCGCCCCGGTCTGGACCCTGGAGGAGGCCGCGGCGGCGATGTCGCACGGCGGCTTCCGCCATCTGATCGTGCTCGACGGCAGCGGCCCCGTCGGCATCGTCTCGGTGCGCGACATCATCCGCTGCTGGGCACCGGCCCGGCAGCGCGTGCCGGCCTGAGCGGGTCCCGCGCCCACACCGGCGGGCCGGCCCCCCCCCGGCGCGGGGAGGTCCGGCCCGCCGTCGACGACAAGCGATCCAGTGCTGGTGATCAGCCGCGCAGTGCTTGGACCGCGGCCTCCAGCCGCTTGCCGAAGTCTCCGTCGGCCTGGCGGAAGTTGGCGATCGCGCGCTCGGCGATCGCGTCACGGGACACCTTGGCGATGAAGCCCGCCAGGTTCTCGATCAGCCGGCCCCGCTCGTCCTCGGACATCAGCCGGTAGAGGTCACCGGCCTGGACGAAGTCCGTGTCCTCGGAATGGACCGGGGCCTCATGGCTGCCGGTGCCCGCGGTGAAGCCCGCGGTCGGCTGCCACAGCGGGCGGTCCGTCTGGAACGGGCCGCCGAAGCTGTTCGGCTCGTAGTTCCTGGCGCCCCCGTGCCGGCCGTCGTACAGGGAGCCGTCACGGGAGTGGGTACGCGCCTCGGTGGCGCGCGGGCGGTTCACCGGCAGGTGGTCGGCGTTGACGCCGACGCGGTAGCGGTGCGCGTCACCGTAGGCGAAGAGGCGTCCCTGGAGCATCTTGTCGGGCGAGGGACCGATGCCCGGCACGAAGTGCGCGGGCGAGAAGATCGACTGCTCCACCTCGGCGAAGACGTTCTCCGGGTTGCGGTTGAGCTCCAGCCTGCCGATCTCGATCGGCGGGTAGTCCTCGTGCGGCCACACCTTGGTGAGGTCGAACGGGTTGAAGCGGTAGTGCGCCGCCTCGTCCGCCGGCATGACCTGGATCTGCACGGTCCAGGACGGGAAGTCGCCGCGCTCGATGGCCTCGCGCAGGTCGCGCTGGTGGGAGTCGGGGTCGACGCCGGAGAGACGGACGGCCTCCTCGGTGGTCAGGTTCCTGATGCCCTGGTCGGTCTTGAAGTGGTACTTGACCCAGAAGACCTCGCCGGCCTCGTTGTTCCACTGGTACGTGTGCGAGCCGTACCCGTTGAGATGACGGTAGGAGGCCGGGATGCCGCGGTCACCGAAGAGCCAGGTCACCTGGTGGGTGGATTCGGGGGACAGCCCCCAGAAGTCCCACACGTTGTCGGCCTCCTGCGAACCGGTGTACGGGTCGCGCTTCTGCGTGTGGATGAAGTCGGGGAACTTGATGGCGTCCTTGATGAAGAACACCGGGGTGTTGTTGCCGACGAGGTCGTAGTTGCCCTCCTCGGTGTAGAACTTCAGCGCGAAGCCGCGGGGGTCACGGACCGCGTCCGCGGAGCCGAGGTTTCCGGCCACCGTCGAGAAGCGCAGAAACGTCTCGGTCTGCTTGCCGACCTCGGAGAGGAACCTCGCGCGTGTCCACCGCGACACGTCACGGGTGAGCGTGAAGGTGCCGTACGCGGCGGCGCCACGGGCGTGCACGACACGCTCCGGGATGCGCTCGCGGTTGAAGTGGGCGAGCTTCTCGAGCAGCAGCTGGTCCTGGACGAGCACGGGGCCGCCGATGCCCGCGGTCTCGCTGTTCTGGTTGTCGGCAACCGGCGCGCCGGCCTCCGTCGTAAGCGGTCCCTGCGTCACGTGCGCCTCCTGCGTCATTCCTGCCCGGACCTGTTCCCCGGCCACCAACGAGCTCGATCCTACAATGGACAATGTCTAAGTCAAACTGACTTCCAAAGTCACACTCGTTCGGGATCTGGTGCTCCTGCTGTTAGGCTGCTCCGCATGAGTGACCTGTTGGAACGCCTGCGCGGACACGGCTGGCGCATGACCGCGCAGCGCCGTGTCGTGGCCGAGGTGCTCGACGGAGATCACGTCCACCTGACGGCCGACGAGGTGCACACGCGCGCCGTCGCCAAGCTGCCGGAGATCTCCCGGGCGACCGTCTACAACACGCTGGGTGAGCTGGTCTCGCTGGGCGAGGTGCTGGAAGTCGCCACGGGCAAGCGCGCGAAGCGCTACGACCCGAACGCGCACCGTCCGCACCACCACCTGGTCTGCGCCCGCTGTGGTGCGATCCGCGACGTCCACCCGGGCGGCAACCCGCTGGCGGACCTCCCGGACTCCGAGCGCTTCGGCTTCGCGGTCTCGGACGTCGAGGTGACGTACCGCGGCGTGTGCCCGGACTGCGCGGCGGCCTGACCCCCCGCACGCCACGCTCCACGGAAGCCCCGGCCCCTGGAATCCGCCGGGGCTTTCCCCTTGCCGCGCCACCCACCGGAGCGCACGCGAGCAGGAAACACCCAGGGCGGAAAACACCTAGGGCCCGGATCAGAAGATCCGGGCCCTAGGTCTTGAGTAGCGGGGACAGGATTTGAACCTGCGACCTCTGGGTTATGAGCCCAGCGAGCTACCGAGCTGCTCCACCCCGCGTCGTTGAACTGAACATTACGTCACCTGGGTGGACCAGCGCAAATCGCTTTCCCCCAGGCCGCGACCGGTGCCTCCACCGGCCCCCGACACCCTTCAGCTCAGCACCGGCCCGCACCATCCAGCACGGGCTGGACTCCGCAGCAGACCCCGGCACCTCCCAGCACGAGACCAGTCTCCCCGGCGGACCCCGGCGCCCCTCGGCCCAGGCCCTGCCCATCAGCCCGTCCGGCGTTTGAGGACGAGGCCGTCCAGGCCGAACGGGGGTCTGGGGGCAGAGCCCCCAGGTACTGACGGGAGCCTTCCGAGCGGTACCCCTCGCGCGGCCAGAACCCTGGCTAGGGGCAGAGCCCCGGACAGTGCCCCCTATTACCGGCCAGGAACCCAGAGACGGAGCCCCCTGTCACCGCCGGGACGGCAACCGCTCAGGCCGACAACTCCTCCCGCAACGCGTCCCGCAACCGGGCCGCCCGCTCCGACACCTCCGCCGGCCCCAGCGAAACCGCCCGGTCCGCCCACCGCTGCCCCTCGGCCAGCTCCCCCCGCCGCGCGTACACGAGGGCGAGCCGCAACGCCGCCCGCCCGTGCCCCGCGTCCGCCGCCCGGGCCCACCACAGCGCGGCCTCCGGCTCGCTCCCCTCCCGGGCGAGCAGCAGCCCGAGATTGAACGCCCCGTTCCGCGACCCCGCCTCCGCGGCCTCGCGGTACCACCGCGCCGCGTCGACCACGTCCCCGCGCGCCGCCGCCAGCATCCCCACCCGCACCTGCGCCCGCCGGTGGCCCTGGGACGCCGCCCGCTCGTACCACTCCTCGCACTCGCTCTTCTCATGCGTGGGCTCCCCCAGCTCGTGCGCGGGCGCGGGTGGCCGCCGCGCGTCGAGCACCGAGGCCAGCCGGTACGCGGCCTCCGCGCTGCCCCCGCCCGCCGCCCGCCGCAGATGCCGCTCGGCGGCCCCCTCGTCCCCGTCCCGCAGACGTGCGATGCCGATCTGGAGCGCGGCCTCCGTGTGCCCGTCGGCGGCGGCACGCTCGTACCACCGCAGCGCCGCGGCGTCGTCGGCCGCGGTGCCCCGTCCGGCGTGCAGGATCCCGAGATTGAACGCGGCGTCGACGCTGCCCGCCTCCGCCGCCTTGGAGAACCACGGCTCGGCGCCGGCCGCGTCCCCGACCTGGAGGAGCAGGACGGCCAGGGCGTTCGCCGCCTCCCGGTGTCCGGCGTACGCGGCCTGCCGGTACCACTGCTCGGCCTGCGCGGTCCGCCCCTGCTCGGCGCAGAGCAGCGCGAGGTTGTAGGCGCCGTTTGTGTCGCCCGCGTCCATCGCGGCCCGGTACCACCGCTCGGCTGTCTGGGTCTCGCCCCGCTCGGCGTGCAGCGCGCCGAGCGCGTTCGCGGCGTTGCCGTCGCCCTCCTGCGCGGCGCGCAGCCACCACACGGCGGCGCTCTCGGTGTCGCCGGCGTCCCGCAGCAGGAATCCGAGCGCGCAGGCGGCCCGCGCCTCGCCGTCCTTGGCGGACGTCAGGTACCAGCGGCCGGCCTCCCTGAGCTCACCGCGCTTCTCCAGGATGGCCCCGAGGTGCAGCGCGGCTCGCCGGTGCCCCCGCGCGGCGGCCTGCCGGTACCACTGCTCGGCTTCTTCGCCCGCGGCCCCGATGACGCCCATCACGCCGATGACACCGTTGTCGGAGCCCCTCTCGCCCGCGTCGACGGCCTTGCGGTCGAGCGTGCGTGCGAGGCGGTACGCGGCCTCACGGTGCCCGCGCTCGGCGGCCGCCCGCATCCACTGCTCGCCGCCGACGTCGCCACGGTGCTCCAGCAGGTCGGCGAGCGCGTACGCCCCGAGGGCGTGGCCCTGCTCGGCGGACTGGCGCAGCCAGTACTCGGCGGCGGGCTCGTCGCCCCGCTCGCGGTGGTAGCGGCCGAGGGCGTGCGCGGCGGCGGCGGAACCCGCGACGGCGGCGATCCGCCACCATCCCGCGGCGTCGTCGGTGTATCCGCGCTGGTGCAGAAGGACACCCAGGTTGTTGGCGGCGGCACGGTCACCCGCGGCGGTGGCGGCGCGCAACTGGGGCTCGGCCGCGTCAAGATCGCCGCGGCGCAGCAGCATCGCTCCGAGGACACTCATCGCCTCGACGTCGCCGGATTCGGCGGCGAGCCGCTGACGTGCCTCTTCTGCCGCCTCGCCGGTTTCGTCCCGGTCCGAAGGCTGCACAAAACGCCCTGTCTCCAACAGAGTTGCCTTGTCCCCCATAACGTCCATCGTCGCACCACCTGCAACCTGGCCACACCTGGTATACCGCAGTCAGTGAGGGTCACTTCAGCGTTTTGTCGACATGCCCACAGAGAGACAAGTGAAACACAAAATCCCCAACTCCCCACGGATGGCGCAGTCTTCGCGCGTGTCGCCGAGCGACGCCGGTACGCACCCCGCGTACCGGCGGTAGCCGGCCCGCACGCCGCACCCGTACGGGCGCGGCGTGCGGAACCGCACATGGCGAAGGCCCGGATCCTAAAGGATCCGGGCCTTCGCCTTTCAGTAGCGGGGACAGGATTTGAACCTGCGACCTCTGGGTTATGAGCCCAGCGAGCTACCGAGCTGCTCCACCCCGCGCCGTTGTGTTGCAACCGTACCACGGCGCGGAGGGGACTCCGTTCAGCTGCTTCCGGAGCTCCCGTCGCTACTGGGAGTGCCGCTGGGGCCATCGCTCGGGCTGCCGCTCGGGCTGCCGTTCTTGTCGCTGCCCTTGTCGCCGCTCTTGCTGCCGCCGCTGGGCTTGCCGGCCGCGGTCTGAGCCTCCTCAGCCCTCTTCAGAGCGTCCTGAAGATCCTTCTGCGCCTGGCCGTACGCCGTCCAGTCGCCCTTCTTGAGGGCTTCCTGGCCCTGGGTGAAGGCCTTCTGGGCGTCCTCGAGCGCCTGCTGGACCGTGGGGTTGCTCGATGTCGGTGGCTTCGTGGTGCCCGTGTCACCCGGCGGGGTGGTCGTGACGTCCGCCCCGAACACCTTGTTGAGGGCTTGGTCGAGCGTGTCCTCGAAGGCGGTGTTGCCTCCGTAGGTCACCAGCACCTTGCGCAGCAGTGGGTACTTGAGTCCACCGCCCCGTACGTAGACGGGCTCCACGTAGAGCAGTCCTCCGTCGAGTGGAATCGTCAGCAGGTTTCCGTACTCGACCTCCGAGGCGCCGCCGCTGAGAAGCCTGATGGACTCGGCGATGGTCTGTTCGGAGTTGAACTGGCTCTGGACCTGTTTGGGTCCGTCGACGGGTTCGCTCGTCGGCAGTTTCAGGATTCTGATCTTGCCGTAGTCGCCGGTGCCCGCTTCGGCGTTGACCGACATGAAGGCGCTCAGGTTGTCCCGGCCGTTCGGCGTGAACGTCGTCGTCAGCGAGAAGGCCTGCGCCTGCTGGTCGGGCATCTTCATGCTCAGGTAGTACGGCGGCACCGCGTTGCCCGACTTGTTGCTCGGGTCGTCGGGGACCTGCCACACCTCGCTGCCGCTGAGGAACGTCTGCGCGTCCTTCACGTGGTAGCGGGTGAGCAGTTCGCGCTGCACCTTGAACAGGTCCTGCGGATACCGGAGATGGGCCATCAGCGAGGGCGAGATGTCCTTCTTCGACTTCACCGTGTGCGGGAACGCCTTCATCCAGGTCTTGAGAACCGGGTCCTTGGTGTCCCACTGGTAGAGCTTGACGTCACCGGTGTACGCGTCGACGGTCGCCTTCACCGAGTTGCGGATGTAGTTGACCTGGTTCTGCTGGGCCACCACCGCGCGCTGGTTGTTGGTCGCCGTGAGCGAGTCGGCCGTCGTGTCGCCGAGGGTGGTGCGGGAGGCGTACGGATAGCCGTTGGTCGTGGTGTACGCGTCGACGATCCACTGGATCCTGCCGTCGACCACGGCCGGGTAGGCGTCGCCGTCGATGGTCAGCCAGGGCGCCACCGCCTCGACACGGTCCTTGGGGGTGCGGTTGTAGAGGATCCGGGAACCCTCGCCGATCGCCCCCGAGTAGAGGATCTGCGGCTCACCGAACGCCACCGCGTAGGCGGCCCGGTTGACCGGGCTGGAGAGGCTGACGCCGCTGCCGCCCTTGTAGCTGGTCGTCTTCTCCCCGCTGTCGTCGGAGTAGTCGATCTCCTTCTGGGGACCGCCGACGATGGAGTACTGGGTGGTCTTCTCGCCGTAGTAGACGCGCTGCTCGTACGTCCCGAGGTCGCCCTTGGACGGCAGGTCGGACTCGGTGAAGACGGGCCGGCCGCCGGCGGTCGCCGTGGTGCCCTTGGCGGCGACCACGCCGTAGCCGTGCGTGTAGCGGAAGTGGTCGTTGATCCAGTTGTTCTTCGGGATGCCGTTGAGGTTCAGCTCACGCAGACCGATGACCGTGTCCTGGTCCTTGCCGTCCTTGGTGTACCGGTCGACGTCCAGGTTGGTCGGGAACGCGTAGTAGTTCCTCATCTGCTGCAACTGCTGGAACGTCGGCGAGACGATGTTCGGGTCCATGATCCGGATGCTCGCCGTGGTGTCGGCGTCGTCGCGCAGCCTGGTCTTGTCCTTGGTGTCGCTCGTGCCCGCGTACTCCGAGACCTTGGTGCCGTCGATGCCGTAGGCCTCGCGCGTCGCCTTCAGGTTCTTCTCGACGTACGGTGCTTCCTTGGCCTGCTCGTTCGGCTGGACCTGGAACTTCTGCACGATCGCCGGGTACAGGCCGCCGATGAGGATCGCGGAGAGCACCATCAGGCCGAAGCCGATCACGGGCAGCTGCCAGGTGCGCCGCCACAGGGTGGCGAAGAACAGCAGGGCGCAGATGACGGCGATGCAGAAGAGGATCGTCTTGGCGGGCAGGTAGGCGTTGGCGTCGACGTACCTGAGGCCGGTCCAGTTCCCCGTCGCCTTGAAGTCGCTGGACTTCACGGCGAGTCCGTACCGGTCGAGCCAGTAGGCGACCGCCTTCAGCGCGACGAAGACACCGAGGAGCACCGAGAGGTGGCCGGTGGCCGCCGCTGTGGCGCGCGCTCCCGGGCTGGTGATCCGCAGCCCTCCGTAGAGGTAGTGCGTGAGCGCGGCGGCGATCAGCGACAGCACTGCGGCGGCGAAGCCGAAGCCCAGGAGGAAGCGGTACCAGGGCAGGTCGAAGGCGTAGAAGGAGACGTCGAGGTGGAACTGGGGGTCCTTCTGGTCGAAGGGGACTCCGTTCACCCACATCAGCCAGGTGCGCCACTGGCCGGACGCGGACGCGCCCGCGATCAGCCCCACCAGGGCGGTGACGCCGAGCAGCAGCCACCTCTTGTAGGGCGCGATGCCCATGCGGTAGCGGTCGAGGCTCTGCTGCTCCATCGACATGGCGCTCAGTGGCGGGCGCAGCCGGTGCGCCAGCCAGATGTTCACCCCCACCGCGGCCGCCATGAGCAGGCCGAAGACGAAGAAGAGTCCGATCTTTGTCCACAGGGTCGTCGTGAAGACGGACGAGTAGTGGACCGACCGGTACCAGAGCCAGTCCGTCCAGAACCCCGCGAACATGACGAAGGCCATGGCCAGCACGGCCAGCACGCCCAGTGTCATGAGCAGGGTCCGGACACGCCGGGAGGGGCGGCCCACTCTCATCCGTGGCCCCGTCGGGCCTCCGCCGCGGTCCGGCATCTGGAAAGCCAAGGTGCGCACCTCGAAGTCGCTGTTGATCCGTCAGGCCCCCGTGAACGCGGACCATCCATCAGACTCCGTGATCGTGGAGCCTCACCTATGCAACTTACTCACGCTTTACTCGGTTCCCGCTTCCGGGTACTAACGAGGCAGGATTGTGACCATGTCCAACACTCCCATGGCAGCGACCCCGCTCACCCGGGCCGTACTCGAGATCGACGAGTACGCCTCAAGCCTCGGCTGGGACCAGCCCGCTCGCCTCTTCGCCCTCGTAGACACCGCACGACTGCGCACCCAGGAACCCGGCCTCGCGGCCCAGCTCGGTCTGCAGGACAAGCCCGACAGCACCGCTCTCACCCCCGTCGAGCAGGACGAGATCCCTGCCGGCAAGCCGCTGGACGAGTTCCTCGGCACCATCGCCTGGCCCGACGCCGTGGTCGGCTGCGCGCTGACCGTGGAGCGGCTGATGCTGCCGCCGTCCGCGGAGGCCTCCGTTCCGGAGGGGCTGAGCGAGAAGAGGCTCGCGAAGTGGGTCGCCGAGCACCCGGACCGTCAGGAGGTCCGCATGACGGTCGGCGTCCTGCGCGACGGGACGCGCGACTCGGCGCTGCGGCTGCGCGAGAAGGACGCGCCGACGGAGGTGCTGACGGGGTCGGGTCTGGTGCCGGGGCTCGCCGAGGCGTTGTCGGCGACGTTCGCGGAGTAGCCCTCGGGCCGCGTGACGGTGCGGAGTGCCCGGCCTACTTGGCCGTGCACTTCGGCAGGTCGGCCGTCTTGCCGGACCTGATGTCCTTGAGGGCGCTCATCGCGTCGTCGATGGTGTTGACCTTGACGAGCGTGAGCCCCTCGGGGGTGTCCTTGGCGGCGGCCGCGCAGTTGTCCTTGGGCGTCAGGAAGTACTGGGCGCCCTTCTCGCGCGCGCCGACCGTCTTCATCTCGATGCCGCCGATCGGGCCGACGGTGCCGCCGTCGTCGATGGTGCCGGTTCCCGCCACGAACTTGCCGCCGGTGAGGTTGTCCGGGGTCAGCTTGTCCACGATGCCGAGCGCGAACATCAGGCCGGCGCTCGGTCCGCCGACGTCGGCGAGCTTGATGTCGATGTCGAACGGGAAGGTGTGGTCCGTTCCGGCCGAGATGCCGACGATGGCGCGGGCGGCGCCGCGGTCGGCGGACTTCGCCGTGGTGATCGTGACGTCCTGGGTCTCGGTCACCGTCCTGTTCGCCTTCTCCGCGGCGGCCTGCTCCTTCAAGGGCACGACCGTGAAGACGACCTTCTCGCCGGGCTTGTGGCGGGTGACCAGCTTCGCGACGTCGTCGGGCGCCTTGACCGCCGTACCGTCGACCTTCTTGATCACGTCCCCGGCGTGCAGGCGTCCCTCGGCCGGCGAGCCCTTGACGACCGTGGAGACGATCACCCAGGACTTCACCGGGATGTTCAGCTCCTTCAGGGCCGCTACCTTGGCGCTCTCCTGGGACTGGCTGAACTCCTCGGCGTTCTCCTGGGTCGACTGCTCCTCGGTCTTGCCGTCGGGGTACAGCGTGTCGTGCGGGACGATCTTGTTGTCGTGCGCCAGCCAGCCGTAGACGGCCTCGACGAGGTTCATCCGGTAGTCGGCGCTGGTCACCCGGACGGTGGTCATGTTCAGGTGCCCGGTGGCCGGGTACGTCTTGCGCCCGGAGATCTGCAGCACCGGCTCGCCGTCGTGATCGCCCAGCGTGTTCACCGTCGGTCCGGGTGACATCTCCGAATACGGCACGGTGATGAACACTCCCGCGCACAGGAGCGCGATCAGGATCAGAGTGGAGGCGAGCATCGTCGCGGTGCGGCGTGGCATGTGTCGACAGTACGGGACGGTGCTGTCAGCGCACCGTCGGGGCCGCCCGTACGGGGGCCCTCGGCCGCGTACGGGCCGCCGTGCCCTCAGACCGCGTCGGAGGGTGACTTCTCCAGCGTGTCCGACCGTGTCGTGACGGCCTCGGACCGCTCCATGGCCGCGCGGAAGCGGGCGTAGCCCTCGAGCTCGACGCCGTCTCCGGCCGTCTTGCGATTCCGGCCGGCCCAGCTTCCCCACAGTCCGGCACCGATCGCGGCCATCAACGGAATCAGCAACCAGGCGAGCGACGCCATGCCGACCTCCCAACCCCAACGAGCAACCGCAACTGACTGATCAGCAGATTAACCATTCGCAGTGCTAACGCTCACGCCAGGGGGTCGGTTACGCAACCCGAGCACGCGCGGAGGACCGGTGTGCTCCCTCCGTGGGCGCGTCGGGGCTCCCGTCGGGGCTTCTTCCCTGCTCCGGGCCGCTTTCCTCAGCAGGCGCCGACCCACTCCTCCGTACCGTCGGAGAACTTCTGGTGCTTCCAGATGGGCACCTCGTGCTTGAGGTCGTCGATCAGCCTGCGGCACGCCGCGAAGGCCTCGCCGCGGTGCGGGCACGACACGGCGACGACGACCGCGAGATCCCCGACGGCCAGGTCTCCGACGCGGTGGACGGCGGCCAGCGCCCGTACCGGGTACTCGGCGGCCACCTTCTCGGCGACCCTGCGGATCTCCGCCTCGGCGCCGGGGTGGCTCGAGTACCCCAGTCCGGCGACGTCGGCACCGCCGTCGTGGTCGCGCACGGTCCCCACGAACAACGCGGTCCCTCCGGCGGCGTCGTCACCGACGGCCCGGAAGACCTCGTCCAGGGACAGCGGTTCGTCCCGGACGGCCACCAGCCGAATGGGATCCTGCGCGGCCCGCTCTCCGGGGTGTTCAAAGGAAGCTGCCATGTGCCCATCGTGCCGCACCCCCACGGCACCGAGGAATACACGTTTCCCCCGGCTCCGTCGCGAGCCCCTTTGGAGCGTCCTACAGGGCGGGGCCGGGCTTGGGGTCTCCTGGGGGGCGGCGCGGGCGGCCGGGGCCCGGGCGGCGAATCCCGTCGCGCGTGTCCGGGGGCGCGGCCCGAGAGGACTGTCCGCCGTCCTGCCGTCCTGCCGTTCCCGCCGTCCAGCCGTCCTGTTCAGATCCTGCGCCGGGCCTTCCGCGCCCGGCGCACGATCGCCGCCGTACCGAGCAGTGCCACCGTCGCTCCCGCGGCTCCCGCGGCCGTCGCGTCCTTGCGGCCCAGCCGCCGCCCGGCCACCGTGTGCCGGCCCGCGACCTCCTCCAGCAGCTCGGCGAGGACCTCCTCGTTGGTCCATCGCGGCCGCCACCCGGCGTCGTGCAGCCGGCTGCCGCTCACCACCCAGGGGTACATCGTGTAGGCCAGGTCCCCGGCAGGTGACGGGGTGAGTCCGATCCGGTGCAGCCGTGCAGCCGCTCCGAGGGCGACGGCGGACGGCAGCTCCATCCGCCGGATCCCGCTCAGCTCCTCGACCTCTTCCTGCTCCAGCCATCCGTCGCACCCGACGGCCAGCTCCCCGTCGACCTTCTCCAGAACGGCGTGTTCCAGAGCACTGCACAGGTCCTCGACGTGGCAGAACTGCCAGGCGGGCCGGGACCCGGCCACCACCAGGAGCCGGGGCGACTCGAAGTACCTGGTCAGCGCGGTGTCGCTGCCACCACCGACCAGTACCCCGGGGCGCACGACGGTGACATTGAGCCCGGGGTGCGCGCGGGGCGCCCGTCGCGCGAGCCGCTCGATCTCCAGGAGATCGCCGACCCCGGTGGCCTCGGCGGTCGCCCGCAGCTCGGCGTCCTCGGAGAGCGGCAGCTCGTTGTCCGGCAGCGCCCCGTAGACCATCGCGGAGGTGCACAGCACCACCCGGTGCACGCCGGCCGCCGCGGCGGCCGTGAGCACGGTCTGCGTCCCCCGGACGTTGTAGGCCGTACGGGCGGCCGCGTCCGTCTCCAGGTCGAGGTCCAGTGCGAGATGCACCACGACGTCCGCCCCGCGCAGCTTCTCCGCGATCGCCGGGTCCCGCACGTCGAGGATGTACCACTGGGCGGCCGCGCACTCGCCCCGGCGCTCGTCCATGGCGATGACCTGCTTGATCTCCTCACTGGCGGCGAGCCGCTCGGTGAGCATCGCGCCCACGCCGGACGCGGCTCCGGTGACCGCGACGACGGGCCCGCGCGGGAGCGGGCTGGTTGAGTGGTTTCGCGCTGCGCGAACCTGTGGATCTGGGGAACTCACCGGGCGTCTCCAGCGGTTGTCTTCAGTAACGGCCGCGCGTGACGCGTCCGTACCAGGTGACATCCATCCTGCCGCAGGCCAAGAGTCGGCGAAGCACCGAGGCCCGATCGGGTTGTGGTGTCTAGGCTGGGTGGTGTTGTCGGGCAGCCGCCGTCGGAACGAACCGGCGGCCCTAACCAGCCGAGGAACCCCGTGAGTGACACCCCATTCGGATTCGGCCTTCCGCCGGAGGAGCCGGAGAACGGCGACGAGGGCAAGAAGAAGGACCAGGAGAGCGGTGGTGGTCAGGGACCGTTCGGTTTCGGGCTGCCCGGAGCCGGCGGTTTCGGCGCCGACAATCCGCTCGCAGCGATGTTCGGATCCATGAACCCCAACGACCTGGGCGCCGCGTTCCAGCAGCTGGGCCAGATGCTCTCGTACGAGGGCGGCCCGGTGAACTGGGACATGGCCAAGCAGATCGCCCGCCAGACGGTCTCCCAGGGCACCTCCGACGGCACCAAGGACGAGAGCGTCGGCCCCGCCGAGCGCACCGCGGTCCAGGAGGCCGTCCGTCTGGCCGATCTGTGGCTTGACGACGCGACCTCTCTGCCGTCCGGCGCCGGCTCCGCCGTGGCCTGGAGCCGCGCGGAGTGGGTCGAGGCGACGCTGCCCGTGTGGAAGGAGCTCGTGGACCCGGTCGCCGAACGGGTCGGCGCGGCCATGGGGGACGTCCTGCCGGAGGAGATGCAGGCCATGGCGGGCCCGCTCATCGGCATGATGCGCTCCATGGGCGGAGCGATGTTCGGCACGCAGATCGGGCAGGCCGTCGGCGTGCTCGCGGGCGAGGTCGTCGGTTCCACCGACATCGGCCTGCCGCTCGGCCCGGCCGGCAAGGCCGCGCTGCTGCCGCTGAACATCGCGTCGTTCGGCAAGGACCTCGGCATCGCCCAGGACGAGGTGCGGCTCTATCTCGCTCTGCGTGAGGCCGCCCACCAGCGGCTCTTCGCGCACGTGCCGTGGCTGCGCTCGCACCTCTTCGGTGCCGTCGAGGGCTACGCGCGCGGGATCAAGGTCGACACGGCCAAGCTGGAGGACGTGGTCGGCCAGCTCGACCCGCAGAACCCGGAGCAGTTGCAGGACGCCCTCCAGCAGGGCATGTTCCAGCCGGAGGACACGCCGGAGCAGAAGGCCGCGCTGGCCCGTCTGGAGACGGCGCTCGCACTCGTCGAGGGCTGGGTGGACGCGGTCGTGCACGCGGCCGCGAAGCCGCGCCTGACGTCCGCGGACGCGCTGCGTGAGACGCTGCGCCGCCGCCGGGCGACGGGCGGCCCCGCGGAGCAGACCTTCGCCACGCTCATCGGCCTGGAGCTGCGCCCGCGCCGGCTGCGGGACGCCTCGCGCCTGTGGGCCTCGCTCACCGACGCGCGTGGTGTCGACGGCCGGGACGGTCTGTGGGCCCACCCGGACATGCTGCCGACGGCGTCCGACCTGGACGACCCGGACGGCTTCGTGCACCGCGAGCAGCTGGACTTCTCCGAGCTCGACAAGATGCTCGGCGAGGCGGCGAGCGGTTCCGCCGACCGGCCGAACCTGACGAAGGACGACAGCGACGACAGCGACGCCGGCAAGGGCCGCACGGACGACGAGGACGGCAAGGGCGGCACGGACCCAGGCCAGAGCGACGGCAAGAGCGACGACAAGGGCGACGGCGCCGAGTGACCCTCCACGACGACGCGGTCCTCGTACTGAAGGGTTACGAGGGCCAGGAAGACCTGCGGCAGAGGTATCTGGATCACCTGTCGGCGCACCCCGAGGGCATGTGGAGGTCCTGCTCGGCGGGGCATGTCACGGCGAGTGGGCTGGTCGTGGACGCCGAGGCCGGCCAGGTGCTGCTGACGCTGCACCGCAAGCTGCGGATGTGGCTGCAGATGGGCGGTCACTGCGAGCCGGGTGACCCGACGCTGGCGTCGGCCGCGCTGCGCGAGGCGGCCGAGGAGTCGGGCATCGAGGGTCTGACGCTGCTGCCGGGCGGCCCCGTGCGCCTGGACCGGCACGCCATCCCGGCGCCGTGCAACTGGCATCTGGACGTCCAGTACGCCGTGCTCGCCCCGGCCGGATCCGTGGCGGCGATCAGCGACGAGTCCCTCGACCTGCGCTGGTTCCACTACGACGAGGTCGCGGAGGTGGCGGACGGGTCGGTCGTGCGCCTGCTGGAGGCGACCCGCGCGAGGCTCTCCGGCTGAGTACCGAGGCCCTCCGCCCGAGACGCGCGTAAGGGGCGACCGCCCTGGCGGTCGCCCCTTACCGTTGCTTCTGGCCTGCCCGTCGCTCAGCTCCAGGCGTTGCCCTGGTTCTGCGCGTGGGCACCCTGCTGTCCCATGCCGTACTGGGCGCGCAGTCCCTGGCCGATCACCGCGTTCTGCGGCGGCAGCAGCTCGCTGGGCTGGACGAGCGCGTACCCCTGGCCCATGAAGCTGAGTTCCCAGCCCTCACCGGTGTTGCCACGCCTCCGCCACACCCCGGAGGAGTGCGTCTGCGCCTGCATCTGCACCCGCAGGCCGGTGGACCACGCGACGATCGCGTCGGCATCGCAGTTGACGTACTTGTCGGGCGTGACCTGCATCATCAGCGGCGCCCCCGAGGTCATCAGGGCGACCTTGCCGCGGCCGGTGATGTTGAGCTGGTACTTGCCCGATCCGGAGATGCCGTACTGGCTGTCCACAGCGATGACCTCGTGGTGCAGCGCGGAGTCCATGGCCAGCACATAGCTGCTGTCGACGGTCAGACCGTCCTGGTCCACGTCGACCACGTGCACGTGCTGCGCGAGGTTCGCGAGGTAGACCGTCCCCTGCCCGTGGCAGCGCATCAGGTCCAGGCCCTCACCGGTGTACGCACGCGCGCGGTGCTGGCTGCTGTTCTGGTACTCGGCGTCGAACTCGACGAGCCCCTGATAGGCGACCATCGTGCCCTTGCGGGCCAGGATGTCGTCGTGGCCCTCCATGACCACCCGCAGCATCTGCGAGTTCTGCAGGCTGTAGCGCTCCTGGGTCTGCTGTTCGTTGTAGCCGAAAAGCGGGCTCTGCATGATGTCCTGCTCCCCCTCAGCCCCGGATCCGGAGGCGGTCGGTGCTGTCCTCGCTGGGCTGGACGACGACGATGCCCTGCCCGGAGAACGCCATCTGGTACGCCTCGCCGCTGCCGCGGCCGATCAGCGACTGTGCCTTGAAACTGCGCTTGCCCTTCACCTTGAGGTTCGGGGACCAGGCGACCAGCGCGTCCGGATCGACATACGTCTCGTCCTCGCCGCCACCGCAGTCGACCACGATCGGCTCCCCCCGGGAGGTCAGCGCGACCCAGCCCTGGCCGGAGATCTTGGTGTTCCACAGGCCCTGTCCGGCGAACTTGGCGAGCCCCTTGACGCGCTCGACGCCCCACGTGAGGTGGGCGTCGAAGGCGAGCAGGTTGGTGGCGTTCACGGAGATCGCGTCCCCGTTGAGGTTGATGACGACGACGTTCGCCCCGTAGTCCGCGAGATAGAGCAGACCGTCACCGTGGCACCTCATGAGGGGTGCGCCCTCCCCGGTCATCCAGTCCCGGGCGATCTGCCGTACCGCGGGCGGGTTGGGCTCGTACTGGACGAAGCCCTCGTAGGCGACCATCGAGCCCACGCGCGCGAAGAGGTCGCTTCCGGTCTGCATGGCGACCTTCAGCATGTGACTGCCGTGGTTCTCCATGCGGGCCGTGACGGGTGCCGGGGCGTAGCCCGTGAGTGGCTGATTCATGACGGGCTCCCTCAGACCTCGTACGGCTGGACGACGATGAAATTGCCGGGCGCGCCGCGGAACTGGAGGTTCACGCTCTCCCCGGTGTCGCCCGGGTAGGCGTTGCGCCGCATCCGCACCTGGCTGGAGACGACCACCTGGGAGGCCGCCGACCAGGCGACGACGGCGTTGCAGTCGGCGAACGTCGTCGGTGTCACGGGCAGCACGACGGGCGCGCCGTGCGTCTTGACCACGACCGTGCCGGTCCCCTGGAACTGCATGGTGAACAGCGCGCCCCCGGGGATGCCGTGACCCTCGATCCTGCGCACCTCGTACTGGAGCGTCTCGTCGAAGGCGAGGACGTTCTCGGAGGACACACAGATCGCGTCACCCTGGAGTTCGATGGGGTGCACATGGGTGGCGTTCTCGGCGAGGAACACCTGACCACGGCCCGAGCAGCGCATCAGCTGCATCTCCTGGCCGGTCGCGTTGCCCACGATCCGTCCGGCGAAGCCGGCGCCCTTGTAGCTGAAGTCGACCTTGCCCTGGTAGAGCACCATGCTGCCCTGGCGGGCCAGCACAGGCTGGTCCCCGATACCGAGGTCGACCCGGATGAGCTTCTTGTTCTGCTGCGTCCACCGCTGCCCGGTGGGCGTCTCCTTGAACGCCCCCAGCGCGGCGAGCACACCGGCCCCGCCCTGCGGAGCGCCCTGCGGAACACCGTACGGGGAGGGCGCGCCCGGCTGCCCCGGGTACTGCCCCGGGACCTGGCCGTACGACGGCTGCTGCCCGTAACCGGGAGGTGCCGGCGGGGCCTGCGGGCCATAACCGGGAGGCGCGGACGGAGCCTGCTGACCGTAGCCAGGAGGCAGGGAGGCGCCCTGCCCGGGAGGCTGCTGACCATAGCCCGGCGGCGGGCCGGGCGGGCCGGGCGGCTGCACGTACGGGGCGGGCCCCGGCGGCGGCACGGTGCCGCCCGGCGGGCTGTGCAGCGGCGCGATGATGGTCGGCGCGGCGTGCACCGAGGGCACGGACGGGGCGGGCGGCGGTGCGAACCCCTGCGCCGCGGGAGCCGGAGCCGGTGCGGCCGGGGCTCCGAACGCGGGCATCGCGGTCACCTGGGTGGGAGGCGAGAACGAGGGCGCCCCACCGCCCTGCGGCTGCTGCGCGGCGGGCTCCTCGTCGGCGACCTCGCCGCCGAAGTTCTTCAGCAGCGCGTCGAGGCCGCCGTCGAAACCCTGTCCCACGGCGGCGAACCGCCAGACGTCCTTCAGGTAGAAGTCGCCCAGCATCACGGCACGCTCGGTGGAGAACTCCGCTCCGCTGAACGAGTAGCGGGCCACCTCCTCGCCGCCCGCGACGACACGGAGATACCCGGGGGCGATCTGGGACATCTGTCCGGCGCCGTCGACCGTCGCCGTGAACGACAGCTTCTGGATCTGCGCCGGGATCCGGTCGAGGGTGACGCGGAAGGACTCCGTGTCACCCGACTGGGCGCCAAGGAGCTGGACGGATTCCTCGGGGGTCTTCGGCTGGTTGAAGAAGACGAAGTACCGGTCGTCCGACAGCCGTTCGTCGGCGTCCAGACCGAAGCAACTGATGTCGAAGGTCAGTCCGGGGCCGGTGATCTGCACACCCACGTACAGATCGGTGCCCGCGGTGAGGTCACTGATTCTGGCCTTGTGGCCGCGTTGGAATTCCCTGGCCATGCGTAACGACCGTCCCCCATCCCGAATGCGATTGCGTCGCGTCAGGCTAACGGGAAACCCCGGAAGTGGACGCGGCCGGTACAGACCCGGTACACAATCACCCCCCGCCCGGGACGGACCGCGCCCGGCCGCCCGCTATTCGTCGCGGCCGACGGGCGGGTGGGGCAGCCGGGCGGCCGCGACGACCCCCTCGAGGTAGCCGCGCGCCCGCTCCGTCCGCGGATACGCCTCCAGCAGCCGCCAGAAGCGCGGACCGTGTCCGGGCACCAGAAGATGCGCGAGTTCGTGGACGAGTACGTAGTCGACGACGTACTCGGGCATGCCCTGCAAGCGGTGCGAAAGGCGGATACTGCCCTCCGCCGGGGTGCACGAACCCCATCGCGTGTTCTGATTGGTCACCCAGCGGACCGAGGTGGGCCGGGCCCGCCCGTCGAAGTACTGGTCCGACAGACGCGCGGCGCGTTCGGTCAGCTCGGCGTCACCGAGCACCCGTTTGCTCTCCTGGGCGGCCAGCTTGTCGAGCATGACGGTCACCCAGCGCTGTTCCTCCGCCTCGGACATCCGGGCGGGGATGAGCACGACAGTGCGATCGCCCTCGCGGTACGCGGAGACCGTCCTGCGCCGTCGCGCACTCCTGCGAACCTCGATCGCACTCGCCGCTGAGCCGCTCGGCGGCAGGCTCGTCGTGCTGCGCTGTGGTTTTCCGGCGCGGTGCAGTGGGTCGGCGGGCACGCCCCGACGTTACCCGCTGCACGTGGGGGAAGTCCCGTCCGCAGGACGGTTCGGTGTCGATCCGCACCCTGCGCGCTCGATTTGTCCTACCAACACCACAGCCTGTGGACAACTTTCCGCACCCTCCCCCCGCCCCCGGGCATCCTGGCATCCGAGCGGCGGCCCCGGCAGGGCCCCGCCGACACACGGGGATGCTCCATGGATACGGGGGTCGGTCATGCATCCGATGGTGAAACCCGCGCTGCGGCGCGGCTGGCGGGACCTCAACACCGTGCAGTTCGGCATGGCACCCGCACACGCGATGGTGCTGGGCCCGGTGGACACGGCGACAGGCAGCTTCCTCGACCTGCTCGACGGAACCCGCTCACTCCCCCTCCTGCGCGAGGAAGGACGCGGCATGGGCCTGCCCGACGGCCATGTCGACGCACTCGTGGAACGGCTGGCCCGCTCCGGCCTCCTCGACGACGCGACGGGCGGCGGCCCGGCCGCGGACACCCTGCGAGCGAAGAAGCCGGTCCTCGACCGAATGCGCCCCGACCTCGCGGCCCTCTCCCTCATCGCTCCGGCACCGGGCGACGCCCTCGCGCACCTGGCCGCCCGCCGCTCCCTGCGAGTACAGGTGCGCGGCGCGGGCCGGGTCGGAGTCACCCTCGCGGCGCTGCTGGCCGGCGCGGGCGTGGGCCGGATCGAGGTACGCGACGTGGGCCGTGTGGAACCGTGGGACGTGGCACCCGGCGGACTGCCGGCGGATTCCATCGGAGAGCGCCGCGAGGAAGCCGCCCGGCGGGCGGTGCGCCGAGCCGGGCCGGACCGCCCGCCCCGGCCCGCCAACGAGGGCGAGGAACCCGGACTCTCCCTGGTGATCATCACACCGCGGGACGGCCTGTCCGTCCACGCCCCCGATCCCGCCGCCGCCGAACCCCTGATCACCTCCGGCACACCCCATCTGTACGCGGGAGTCGTGGAAGGAACTGGAGTCGTCGGGCCGCTGGTCCTGCCCGGCGACACCGGCTGCGCCGGCTGCCTCGACCGGAGCCGCGCCGACCGGGATCCGACCTGGCCACGCCTGATCGCACAGTGGCGCTCCGGCACCTCACGCCACGTACCGGCGTGCGACCTCACCATGGCGACCGGCATCGCCGGCCTCGCCGCCGCGCACGCGCTCGCCTTCCTCGACGGGCGGCCGCCCTCCAGCGCCGGAGCCCGCTGGGAGACCTCCGCCCCAGGGCTCCACTGGCACGCGAAGCCGGTATGGCCACACCCCGATTGCCCGTGCGGCGCCACGGAGAAAAGTAAGAAGGGGGAACGCGCCGCCGAAGCCGACGACCCGCGCGAGACAATGGCGGGGCAACAGCCGCATGCGGCACGGCTGTCTGGGACTTGGAGGGCTCATGTCTGATCTTCCCCGAAAGGCGGTCACCCGAACCGCCAAACTCGCCGCGCTACCGCTCGGCTACGCCGGGCGAGCGACCTGGGGCCTGGGCAAGCGGATAGGCGGGAAGTCGGCGGAGATCGTGGGCCGCGAGCTCCAGCAGCGCACGGCCGAGCAGCTCTTCAAGGTGCTCGGTGAGCTGAAGGGCGGTGCGATGAAGTTCGGGCAGGCACTGTCCGTCTTCGAATCGGCACTCCCCGAGGAGATCGCGGGCCCGTACCGCGCGGCGCTCACGAAGCTCCAGGAAGCGGCACCGCCGATGCCGACCCGCACCGTGCACTCCGTTCTCCGGGAGCGGCTCGGCGAGGACTGGTCCGAGCTGTTCCTCGAATTCGAGGACAAGCCGTCCGCGGCCGCCTCCATCGGCCAGGTGCACCGGGCGGTGTGGCACGACGGCCGCGAGGTCGCCGTCAAGGTGCAGTACCCGGGAGCGGGTGAGGCCCTGCTCTCCGATCTCACCCAGCTCAGCCGATTCGCCCGGCTGCTGGGGCCGCTCATCCCCGGCATGGACATCAAGCCCCTCATCGCGGAACTCCGCGACCGGGTCTCCGAGGAACTCGACTACGCACTGGAGGCACAGGCCCAGGAAGCCCACGCCACGGAGTTCTCGGGCGACCCCGACGTCCTGGTACCGGCGGTGGTCCACCAGTGCGACCAGATCCTGGTCACCGAATGGATCGACGGAACACCCCTGTCGGAGGTGATCTCCGACGGTACCCAGGAGCAGCGGGACCGCGCGGGGCAACTGCTGGCCCGCTTCCTCTTCTCCGGCCCCGCCCGCACCGGCCTGCTGCACGCCGACCCCCACCCGGGCAACTTCCGGCTCCTGCCGGACGAGAAGAGCGGCTGGCGCCTCGGCGTCCTGGACTTCGGCACGGTCGACCGTCTCCCCGGCGGACTGCCCTCACCCATCGGCGACTCCCTCCGTATGACCCTCGACGGAGACGCGGAGGCGGTCTACGACCTGCTGCGCGAGGAGGGATTCGTCAAAGAGTCGATAGAACTCGAACCCGACGCGGTCCTCGACTACCTCCTGCCGATCATCGAACCGGCACAGGCCGACGAGTTCACCTTCACCCGCGGCTGGATGCGCAGCCAGGCCGCCCGGGTGGCCGATCCCCGCTCCCCCGCCCACCAGTTGGGCAGGCTCCTCAACCTGCCACCGTCGTACCTGCTGATCCACCGTGTGACGTTGAGCACCATCGGCGTCCTGTGCCAGCTGGGCGCGACGGTCCGGCTCCGCGACGAACTGGAGGAGTGGCTGCCGGGGTTCGTCCCGACCGAAGAACTGCCGGACGAGGAGGACACAGCGGCTGAGGCGTGAGTTCGGGCTGCCTCGGGGCGGCTGTGGGAGGGTGGGAGGGAAGGGGGGAGGGGGGAGGGGGAGCCCCCCGAGAAGAAGCCCCGGAGCAGGCCCCGCCCTACCACCAAGCCGAATCCAGCCGCCCCTCGATCGCCCGCAGGTGTGCCCGGGCGCAGTTGTCGCAGAAGTAGTGGCGGCTGCCGTTCTCGACGGAGCAGGTCCAGGTCGGCTGGGGGCCGTCCGCCGGGGTGCCGCAGCGGGCGCACGCGATGCGCTGGGGCTGGGCCGTGTCGGGCCGCTCGGTGGTGCCGCTGCTGTCACTGTCCCCGGGAAGACTCGTCACCCGCCGACGATAGCCCCGCGGCCTGGTGTTCGCCCGGTACAACGCACCGCGGGGGCCGGTCCGGACGGACCAACCCCCGCGGTGTGTCTGTGTAGGTCTGCGACTGCCTTCGGCTGCTTACTGCATGACCGCCATGGCCAGCGCACGCCGGGCACGCATGGAAGCGCGCTCGGCCCGGCGCTGCATCCGGCGGGCGGTGACCAGGCGCACGGCCTGGCGCTCCCGCTCAGCCTCTCGCAGTCGCTCGTGCATATGCGCACGAGCCAGGGCTTCTGGGATGAGTTGCATTTCTCGGGTCCTGTTCTCACGCGAGTCGTTCGCGCCGGTGGTGGTGAAGTCTGAAATGACGGAGCCGGTGGGCTCACTCGCGGACGGCTTCATCGGGGCCTGTTTCTTGGGGTCGTGCGTCAGGGGGTGGTCGATCGTTCCTGCGGTGTTCATGCCGTGACCGGGTTCTTGCGCGGGCGGCCACGGGGCCGCTTGCGGGCTACGACAACACCCTGGACGAACAGCTCGCCGCCCCAGACACCCCAGGGCTCACGCCGCTCCTTGGCGCCGGCGAGGCAGGCCTCGATCAGCGGGCAGGTACGGCAGAGGGACTTGGCGTACTCGACGTCGGCCGGCGACTCGGCGAAGAAGACCTCCGGGTCGTAGGAACGGCAGGGGACGGGTACGCCGAGGTTCTCGATGGCGTCGTCGAGCGCGGTGAGCGCAGTGAGCGGGATCAAGGTGGAGTCCTCCGTGAGGCCGGGCGGGGGGATCGTTTCGGAAGGCGGTACGGACGGGGCGTGCGCTTCGAGTTGCACGGGTGGTCTTCCTCGTCTGGTCGTGCCGGCCGGTTGGCCGGTTGGCGGCTGGTACCGGGTTCTTTTCTTGTCCCGAGGCCCCTTCGCTCTGCCGTCCCCGGTCGGGGACAAACAAAAGGGCCGCGGATCCCGGGTGGGGTTCCGCGGCCCTGAAGGCGCCGGCCTGATCGAGGATCAGGCTGGATCACTCCAGGGTTCAGGCCCACGGAAGGCCCACATCGTGTGGTGCTGCTTGGTCTGCTTCAGGGATCCGGCACCGGCTGCCGCAAAGGCATAGGCGTGCGCCTCTGCCACTACTGCTGCTTCCAGTGCCTGGATCGGTCGCTCATTGCGCTCACGGATGGGAAGACCCGCGAGAGACAGGGAGGACGCCGGCCGGACGGCGGTGATGCCGGACAGAACGGTGCCCAGGTTCGAGACGCCGAGCAGGCACGTGGAGACGACCGAGCGATCGGTCATTTGGACGGTGGTGCTGGAGCTGGTGTTGATGCTGATCACTGGAATCGCCTCCTCTCGGCGTCTTGGGGGACTGGGGGTGAGTCAGTCCGACGGCTATTAAGTACAGCACGGAACCAGGGCTTCGGAGAAGCCCGCCGCTTCCGTGCTAAGAACCTATGGGGATTGCCGGGGCATGCGCAAACTATTTTTTCGACGAGTTTGAATCAGTCGTCGCGCTTGTCCTCGCCAGGCTCCTGGCCTGCGCAGATGGCCAGTACGTCGGCTCCGAAGCGGTTGAGCTTGCGTACTCCGACTCCGGGGATCCGGGCGAGCTCTCCCTCGTCGTCGGGAGCGGTCTCGGCGATGACCATGAGTGTCTTGTCGGTGAAGACGCAGAACGCGGGCTGGCCGCTGCGCTGCGCCTGTACCTCCCGCCACTCGCGCAGCCGTTCGTAGAGTCCCTCGTCCATGTCGGAGGGGCAGTCCTCGCAGCGCATCAGTTTCATCTCGCCGGCGTCGGTCAGTGTGCGGCCGCAGACGCGGCAGCGGGCCGGGGTTCGGCTCGTCCGTCGTACGACGGTGCCTCCGCTGCTTCCGACGCCTCGCTCGACGCCTCCAGGACCGCCGCCGCTCGTGCGGCCCGCGGTGGTGACGGAGCCGGGGCGTAGTCCGTCGAGGAAGCGGCTGGGCCGGCGGTTGGCTCGGCCGCCGGGTGAGCGGGACAGGGCCCAGGAGACACAGAGGTGTTCTCTGGCTCGGGTGACGCCGACGTAGAGGAGGCGGCGTTCCTCTTCGATCTGCTCGTCGGTCTTTGCGTAGGTGATCGGCATCATGCCCTCGGCGACGCCGACGAGGAAGACGACGTCCCACTCCAGTCCTTTGGCGGAGTGCAGGGAGGCGAGGGTGACGCCCTGGACGGTCGGGGCGTGCTGTGCGCCGGCGCGCTCGTCGAGTTCGGCGACGAGGTCGCCGAGGGTGGCGTCCTGCTTGGCGGCGGCGAAGTCCTGGGCGAGGTGGACGAGGGCGGCCAGTGATTCCCAGCGTTCTCTGACCGCGCCGGAGCCGGCGGGGGGTTGGCTGGTCCAGCCTTCGCCGGACAGCACGGCGCGGACCTGGGAGGGCAGGTCGACGACGTCGTCGAGAAGGGAGTCGTTGGCTCCGAATCGGGCGGCCGCGCGGAGGGCGGCTCCGGCTTTGCGCACTTCGGGGCGGTCGAAGAACCGCTCGGCGCCGCGCAGCTGGTAGGGCACTCCGGCGTCGGCGAGTGCCTGCTCGTAGATCTCGGACTGGGAGTTCGTACGGAAGAGGATGGCGATCTCGCCTGCGGGGACGCCGGAGGCGACGAGGTCACGGATGCGGCGGGCGGCGCCTTCGGCCTCGGCGGGTTCGTCGGTGTATTCGGCGTAGACGGGTTCGGGGCCGGGGGCGCGCTGGGAGATCAGTTCCAGGCGGTGGTCGGCGGCGCGGCCGCGGGCCTGTGAGAGCAGGCCGTTGGCGAGGTGGACGACCTGGGGTGAGGAGCGGTAGTCGCGGACGAGTTTGACGACGGTGGCCGCGGGGTGGCGGATGCGGAAGTCGAGAAGGTGGTCGGGAGTTGCACCGGTGAACGAGTAGATCGTCTGGCTGGCGTCGCCGACGACGCAGAGGCTGTCGCGTTCGCCGAGCCACAGTTCGAGGAGGCGTTGCTGGAGGGGGCTGACGTCCTGGTACTCGTCGACGACGAAGTGCTGGTACTGGGAGCGGACCTGGTCGGCGATGTCGTGGCGGTCCTGGAGGATGCCGACGGTGAGCAGCAGGACGTCCTCGAAGTCGATGAGTGATCGGTCGCGTTTGACGTCTTCGTAGGTGGCGTACAGCTGGGCGATCTCCGCGGGGTCGCGGGGGGATTCGCGGCCGGTCTTGGCGGCGGCGGCCGCGTAGTCGGAGGGGACGGTCTGGGTGACCTTGGACCATTCGATCTCGGCGGTGACGTCGCGGAGCTCGCCGCGGTCGAGGCGGATGCGGCAGGCGGCGGCCGCGTCGGCGACGAGCTGGATCTTGCGGTCGATGAGTCGGGGGAGGCTGCCGCCGACCGCTTTCGGCCAGAAGTAGTGGAGTTGGCGCAGGGCCGCGGAGTGGAAGGTGCGGGCCTGGACGCCGCCGGCGCCGAGCTGGCGGAGGCGGCCGCGCATCTCTCCCGCGGCGCGGTTGGTGAAGGTGACGGCGAGGACGCTGGAGGGCTGGAGGATTCCGGCGCGTACGCCGTAGGCGATGCGGTGGGTGATCGCTCGCGTCTTGCCCGTGCCGGCGCCTGCCAGCACGCACACCGGACCGTGCAGGGCGGTGGCGACTGCGCGCTGCTCGGGGTCGAGCCCGTCGAGCACCGCGTCGGCCGTGTCCGGAACCTGCGGGAAGAGGGTGGAGTGCGTTGCTGCTGTCACCCCGCCATGCTGCCAGGTCGCCGGGGGCGGGTGAGTCGGTTGTCCACAGGGAGGGTCTTGTGGTCGTACTAATGCGGCAGGCGTCGGTGGGGGCTGGTGTACGGGGCGGGGGTACCCGGGTGCGGGAATGGTGGGTGCCCGGCGTACGTTCCCCTTCTGCGATGACGCACCCCCAGCAGTAAAGGAGCGCGAGAGACATGCCGGGCACTGTGACGATGTACAGCACCACGTGGTGCGGATACTGCACGCGGCTGAAGGGCCAGCTGGACCGCGAGGGCATCTCGTACAAGGAGATCAACATCGAGCACGACCCGGCGTCCGCGGCGTTCGTGGAGAAGGCGAACGGCGGGAATCAGACCGTTCCGACGGTTCAGGTGGTTCCCACCAACGGTGGGGTCGAGGTCGTGATGACCAACCCGAGCCTTGCTCAGGTGAAGCGCGCGCTCGGCGTCTGACCCGGGAGCAGGCGCACGAGACCCGGCCCGGTGATCATGGGCGCGGGTCTCGTCGTCGTTCGTGCCGCTCAGCGGCGGCTGCTGGTCGGTGAGTGCCGACGCGACGCGCGTGAAGGCACCGAAGTGACGCGTCGCACTCCCCCGGTGGCGGCTTCCTCGATCGCGCGCAGCACCGCGTCGAGGTCACCGTCCAGGCCTTCGAGCACTTTTTTGTGTCGGTTTGCCGCGGTGGGGCGGTTCTTGAGGTGACTCGAGAACCGCCTCTTGTGTGTGTTCTGCGCCGCACCGGTTCCGGTGACGGGAGTGTTGCGGGGTGGTCCGGCTACGTCTCTCTGCGGGGTAGGGGTTTTCCGTACCAGAGTTCGATCAGGCGGGCGGCGATGGAGATGCCGTACGGAGGCATCACTTCGCCTGACTCGAAGGCGGTGCGCAGGTCCTCGTGGGAGAACCAGCGGGCTTCGTGGATCTCCTCGCCGTCGACGTTGATCTCGTGGGAGGTGGCGCGGGCCATGAAGCCGAGCATGAGGCTGGAGGGGAAGGGCCAGGGCTGGCTGGCGACGTACTCGACCTCGCCGACGGTGATGCCCGCCTCTTCGAAGACCTCGCGGCGCACGGACTGCTCGATGGATTCGCCGGGTTCGACGAAGCCGGCGAGTGTCGAGAAGCGGCCTTCGGGCCAGTGCACCTGGCGGCCGAGCAGGATGCGGTCCTCGTCGTCGGTGACCGCCATGATCACGGCGGGGTCGGTGCGCGGGTAGTGCTCGGCGCCGCAGGCGGGGCAGCGGCGGATGTGGCCGGCTGCCGCGATCACGGTGCGTTCCCCGCAGCGTGAGCAGAAGCGGTGCAGTCGCTGCCAGTTCTCCAGGGCGACGGCGTGCACCATGAGGCCGGCGTCGCGGGGGGAGAGCAGGAGTCCCGCCTCGCGCAGGCCCGCGGGGCGTGCGGACTGGTCGATGCGGCCGGGCAGTGCGTCCTTCTGGAGTGCGAAATAGCTCACACCGTCGTCGTCCGTGCCGAGGAAGTAGCGGTGTGCCTCGGTGAGCGGGGCCTCGAAGGAGGGGGTCATGACGAGTTCGGTGGTGCCGTCCGCAGTCTCGTCGATGAGGACCTGACCGCCGGAGACCACGAAGGCGCGGGTCGTGGGGTGGCTCCAGGCCGCCGCGAGCCAGGCCTCGTCGAGCCGGTG
This sequence comes from Streptomyces sp. NPDC005195, assembly GCF_040608315.1. NCBI lineage: Bacteria > Bacillati > Actinomycetota > Actinomycetes > Kitasatosporales > Streptomycetaceae > Streptomyces > Streptomyces sp. NPDC005195. The sequence continues at coordinate 448,311 of NZ_JBEXHZ010000001.1, forward strand.
GTGGGCGGCCCGGTCGATGCCGCCCGGGGCGGTGAGCGAGATGGGACGGTCGGCGGTGCGGTCGGTCCAGGTGGTCACGGGTGCTTCCAACTCCCCCGGTGGAAAGGTTATTTCGGCGGGCGGTTCAGCAGGACGTACGGCGGGGCGGGTGTGCGGGGTGCTCTTCTGGGTGTGAATGAGGCTTCTTCCGGGTGTGAACGGGCTTTTTCAGTGTGCCTCGCGCCAGTTCTCGGCCAGGTCGTCCCAGAGGTGGGCGCTGGTTTCGACGCCTTTCATGAGGAGGTCGAGTTCGACCTTCTCGTTGGGCGCGTGCCAGCCGTCGGAGGGGACGGAGATGCCCAGGAAGAGCACGGGGGCGTCGAGGACTTCCTGGAGGTCGGCCGCGGGCCCCGAGCCGCCTTCGCGGGTGAAGCGGATGGGCTGTTCGAAGGCGCGGCCCATGGCCCGTACGACGGACTGCAGGGCGGGGTGGTCCAGTGGGGTGAGACAGGGGCGGGTGGCGGCGCCGAAGGTGATCTCGTGCCGGATGCCTTCGGGGAGCTGTTCGGCGGCCCAGGCACGTACGGCCTTCTCGATGTGGTCGGGGTCCTGGCCCGCGACCAGCCGGAAGGAGAGCTTCACCGTGGCGGAGGACGGGATGATCGTCTTGCTGCCGGGTCCCTGGTAGCCGCCGCCGATGCCGTTGACCTCGGCGGTGGGGCGGGCCCAGATGCGCTCCAGGGTGGTGTGTCCGGCCTCTCCGTGGGTGGCCGACGACTTGGCGGTGGCCAGCCAGCGTGCTTCGTCGAAGGGCAGTTCGGCGAAGAGTTCGCGCTCACGGTCGGTGAGTTCGGTGATGCCTTCGTAGAAGCCGGGGACTGCCACGCGCGCGTGGTCGTCGTGGAGGGCGGCGACGAGGCGGGCAGCGGCGGTGGCGGGGTTGGGCACGGCGCCGCCGAAGGAGCCGGAGTGGATGTCCTGAGCGGGCCCGTACAGCGCGATCTCGCATTCGGCGAGACCGCGCATGCCGGTGCACACGGTGGGGGTGTCCTCGGACCACATGCCGGTGTCGGAGACGATCACCACGTCGGCGGACAGTCGGTCGGCGTGGGTTTCCACGAGGTGACGGAAGTGCGGGGAGCCGGATTCCTCCTCGCCCTCGATCAGGAGTTTGAGGTGGACGGCGGGGGTGGTGCGTCCGGTGGCGGCGAGGTGGGCGCGGACGCCGAGTGTGTGGAAGAACACCTGGCCCTTGTCGTCGGCGGCTCCGCGCGCGTGGAGGCGGTTTCCGCGGATCACCGGTTCGAAGGGGTCGGTGTCCCAGCCGTCCTCGCGGGCGGCGGGCTGTACGTCGTGGTGCCCGTAGACGAGGACCGTGGGGGCCTGGGGGTCTTCCGACGGCCATTCGGCGAAGACGGCGGGGGCGCCCTCCGTGGTCCAGACCTCCGTGGTGGGGAAGCCGGTCTCCTGGAGTTTGGCGGCGAGCCAGTCGGCGCTGCGCCTCACGTCCGCCGCGTGGTCGGGCTGGGCCGACACGGAGGGGATGCGCAGCCATTCGGCGAGGTCGTCGAGGAAGGCCGTGCGGTGGTGGTGGATGTACGCACGGACGGTGCTGACGGCGTTGTCAACGGGCTTGCTCATGCTCACGAGCCTAACTGCCCGCGGGGGCGTGTTCGTCCGTCGGTTCTCCGGCCGCCTCTTGCCCCGGGCCCCGTGGGTCCTGCGTGAGCAGCCGTTCCAGGGCGGCGCGGTCGGGGAGGTCGCGGGGGCGGACGATCTCACCGCTGCGGACGTATACGAACGTGGCTTTGACGGACTCGGGGGGCACGCCCTGCTGCTCGGCCCAGGCGAGGCGGTAGACGGCGAGCTGGAGGGGGTCGGCGGTGCGGGTGCGGCTGGTCTTCCAGTCGACGATCTCGTACGTCGTGCCGTCGCCGTCGTCCTCCTTGTAGACGGCGTCGATGCGGCCCCGGACGACGCGTCCGGCGATGGCGACCTGGAAGGGGGTCTCGACGCGGTGGGGCGTGCGATGGGCGTAGGGAGTGCGTTCGAAGGCGTCCTTGAGGTCCTCCAGGTCGCGTTCGTCGGCGATCTCGGCGTCGCTGCCGGGCAGGTCCTCCGGTTCGAGCATGGGCAGCCGCAGTTCTTCGAAGCGGGACTCCACCCAGGCGTGGAAGCGGGTGCCGCGGCGGGCGGCGGGTTGCGGGGGGCGCGGCATGGGGCGGGCGAGTTCCTGTGCGAAGCCGTCGGGGTCGGCGGCCAGGTGCAGTACCTGTGAGGCGGTGAGCGAGGCCGGCAGGGGTACGTCGGTGACGCTCGCGCGGGCGCGCAGGAGCTCTCCGGTGAGGGCGTCGAGGTCGCGGTCCCAGGAGGCGAGGGTGCGGGCTTCTTCGGGTGTGAGTCGTACGGGGTCGTCTTCCGGGTGGGGGCGCGCGTCCTGGGCCTGCGGGGGCTCCGGGACCGGGCGGGCCTCCGGGGCGGGCGCCTGGTGCGGGAGCGTCGGGCGGTGGGTCGTCCAGGAGTCCCAGTCGGAGTCGTCGCCCACAGGAAGGTCGCCGTCGCCTTCGGAGGGGTCGCCGTCTTCGGGGAGGCCGTCGTTTCCTTCGGGGTGCGGTTCGTCCCCGTAGGGCGTCTCGTCGTCGTCGGGCGGGGGCGGCCACTCCGGGTCGTCGTGGGAGGACGGGCCGTGGGCGGCGGGGTGGGGTTCTTCGTGGGACGCGACCCGTTCCAGGTGGGCGAGTACGGTCTCGGCGGCCGCGCGGCGGCGGGCGAGTGCCGTGTCGTCGAGCGGGAGCGGCCACGCGTGGTCAGCCGCCGCCTCGTGCAGGGCAGGGTTCTCCTCGTCCTCGGCCGGTTCGTCGGCCCAGGCCTCGATCTCTCCGTGTCCGGCGGCGCAGTGGTCGTACAGGGCGTGCAGGAAGTCGGAGGGGCCGCGTGGGCGCTTCTGGGACGGCCCCCACCAGTGGCCGGAGCCGAGCAGGAGCGAGCGGGGGCGGGTGAAGGTCACGTAGCCGAGGCGGAGCTCCTCGGTGCGCTGGTGGTCCTTCATGGCCTCGTGGAAGGCCTTGATGCCTTTGGCGTCCCAGGTGTCGACGTCGGGCAGCGTGTCGGCGTCTCCGCGCAGTTCGTGCGGCAGGACCTTGCCCTGGGCCGTCCATTTCTCGCGACCCTGGGTGCTGGGGAAGGTTCCGGTGACGAGGCCGGGGACGGCGACGACGTCCCACTCCAGGCCCTTGGCCTTGTGGGCGGTGAGCACCTTGACGGTGTTCTCGCCGCCGGGCAGGGCGTTGTCGAGGCCCTTCTCGTACTGGGCGGCGGTGCGCAGGAAGCCGAGGAAGGCGAGCAGGGACGCCTCGCCGTCACCGGCGGCGAAGGACGCGGCGACGTCGAGGAAGTTCGAGAGGGTCTCGCGGCGGCGGGCGGCGAGGGCGTGCGGGGACGCGGAGAGCTCGACCTCCAGTCCGGTGACGGCGAGCACCCGGTGCAGGACGTCCATGAGGGGGTCGGCGAGCGAGCGGCGCAGGTCGCGCAGTTCGGCGGCGAGCCGTGCGAAGCGGACCCGGGCGTCGGGTGAGAAGGGCAGTCCGTCCTTGTCCCTCTCGGCCTCGATGGGCATCTCCAGGAACGTGTCCAGGGCGTCGGCGAGCGATATCACCTCGGCCGGGTCGACCCCCTCGACGGCCGCGGCGAGCCGGCGGTCGGCGTCGTCGTCGGCGCCCGCGCGCGCGTGGGACACGAGGAGGCGGGCGCGCCGTCCCAGGAGGGCGAGGTCGCGTGGGCCGATCCGCCAGCGCGGTCCGGTGAGCAGGCGGACCAGGGAGGCGTTGGCGCCGGGGTCCTGGAGGACTTCGCAGACGGCGACGAGGTCGGCGACCTCGGGGAGGTGCAGCAGCCCGGAGAGGCCGACGACCTCGACGGGGATGTCGCGGGCGACGAGCGCGCCCTGGATCTCGGCGAAGTCGCTCGCGGTGCGGCACAGCACGGCGATCTCGCCGGGTGCCTTTCCGGTGCGTACGAGGTGGGCGAGGGAGTCGGCGAGCCAGTCGATCTCCTCGGCGTGGGTGGGCAGCAGCGCGCAGTGGACGACGCCGTCGTGCTCGGCTCCGGGGGCGGGCCGGAGGGCCTCCACGCCCGCGTGCATCGCGCGCAGGGGCTCGGCGAGGCCGTTGGCGAGGTCGAGGAGGCGGCCGCCGCTGCGGCGGTTCTCGCTGAGTGACTGGCGGGTGGCGGGGCGGCCGTCGGCGCCCGCGAAGTGTTCGGGGAAGTCGTCGAGGTTGGCGACGGAGGCGCCGCGCCAGCCGTAGATGGCCTGGCACGGGTCGCCGACCGCGGTCACGGGGTGTCCTGTGCCGCCGCCGAACAGTCCGGCGAGCAGTACGCGCTGTGCCACCGAGGTGTCCTGGTACTCGTCCAGCAGGACCACGCGGAACTCGTCGCGGAGGATGTCCCCGACCTCGGGGCGGGTGCGGGCCAGGGTGGCCGAGAGGGCGATCTGGTCGCCGAAGTCGAGGAGGTCGCGTTCGCGTTTGGCCGCGCGGTAGCGGACCACCAGTTCGGCGAGTGCGCGCCGGGCCGCGGCGGCCTCGGGGACCTTGCGGAGGTCGGCGTTGGTGAGTCTGACGCTCTCCAGGGTGTGCAGCAGTCCGGCGTCGTGGGCGCGCAGGTCCTCGGGGCGTACGAGGTGTTCGGAGAGTTCGGAGTCGAGGGTGAGGAGGTCGCCGACGAGGTCGGGGAAGGAGCGGGTGAGTGCCGGGTACGGTCCCGGTGACTCGCGCAGGACGCGGGCGGCGAGCTGGTAGCGGGTGGCGTCGGCGAGCAGGCGGGCTGTCGGTTCGAGGCCGATGCGCAGTCCGTGGTCGGTCAGCAGGCGGCCGGCGAAGGCGTGGTAGGTCGAGATGACCGGTTCGCCGGGCGGGTTGTCGGGGTCGATCACGTCCGGGTCGGTGACGCCGGCCTTGATCAGCGCCTTGCGGACGCGTTCGGCGAGTTCGCCCGCCGCCTTGTTGGTGAACGTCAGACCGAGGACCTGTTCAGGGGCGACCTGTCCGGTGCCGACCAGCCAGACCACGCGTGCCGCCATCACCGTGGTCTTCCCGGATCCGGCTCCGGCCACGATCACCTGCGGGGCGGGCGGTGCGGTGATGCAGGCCGTCTGCTCCGGGGTGAAGGGGATGCCGAGGAGCTCTTTGAGCTGCTCGGGATCGGTGATACGGGCGGGCACGTCAGAGAGGCTAGCCGCGCCCACTGACAGCGGGTGGCCACATCGGCTGTCGGGGTGCGGGAACCGCTGGTCAGCACGTGTGGTGTCGTACGTCACTCAGGTCGCGGCCGATGACATCGCGCGGCCCGGGAACCGTCGGCCGCCGCCAGTTCGCGTGCCGTCGGTCCGCGTGCTGCCGGTCCGCGTGCCGTCGGCCGGCCGGCGGCCGTCATTCGACGATGTGGCGCCCCTCCGCGCGGGCGCTGCACGATGTCCGGAACGCGCAGTGCGTGCAGTGCTGGCCGATGGTCGGCGAGAACCGTTCGTCGAGGACCTTGCCCGCGGCGGTGGCCAGCAGGTCGCCGACCCACTCCCCCGTGAGAGGTTCCTGGGCCTGCACCTTGGGGAGGGTCTCGCCGCCGTTCTTCTGGGCGGCGCCCTGGCGCAGCTGGACGAGTTCGGCGCCGCCCGGCTCGGGGCGCACGCCGTCGAAGGCGTCGTCGACCGCGCCCTCACGGACCGCGAGCTGGTAGACGGCGAGCTGTGGGTGGTGGGCCACTTCGGCGGCGGTGGGCGCGTTTTTGCCGGTCTTGAAGTCGACCACGTAGGCGCGGCCCTCGGTGTCCGTCTCGACGCGGTCCATGGAGCCGCGGATGCGTACTTCGTAGGAGCCCGCTTCGAGGGTCACGTCGAAGTCGTGCTCGCTGGCCACGGGTGTACGGCCGGGGCGGATCTGGTTCGAGTCGATGTGCCACTTCAGGAAGCGTTCGAGCGCCACGCGCGCGTGTTCCTTCTCCTGGGCCGACTTCCAGGGCGCGTCGAAGGCGAGCGCGTTCCACACGGAGTCCAGGCGTTCCATGAGGACGTCGAGGTCGGCGGGGGTGCGTCCGGAGGCGACCTCGTCGGCGAGGACGTGTACCACGTTGCCGAAGCCCTGCGCCGCGGTCGCGGGCGCGTCGGCCTTCACCTCGCGCCCCAGGAACCACTGCAGGGCGCAGGTGTTGGCGAGCTGGTCGAGGGCGCTTCCGGAGAGCACGACGGGCTGGTCGCGGTCGCGCAGCGGAACCTTGCTCTCGGTGGGGTCGTACATGCCCCACCAGCGGTAGGGGTGGGCGGAGGGCACCAGGGGGCGGCCATCGTCGTCGCTGAGGGCGGCGAGTCGGGCCAGGCGCCGGGCCGCGGCCTGCCGGAGGGGTTCCGAGACGCGTGGGTCGACGGTGGTGGCGCGCAGTTCGGCGACGAGGGCGGCGACGGAGAGCGGGCGGCGGGGCCGGCCGGTGACGTCCTTGGGTTCCACGCCGAGTTCGGTGAGGAAGCGGGAGGGCTGGTCCCCGTCGTCGGCGGGTGCCTTCACCGCGGTGACGACGAGGCGTTCACGCGCGCGCGTGGCGGCCACGTAGAACAGGCGGCGTTCTTCGGAGAGGAGCGCTCCGGGGGTGAGGGGTTCGGCGAGGCCGTCGCGGCCGATACGGTCGGCCTCCAGCAGGGAGCCGCGGCGGCGCAGGTCGGGCCACAGACCCTCCTGGACGCCCGCGACGACGACGAGGCGCCATTCCAGGCCCTTGGAACGGTGCGCGGTCATCAGGCGCACGGCGTCGGGGCGTACGGCCCGGCGGGTGAGGGTGTCGGCGGCGATGTCCTGGGCGTCGATCTCCTCCAGGAAGTTGAGGGCGCCGCGTCCGCCGGTGCGTTCCTCGGCACGGGCCGCGGTCGCGAACAGCGCGCACACGGCGTCGAGGTCGCGGTCGGCGTTGCGTCCCGCCGCGCCGCCGCGCCGGGCGGCCCGTTCCAGGCGCCGCGGCCAGGGTGTGCCTTCCCATAGGTCCCACAGCGCCTCCTCGGCCGTGCCACCGCCCGCCAGGCGCTCCCGTGCCTTGCGCAGCAGCGCGCCGAGGCGCTGGGCTCCGCGGGCGTAGGCCGGGTCGTGGGCGACGAGCCGTTCCGGTTCGGCCAGTGCGAGCGCGAGCAGTTCGTCGGAGGGCGGCGGTACGTGGTTGCCGGCGGCGCGTTCCTCCTCGCGCAGCGCGCGGCCCAGGCGCCGCAGGTCGGCGGCGTCCATGCCGGCGAGGGGCGAGGCGAGCAGGGTGAGCGCTGTCCCGGTGTCGAGCCAGGACCCCGTTCCCTGGAGACCGGTGTCCTCGGGCTGTGCGTCCGCGTGTTCAGGAGCGACTGCCAGAACGGCTTCAAGAGGGGCTTCTGGGACAGCTCCGGGATCGCTTTCGGGAGCGGCTCCAGGTGTGTCGTCGGAGGCTTCGTCAGAGGCGTCATCCGGGGCGCCATCAGGGGCGTGGACGGGAGTGCCGCTGCCGGAGTCGGGCCTCGGTGCCTGTAGCGACACTCCCGTTCCGGACTCGGCGCGGGCGACCGCCCGCAGTGCCGTCAGCAACGGTGTCACCGCGGGTTCGTGCCGCAGGGGCAGGTCGTCGCCGTCGATGTCGAGCGGTACACCGGCGGCGGTGAGGGAGCGGCGGATCACCGGGATCGTGCGGGCGCCTGCGCGCACCAGGACGGCCATCTCGCCCCAGGAGACGCCGTCCTCCAGGTGGGCGCGGCGCAGGATGTCCGCGATGTTGTCCAGTTCGGTGCCCGCCGTCGGGTACGTGTAGACCTCGACCGTGCCGCCGCCGCGTACCGGTGTCAGCTCGCGGTGGGCGCGTACCTTCGGCGCGGGCAGCCGGGTCAGCGGCATGCGCTGGGTGAGCAGGCGGGTGGCTTTGAGCAGGCCGGCGCCCGAGCGGCGGGAGGTGCGCAGTACCTCGACCGGCGCGGGGTGGCCGTCCGCGCGCGGGAAGGCGTCGGGGAAGTCCAGGATGCCGTTGACGTCGGCGCCCCTGAAGGCGTAGATCGACTGGTCGGGGTCGCCGAAGGCGACCAGGGTGCGGCCGCCGCCGGCCAGGGCGCGCAGGAGCCGCACCTGGGCGGGGTCGGTGTCCTGGTACTCGTCCACGTAGACGGCGTCGTACTGCGCGGCGAGACGTCCGGCGACGTCCGGGCGTCCCGAGAGCAGTACCGCGCGGTGGACGAGTTCCGCGTAGTCGAGGACTCCTTGCAGGTCGAGAACGTCGAGGTACTCGGCGAGGAAGGCCGCGGCGGCGCTCCAGTCGGGGCGGCCGATCCGGCGGGCGAAGGCGGTCAGGGCGTCGGGGCCCAGTCCGAGTTCGCGGCTGCGCGCCAGGACGGCTCGGACCTCGTCGGCGAAGCCGCGTGTGGTCAGGCAGGCGCGCAGTTCGTCGGGCCAGCGGACGTGGGCGAGGCCGAGCCGCTCCAGGTCGGGCTGGCCCGCGAGCAGCTCGCGCACCGCGACGTCCTGTTCGGGTCCGGACAGCAGCCGCAGCGGTTCCACGAACAGGTCGCTGTCCTGGTGGGCGCGGACCAGGGCGTAGCAGAACGAGTGGAAGGTGGTGGCCCGGGGGGCATGGGCGGCCCCGATGCGCAGTGCCATGCGGTCGCGCAGTTCCACGGCCGCCTTGCGGCTGAACGTGAGCACCAGGATCCGTTCCGGGTCGCCTCCGTGTGCGATCCGGGCCGCCACGGACTCGACGAGGGTGGTCGTCTTTCCGGTGCCGGGGCCCGCCAGTACGAGGAGAGGGCCCGAGCCGTGGTCAACCACTGTGCGCTGTCCTGCGTCCAGACGAGGGGGGCCCACCCGGACCGGCGCGGTGCGCACCAGTCGGTACGCGCCGCGGGTCCCCTGCCGCACCTGGGGGTGCGGCGGGCGCCTGGTGGAGGAAGAGGAGCTCACGTGGTTCGCCGGTCCTGGAGGTTGTGCTGGTGTGCGGAGCGCCGCGGGCCGAGGGTGGGGGCCGCGGGGTGAGGGGGATGCGCGCCGTCGACGGTACGCCGGTGGACATCGCGGACGGACGGCTTCCCGTTCTTCCCTCACACCCGGTGCGTTCCCCGCTCGTCGAACGTACGGCATGTCACGGACGTGCCTCGTTTCCCCCGTACGGGCCACAGACGTCCCGTCCGCCCGTCCGATGGCGGAAGCTGTCAGGTGTGATCCTGCGCGCGTTCGTCGCCGTCCCATCGTGCTCGCCTCATGTCGACGCGTGGCAGATGCCCCTCGGAAGCCCTGCTCGCCTCCTTCAGCGGTGTGCCCTCCGCGCGGTAATGGTCCAGCGCCTCGAGTTCGTGGCCGGGCAGAAGGACTCCGTCCGCGCGGATGACCCGCCACCACGAGGCCGCTCCTCCGTAGAGGGCCATCACGCGTCCCACCTGGCGCGGCCCGCCCTCCTCCAGCCACTCGGCGACGTCCCCGTACGTCATGACGCGCCCGGGGGGAATGAGGTCGGCGACCTCAAGGACCCGCTCCGCGTACTCCGGCAGTTCGTCCGCCGGAAGGTTCTCCTCGCTCATCCGCCCCATCCTGCCCCACCCCACCGACAGTGTGACGCGGCGGCGACTGTGGGTATCCCTCGCTCCGAGGGCGCACTTCGGGCAGACTGTGCGCCCCCGCATTTGCACCCTGATGCCCCCGTGTGTCGGTGGGGCATGCCACCATCGTGCGGGCGGTGACTGGTGATACGAGATCAAGAAGAGACCATGAGGCAGCAGGGCGTGCACCCCGAAGGCGCGGAGAGCACCTCCGCCGCTTCGTCGCGCCCAGAAGCCGCTGGAGCCGCTGGAGCCGCCGACGAGAGCCCTGGCACGACGGACGCCGAGCCCGGCTCGATGACCGATTCCCCCTCGAAGGCGGACCAAAAGCCCTCCCCTGAGGCGTACGGCACCGGGAACCGGCGGGCGACGGGCGACGACGACTGCGGTGACGAGGTCCACAACGACGAGGTCGAGGGCGACGAACCGCTGCTGCCCGCGCGCGTGCACCGTCCGTCGGACCTGATGCGGCTGCTGGTCGGCTTCCTCGCGATCGTCGTGCTGCTCGCCATCGCGGCGTTCGCGCACGGGACGACCTCTGGGCTCGAACAGGACATCAACAAAGGCACCGGCCAGGCACCCGATCTGCTGATCAAGATCGCGGGACTCGCGTCGAGCATCGCGATCCTGCTGGTGCCGGTCGCCTTCGCCATCGAGCGCCTGATCAAACGGGACGGGCTGCGCATCGCCGACGGCGTGCTCGCCGCGGTCCTCGCACACGGTGTGACCCTCGCCACCGACCTGTGGGTCGCGAAGGCCGCTCCGGGCTCCATTCAGGAGGCCCTCACCCAGCCCTCGCCGGGCGACATCCACGCCCTCACCGACCCGGTGCACGGCTATCTGGCACCGGTCATCGCGTACATGACGGCCGTCGGCATGTCCCGCAGACCCCGCTGGCGCTCGGTGCTGTGGGTGGTGCTGCTCCTGGACGCCTTCTCCATGCTGGTCACCGGCTACACGACACCGTTCTCGATCATCCTGACGGTGCTGATCGGCTGGACCATCGCCTACGGGACGCTGTACGCGGTCGGGTCGCCGAACGTCCGGCCGACCGGCCGGACGCTGATGGCGGGGCTGCGGCACGTCGGTTTCCATCCCGTCAGCGCGGCCCGCGAGGAGACCCCGGACACGTCCGACAACGGTGACCGAGGCCGGCGCTACTTCGTCACCCTGGAGGACGGACCGCCGCTGGACGTCACGGTCGTCGACCGGGAGCAGCAGGCGCAGGGCTTCTTCTACCGGGTCTGGCGCAATCTGACCCTGCGCGGGCTCGCCACCCGTCGCAGCCTCCAGTCGCTGCGCCAGGCCCTGGAGCAGGAGGCGCTCCTCGCGTACGCGGCCATCGCGGCCGGCGCGAACGCGCCGAAGCTGATCGCGACCTCCGAGCTCGGCCCGGACGCCGTGATGCTCGTCTACGAGCACACCGGCGGGCGGACCCTGGACTCGCTCCCCGGGGAGCTCATCACCGACGGCCTTCTGCGTGACACCTGGCATCAGGTGCAGTCGCTGCAGTCACGGCGCATCGCGCACCGCAGGCTCGCGGGTGACGCGATTTTGGTGGATCGTTCCGGCACGGTGATCCTCACCGATCTGCGCGGCGGCGAGATCGCGGCCGGTGATCTGCTGCTGCGCATGGACATCGCCCAGCTGCTGACCACCCTGGGGCTGCGCGTCGGCGCCGAGCGCACGGTGGCGTCGGCCGTCGGTGTCCTGGGTCCCGACGCCGTCGCCGACTGTCTGCCCCTGCTGCAGCCCATCGCACTGTCCCGCTCCACGCGCGCGACGCTGCGCAAACTGGCCCGCGAGCGTGCCCAGCGCGAGCGCGACGCGGTGCTGGAGGCCTCACGGCAGGACAAGCTCGCGCGCGCGGAGCAGGCCCAGCACGCCGAGACCGCGGCGGAGAAGCCCGGCAAGAAGGCCGTACGGGCGGAGCAGCGGGCCGAGAAACGGGCGCTGGACGAAGCGCTGGACGAGGCACGCGAGGAGGACCTGCTCACCCAGATCCGCCACCAGGTGCTGCGGATCAGACCGCAGGCGCCGGTCGAGCCGGCCCGCCTGGAGCGGATCAGACCGCGCACGCTGATGAGTTTCATCGCCGGTGCCATCGGCGGGTACTTCCTGCTGACGCAGCTCACCCACATCGAGTTCGCGACCCTCTTCGAGAGCGCCGAGTGGGGCTGGGTCGCGGCGGCCGTGCTGTTCTCGGCGCTGAGCTACTTCGCGGCGGCGATGAGTCTGCTCGGCTTCGTGCCGGAACGGGTGCCGTTCCTGCGGACCGTGGCCGCGCAGGTCGCCGGCTCGTTCGTGAAGATCGTGGCGCCCGCGGCGGTCGGCGGTGTCGCGCTCAACACGCGCTTCCTGCAGCGTGCCGGGGTGCGGCCGGGGCTCGCGGTGGCGAGCGTCGGCGCGTCGCAGCTGTTCGGGCTGGGCTGTCACATCCTGATGCTGCTGTCCTTCGGCTATCTGACCGGCACGGAGAAGACGCCGTCCCTGTCGCCCTCCCGTACGGTCATCGCCGGTCTGCTGACGGTCGCGGTGCTGGTCCTCGTCGTGACGTCGGTGCCGTTCCTGCGGAAGTTCGTCGTCACTCGCGTCAGGTCACTGTTCGCCGGGGTCGTGCCGCGGATGCTGGACGTGCTCCAGCGTCCGCAGAAGCTGATCACCGGCATCGGCGGGATGCTGTTGCTGACCGCCTGCTTCGTGATGTGCCTGGACGCGTCGATCCGTGCCTTCGGCCATGAGGAGACCACCACGCTCAGCCTCGCCAGCGTGGCCGTCGTCTTCCTCGCCGGCAACGCGCTCGGCTCGGCGGCGCCGACCCCCGGCGGTGTCGGCGCGGTCGAGGCGACGCTCACGGTCGGTCTGATCGCCGTCGGTCTCCCCAAGGAGGTCGCCGCTCCCGCGGTGCTGCTGTACCGGCTGCTGACGCTGTGGCTGCCGGTGCTGCCGGGGTGGCTGTTCTTCAACCACCTCACACGCAAGGGCGCCCTGTAGGGAGCCGGTACGGCGCGCCGCGGCGCGGCAGGATCGCGGGGCTCGCGTCGAGGATCTCGACCCTGCCGGTAAACCGGTGCGGCGCGCCGCTCGCGGCCGCGCGGGCACGGGCCGCCGTGCTCTCACCCGCACGGCCCGCGTCCCGAGCGCCCCGCCCGGCGCGACCGCAGGATGGGAGACATGCCGAACCCGTCCCAGTCGCGCGCCGCTGCCCTCACCGTGACCGCCTTCCTGCTGTCCTGTGTGCTGACGGGCTGTGGCGACGGGACCGACGACGGCGACCTGACGGCCCAGGAACTGAGCTGGAAGGACTGCCCGGCCCCCTCCGAGTCCGAGGGTGGCGGCAGCGCCCCGTCTCCTCTGCCGGGCGGTGCGCAGTGGCAGTGCGCCACCATGAAGGCTCCCCTCGACTGGTCCGCCCCCAAGGGCGACACGATCGGCATCGCGCTGATCCGGGCGCGGGCGAGCGGCGACCCGGGCGAACGCATCGGCTCCCTCGTCTTCAACTTCGGCGGCCCCGGCGGCTCGGGCGTCACCACGCTGCCCGCCTTCGGCGGGGACTACGCGAAGCTGCGCACCCGCTACGACCTGGTGAGCTTCGACCCGCGTGGGGTCGGCCGCAGCGACGGGGTGAAGTGCGAGGACGACAGCCAGCTCGACGCGTACTTCCAGCAGGACGCCATCCCTGACGACGACGCCCAGCGGAAGTCGCTCCTGGACAACACCAAGGCGTTCAACGCGGCCTGCGAGAAGAACTCGGGCCGGACCATCCCGCACGTGCGCACCACCGACGCGGCCCGCGACATGGACCTCATGCGGCAGGTCCTCGGGGACGACAAGCTGCACTACTTCGGCATCTCCTACGGCACCGAACTCGGCGGTGTGTACGCCCACTTGTTCCCCAAGAACGTGGGACGCGCCGTGTTCGACGGGGTGGTCGACCCGACACAGGACCCGGAGCAGGGCGCGCTCGGGCAGGCCAAGGGTTTCCAGCTCGCGCTCGACAACTTCGCCGAGGACTGCACCTCGAAGGCGGATCCCTGCCCGATCGGCGACACCCCGCAGGACGTCAAGGACCGCATCGCCAAGCTCCTCACCAGCCTCGAGAGCAAGCCGATCCCCGGTGTCTTCCCGCGTGAGCTGACCCAGACCGCCGCGACCAACGGCATCGCGCAGGCCCTGTACTCCAAGGACTTCTGGGAGTACCTGACGGAGGGGCTGGACCAGGCGTACAGCGGTGACGGCAAGGAGTTGATGGTGCTGTCGGACTCCATGAACGGGCGCAGCGAGGACGGCCAGTACAGCAATCTCACCGCGGCGAACGTGTCCATCAACTGCGCGGACGAGAAGCCGCGTTACACCGTCGCCGATGTCGAGGCGCGACTTCCGGAGTTCCGGGCCGCGTCGCCCCTGTTCGGTGACTATCTGGCCTGGGGCATGCTCAGTTGCACCGACTGGGCCGTCCCGGGGGCCGCCGATCACCCGGACGTCAGCGCGGCCGGCGCGGCGCCGATCCTCGTGGTCGGCAACACCGGTGACCCGGCCACGCCGTACGAGGGTGCGAAGAAGATGGTGGAGGCGCTGGGCAAGGGCGTCGGCGTCGAGCTGACCTACAAGGGCCAGGGGCACGGCGCGTACGACAGCGGGAACAAGTGCGTGCACAACGCGGTGGACGGCTATCTGCTGGACGGAACCGTGCCGCCCGCCGGAACCGTCTGCACCTAGAAAAGTGCAGGTCAATCAGTTATCCACAGGCGTCCGAGGCTGCTCACCGCGGACGCCTAGTATGGCGTGCAGGTGATCCGCGGCATCCGGCGGACCACGGGTGAGGGGGAAGCTCATGACGCGTTTCGCGCGGTGGACGGCCTTGGTGGCGGCCGCTTTGATGGTGGCCGGCTGCGGCGGCTCGTCCGGGAAGGGCAAGGACGAGGGGAAGAACAGCGACCCCCCGTCGGCGACCACGCCGTCGTCCGGCGCGGCCTCGGCACTGCCGGCCTCGCTCACCTCGCAGAAGCCCGACTGGGGCCGCTGCAAGGGCACTTCGGGCTCCGCCGCCCAGGGCGGCGACTGGCAGTGCGCGACACTCAAGGTGCCCCTCGACTACGCGAAGCCGGGCGGCGAGACGATCGGCCTCGCACTGATCCGTTCGAAAGCGACCGGCGGCCAGGGCGAGCGCCTCGGCTCACTCCTGTTCAACTTCGGGGGCCCCGGCGGTTCGGGTGTCTCCACGCTGCCCAACTACGAGAACCTCGTCGGCCCGCTCCACGAGCGCTACGACCTGGTGAGCTGGGACCCGCGCGGTGTGGCCGCCAGCGAGGGCGTGCGCTGCCGCGGGGACAAGGCGATCCAGGCCGCCGAGTCGGTGGACGCCACGCCGGACGACGCCGCCGAGGAGAGCGCCTACTTCAAGGACGCCACGGACTTCGGCAAGGGCTGCGAGAAGGCCGCCGGAAAGCTGATGTCGCACGTCTCGACGACCGACACCGCCCGCGACATGGACCTGATGCGCCAGGTCCTCGGCGACAGCCGGATGCACTACTTCGGCATCTCCTACGGCACGGAACTCGGCGGTGTGTACGCCCACTTGTTCCCCAAGAACGTGGGACGGCTGGTGCTGGACGCCGTCGTCGACCCGAGCGCCGACACGGTGGGCCACGCCAAGAACCAGACCCTGGGGTTCCAGCGCGCCCTGGACGACTACCTCAAGTCCACCGGCCAGGAACCGGGGCAGGGCTCCCGCGAGATCGTGGACCTTCTGGACCGGATCGACGCGAAGCCGCTGCCGACCACCGGCGGGCGCGAGCTCACCCAGACCCTGGCCCTCACCGGCATCGTGCTGCCGCTGTACAGCAAGTCGGGCTGGCCTCGCCTGACCAGCGCGCTCAAGGCGGCCGAGGACGGCGACGGGACGGAACTGCTGGAGCTGGCCGACGGGTACAACGACCGTGACTCCGCGGGGCACTACGGCACGACGACCCATTCGCAACGAGTCATATCGTGCTTGGACGACAAGCAGCGGCCGACTCCCGCGGAGACGCGGAAGCTGCTGCCCGAGTTCGAGAAGATCTCGCCCGTCTTCGGGGATTTCCTGGGCTGGGACACGGCGGGCTGGTGCCACGACTGGCCGGTCGCCGGTCAGTACGACACCCCGGAGGTCAGCGCCCCGGGAGCCGCGCCCGTCCTGGTCGTCGGCAACACCGGGGACCCGGCGACGCCGTACGAGGGCGCCCGCAGGATGGCCGACGAACTGGGCAGGGGCGTCGGGGTGGAGCTCACCTGGAAGGGCGAGGGCCATGGTGCGTACGGGAGTGGCAGCGACTGTGTCGACTCGACGGTGAACGGCTATCTGCTGAACGGGACGGTACCGAAGGACGGCAAGGTCTGTTCATGACAGCGGCGGGGGTCCCCCACACCTGTCGTGTGCGAGACCCCCGCCGTCGGAAAGCCGGGACGAGCCGGTGCTCAGCGGAGCGGCCAGCCCTTCACTCGCTGGTCACTGCGCAAACTCGTCGCCTACCTACGGAATATCCGCTACCTACGGAATATCCGCGGCCGGGTGATTTACATCGGCCGCGAGGCATTACGCGGCCTGCTCGCCCGCCGCGGTGTCACCTTTCAGCGCACCAAGACATGGAAGGAATCCCCGGGCCCCGAGCGCGAGGCGAAGCTGGACCGGATCGAGGAGGTCCTTGACCGCTTCCCGGACCGGGTCTTCGCTTTCGACGAGTTCGGCCCCCTTGGGATACGACCCGCCGGCGGCAACTGTTTGGCCGCGCAGACCAGGCCCGACCGGGTGCCGGCCACCTACCACCGCACCCACGGAGTGCGGTACTTCCACGGCTGCTACTCGGTCGCCGACGACACCCTGTGGGGCGTCAACCGCCGCAGGAAGGGCGCCGCCAACACGATGGCCGCACTGAAGTCGATCCGCGCCGCCCGACCCGACGGCGCCCCGATCTACGTGATCCTGGACAACCTGTCCGCCCACAAAGGCGCCGACATCCGCCGCTGGGCCAGGAATCACAAGCGCGCCCGCGTCCGCAGCGAGAAGGGTATCCGCTGGGGCGGACGCCCCAGCGTGTCCGCAGCCTGACACCGCCCAACGGCCAGTGACTCAAAAGCCTCGGAAGACGCCGTCCTCGTCGACGGCGCCGGCGAACTCCTCGAAGTCCATGTTCGCGCCCGAGAGGTTGTTCTCAATGCTCCACAGCTGGGCTGCCACAACGCGGACACCACGCTCACGCTCACCCTGCAGGTCCAGCACGAGGAGCGGCCGTTCAGTCGAGGCAAGGGCTGCAGAATCCGCTAAGACAAGAAGCGGATGCTGGTACTCCGCGGGGATCAGGTAGAGGGCCTGGTCGGATGTCAGACCCTCGTACCTCCGGTTATCGACGACTGCGACGTTTGCCAAGAAACCGTCCTTGCTGGGCGAGGACAGCGACGCCCGCAGAGCGTCCCACTCACCGTCTGCCGAGAAGTCGGTGCGCACAACGAGGGCTTCCAAAGTGCAGGGGAGCTGACTCATGCGCGGACAGTACCGCCAACCCGGTGAACCAATCCGGTCACAGCACGGCTGTGGCTGGCGCAGTAGCCGTACTCGGCCCATCCGGCCAGGTCGGAGCGTTTGACGGTCTCGCGGGAACCGCCGCATTCGACCGGCGTGGAGTCCACGATCCACATGTCGTCGGTCCACAGCGTGGTGTCGACCGCCAGCGTGCGGGCGACGCGCCGGATGAGCTTGGCGGCCTTGCGCAGCCGCTTGTTGTAGCCGGGCTGCAGTGGCAGGTAGGGGAACAGGTGCCGCAGGTGGGCGCGGGCGTGCCGCAGTCGCCAGGCCTCGGAGGTGAAGCCCAGCATCGCCTGCATCATCGCCAAGGTCACCAGCTCGGCGTCGCTCAACTGCGGCGCGATGCCTACCGCCGGCCGCCACGGGGCGAGCTGCGGCGAATCCTTCAACAGGTCGTCGGCCTTCACATAGAGTGCGGCCACGAGGGAGTCCAACTCGGTCTTCACACACCGACGTTGGACTCCCCCGCTTGCTCCGCGTGCCGTCGGAGCCCACAATTGCCGACGACAACCGTCTCCCAGGGCTGACACGATGTCCGCCATGGGCAGAGTGGTGACGGCTAAAGAAGACCTCGCGTCCCGCCGCCGGTATGGGGCTCTCCATCGGGAGTCCTTCGACGAGGGTGATCTCGTATCGGTGCGCTTGCAGCAGTTGTGGTTCACCCGGTGCTCGTTTCGCGGGGCTGATCTGCGTCACGCCACCCTGGACGGCTGCCGCTTCAAGCTGTGCGATCTTCGCGGGGCCAACCTGAGCGGCGCCTCCCTGCGCGGAGTCTCCTTGGCGGGCTGCGATCTGACCGGTGCCGACCTCCGGGCAGCGGACCTAACCGGCGCACGATTCGGTCAGGTCCTCACCGGCACCCCACCTCATGGGCTGACCAACGCCACCGGCATCAAGCTGGACAACGCCGTCCTCCGTGACCTTCAGCTCGACCAGGTCATCGGCTGGCCAATCACCGGGTAATCGGCCGATGTCCGAGGCGCATGGACCCGCCTCGACTCATCAGGCCGACCCCCTTGGAATCGATCGCCTAGTAAGAGAGTGAGGGACGGCTCTTCAGGAGGGGGATCGCGGTGCGCACGGCCGTCCCCCTCCTGAAGAGCCGTGGAGATCCACGCAGAACGGATCGGGCCCGACGACGCTCACCAAACCCGCCGCCCGCCCCTTGGAAGGCCCCAGGACAGCCTTCCAAGGGAGAGCGGGGTTGCGCCCCCTGGATTGCCGTCCGCCGCGTACAAGCAAGAGGAGCACCACGCGCGGGGCGGGAGTGCTCCTCTTGCTTGTACGCGGCGACGCCAGGTCGCCAGCCCGCCCGATTTGCCACGGTTGATGCCGTCGATTGCGTCGACAGCCCCGGTTGACCCCTGCAACTCTCCACTGACCTGCGAGTTTCCAAGTTGCCGCGGTCTCCAGGGAGGGGCCCCTGCGCGCACGCGCGCGTGTGGCGGCGGAAACTGTCGTTACTCAGCACCTCCACGAGGTCATAGGCGGCCGTTCATGACATCAGGGACTCCGCCTCACGCAAGGGGGATGAGCCACTCTGAAAGGCGCCTACGACCCTCGCCCTCATGACGGTCGGGGACAACGAGCGCCGGGCTACTGGGTAGTGGGGCACAGCCCACCCCCCCGTAGAGCGGTTGAAGGGCCGCTACTGGGGCGTTTCCACTGGGGCCCCAGTACCCAGTAGCCGCCCGCGGCGTAGGACCGCGATGTTGGGAGGGCGGCCGAGGAACGCCCGCCCGAAGGGCGGTCCTTCTTGCTCCTCCTCAACCAGGCGGCAGTGCGGGAGCATGCCGTCGGTGCCCTTGTCGCTTGTCGCCTCACCATCAGGAATAGGGGCCAGCAGCGCCAAAACAGTCTCTGACCTGCGAGCCGACAAGCGACAAGACAAGCGACAAGGCGGAAGGCGGGGCACGACCCTTCAAGCAGAACGGCGTCACAGATTTCTCTACCTCGTCAAGAAGCGCTACAACTGGGGCGTCCCCAGTGAGCACAAGGCAAACCTGAAGGTCTACATCCCCGGAGTGCTCAACCACGACATCGCCCAGCCGGAGATCGCCCACCTGCACACCGTCGGACTCGCCAGGGACTACGACGTCCGGGGATCGTCCAAGATGAGGAAGAAGCCGTGATGCCGCACACCACGCGCCAGGAGCGTGCCTCGCGGGGATCCGCCGTCCCGCTGCTGCTCGTGCTGTGCGGTGTGCTGCTGCCGGCCGCCGTCGCGATGGTGGTCTGGCCGGTGGTGGGCGTCACCGTGAGTATCCCCGCGTCGCACACGTCCTCCTCCGGGGTCTCAGCGGAGAAGCGCGGAATCCCCGGCGCTGCGCTTCAGAAGACCTTCCGGCTCGCGGTGCCGACCAGTGCCCGGGACGCCTTCTACCTGGTGGTCCCGGGCGACGGCAGCGCGGAAAGCGCCCAGGACATCTATCTGCGCTTCCGCACCACCCCCACAGGCCTCAAGGAGTTCCTGACCTCCTTGGGCAAGACCACCGGGGACCTGGCGGCCGGCGACGCCGTGCTGGACCAGGACGACATCGACTCCGTCGAGCTTCCCTGGAAGATCGGGACCAAGGGCCACCTCGCCGGCCTCTACGCGGACATCCCCGAGCAGGGCGACAGGGCCGGCAGTGGCTTGGTGACCGTCGACAAGACCGCCGCAGCCGCGCCCTTGGTCTACGCCCACGTGACCGTGTAGAGAGCATCCGGGCGTCGCCCCCCTCACATAGCGCCGTCGTGATCGACGCCGCTGCTGGTGGACGGCTCTTCGGGGGCCCGAGACTGGGCCGTCCGTGGGTCGTCCGTGGGTCGTCCGTGGGCCGTCCGTGGGTCGTCCGAGGGTGGCCAACGGCGACAAACGACGACAGGCAACGACCGCTGAAGCCCAGCAAAATGGCGGGCCACGGAGCAACTCCGCAGCCCGCCAAGGGGGTTCTTCAGTAGATCGGCTTGTCCGGCTCGATCTGGTTGACCCAGCCGATCACGCCTCCGCCGACGTGCACCGCGTCCGAGAAGCCCGCGGACTTCAGGACGGCGAGGACCTCGGCGCTGCGGACACCCGTCTTGCAGTGCAGGACGATCTTCTTGTCCTGCGGAAGGGTTTCCAGGGCGGTGCCCATGAGGAACTCGTTCTTCGGGATCAGCTTGGCGCCGGGGATCGAGACGATCTCGTACTCGTTGATCTCGCGGACGTCGATGATCTCGATGTTCTCGCCGTCGTCGATCCACTCCTTGAGCTGCTTGGGAGTGATCGTGGAGCCGGCCGCCGCCTCCTGGGCCTCCTCGGACACGACGCCGCAGAAGGCCTCGTAGTCGATGAGCTCGGTGACGGTGGGGTTCTCGCCGCAGACCGCGCAGTTCGGGTCCTTGCGGATCTTGACCTGGCGGTACTGCATCTCCAGGGCGTCGTAGATCATCAGGCGGCCGACCAGGGGCTCCCCGATGCCCGCGAGCAGCTTGATCGCCTCGTTCACCTGGATGGAGCCGATGGACGCGCACAGCACGCCCAGGACACCGCCCTCGGCGCAGGAGGGGACCATGCCGGGGGGCGGGGGCTCCGGGTAGAGGCAGCGGTAGCAGGGGCCGTGCTCGGACCAGAAGACGGACGCCTGGCCGTCGAAGCGGTAGATCGAGCCCCACACGTACGGCTTGTCGAGGAGCACGCACGCGTCGTTGACCAGGTAGCGGGTCGCGAAGTTGTCCGTGCCGTCGACGATCAGGTCGTACTGGCTGAAGATGTCCATCACGTTCTCGGCCTCGAGCCGCTCTTCGTGGAGGACCACCTTCACGTACGGGTTGATACCCAGTACGGAGTCGCGCGCGGACTGGGCCTTGGAGCGGCCGATGTCCGCCTGGCTGTGGATGATCTGGCGCTGCAGGTTCGACTCGTCGACCTCGTCGAACTCCACGATGCCGAGCGTGCCCACGCCCGCCGCGGCCAGGTACATCAGCGCCGGGGACCCGAGGCCGCCGGCGCCCACACACAGCACCTTGGCGTTCTTCAGCCGCTTCTGCCCGTCCATCCCCACATCGGGGATGATCAGGTGGCGGGAGTACCTGCGGACCTCGTCTACGGTGAGCTCGGCAGCCGGCTCGACCAGGGGTGGCAGCGACACGGGGACTCCGTTGGTCGGTCAATCACTACAGTTGTTCTCCCCGTAACACTGCCACGCCCTTCTTCATTCCGAGACACCCGTTCCGATCCGCGAGACGATGTCGTCCCAGTAGCCGGGCATCGTCTCCCAGGGATCGGTGCGGCCGCCCCGGTCCGTGCGGTCGGTGAAGTAGATGGTCGAGGCGCCCTGCCAGCGGGCGATACGCAACGCCTCGTCCAGATGACCGCGCGGCACGCCGTGCACGAAGTGGCAGAACCGCTCGGGCGCGTAGTCGGCCGTCCACTCGGCGACCTGCGACCAGCGGTAGTCGCTCCAGGAGCCGGAGAACGTCACCAGTTGGTCGGCGTTCTCGGCATAGCCGGGGTAGGGGTGGGTGCCATGGCCGAGCACGATGTGCGGGTCGTCGAGGAGCGCGCGGAGCCCCGTGACCGCCCGCCGGACCTCGGGCAGCGTGGCGCGCTCGGTGGGACAGCGATGCAGGAGGAAGCCGCCGACCCGGTACCAGTCGAGATACCGCTGCGCGTCGGAGATCAACTCGCCGCCGGCACGTGCGCCGTACGTGATGTCCAGGTGTCCGAGCACGCGCACACCGGCTTGGCGGAGCCGGCCGACGGCCTCCAGGCAGTGCGGGTCGGGGCGGCTGCCCGGGCCTTCGGCCACGTTCAGGACGACCCAGTGCAGGGGGGTGCCGGGGCGGGTGAGTGTGCCCCATTCCCCCGGCGCGACGAGGGGGTGCGCGTAGCCGGGGATGCCGAAGCCGGTCCTCAGGTTCGTGCTCGCGGTGCCCGCCGTGGCGCTGGTCAGATGCGGCATGCCGCCTCCATCCAGATGTCGGCGAGGGACTCCTCGAGGTTGATCCGGGGCCGCCAGCCGAGGCGGTCGCGTGCGGTGCGCACATCGGCCTGCTGCCAGCTGCCGCAGCCGTCCGGGTAGGGGTAGGCGACCGGGCCCGCGTGGTCGGGTTCGGGGCGGGGGTGCCCGATGGGTGCCCTCATGGGTCCGGGCGGGCCGTCGAGTTCGTGCAGTGTGCCGCCGTAGCCGGCCACGCGGGCGAGGACGGCGGCGGCGTCGCGCAGGCGGACGGCGCGGCCCGAGCCGATGTTGATGACGCCCTGTGCGGCGGAGAGGGAGGCGGCGTGGACGGCACGGGCGACGTCGCGGACGTCGATGAAGTCGCGCTGGACACCGAGTCCGCCGAGTTTGAGTTCGCCGTCGCCGGACTGCATGGCGCGCCGCATGGCCTCGGCGAGACGGCCGAGCGGGGATCCGGCGGGCGTGCCGGGCCCGGCGGGCGAGAAGACGCGCAGGACGACGGCGTCGAGTCCGGAGCCGAGGACCAGTTCGGTGGCCGCGAGTTTGCTGACGCCGTACGGGCCGCCGGGGCGCGGAACGGCGTCCTCGGCGGTGGACGAGCCGGGCTGGCTGGGCCCGTACTCGGCACCGCAGCCGATCTGCACGAGCCGCGCCCCGCACCCGCTGCGCCGCAGGGCCTCGCAGACGGTGGCGACGGCGACGGTGTTGTGCCGGGTGAGTTCGCGGGCACCGCCGCGGGTGGCACCGGCGCAGTTGATGACGACCCCGGGGTGCACCGCGTCCAGGAAGCGGGTGAGTGCGCCGGGGCTGCCCGAGGCGAGGTCGAACCGCACGTCGGCGTCGTCGCCCCGGCCGAGCGCGGTGAGTTGCACGGCCGGGTCGGCGAGCAGCCTGTCGGCGACGAAACGGCCGAGGTATCCGTTGGCTCCGATCAGCAGGACTCTCATCGGCCGGCTCCCGGGGCGGATTCTCCGGTTCGGGAGGTGATCATCTGGCGTTCTCCTTCGGGGTGGTGCCGTGGGTCGGAAGGGAGGCCCGCGGTGTCGGCCCCGCGGGAGAGGTGGGCCCGGCGTAGGGACTGGGCCCTCGGGCGGCGTTCACGGCGGCTCGCGAGGGTGACGCGAGAGTGGAGGGGGCCGTGGGCCGGGTCGGGGTGGGCGGGTCGTGGCGCGGGGCGGGCGACGCGCGGTTCGTCCGGGCCGGGCTCGGCGTCCAGGCAGGTGTGCCGGGCGGCGCGCGGACCGAGCCCGGCGGCGACGCCGGGCGCGCGGACCGGGTCGTGGGCGGGGGCGGTGCTCATGGCGCCCCGTCGGGTGCCGCGTGGGCCGAGGCCCGGGTCAGGGTGCGGGTCGCGTGGATCAGGAGGACGAGTGCGCCCGCGCCGCACACCAGGGCCGGGACGGCGCCGGGCCCCCAGGCGTAGGCGACGGTCTCGACGGGCGTGCCCAGGAACGAACAGCCGGGCAGGCGGGCGGCGAAGACCGTGGCCGTCGCGGTCACCTCGGCCGCGCCGGCGGCGCCGAGCACGACAGCGGGGGCGCGGGTGAAGCCGCGCGCCGTGAGCAGGCGTGCGAGGAGCAGCAGCGCGCCGAGGGCGCCCGCTCCGGCGTAGGCGGGGGACTCGTCCAGGGCCGCCCCGCACACGGCGAGCAGGGCGCCGAGGGCACACAGGAAGAGGGCGAACACGCCCAGGAGCAGGGGCCTCACGGAGACCGCGAACTCCTTCAGGCCCCGGCTGGCGGCCAGCCCGCGGCGGGCGCGCGCCATGAACAGGTGGGCGCACCAGGCCGCGGGGGCGCAGGACAGGGCGAGGGCGAGTACGGGCGCCGTGGCGGGCGGCCACGGGTCGTCGGGTCCGCCGGAGAGGGCGGCGCTCAGCAGCCCGTCGCCGAACAGGGCGTACGCGATCAGCCAACAGGTCCACGCCCGGGTGCCGTTCGTCGTGCGCTGCACGGCGCCGAGGGGGCCGTGGCGCACGGCGGCGCGCAGGCCGAGTGCCACGGCGAGGGTGCCGGTCGCGGCGACGGCGAGGTGGGCCCGCCCTTCGGTGAACCGCAGTCCGGTCACGGTGGCCGCGCACAGGGCGCCCGGCACCAGGGCGAGCACGGCCCAGCCGGCGCGTGCGCCGGAGCGTTCCGCGGGGGTGGACTGCGGGGCCGGTTCCCCCTCGCGCGTCCGGCGCGCGTACATCTCCTCGGCGAGGGAGAACACGTCCCGGTGGCGGAAGCGGGTCGCGGTCCGGTCGGTCAGTCCGTGCGCCTCCAGGCCCGCGGCGATCTCCAGCGGGTCGACGGCGCGTTCGCAGAGTTCGCGGTGCCGGTGCATCAGTGCCTTCACCGGGTCCACGGCGTTCCGGCGGCCGGGGGGCCTGCGGGAGTGTCCGGGGAGGCCGCTCGCGGCGTTCGGGGTGTCGGGCACCGTGCTCGTACCCACGCCGGCTGCCCCTGGCCCTTCCCCTGCCTCAGCCCCGCGAGGGGCGGGACCGGCCGCGGGTGCGCTCCCCGTCGGACTCCCCCCGTTCGGTACGGCGGTCCGCGCGCGGGGGTCCGCCTCCTCGTCCGCCACGGACTCCTCGTCCCTCACAAGCCGCTCCACGGACTGCTCGTCCCGCACGGACCACTCCACCGACCGCTCGTCCCAGGCCCCGGAACTCTCCGGTGCCGCGGGCCGGTCCATGTCGCCGAGTCGTCCTTCGGTTCGGCCCGGTCGGCTCATCACGCGCTCTCCCCCGCGGCCGGCGGAACCGTCGCGCGTACCGGGGCCCCCGCCGCCCAGCGCTGCCGCCCCGCGGCGACGAGGCGGGCCTCGGTCCAGCGGCCTGGCACGTGGGCCTCGGCGGGTACGCCGAAGGGCAGTGGTTCGCCCGTGGCGTCCACCACGACCCGCCGGATCGGGGAGTGCGAGATGATCTCGAGGTAAATGCCGTGAAATGCCTCGACGTTCTGCTCGACGGTGAACAGTTCGAGGGCACGCGCACGGGCCGCCGCGCCGAGGCGTGCGCGCCGCGCGGGGTCGCGCAGGAGCGCCACGCATGCCTCGGCGAGCGCCCGCGGATTGCGGGGCGGCACCACCAGCCCCGTACCGCCGATGACCTCGACGACCGCGCCGACGTCGGTGGACACCGTGGCGCGGCCGCAGAACATGGCCTCGACGAGGCTGATCGGGAAGCCCTCGACGACGCTGGACAGGACGACCAGGGCACCGGACGCGTACGCCTCCGCGAGCCCCGGGACCTGCGGACCGCCGATCTCCTCGAAGGACACCGGGTTGTCGCCGACCGCGTGCGCGCCCTCGGCCTCGTCGGGGAACAGGTGGGCGGCCAGCGCCTTGCAGTGAGCCAGATAGAGCGCGCCGTCGGGCCCGTCGGCGGGCGCTCCGATGATCCGCAGCCGGGTCTTCGGCTCCTCCTTGCGGATCTCGGCGAAGGAGTGCAGCAGGGAGACGAGGTCCTTCGACGGTTCGACGCGTCCGACCCAGACCAGCGTGTCCGGGTCCGCGCAGCCGGCGCCGTCGACGCTCTCCCCCACCTCCGCGAAGCGGGACGCCTCCATGCCGGGGTAGACGGTGCGCAGTTTGGCGCGGTCGGCGCCGCAGCGCTCCTGCCAGCGGCGGGCGTGGGTGTTGCCGGGCGTGATGAGCGCGGCCCGGCGGTAGACCTCGGTGGCCAGCTGGCCGTGGAAGGAGGCGAGCAACGCCCTTACGGCGGGCGCCTCCTCGGTCGCGGCGGAGGCCAGATAGTGCGCGCGCAACGGCACCCCGTACTCCGTGACGAGCAGCGGGACCGAGGCGAAGTGCCGGGCGAGCAGACCGGGCAGGGCCGCCGAGCCACCGGCGGCCGCGTGGCAGAGGTCGACCGCGCCGAGCCCGTCGTCCGCGTACCAGTCCAGCGAGAGGGGGCGCAGCGACCGCTCGACATGGGCGGCGACGGACAGCAGGTCGGGCACGCGGGCGGCGCGCGCGGCGCGCAGTGCGCCCGGCGTGCGGCAGGCGCGTTCCCATGCGCGCACGGCGCCCTCGGAGCGCAGCGCGCCGGCCAGGCCTCCCTCGTCGCGGGCGAGTTCCGCGAGTCCGTACAGCGCGGTGGCGAAACGGTCCGCCTCCAGGCCGAAGGAAACCCCCGAGCCGACGACAACCCCCGAAGCGCCCCCGACGCCCGGTCCACCCGCGCCGCCGGAAGCGCCGGCATCCTCAGGGCCGTCCGGGCTTCCCGGGCCCGCGCACACCGCCGCCGCCAGCTCCCCGAAGCACTCGGCGTACCGCCGTCGCACCAGGCGGCCGTGCGCTCTGCGCCCGTACACCGCTCCGCCGTCCTCGGCCGTCCACAGCGGGGCCGTCCGTACGCGGTTGACCTGGGGCGGCAGTGGGACCCAGCCCTCGTCCTCCTGCTGTCGGCTGCGGCTGAGCGCGTAGATGTCGAACTCGTGCTGCCCGAGCCCGCGTACGAGCCGGTCGCACCAGAGCTTGGCGTCACCGCTCACATACGGATAGCCACCCTCCGTAAGCAGTCCGATGCGCACGAGTGCACCCCCGATCTCCCATATGGGGAGCCGCCGTTGACCCGGCGACTCGCAGCGGGAAGAACGTATGCGGACATGGCGGTGGCGCGACGGACGGTTGTCCATCGCGCCACCAAAAGGGGTGAACGGGCGTAACTTTCCCGCGCAGGTCGCGTTCTGTCGCGCTAGGGAATGATGTGGTGACGTCCGATCATGCAGTGGCCAGTTGTCCGCGGGCCCTGCGCCGCTCCGCCGCGACCTGCGGATCGAGGGCCGGTACGGCGGCGAGCAGCTGCTTCGTGTACGGGTCCCGCGGGGACTCGTACACCTCGTCGGCGAGGCCGTGTTCGACGATCCGGCCGCCTCGCATCACCGCGACCCGGTCGCTGACCTGGCGTACGACGGCCAGGTCGTGCGCCACGAAGACGAGCGCGAGACCGAGTTCGCGCTGCAGTTCGGCGAGCAGGGCGACCACCTGGGCCTGTGTCGTGACGTCGAGCGCGGAGACCGGTTCGTCGCAGACGATGACGCGCGGGTCGGCGGCGAGCGCCCGCGCGATGCCGACGCGCTGGCGCTGTCCGCCGCTGAACTCGTGCGGGTAGCGGTCGTAGTGCGCCGCTTCGAGCCCTACGCGCTCCAGAAGCTCCCGTACGCGCCCCCTGATGCGCGTCTCGTCCCGTTCGCCGCGGGCCCGCAGCGGGTCGGCGATCGACTCGCCCACACTGCGGCGAGGGTTGAGGGAGGAGACGGGGTCCTGGAAGACCATCTGGACGGTGGGCCGGACACCGGACTGTGCCCGGCCCTCGTACCGGACCGACCCGGTGGTCGGCTCCAGCAGTCCGACCAGCATCCGGCCCAGCGTGGTCTTGCCGCTGCCGCTCTCGCCGACGACGCCGAGCGTCTCCCCGCGCCGGACCGTGAGGGACACCCCGTCCACGGCGGTGAACCGCCGCTTGCCACGCCCGAATTCGCGCCGCAGACCCACCGCTTCGAGAACGACCTCACCGACCGCCCCGTCACCGGACGCGCCACCGGACGAATCACCCGCCGACGCACCGCAGTCCCGCGCACGGCCGTCCGAAACACCGGCGCCCGACGCATCACGACCGTCCGCCCCGCCCCCGCCCCCCTCGACAGGAGCCGGCACGGCGGCCCCGGCCCGAACGCGTGGCGCGTCCGCGCCCGGAACGCGCAGGCCCGGAACGCCCGCGCGCGAAACCTCCACCCGCGGAACCGCGCCCAACAGCTCGCGCGTGTACGCCTCCCGCGGCGCCCCGAGGACCGCCGCGACCGGCCCGCGCTCGACCGCCCTCCCGTGCCGCATGACGAGCACGTCGTCGACGCTCTCGGCGGCGACGCCCACGTCGTGCGTGACCAGCAGCAGCCCCATCCCGGTCTCCTCCCGCAGGGTGTGCAGCAGGTCGAGGATCTGGGCCTGGACGGTCACGTCGAGGGCCGTGGTCGGCTCGTCGGCGATCAGCAGGCCTGGCGCGCAGGCCAGCGCCATCGCGATCAGTGCGCGCTGTCGCATGCCGCCGCTGAACTCGTGCGGGCGCGAGCGCGCGCGGCGGGCGGCGTCCGCGATGCCGACACGGTCGAGCACCTCGACGGCACGCGCGCGTGCGGCGCGCCGGGACGCCTTCGCATGGACCCGGTACACCTCGGCGATCTGGTCGCCGACCGCGTGGTACGGGTCGAGGGACGACAGCGGGTCCTGGAAGACCATCGCGGCCCTCCCGCCCCGCAGCCGCCGCAGTTCGTCGTCGGAGGCGGCCTGTACGTCCACCCCGGCCACCCGCAGCGCGCCGCCGACCCGCGCGCCGGTGCCCCGGTGCAGCGCAAGCAGCGCGGAGGCCACGGTGGACTTGCCGGAGCCGGACTCGCCGACCAGTCCGAGCGCGGCGCCCTTCTTGAGGGTGAAGGAGAGTCCGTCGACGGCACGCAGGTCCCCGAACTCGACGACGAGGTCGCGGACGTCCACGAGGGTGTCGTGGGTGTCGTCCGGCCCGCCGGCCAGAAATTCGTCGGTCTTCACGAGACTCACGACAGCACCACCCGTCGGTCGGCCACCGCGTACAGGACGTCCGCGACGGCGTTGGCCAGGACCACGAAGAAGCCGGTGACCAGGACCATCCCGACGACCACCGGCAGGTCGACGACCTGCACCGCGTGTACGAGTTCACGTCCGAGACCGGGCAGTCCGAACATCGTCTCGGTGAGCACGGCGCCGCCGATCGCCGAGCCGACGTCGTTGGCGTTCAGCGCGATGACCGGCGCGATCGCACCGCGCAGGGCATGTCTGCCGATGATCGAGCGCTCGCCCACGCCGTAGGCGCGGAAGGTGCGGACATGGTCCTCGGCGAGGGTCTCCAGCATCGAGGCGCGGGTCAGCCGGGCGTACTTGGCGGCCTCGATCAGCGCGAACGCCAGCCAGGGGAGCAGCAGGTTCCACGCCCACTGCTCGGGGTCCTCGGTGAAGGGCACGTACTGCGGGAAGGGCAGCCACCGGAGCTGTCCGCAGACGACGATCATCAGCACCAGGCCGATGACGAAGACGGGTGTGGCGGTGCCGGCGAGCGTGATGCCGGTCAGCACGCGCTCGGTGATCCGGCCGCGGCGCCACGCGGAGAGCACGCCGGTGCCGACGCCGAGGACGAGCCACAGCACCATCGCGCCGAGCACGAGCGAGAGGGTGACCGGCAGTTTCGTCCAGATCAGGTGGGTGACCTGCTGGTCGCTCTGGTACGAGAGGCCGAGGCAGGGGGCGCCGCAGTGCTGCACGGAGGTGCCCGTCGAGTAGTCGTGTCCGGCGACGATGCCTTGCAGGAAGTGCCAGTAGCGCAGGTACAGCGGATCGCCGAGCCTCAACTGCTCGGAGACCTGGTGCACTTGGGCGGGCGAGCAGCGCGGCCCGCAGGTGATCTGGGCGACGTCGCCGGGAGCGACGTAGAAGACGAGGTAGATGATCACGGAGATCGCGAGCAGGGTGACGACGGCGCCGGCCAGACGCCGTACGGCGAATCCGGTGAATCCGCCGGCCCCGGGCAGGTTGCTCATGCCCTGGCCTCCCGCTTGCGTCCGGTGCCGATGCGCAGCCGCGAGGCGGCGCGCGGGTCGAGGGCCGTGCGCACGCCGTCGCCGAGGACGGTCAGCGCGAGCACGGTGAGAAACAGCGAGCCGGCCGGCAGCAGCAGGTACTGCGGCGCCGCCTGGTACCAGACGTCGGCCGCGGTCAGCATCTGGCCCCACGAGGGGGTCGGCGGTTTCACGCCGACGCCGAGGAAGCTGAGCGCCGCCTCGACGCTGATGTTGGTGGGGACGAGGAGGGCGGCGTACGTGATGACGGGCGCGGCCAGCGCGGGCAGGAGTTCGCGGCGGGCGACGCGCCAGGGGCCCCAGCCGCTGAGCCGGGCCGCCGCCACGTGGTCGAGCTCCTTGAGGGTCAGCGTGTGGGCGCGCACGATCTTCGCGGTCGAGCCCCAGGCCACCAGGCCGATGATGAGGGCGACCAGGACGGGGCGCGGGAAGTCGCTGGGCACGATCGCGAGCAGCGCGAGGGACATGATCATGAGGGGCATCGCGATGATGACGTCGGTGGCGCGGCTCAGCAGCTGGTCGACCCATCGGTTGCCCAGGCCGGCCGCGACACCGACGACGAGGCCGATGAGGACCTGTACGAGGGTGGCCGTGAAGGCGACACCGAGGGAGACCCGGGCGCCGTAGACGAGCCGGGCGAAGAGATCGCGGCCCGTCTGCGGTTCGACGCCGAGCCAGTGGTCGGCGCTGACACCGCCGAGCGGTCCGAGCGGCACGCCGCCGCGCGCGGAGTCGACGAGCGACGGGTGGTAGGTGGTCGGGTCCTGGCCCTCGATCGCTGTGAGCAGCGGTGCGGCGAGTGCGACCAGGACGAGCAGCGCGACGACGGCCGCCGCGACGAGGGCGGCGCGCCGGGTGCGCAGCCGCCGCCAGAACTGACGGGCCCCGGAGGCCCCCGGGACGGATATGTCCGTCCCGGGGGCCTGGGAGGCGACGATTGCCTCGCTCATGGCGTTACTTCACCGCGACCTGGGAGATGTCCAGCACGCCGGTCCAGTCGCTGATCACGATGTTCTTGACGTCCTTGCCGTAGAGGCGCTTGTACACCGGGTGGAACAGCGGCACGGTCAGGGCCTGTTCGCCGATCTTCTTGTCGAGTGCGCCCCAGCGTCGCGCGGCCTCGTCGAGGTCGGTCAGCTTGTTGATCGCGTCGATCTCGGTGTTGACGGCCTTGTCGTCGAGGAAGCCGGTGTTGAAGTTGGCGCCGTCCTTGACGATCTGTCGGCCGTCGAAGATCGGGGCGAGGAAGGGGCCGCCGGAGGGCCAGTCGGCACCCCAGTGGGCGAGGAAGAAGCCGGGCTCGGTCCTGGCGCCGTGGATCTTGTCTTTGTAGTCGTTGGACTCGAGGCCCTGGAGCTTGACGGTGATTCCGGCCTTCTTCAGGGCGTCCTGGAGGGAGGTGGCGATCTCCGGGCTGGTCTCGAAGTCCTTGTCGTTGGAGTGCGTGAGCGTGACGGTGAGGCCGTTCGGGTGGCCGGCCTCCTTGAGGAGCTCCCTGGCCTTGGCCGGGTTGCCTGACGCGCCCGCCGGGAAGTGGTCGTAGGGCGTGTAGCCGAAGGACTTCTGGTTCGGCAGATAGGTGGTCGCCGCTTCGGCGAGGGAGGACCCGCCGGCCGCGTTGATCACCGATGTGCGGTCGATGGCGTACGAGATCGCCTGTCGCACCTTCGGGTCGTCGAACGGCTTCACCTTCGGGTTGAAGGCGATGTAGTTCGTGTAGCCGAAGTGCCCGGTGCCGACGCGTGAGGCGAGTTCCTTGTCGCCGGTGACCTTGGCGAGTTCGGCCGGGCCGAGGTTGGTGTCGGTGGTGACGGCGGCGGAGTCCGCGCCCTGGGAGGAGGACAGCCGCTGGTTGATCACGGACGAGTCCAGGCCGGACCGTACGTCGATCCTGTCGGGGTAGGCCTTGCGCTCGGAGTCGGTCGACGCGGACCAGTGCGTGTTGCGCTCCAGGATCAGCCGCTCACCGTCGTTCTCGTTCTTGACGACCTTGTACGGGCCCGAGGAGACCGGGTGCTCCTCGTACTCGGTGCCGTTGTCCTTGGCCTTCGGGACGGGCGTGAACTGCGTCTGGGTGGCGAGGTAGGGGAACTCGCCCTCGGGCTTGTCGAGGTGGAAGACGAGGGTGAGGTCGTCCGGGGTCTCGATCGAGTCGAGGCCCTTCTTGTCCTTGTAGGGGCCCTGGTAGTCGGCGCCGCCGATCAGCCAGTCCCTCAGGTAGGGCGCGCCACCGGAGAGTTCGGCCGCGAAGGAACGCTCGATGCCGTACTTGATGTCGGCGGAGGTGATCGGCGTGCCGTCCTCGTACGTGAGGCCCTTCTTCAGGGTGTACGTCCACACGGTCGCGTCCTTGCTCGGGCGGCCGGTGTCGGTGGCGAGGTCGGGGACGACCTCGGCGCCGGCGGCCCCGTTCTCGCGGTTGCGCGTGGTGAGCGTACGGAAGACGAGGGAGGGGACGTTGCCACCGCCGGAGGTGTACAGGCGTGCCGGGTCGAAGTCCTCCTGCGGGTTGGCGTTGAGGACGGTGAGCGTGCCCCCCTTCCGCGGCGTGGAGTCGCCACCGGCGGCCTTGGCATCGTTGTCCTTGGGCCCGCACGCGGCGGCGCCCGCTGCCACGACCAGGGCGAGCGAAACGGTGGCCACACGGGCTCTGTTCACGGACGGTTGACGCATCGGAAGACGACCTCTCGGATGGTGAGACTGGTTGACGAGGAGTGAGACGAAAGTGAACAGACGTCTGCCCCGGCGTCAGGTCGCCGAAAGGTCACGGACCATTACGGTCACGGAGGAAACGGAATCGCGACGAGCACGCCGGGGGCGGGCGTCAGCGACAGTGGATGTCGGCCACGCAGAGCGCGGCCACACCGATCAGCGCC
The DNA here is from genome assembly GCF_040608315.1 of Streptomyces sp. NPDC005195. Classification (NCBI taxonomy): domain Bacteria; kingdom Bacillati; phylum Actinomycetota; class Actinomycetes; order Kitasatosporales; family Streptomycetaceae; genus Streptomyces; species Streptomyces sp. NPDC005195. The sequence goes on from NZ_JBEXHZ010000001.1 coordinate 480,821, forward strand.
AGCTCGATGGCGGCGCGACGGACGGCAGGACTGGACCACATGCGCAGAAATATGAACGATCTTTCGGAGCATGTCAACGTGGTCCAGCCCTTGACGGACGTGGCTCCTGTCGACTTCGGGTCAACTGCCCGGGTACGGCCAAGGGTTGGGCAGGCAGCGAATCCCGTCATGGTCGAGGAACTTGGTCTGCTGCTGCATGACCGGAGCGAGCGCGCCGTCCTTCTCACAGCTGACATGGCCGTATCCGAGCCGGTGGCCGACCTCGTGGTTGATGAGCATCTGCCGGTAGGGGTGGATCGCGGCGCCGTACGTCCTGGAGCCCTGGGCCCAGCGGTAGGCGTTGATCATGACCCGTTCGGTGGAGGCGGAGTCGCAGGACACGTTGTCCTCGGTCGTGTCCAGGCCGGACTTGGCGCACCAGTCGGCGGTGGTGCCCGGGCTGGCCAGCGTGATCACGAAGTCGGGCTTGCCGGAAGAGATCCGCTCGAAGCGGCGGGCGCCGTTGTGGGCCCAGCTCCGCCGGTCGTTCAGGGTCTTCTGCACGGCCTGCGCGAAGAGCGCGCCGTCAAGTCCGAGACCCTGTTCCACATCCACTCGATAGGTGTACTTCCGGCCCTCGCCGGGCGCCTTGTCGAAACCGGCGACGGCGTCGAACCTGCCCGACGCCTTGAACTTGGGGCCGAGCGGGTACGTCTCGCCCATCTTCTCGTCGTACGTCAGTGTCTTCACGGGCCGCACGCCCGGTGTGCCGGACACGGTGGCCCGGTCGTCGCCGCGTGAGGCGGGGCCGAGGGTGCCCCGGCCCGCACCGGCGGCGGCTTGTGTGTGCGTGCCGCCGCCGTCGCGTCCGGTGGCCACCTGTCCGGCCACCACGACGGCGAGCACGGTGGTGACGGCGGCCGCGGCGATGCCGGTGAACGTCCGGCTCTTGCCGCCCTTGGACCTGCCCTCCTCCTCGGGCTGCGGCGACGGCTCCTCGACGACCTGCGGATCCCGGTCGGTGACGGGGGTGTCCCAGTCGGTGGCGAGGCCGTGAGGGGCGCTGCGGAGCGCGGTGGTCCGCCGGGGTGCGAAGAGGTCGGCGTCCTCGGTGCCGTCCTCGTCGAAGGCGTCGACGTAGGCCTGCCGGGGTCCCTGCCGGGGTACCTGCCCGGACCCGAACCCGAACCCGGTCGCTGATGCCGTGCCGGTCTCCTGGCGTTGGCCGGGGACGCGGGGTCCGCCCGGCACCGTGGGCCCTGAGCGGCCGGCGGGCTCGGCCCCGGGTGTCGTCCGGGGGCCGCCGTACGCGGCTCCGCTCGGCGGACCGCCCCTGAACTCGCCCCAGCCGCCCCCGGTCTCACGCTGCTCGGGGTGCCCGCCCCGCGCCTGGACCTGCCCTCGGGACGGAGCGCCCTCGGCCATGCGCGGGACACCGCGCGCGGGCGTCCCGGCGGACTGCTGGGGAATGCCGTGGGCCGGGGTCCCGTCCTGGAAGCGGTCCTGGAAACGCGGCACTTCGCGCGCCGGAGTCCCGTCCGTCCCGCGGGTCACTCCCGCGGCCGGTGTCCCGCCCGCCGGAGGGCGCGGCGGCTGGGGACCCAGCGCACCCCGCGGGGTCTCCTGCGACGCGCCTCCCGGCCCCTGGGCCGTACGCCGCACCGCGCCGGGTGCCGACGCCGCCGGCTTCTCCCCGCCGCTCTTCTCCGCCCGCCCCCGGCGACTGTGACGTCCCACGCCCCTCCTCAGCTCCCCGCACCGGTGACCGCCGACGCGGCCGACTCGGCGGCTTCCGCGAGGAGTTCACGGAAGGCCGTGGCCACCGTGTCCGGGTATTCCATCATCGCGACATGCCCCGCCTCCGGCAGGGACAGCAACCGGCCGTCACGGAAGGCGCGCGCGGCGCGCCGTGCCATACGGTAGCCGACGAGCTGGTCACGTCCGCCGTAGACGAGCAGCGTAGGCGCGAGCACCCGCTCGGCCTGCCGCCACAGTCCGTGCTGGCCGCCCAGCGTGTACGCGTTCACGATCCCGCGCGCCGAGCGCGTCATGGCGTCCCAGAAGTAGGGCAGCGCGAGCCGTCGCTCCATCTCCTCGACCGCGTCGCGGAACCCCTCGGGCGACACCTTGCCGGGATCCCCGTAACAGAGCGCCGTGACCCCGCGGACGCGCTGTTCGGCGTTCCAGTCCCTGGTGAGCCGGGTGAACAGCCGTGCCACCCCGGGCACCGCGAGCAGCGCGGTCGGCCACGCGGTGCGCTGCACGCGGATCTCCGGGAGCGCGGGCGAGACGAGCGTGAGCGTGCGGACGAGGTCGGGCCGGACCGCCGCGACCCGGGTGGCGACGGCGCCGCCCAGTGAGTTGCCGAACAGGTGCACGGGGCCGCGCTCGGCGGCGTCCAGGTAGCGGATGACCGCGCGTGCGTGGCCGGTGACGCTGTAGTCCCCGTCGTCCGGTGGTGGCGAGTCCCCGAAGCCCGGCAGATCGAGGGCCTCGCTGTCCACGAGCCCGTCGAGCAGCAGCATCAGCGCCGACCAGTTCTGCGAGGAACCACCGAGCCCGTGCACGTACAGCGCCGGTGGCAGCCCCTCGCGGGCGGGTGGCCGGGAACGCACGGTCAGCGTGATCCCGGGCAGACCGACCGATCTCAGCCGTTCCCCCTCCGCGACCCGGACGGTCCCGACCCTCGGCGTGACGGTGGCGGCCAGCACGGAGGGCAGCTCGGTCGAAGACATGCGGCAATGTTACGAGACGATCACGCGGTGGTTCATGTGTTCGCCGTCACAGATGGTGCGCGCATCGCATGGCGTCCGGATCGGGTGTCTCCTAGGCTTCAGACGAGGGCACTCGCAGACACACAGGAGCGCACTCGCACCACTCGGGAAGAGGAACCATGACAGTCGACCCCACGGACCCCGAGACCTTCACCGCAGTTGACGAGAGCCCGGACCTCGACCCGGAGGCCCCGGAAGCCGACGCCGCCGAACAGCACACGGAACTGACACCGCGGGACGACGGCCTGCAGGCCGTGGGCGACCCCCTCAACGCCAACGAGGCGGACCTCGCCGAGCAGGCCAGAGTCGTGGAGCTCAACGAGGACGAGTACCGCTAGGCCGCACGGACCGGCCGCAGGACAGGGCGGACCCGTCGCGCGTAAGGCCGTGGCCGACCGGGCGACCGGGGCGGTCCGGGCACAATGACGACCGCTCTGCCCCCGTTGGACATCGTCTGTGCCGCTATCGCCCGCGTCCGGTCCGTGAAATTCTGCGCTCGTACCGCGCACACCGGGGTTACCGAAAAGTACGATGGCGGCGCGGCGCACACCGCAAGTGGACAATTTTGGGAGGCGGCGTGACAGCCATCGAGCAGACAGAGGCGGCGCGCCCGCGGGGCACTCGCCTGCCGCGCCGTGCCCGACGCAACCAGCTCCTCGGCGCCGCCCAGGAAGTGTTCGTTGCTCAGGGGTACCACTCGGCCGCCATGGACGACATCGCCGAGCGCGCGGGCGTCAGCAAGCCGGTCCTCTACCAGCACTTCCCGGGCAAGCTGGACCTGTATCTCGCCCTGCTGGACCAGCACTGCGAGTCCCTGCTGCAGGCGGTACGGACGGCGCTCGCGTCCACCACGGACAACTCGCTGCGCGTCCGCGCCACCATGGACGCGTACTTCGCTTACATCGAGGACGACGGCGGCGCCTTCCGACTGGTGTTCGAGTCCGATCTGACGAACGAGCCGGCGGTCCGCGAGCGCGTGGACAAGGTCACGCACGAGTGCGCGGAGGCCATCTGCGACGTCATCGCGGAGGACACCGGTCTCTCTCGAGCCGAATCGATGCTCCTCGCCTCCGGTCTGGGCGGTCTGGCCCAGGTGGTGGCCCGCTCCTGGCTGCACAGCGACCGCAGTGTGCCGCGCGACCAGGCGGTCCAGTTGCTGACCTCGCTGGCGTGGCGGGGCATCGCGGGCTTCCCGCTGCACACCACCGACCACAGCTGACCGTCACCGACCGCCACTTTGTTCCCGCCCGCTGTTCGCTCCTGGCGTTCCCGGGCGGAACGTGTACGTCCCCTCACCGGGCTAATGTGTGCTGCGTACGGCGCGGATGAACGCGCACATGACTGACCGTCGGAGGGACAAAGCCGTGGAGGTCAAGATCGGCGTGCAGCACGCGCCCCGCGAGATCGTTCTGGAGAGCGGTCAGACCCCGGAAGAGGTCGAGCGCGCGGTGTCCGAGGCGCTGGCCGGCAAGTCGCAGCTGCTGAGCCTCGTGGACGACCACGGGCGCAAGGTCCTGGTTCCGGCCGACCGCCTCGCCTACGTGGAGCTCGGCGAGCCCACGCAGCGCAAGGTGGGATTCAGCGCGCTGTAGTAAGCCACGCGGAGGGGCCCGGTGACGCTGTCACCGGGCCCCTCCGCACACCTGCCGGAACCCGTCCGGCGCGACGGCCGAAACCCCGTCCCCGCATCCCGAGCGGCCCCCTCCCGGAGCCACGGACGGAGCACAGACCCGGCACAGGGGAGGGTTGCGTTCCGCACGTCACGGGTAGACCGGCTACGACCGATTTGCACGGGCCGTCCGGGAGGGACCCCCACCATGTTCTTGGAAGCGCTCGGCGCCGCGGTGTTCGGTCTGGCCCTGGCATGGGCCGCCTCGCACCGCCTGCCGCACCGCCTGCCCGCGCGCAGCCTGGTCCTGTCGACCGGCGTCGCGGGAGGGCTGTTCGGAGCCTTCCTCACCCACACCGCCCTGGGCTCCGGGTACTACCCGGTGATCCTCTGCGGTGCCGCGATCGTCGCCGCCGCCCTGCTCTCGCTGCTGCTGCGCCCGGCGGAAAGATTTCGCCGCCGCTCGGCGACGGCGTGACCGCACCGGGCGACGGCGCATCCCGTAAGGACCGGGTCCGGGCCGAGTCGGACAAGAGCCGGCGCCGCGGCGGGCATCGTTCGCCCCGCCGCGACGCCCGGACCCCCTAGGCCGCCAGGCCCAGCGCCGCCATCCGCTTCGTGTGGGCCTCGGTGATCCGCGAGAACATCCGGCCGACCTCCGCGAGGTCGAAGCCGTCCGCCACGCCGCCCACGAGCATCGTCGACAGCGCGTCGCGGTCCGCGACCACCCGCTGCGACTGGGACAGCGCCTCGCCCATCAGCCGCCGCGCCCACAGCGCGAGCCGGCCGCCCAGCCGCGGGTCCGCGTCGATCGCGCCGCGGACCTTCTCCACGGCGAAGCTCGCGTGCCCGGTGTCGTCCAGGACGCCGAGGACGAGATCGCGCGTGTCCTCGTCCAGCCGCGCGGCGACCTCCCGGTAGAAGTCACTGGCGATCGAGTCGCCGACGTAGGCCTTGACGAGCCCCTCCAGCCAGTCCGAGGGGGCGGTCTGCTTGTGGAAACCGTCGTACGCGGCGACGAACGGCTCCATCGCCCCGGTCGGCTCCTCGCCGATCCCGGAGAGCCGGTCCCGCAGCCGCTCGAAGTGGTGGAACTCGGCCGACGCCATCTTGGCCAGCTCCGCCTTGTCGCTCAGCGTCGGCGCCAGCTTGGCGTCCTCGGCGAGCCGCTCGAACGCCGCCAGTTCGCCGTACGCGAGCGCTCCGAGCAGGTCCACGACCGCGGCGCGGTAGTGGGGGTCGACGGAGGCCGTGTCCCAGTTCCGCGCGGCGACTCCGGTGGCCGCGGGGGTGGTGGTGCCGGGTGCCTCGGCGGACGTGTCAGCGGCGTTGTCAGGCGTCGTCATGAAGCGCACAATAGCCCGCTCACCGCAGCAGGGAAGTCCCTGCTCATCCAGTGTGACGACGACTACGTGACCAAATCGGCCATCGCATATGCGCGATTCCGGGGTATGGTGGTAATGCGCCCGGCGAGTATTCGACGGGCCGCACGAATGAGGATGCCCGGTCGGTGGCCCGATCGGCTCCGACCCGACAGCCCTCTCGTCCGTACGGCACGATGCGTACGACATCCGGAGGGACCCTCAGCGGTACGAGCGCTCGAGCGTCGGCAGTGGTCCCGTGCCACTCGGCCCGCCCGACAGGCGGCCGGCGTCCCCGGCACGGTCCCCGTCACGACCCCCGCGCTCGCCTCGCACCGCGTACACAGAAGAGGCAGCACCCTGACTACGACTTTCCGAGAGCTCGGAATCCTTCCCGAGACGGCCGAAGCCCTTGAGGCCGTCGGCATCATCAACCCCTTCCCCATCCAGGAGATGACCCTCCCCGTCGCCCTCTCGGGCAGCGACGTCATCGGCCAGGCCAAGACCGGCACCGGCAAGACGCTGGGCTTCGGCCTCCCGCTCCTGGAGCGTGTCACCGTCCCCGCCGACGTCGAGGCGGGCCGCGCCCGGCCCGAGCAGCTCACCGACGCGCCGCAGGCTCTCGTCGTCGTCCCGACGCGCGAGCTGTGCACCCAGGTGACGAACGACCTGCTGACCGCGGGCAAGGTCCGTAACGTCCGCGTGCTCGCCATCTACGGCGGCCGGGCGTACGAACCCCAGGTGGAGGCCCTCAAGAAGGGCGTCGACGTCATCGTCGGCACCCCGGGCCGGCTGCTGGACCTCGCGGGCCAGAAGAAGCTCGACCTCAAGCACATCAGGGCCCTCGTCCTCGACGAGGCCGACGAGATGCTCGACCTGGGCTTCCTGCCCGACGTCGAGAAGATCATGAACATGCTGCCGGCCCGCCGCCAGACCATGCTGTTCTCGGCGACCATGCCGGGTGCCGTCATCGGTCTCGCGCGCCGCTACATGTCGCAGCCCACGCACATCCGCGCCTCCGAGCCGGACGACTCGGGCGCGACGGTCCGCAACACCGCGCAGTTCATCTACCGCGCGCACAACATGGACAAGCCCGAGCTGGTCGCACGCATACTGCAGGCCGACGGCCGCGGGCTCGCGATGGTCTTCTGCCGCACCAAGCGGACGGCGGCCGACCTCGCCGACCAGCTCCAGCAGCGCGGCTTCGCCTCCGGCGCGGTCCACGGCGACCTCGGCCAGGGCGCCCGCGAGCAGGCGCTGCGCGCCTTCCGCAACGGCAAGGTCGACGTCCTCGTCTGCACCGACGTCGCCGCCCGCGGTATCGACGTCGAGGGCGTCACCCACGTCATCAACTACCAGTCCCCCGAGGACGAGAAGACGTACCTGCACCGCATCGGCCGGACCGGCCGCGCGGGTGCCAAGGGCATCGCGATCACCCTCGTCGACTGGGACGACATCCCGCGCTGGCAGCTCATCAACAAGGCGCTGGACCTCGGCTTCAACAACCCGCCGGAGACGTACTCCACGTCCCCGCACCTCTTCGAGGAACTCAGCATCCCGGCCGGCACCAAGGGTGTCCTGCCGCGTTCCGAGCGCACCCGCGCCGGGCTCTCGGCGGAGGCCGTCGAGGACCTCGGCGAGACCGGTGGCCGCGGTCCGCGCGGCCGCGGCGGCCGCTCCTCGGCGCCCGTCGTCGAGCGGGAGCGGGAGCGGGAGCGGGAGGACCGCAGCCCGCGCCGTCGCCGTCGGACGCGCAACGGCACGCCGATGGACGAGACCGCCGGCACGTCCGGCGCGCCGACGACATCGGCGCCGCAGGCTCCGGCCGAACCCGCCGCCACGGACGCCACCGAGCCGCGTACGCCGCGCCGCCGTCGCCGTACGCGCGCCGGTACGTCGGAGCCGGTGGCGGTCGCCACGGCCACCGAGGCGGCCGAGCCGTCGGCCGCGCCCGAGGCCGCGGAGACCGTGGTCACGACGGTCGAGGGCACGGACGCCACGGCCACCAAGCCGCGCCGCCGCACCCGCAGGACGGCACAGGCCCCGGCCGAGACCGTCACCGTCGTCGCGGAGACCGTCGCGGTCGCCGAGACCGTCGCCGCGTCGCCCGCCGAGACCGTCGCGGAGGCTCCGGCCGCCAAGCCGCGCCGCCGCACCCGCAAGGCCGCGGAGACCGCGGAGGCCGCGGAGGCCGTCCTCGACACGGTCGAGGGCACGCCGGAGGTCACCGAGACCAAGCCGCGCCGTACCCGCGCCAAAGCCACGACCACGGCAACTTCCGCCGTGGACAGCGCCGTTGACACCGCGGAGGCCGCGGAGGCCAAGCCCCGTCGCCGCACCCGCAAGGCCGCCGCGGAGACCGTCGAGGCGGACAGCGCGCCCCTGACGGCCGCCGTCGAGGAGCCGGAGGCGGGGCCGCGCCGCCGCACCCGCAAGGCCGCCGAGGCCGCGGTCGACACGGCGGAGGGTGTCGCGGAGGCGCCGGCCGCCAAGCCGCGTCGTACCCGTAAGGCCGCGGTGGCCACGACCGAGGCGCCCGCCCAGGTCGCCGAGGCCGTCGAGGCCACGACGGAGCCGAAGCCGCGCCGTACGCGCGCCAAGGCGACCACCAAGGTCACGCCCGAGGTGGCCACCGAGGCGACCGCGGACACCGCCGAGGCACCCGTCACGCCCCGCCGCCGCACCCGCAAGGCCGCCACGTCGGCCGTCGAGGCCACCATCCCGGCCCAGACGGCCGCCGCCGAGGAGCCGGAGGCGGGGCCGCGACGCCGCACCCGCAAGACGGCGGAGACCGCTGTGACCCCGGAGACGGACGAGGCCAAGCCGCGCCGCCGTACCCGTAAGGCCGCCGCTGTCGCGGAGCCCGCGGAGAGCTGATCCGCAGCCCGATGGCCCGGTCCCCCGCTTTCGGGGGACCGGGCCATCGGCGTTCCCGCACGTCACCCGCCCGGCGCCGTGGGCAGGCGCCCCGACGACCCGAACAGACGCCCCGGACAGTGGACCGCGAGGCCCCGCCCGATAGCCTCGGAGCCATGAGCCGTCCCCCCTCCTTCGTCCCGCCGGCCGGAGCGCGCGCGTACCGGTTGAACACCGCGCGCGGCGAGTTCGCGGTGATCGATGCCGGAACCGCCGTACGGGGAACCGCCTTGCTCCTGCCGGGTTTCACCGGGAGCAAGGAGGACTTCATCGCGCTGCACGAACCGCTGGCCGCGCGCGGGTACCGGACCGTCGCCGTCGACGGACGTGGTCAGTTCGAGAGCGACGGGCCCGAGCGCGACGAAACCCCTTACGCGCAGGACGAGTTGGCGCGCGACCTACTCGCACAGGCAGCGGCCCTCGCGGTGCCCGTGCACCTCGTCGGGCACTCCCTCGGCGGACAGGTCTCCCGGGCCGCCGTCCTTCTCGACCCGGCCCCCTTCGCCTCGCTCACCCTGATGGCGTCGGGCCCCGCCCAGATCTCCGTCTCCCAGCAGCAGCGCGTCAAGCTGCTCCGGGACGCGCTCGCCGTGATGGACATGGGCCAGGTGTGGGACGCGATCCGGGCGATGGAGCCGCCGGAGGAGACCGAGACCGGCGAGCTCGACGCGGGGCTGGACGACCGCGACGACCTGCGGCGCCGCTGGCTGGCCACCAGTCCCGCCCAGCTGATCGCGACGGGCCGTCAGCTGTGCACCGAGCCCGACCGCGTCGCCGAGCTGACCGCCGTGCGGCTGCCGAAGCACGTCCTGTCCGGCTCGCACGACGACACCTGGCCGGTGGAGCTGCTGGACGACATGGCCGTACGTCTCGACGCGCGGCGCACGGTCGTAGCGGGCGCCGAGCACTCCCCCAACACGGACCAGCCCCTGACGACCGCCCGCGCCCTCGCCGATTTCTGGGACGCCGCCGCCACCGCGTGACCCGTGTCCGTGACCCGTGTCCATGACCCGTGGCGGGCGAACCCTGGTGGGCGAACCGCGCGCGGAGACCGGGGACGGGTCAGTACTGCGCCTGCAGATGCTCCCAGAAACCGTCCCGGAGGGACCGGCGCAGATCCGCCTGCCCCCGCAGGGAGTACTGGAGCAGCCCCTCCGCCTCGACCAGCAGGTCCTGGTCCACCGAGCCGGGCAGATACGGATGTCCCGGCAGCAGGTCCACCAGCGCCTCGCGCCCCCGCGCGGCCAGCCACTTCGCGGCGATCTGCGCGCCCACGAACCGCACGTCCTCACGCGTGGGCCGGCTCACCGCGCTCGCGTCGTACGTGGTGGCGGTCCGACGGGACACGTAGGGCTTGAAGAAGTCGAGGTCGAAGGTGCGCTGACTGTCGACCTCCCAGAGCAGCGGCTCGGCCTGGTTGCGGCCCTCGGGCGCCTCGATGCCCCAGAGGTGGACCCGCGCCCCGTACCCCTGGGCGGCCTCGACCGCCGACACCAGGTCCTCGTCGCCCCCGAGCAGGGCGGCATCGCTGATGGCGCGGTGCCGGGCCAGGGACTCCAGGTCGGACCGGATGAGGGAGTCGACGCCCTTCTGCTGGTTGTTGGCGTTCAGGTTGCCCAACCGCACCTTGACGTCCGGGAGTTCGGCGATCGACTGCTGCTCCGCGGTGTGGATGCGGCGACGCGCGCCGTCGTACCAGTACACGCGCAGCAGCCTGCTGTCCGCGAAGATGGTGCGGGCCTTGTCGATGAGTGCCTCGATGAGGCCCTCGGCGTCGAGGTCGAAGGAGCGGCGGTCCTCGGTCCCGGCGACGAGCCGTCCCCCGGCCGCGTACAGGTACCCGGCGTCGACGAAGATCGCGTGGGTCGAGGGCGTCTTCGCCACCTCGACGAGCATGCGCTGAAGCAGCTCGTTCGTGCGGTCGATGCGGGCGCCGAGCGCCGCGAGGTCGTCGTTCATCACCCCCCATTCTCCCGGCGGTCACGCTTCGAACACAACTGGTCCCGTTCAGTCTCCTCCACACTTCTTACCAGGCGATAATTAGGGTCTCGAAAAATTTCCTTAGCGTAGGGAATGTTTGTAACACGCACACCGTTGAATACGAACGGAAGCGGGGACTGATTCAGCTCGCACGCCACCACCGAGTAGTTCTCCTCAGGAGGATGACCAGACGAAGGGAGAAGCCCATGCGCTTCGAGATCATGCGACTCGACGATGTCGACGGCACCGCCGTGGACAGCACCGTCGTTGACGCCGCCTCCGTCAACCGGATCGTTCAGCAGGCCGCCGCCATAGGGCAGCGACTGTGGATCCGCCCGGCCGACTCGTCCGCCTCGTAACCCGCGGACACCTCTCGGACGTCCTGGACGTCTCAGACTTCAAAGCCCCGTACGGCATCGACGCCGTACGGGGCTTTGCGTATACGAGAGGACCGTCGCGGCGCCGGAAGGCCGCCGACCGCCCCGGAGGCCGCTCACCCGCTCCCGAGGCCGCTCAGCCGCCCTGAAGGCCGCTCAACCGCCCCGGACGACCTGGGTGACGCCGTTGATGATCTGCTGGACGGCGATCGCCGAGAGCATCATGCCCGCGAGCCGGGTCACCAGCACCACGCCCCCGTCCTTGATGACGCGGATGATCAGCAGCGAGTAGCGCATGACCACCCACAGCACGACGTGGATGGCGAGGATCGCGGTCCACACGGACACCTGCGAGGCGACGCTGTCCGCCTTCTGCACGGCGAGGATCACCGACACGATCGCACCGGGGCCCGCGAGCAGCGGCATGCCGAGCGGTACGAGGGCGACGTTGACGTCCTTGGTCTGCTTCGGCTCGTCGGTCTTGCCGGTCAGCAGGTCGAGGGCGATCAGCAGGAGCAGCAGGCCGCCCGCGATCATCAGCGCGGGCACGGAGACGTGCAGGTAGTTCAGGATCTGGTGACCGAGCAGGCCGAAGACCGCGATCACCCCGCCCGCCACACAGACGGCCTGGAACGCCATGCGCTTCTGCACCTTGGCGGGGCGTCCCGCGGTGAGCGCGAGGAAGATCGGGGTGATCCCGGGGGGATCCATGATCACGAAGAGGGTGAGGAAGAGGGAGCCGAAGACGGCGACGTCGAACATGGTTCAGTGAGGCCTTGCGAAGGTGGGGAGAGCGGCACGGCGAGGAGAGCAGTCACCGCTGGGGAAAGGGCGTTCCGCCGGGCGGAACAGGGCACACGGCGGGCAGCGCCGGGTACGTGGGGGAAGAGGATCCGGTGTCCGAGGGGCGGGCGATCAGGCTCCGCCGGTTCCCGGCACCGGGAACGCCCCGGTGGCCCGCCGGGTGATCTCCCCGTACACCTCGGGGTCGGTCGTGTACTCCCCGAGGACGCAGGTCTTGCGGCTGCCGTGGTAGTCGCTGGACCCCGTGACGAGCAGTCCCAGCTCGGCCGCGAGACCGCGCAGCCGCGCCCTGGTCGCCGGCTCGTGATCCATGTGGTCCACCTCGATGCCGTCGAGCCCCGCGGTGGCCAGCTCCGCGATGACCGCCTCCGGCACGGTGCGTCCCCGCTTGACGGCGGCCGGATGCGCGAAGACGGTCACGCCGCCCGCCGCCTTGACCAGCCGGATCGCGGCGAAAGGGTCCGTCTCGTGCCGGGGTACGAAGACCCGGCCGCCGTCGGCGAGCCAGTCGCCGCCGAAGGCCTCGGAGACGGTGTCCACGACCCCCAGCTCGACCAGCGCGGAGGCGATGTGCGGCCGGCCCACGGAGCCGTCGCCCGCGATGCGCGCGACCTGCTCCCAGGTGACCGGCACGCCCAGTCCCCGGAGCTTGGCGACCATGCTCCGGGCCCGCGGCACGCGGTCGTCGCGGATCAGCTCGCGCTCGGCGAGCAGCTCGGGTTCGGCGGGGTCGAAGAGGTAGGCCAGCAGGTGCATGCTGATGCCGTCGAGGCGGCAGGAGAGTTCGGCGCCGGCGACGAGGGTGAGCCCCTCGGGGAGGGCCGCGGCGGCCGCGGCGTGTCCGCGGGTGGTGTCGTGGTCGGTCAGCGCGACGACGTCCAGACCGGCGGCGGCCGCGTTGCGGACGAGTTCGGCCGGGGAGTCCGTGCCGTCGGAAGCGTTGGAGTGGGCGTGCAGGTCGATGCGCACTACGCGACTCCAGGCGGTGACGACACGGAAGGGGACACCCAAGGATAACGGGGTTCCCGAGCACCCCTGTCACACCCGCAACCCCGGAGCGCCCCCTACGAGTCGTTCTCCGCGCCCCGGCCGACTCCCGCGCCCCGAGGCCGCTGTCCCGTTCCCGTAGGGCGTCGCGGCTCCGCCGGTGGATCCGCGGTCCGCCACCGCGCACCACCGGCCCGACGCCGGGCGCGCCCCCGGGGCCGCCGCCGCCAGAGCCTCGCATCGGCCTGAACGCCTCGTCCTCGAACGCCGGACGGGCTGAGGGTGCGCGCCCGCGCCAGGAATGCCGCCTCGCGCCGGAGACGCGCGCCCGCGCCGGATTCCCGGAGCCCGCCCGCCGAGCCGCCCGGGGCCGGCCCCGCCTCCCGAACCCGGCGGAGCGCTACGGCTCCGGGATGCGCGGCGACTACGGCTCCAGGATGCGTGGCGACAGCGCCCCGCAGGGCAGCAGGTCCACTTCCGCCCCCGCGTCCCTCAGGTCGGTCAGGACCAGTTCGTCGTACATCAGCAGCCCCGACTGCTCGGGCCACACGACCGCCCACAGCCACAGGCCGAGTGCCTCGCCCGCGAAGACGGCACGGTCGTCGGGGGCTCCGGCCACATGCCACAGCGGGGTGGGCCGGCCGGCCGCGAGGACCTTGGCCTGCGGCGGTTTCTCGACACTCATGTAGGGCCCGGGGTCCGGGGCGTCGATACCGGCGTAGCGCGCGCCGAGGCCGACGCCGAGCTCCTCGGCGACCAGGATCAGCTCCCCGATGCCGCCGAGGGGGCCGGGGCCCGAGCAGGCCACCATGGTCGCGCGCCCGCCGCTGCGGTCGTCGCCCGCGAAGCCGGCGCCGGTGAACAGCCATCCGACCGGCAGCGGCCACGGCATCCACACCGGCACCCGGGCACGGTGCACCACGACACCGAGGGCCTCGACGCTGGGCGGGATCACGGGCTGCAGCGGATGCACGGCCCCGTGCGCGTCGCACTGCCAGGAGTCGGCAAAGAGGCCGGGAGCCCTGACCCGGCCACCACACTTCGGGCAACTGGGTTCGCCCCTCATAGAGCCCCACGGTCCTCCCCGTCTTTCGCCGCGTCAAGGACGATCACCCGTCCGGAGCGCGCCGTCACCGGGAGGAATTAGATGTAGTTTGCACTAATTGGCTCATCCAACTCATTACGTGCATACGGCAGCGACCTCGCCGGGGCAGTCGGAGGAGCGAACATGACCGGCAGCACGGGAGTCCCCGCCGAGGAGACAGGTTCGTCGCGGGTGCGGGCGGTCTCCCGCGCCGGCCGAAGGCCGTCTGGGCGACCGCTGTGGCATCCGGCGTCGCCTTCACGGGCATCGGGCCCGTCGACCCGATCCTGCCCTCCGTCGCCAAGGGCCCGGACGCCACGCGGCGCGCTCACCCGCGAGGCGGCCGGGTTGCCGCCGCGGCACGCCTCCGAGGACAGCGTCACGGTTTTTGCCAACTGGCGAATTCCGGCCAGGAACTGACCGGGTCTCAGTTCAGCGGAACGGATGTGCGCAGCGGATCGCGCAGGTCCGTGCCGCCGTTCAGCCACCGCTCCTGGAGGGCCCCGGCGCCGTGCACCCGCTTCCACGCGGCCTCGTTCGGCGTCATCGGGAGCAGCGGCAGGAACCGTACGGGATCGGCGGGCGCGTCCAGCTCCAGGTCCTCGACGAGGCCACCGGACTCCGCGACCAGGACGGAGGTGAAGGGCGCGCCGGGCCAGAGCGGTCCGCCCACGTCGAGCGAGGCACCGGGAGACACCACCAGCCCCTCGACCTGCGGGGACGCGGCGAGCACGGCGAGCGGGCGCAGCACCTTGTCGGTCTCGGCGCCGCCCGCGCGCACCGAGAGGACCAGCTCGGCGCGCGGACCCTTCACCGGATCGGCGAGCACCACCGTGGGGTCCGCCATCGGCTGGGCGGACATGCCGAGCGTCGCGTAGCGGACGACGTCGCCCTCGGTGAAGCGCAGCACCTCGATGCGGTCGGTGCCGAGAAAGGTGACCGCGGCGCGCGCGTCGGGTTCGCCCAGCGCGGAGCGCAACCGAGCCTCGACCAGAGGAAGAACATCAGCCATGAACCGAGCATAGAACTCGTCAGCAACGGGCAAAGCGGGGGCTTGACGCTTCGGTGCGCTGATACTCTTGGCCGCTGGTCGGGGCAGCACGCAGAAGCGTCGCTCTCGAGCTCCGACGCACTGAGACTGACTGCTCTCCCCGACGGGAGACAGCTCCCCCTCGGGGGATGGATCGTCCCTCACGGGGGACCGGCCGGAGGAGGTGGGGCTGCAATGGACCGAAGTCGACCGTGCAGTACCACCCGCTCTTCCGGTCGCTGAATTCTGTAGCTGGTTTCCTTACCCAGGCCGGCTGCCGCCTCCTGCAAACGTGTGCATACGTGTCAGCGTTGTCCGTTGCACCACGGAAGAGCGCTTCGTTCCCGCCTGATCTGTCTGATCTGAATCAGTAGCGAAGCTGCCACCGCGACGGTGCGGTGCTCCCCGCTTTGTGGACGTGCCAAACATCCGCAGTCAGGACGTCCCCATTCCGGGCAGTTCCAACCGTCGCCGGCGGCCTCCAGTTGTGAAGGAGCCTGCCATGTCGATGATCCGTGACCTCCGTGCCGCGGTCCGCCCCCGCCCCTCCCTGCGCAAGGACAGCGGCTCGTACGACACCACCCGCGCCCCCGGGACCAGCTCCGCCGTGGTCGACTGCGCGGTCTACCGCGACGGCGCCCGCGTCCAGACCCGCGAGCCCCTCACCCCGCACCAGGCGATGCGCCTGGTGCACCGCGACGGCGGCTTCGTGTGGATCGGCCTGCACGAGCCCACCGAGGCCGAGTTCTCGGGCATCGCGAGCGAGTTCGGGCTGCACCCGCTGGCCGTGGAGGACGCCGTCCAGGCGCACCAGCGGCCCAAGCTGGAGCGCTACGACGACTCCCTGTTCACGGTCTTCAAGACGATCCACTACGTGGAGCACGACGAACTCACCGCAACCAGCGAGGTCGTGGAGACCGGTGAGGTCATGTGCTTCACCGGCCGGGACTTCTTCATCACCGTCCGGCACGGCGGCCAGGGTTCGCTGCGGGCGCTGCGGCACCGGCTGCAGGACGAGCCGGACCTGCTCGCCAAGGGCCCCTCGGCCGTGCTGCACGCGATCGCCGACCACGTCGTGGACGGGTACATCGCGGTCGCGGACGCCGTGCAGGACGACATCGACGAGGTCGAGACGGAGGTGTTCTCGCTCGGGCGCAAAGGCACTCCGCGCGGCACGGACGCGGGCCGCATCTACCAACTCAAGCGTGAGGTACTGGAGTTCAAGCGGGCGGTGTCGCCGCTGCTGCGTCCGATGCAGCTGCTGAGCGAGCGGCCGATGCGGCTGGTCGACCCGGACATCCAGAAGTACTTCCGCGACGTGGCCGACCACCTCGCGCGGGTGCAGGAGCAGGTTCTCGGCTTCGACGAGCTGCTCAACTCGATCCTCCAGGCCAACCTCGCGCAGGCGTCCGTCACGCAGAACGAGGACATGCGCAAGATCACCTCCTGGGCCGCGATCATCGCCGTACCGACGATGGTGTGCGGTGTGTACGGCATGAACTTCGACTACATGCCGGAGTTGCGCTGGAAGTTCGGCTATCCGCTGACGCTCGGCGTCACCGTCGGCATCTGCCTCTCGATCCACCGGATCCTGAAGCGCAACGGATGGCTCTGACGCGGGCGCGTCCCGCTGGCTAGGCTGAGTCCATGACGGAACAGGTGCTCGATCAGGCCCTCATCGAGGAAGCCACCAAGAAGTCCGGGCTGATCTGGGTGCGCGGCGACGGCACACCGTCGACCGGCGCCCCGGGCCCCGGAGAGCCCGCCCAGGCCCTGTGGCACGTGTGGCACGACGGCGGGGTCTGTCTGGTCGGCGACGGGCCCGGCGAGCAGCCGCTGCCCGGACTCCGCGACGGGGGCGAGGCGGTGGTCACCGTACGCAGCAAGGACAAGGGCGGGCGGGTGGTGGCCTGGACGGCGAGGGTGGTCGAGCTCGCCCCCGACTCCGGCGTGTGGCAGGAGACGGTCGCCGAGCTCAAGGGCAAGCGTCTGAACGCGCCGGACGGTGAGGAGATGCCGGCCCGCTGGGCGCGCGAGTGCCGGGTGCTGCGTCTGGAGCCCCTGGCCGGCACGCTCCCGCTGCCGGACGGCTCGCTGGCCGCCGCGCCCCTGCCGACCCCGGCGACGACCCGGCAGCCGGTCCCGGCGGCCGTCCCCCGTCTCCTGTTCAAGAAGCGCAAGAGGTCGTAGGTCCCGGCGAATTGGGTGACGTGGGCGCTCCCGGGTCACGGTCACGGCGGCGCCGTCACGAGGTCGGCAGCTGCCCGCCGTAGTCGACGGTCTCGTCCCTGGCCGGTTCGGCGAGGGCGAAACCCTTGCCCCAGTCGGTGAGGCGGAGGGTGCCGGCGCCGCCCGCGCGGACCAGGAGGACGGGGTACGGGGTCCCCTTCAGTGAGACGTCGAGGGTGCCGCCCGCTCCCTTGTCGCCGGTGATGCGGATGGTGCGGACGCCGGACTGCTCGTGGTGGCCGTCCGTGGCGAGGGTGCCGTGCAGGGTGAGCAGGCCCTCCAGGAGGACGTCCTTGTCCGTGAAACTGATGAAGCGCTTGTAGGCCGGGTCGCCGGTCGGCACCTTCACGTACTTGCCGCCGAGCTTGTCGGCGGCGGCCGTGTCCGCCGAGGTGCCGCCGCTCTTGTCGCCCTGATGGCTCCAGAACTCGGCGCCGGCCTTGAGGAAGAGGTGTTCGCCCACCCGCAGCAGCCCGAAACTCGCGCCCTGCGAGGTGACCGACCCGGTGCCGCCGTCCGCCTTCAGACGCATGTCGAGCTTGTACGTGCGGCCGTTCGACACCACGGTTCCGGCGAGCCTGACCGCCTCCGCGGACGTGGCCGCGGTGCGGGACTTCGACTGGATCGTGGAGGCGGGCAGCTTGCCCACCCCGTTCGTGCCCGCGTCCGGATCCTCGCTACCGCACCCCGTCAGTCCCGTCCCCGTCACGACCAGGGCGCACATCGCGCCCACCAGTGCGGCCCTGCGGGTACGGCCCTGGAGAATCGCAGTCACAGGTGGGCTGCCTTTCGTACGGGGGTCCATGCGGGTGTCCGTGCCGGGGCGCCCTGCGGAGGTCCACACGGGGTGCCCACCACGGCGTACGGCAGCGTACCGGTGCCGCGACGGACCGGCGGAGCCAGTCCGTCCGGACCGCTCACCAGGGCGTATCCGACCGGGACGGGCTAGCCTGAAGCCCACCCGAGCGGACAGAACGGGACCAAGCACGCTTACGGCACCACCGCCCGGCGCACGTACCGGGACAGCACGGGAAACACCCACCGGGACAGCACGGAAAGAAGGAGGCGCGGGCATGGCCGCAAGCGCCCCCCGGATCTTCGTCTCGCACCTCGCCGGTGTCGCCGTCTTCGACCCGAACGGCGACCTGGTCGGACGGGTGCGGGACCTGGTCGCCATGCTGCGCGTGGGGCGGCGCCCGCCGCGGCTGCTGGGGCTGGTCGTCGAGCTGTCCACCCGGCGGCGCGTCTTCCTGCCCATGACCCGCGTGACCGGTATTGAGTCCGGCCAGGTCATCACCACCGGCGTCCTGAACGTGCGGCGCTTCGAGCAGCGGCCCACCGAGCGGCTCGTGTTCGGGGAACTGCTCGACCGGCGGGTACGGCTCGTCGACACGGACGAGGAGGTCACCGTCCTCGACGTGTCGGTCCAGCAGCTGCCGGCCCGCCGGGAGTGGGAGATCGGCCGGGTCTTCGTGCGCCGGGCCCGCAGCGGGACCTTCCGGCGCACCCGGGGCGAGACCCTGACCGTCGACTGGTCCGCCGTCACCGGGTTCTCGCTGGAGGAACACGGACAGGGCGCCGAGAGCCTGCTCGCCACCTTCGAGCAGTTGCGCGCCGCCGACCTCGCCAACGTGCTGCACCACCTGTCCCCGAAACGGCGCGGCGAGGTGGCCGCCGCACTCGACGACGACCGTCTCGCCGACGTGCTGGAGGAACTCCCCGAGGACGACCAGATCGAGATCCTCGGCAAGCTCAAGGAGGAGCGGGCGGCGGACGTCCTGGAGGCGATGGACCCCGACGACGCGGCCGACCTGCTCGCCGAACTGCCGGAGGAGGACGTGGAGCGGCTGCTGACGCTGATGCGGCCCGACGACGCGGCCGACGTACGGCGGCTGATGGCGTACGAGGAGCGCACCGCGGGCGGTCTGATGACGACCGAGCCCATCGTGCTGCGCCCCGACGCCACGGTCGCCGAGGCGCTCGCCCGGGTCCGCAGCTCCGACCTGTCCCCCGCGCTCGCCGCCCAGGTGTACGTGTGCCGTCCCCCGGACGAGACGCCGACCGGCAAGTACCTGGGCACCGCGCACTTCCAGCGGCTGCTCCGCGACCCGCCGTACACCCTGGTCAGCTCGATCCTCGACGACAACCTGCAGCCCCTGGCGCCGGACGCGGCACTGCCCGTCGTCGCGGGCTTCTTCGCCACGTACGACATGGTCGCCGCGCCCGTGGTCGACGAGAGCGGCTCACTGCTCGGCGCGGTGACCGTGGACGACGTACTGGACCACATGCTGCCCGAGGACTGGCGCGAGACGGAGTTCCATCTGCACGAGGACGAGGCCGTAGGGGGGAGCCATGACGCCTGACCGCGAGACCCGTGAACGGGCCGTCACGGGCGCCACCGCGACCACCCGGCCGCGCACCCGTCTCGACCAGCCGATGCCGCCGCGCCGCAGACTGCTGCCCGAGTGGGACCCGGAGGCCTTCGGACGGCTGTCGGAACGGATCGCCCGCTTCCTGGGCACCGGGCGCTTCATCGTCTGGATGACGGTCGTCATCATCCTGTGGGTGGTATGGAACGTCAGCGCGCCCCATGACCTGCGGTTCGACAACTACCCGTTCATCTTCCTGACCCTGATGCTGTCACTGCAGGCCTCGTACGCCGCCCCCCTGATCCTGCTCGCGCAGAACCGCCAGGCCGACCGCGACCGGGTCAACCTCGAACAGGACCGCAAACAGAACGAGCGGTCGATCGCGGACACCGAGTACCTCACCCGCGAGATCGCCGCCCTACGCATCGGCCTCGGCGAGGTGGCCACCCGCGACTGGATCCGCTCCGAACTCGAAGACCTGGTCAGGGCGCTGGAGGAGGACCATTCCGACAGCCACGTCGTATTCCCGGCGGAACGGTCGCCGGGACGTGACACAGGCGACCGCTGACGGGGCTTTCCGGCCCCGGGGCCGGGCGCCGTACCATCGTCCCTATGGCTACGGAAGACGCGGTGCGCGAAGCGCTGGCGACGGTGAACGACCCCGAGATCCAGCGACCCATCACCGAACTGGGGATGGTCAAATCGGTGGACATCGGCGCGGATGGCGCGGTCGCGGTCACCGTGTATCTGACCGTCTCCGGCTGCCCGATGCGCGAGACCATCACCAAGAACGTGACGACGGCGGTCTCGGCGGTGGAGGGCGTGACCCGCGTCGACGTGACCCTGGACGTCATGAGCGACGAGCAGCGCCGCGAGCTGGCGGGCGCGCTGCGCGGCGGCCAGGCCGAGCGCGAGGTCCCCTTCGCCAAGCCGGGCTCACTCACCCGCGTGTACGCGGTCGCCTCCGGCAAGGGCGGCGTCGGCAAGTCCTCGGTGACGGTGAACCTGGCGGCGGCGATGGCCGCCGACGGTCTCAAGGTCGGCGTGGTCGACGCGGACATCTACGGTCACTCCGTACCGCGGATGCTGGGCGTCGAGGGCCGTCCGACCCAGGTAGAGAACATGATCATGCCCCCGTCGGCGCACGGCGTGAAGGTCATCTCCATCGGCATGTTCACCCCGGGCAACGCCCCGGTCGTGTGGCGCGGCCCGATGCTCCACCGCGCCCTGCAGCAGTTCCTGGCGGACGTGTACTGGGGCGACCTGGACGTCCTCCTCCTCGACCTCCCGCCGGGCACCGGCGACATCGCGATCTCCGTCGCCCAGCTGGTGCCGAACGCCGAGATCCTCGTCGTCACCACCCCGCAGCAGGCGGCGGCCGAGGTCGCCGAGCGCGCCGGCTCCATCGCGGTCCAGACCCACCAGAAGATCGTGGGCGTCGTCGAGAACATGTCGGGCCTGCCGTGCCCGCACTGCGGCGAGATGGTCGACGTGTTCGGCACCGGCGGCGGTCAGTCGGTCGCGGACGGTCTGACCCGCACCACCGGCGCGAACGTCCCGGTGCTCGGCTCCATCCCCATCGACGTCCGCCTGCGCGAGGGCGGCGACGACGGCAGGCCGGTCGTCCTGACGGATCCCGCGTCCCCGGCCGGCTCGGCCCTGCGCGCCATCGCCGGCAAGCTGGGCGGCCGTCAGCGCGGCCTGTCGGGCATGTCCCTGGGCATCACCCCGAGGAACAAGTTCTAGACCGCCGGTTTCCCGAACCCTCCGCCCCGGAGAGGTGAACGCGCCCCGTCAGGGGCGCGGGGAACCGCGCGACCGGCCCCGGCCGTGCCCACGGCCGGGGAACCACCCCGCCGGATCACCCCGCGGAAGCACTCACGCGTACGCCGCGATGTCCTTGACCACGGCGAAGCCCAGCCCGTACGCGCTCATGCCCCGCCCGTACGCACCCACGTGCGCGCCCTCCTGGGTCGACCCCGCGAGGACCCAGCCGAACTCGGACTCGCGGTAGTGGAACGGCGTGGGCACGCCGTCCACGGGGAGGGACAGCGAGGACCAGTCCGACCCCTCGAGATCGTCCGCGAGGACCCACGCCGTCTCGGTCTGCTGGTCCAGCCAGTCGTCCCGCAGGGTGTGGTCCATCTGGCCGGGCCAGGTGAAGGACAGCAGGCCGACGCCTGCCAGCCAGGCCGCCGAGGACACCGAGGTGGCCTCCAGCAGCCCCGTACCGTCCGCGCTGCGCCGCGAGGGGTTCGCCGCGACGGTCACCACGACCGCGAAGCGCTCCTTGTCCTCGGTCGACTCGCTGCGCACCGAGGGCTCCTCGCCGTGCCCGATCGATCCGTGCTCGACGGCGCCGTCCGCCGACATGCCCACCTGCATCAGCCAGCGCGGTCCCGTGAAGGCCTCGTCGAGGCCGTACCACGGGAAGGGCGCCAGCAGGTAGCCGTCGACCGTGCGCCGGGCGAAGGGGACCGGTTGTCCGCCCTCCGTGGCCGGTGCCTGCGCGCCTACCCGACTTGTCGTCTCCATCTGCCCGGACGCCTCCTTGCTCTCGTCGGACCGGGCGGCCCGCCCCCCTCGGGCGTCCTCAGCAGTCCGCACAACAACTGGGCAGCATAGCCACACCGCTGCGAGCAGCACGGAAAGCACCCGTCGCGTGGGTCGCGGCCGCCGTCGATTTCCGGCCGTGTCACACGGCTCCGGACCCCTGACCCGCCTCGGCCGGGGTACGGCTCAGGTGGCGTCGGCGTCGAAGGGCGGGCGCTCGTCCTGGCCCGGCTTCTCGGGCTTCTTGGTCATGTCCACGGTCGAGCCGGAACCCGAACCCGACCCTGAACCCGAAACGGAGCTCGACGACTCGGATTCACGGTTGTGCACCGCGTCCGTGACCTCGGCCATCTCCTTCTTCAGGTCGAAGCCGTTACGGATCTCCTTGAGTCCCAGCTCGTCGTTGTCCAGCTGCTTGCGCAGGAACGTCTTGGGGTTGAGGTCCTCGAACTCGAAGTCCTTGAACTCCGGGCCGAGTTCCTCACGGATGTCCGCCTTGGCGCTCTCCGAGAACTCACGGATCTTGCGGATGGTGCGCGTGACGTCCTGGATCATCTTCGGGAGCTTGTCCGGACCGAAGACGAGCACGGCGAGGACAACGAGCGCCACCAGCTCGAGCGGTCCTATGTCATTGAACACCTGAAGCTCCTTGCGATGTCCTTCGGTCCTCGGCCCTCGGCGGTTCCACCGTGGTCCGGGCCCGGTCCACGGTACCCGGCGATCCTGTCCGTCCGGAACTGTCCCGGGGCCTCCGGGTCCCTGTACACGTCGAGTTTTCCCGGAAGTTTGCCGCCCCGGGGCGGGAGGCGGGCCCCCGCGGTGACGCTCATGTCAGTTGTCGTCCGTCGAGGTGAGCCGCGGTCCGGGACCGTCAGTCGCCGTCGGCCGAGCCGAGGACCAGGGTGATCCGCTCCGGGCCGCCGTCCCGCCGCAGGGTCAGCAGCAGCCGGTCACCGGGGCGGTGGGCGCGGGTCCGCACGATCAGCTCCTCCCCCGAGTGCACACGCAGCCCGTCGACCTCGGTGATGACGTCGCCCGCCCTGATCCCCGCCCGGGCGCCGGGGCCGCCCGGGGTGACCGGCGGGCCACCGCTCGTCTTCGTACCGACCCGGGCGCCGTCGCCGGTGTAGTCCATGTCGAGCGTGACACCGATCACCGGGTGGGTCGCCCGGCCCGTGTTGATCAGCTCCTCGGCGACGCGCCTGGCCTGGTTGACGGGGATGGCGAAACCGAGCCCGATGGAGCCGGCCTGACCGGCCTGCGGGTCGGCGGCGCTGTCGGCGGAGCGGATGGCGCTGTTGATGCCGATCACCCGCGCCCGGGAGTCGAGCAGGGGTCCGCCGGAATTGCCGGGGTTGATGGGCGCGTCGGTCTGGAGGGCGTCCACGTACGAGACGTCGCTCCCGTCGCCCTTCTCGCCGCCCGCCGTGATGGGCCGTTCCTTGGCGCTGATGATCCCGGAGGTGACGGTGTTGGCGAGGTCGAAGGGTGCGCCGATGGCGACGACGGGGTCGCCCACCTGGACGCTGTCGGAGTTGCCCAGCGGCAGGGGCCGCAGTCCGCCGACCCCGGACACCTCGACCACGGCGAGGTCGTATCCGCTGTCGCGCCCGACGACGGTGGCCTTGGCGCTCTCGCCGCCGCTGAACGTCACGGTTATCCCGCCACGCGTGCCGGCCGGTTCGACCACGTGGTTGTTGGTGAGGATGTGACCCCGGGTGTCGAGGACGAAGCCGGTGCCCGTGCCCGATTCGTCGGTGCCGCGCACATGCAGCGTGACGACGCCGGGCAGGGCGCGGGCCGCTATCCCGGCGACACTGTCCGCGGGCCTTCCGGGGGCCTCCTTCGCGGCCTGGGGCAGCTCGATGTCCCCCGTCCCGGCGTCGCGCTCCAGATAGACGCCCACGGCACCGCCGACGCCCCCGGAGACGACGGCGATCAGCACGGCCCCGAGGACCAGCGCCTTCCTGACCCGCCCGCGGCGCCGCGTCCCCGTCCCGACCGCCGCGCCGTTCTGCTGGAGGGGCCCGGGGGCGGCCCAGGGGTCGTAGTTCCGCCAGGGGCTCGGAGCCGGACCGGCAACGCTCGCGTACGGGGCTGGAGGCGCCCCTGAGGGCAGTGGGGCCCCCGGGACCGGGGTTCCCGCCGGGACGCCCGCCCCGGGCCCGGAGACGGCCACCGGGGCGGACGCGCCGCGCGAGTCACCGTCCATGGGGTCGGGGGTGCCGTACGCGGTGCCGCCCGCCGGGGCCTGTGTCTCGTACGCGGAGGTGCCCACGGGGGCGGGGGTGCCGTGTACCGGGGTGATCGCGGGGTGCTGGACCGGCGGAGCGGATGCCCAGGGGCCGGGCTCGCCGTACGGCGGGGTGCTGTAGGGGTCGGAGTCGTGCAGGGGCCGGGGGCGGTCGGTGGTGCCCGGGGGCGCGGGCGGGGTGTCGGACACTCCGGCGATCGTCCCGGCGTCCGGCGCATCGGCCATGGGCGCGGACGCGGACGCGGGCCGTTCCAGCTCGAAGTCACCGTCACGGTCGAAGCCGTCCTCGGGGTCGACGTCGCCGCCAGGCCGGCCGACGCCCTCCGCCGAGCCCGTCTCCGCGGCCACCGGGGGTACCGGCCGCGGCCGGCTCCACCACTTCGCCTTCGCCGGCTTCCCGTCGTCCATGTTCTCCCCACACCCGGCCCGCGGCACAGCTCACCGACGGTCACCGCAGATTGCCGACATCCGCGTCCGGGAATCCCTCCGGCGGACGCGCCCCACCCCGGATTCAACCAGGTTCCGGGGCCGCGGCGAAGAGAGTAGGTCAGCGGGCGGTACGGGAGGAGAGAGACGGGGAGGAGGAGGGGGACGAGGCCGGAACGGGAGCGGCGAGCAGGCCCGGGGTCGCGAGGTCGGGCGCCATCGACCAGGAGGCCGACACGGCCGGCTGTACATCGGAGAGCGGACGTATCAGCGGCGACATCACGGCGGCGCCGGCCACCACGGGGGCCGTCAGCGTGTGCATCATGTCCTGGCCCAGCGGCGCCGGAGCGGGGATTCCGGGCAGCAGCGGCGCGGACACCTCGGTCGGCCGCACGGGTGCGTCACCGAACGCGCGCTGGCCCTGGGCGAGCAGCGGTCCGGTGGAGCGGCGGCGCTGTGTCTCGGGAGCCGACGCGGTCCCCGAACCGGGGGTGCGCATCGGTGTCACGTTGCTCCCGCCGGAGCCGCCGCGCGCGTCCGCGGTGTCACCGGGCAATCCCGTCGACACTCCGCCGAGCGCGACCGCGGCGAGCGACACCGCGCCGGCCGCGGCGAAGGCGAAGCGCAGGCCACGCGAGGAGGATCTCTCGGCCTCGTGACGGCTGACGTCATGGATACGGAAGCCACGTCCGGCGGACGGCGGCAGCACATCCGCGTGCGGCCCGGCGGGCACGTACCCGAAGGGTTCGCCGCGCACGCCGAAGACTCCGGTCACTCCCGGACCGGAGGGGAGTCTTCCGCCGAATGCTCCCCCGCCGAACGGTGAGCCGTCACCGCCGTCGAAGTCACCTCCCCCCGGCAGTCCCTGGAGACGGGCCAGGAAGCTCTCGGAGGGGGGCGGAGGGGCGACTTCCGCGAAGACGTTCTTCAGTCGGCGCTGGGCGTCCGCCTCGGCCTTGCACTTCGCACAGGTGGCGAGGTGGGCCAGGACGCGCTCGCGCGACTCATGACCGAGCTCCCCGTCCACGAGGGCGGACAGTCGGTCCCCAAGATGCTGGTCGGCAACAAGCCGCTCCGCAGAGTCAGGCCGTGATCCACTCACGCGGTCGCACCCCCTCCTCCCAGCGCGGGAACGCCCGTGATCGCGAAACCGCGGCGCTCGGCACGGGCCTCGGGAGACCGGTGCGAGAGGGCCTTGCGCAGCTGCGAGCGGCCACGGTGGATCCGGCTGCGGACCGTACCGAGCTTGACGCCCAGGGTGGCGGCGATCTCCTCGTACGACAGTCCCTCGATGTCGCAGAGGACGACGGCGGCACGGAACTCAGGCGCGAGGGTGTCCAGCGCCTGTTGGACGTCCGCGTCGAAGTGCGCGTCGTTGAAGACCTGCTGCGGGGAGGGCTCGCGGCTGGGCAGGCGCTCGGCCGCGTCGTCGCCGAGGGCGTCGAAGCGGATGCGCTGCTTTCGGCGCACCATGTCCAGGAAGAGGTTGGTGGTGATGCGGTGCAGCCAGCCCTCGAAGGTGCCGGGCGTGTAGGTCGACAGGGAGCGGAAGACACGGACGAAGACCTCCTGGGTGAGGTCCTCGGCGTCGTGCTGATTTCCCGTCAGGCGGTAGGCGAGCCGGTAGACCCGGCCGCTGTGCGTGCTGACGATCTCCTCCCAGGTGGGCGGAGTCCACGCCTGCGACTCCGCGTCGGTGGTGAACGTCGCGGTCTGCGCGGGGGCAGCAGCATGGAACGTGTCAGCGATGTCGGTCACGGATTTCGGCTCACCCGCCGATCGCAGCAGGCGCCTCAGCACCCGTCCCCGATCCACAGGCGCAGCCGCACCTCCCCTGTCGGCTCTGGTGGTGTCCAGTGGAGCCCCTACCATAGCCACCTCGCCCGTTAGCTCCGGATAAGGGGTTTTACGGGAAATTGATACACGCCCATATGGCTGCGTCAGCACGTGCTCGGCACCTCGCTCCGCCTCCCGCTCCGTGACCTGATCCATACGCTTCCCCCCGGTCTGTTTCCCCATCCTTCTAAACGCCCGGTCCCATCAGCAGGTTCCCGGCACCAACGGATACAGTCACGCCCAGGCAACCACGGGGACAGGAGAGGGTCATTACCGGCAACCGGCAGACGAGCTGGGCGTTCGCCGACGCCTTTGTCGCCGAGGATCAGGCGCTGCGCTGGGCCCGCGACCGGGCCCACGAGGCAGGCCTGCGCTCGGTGTCTCCCGGCACGGGCGCCGCGCTGCGCCTGCTCGCCGCCACGGTGGACGCGAAATCGGTGGCGGAGATCGGGACCGGGACCGGCGTCTCCGGAATTCATCTGCTGCACGGCATGCGGCCGGACGGGGTACTGACCACCGTGGACCCGGAGCCGGACCGCCAGCAGTTCGCCCGCCAGGCCTTCCGCGCGGCGGGCTTCGCGAGCAACCGCGCGCGCTTCATCCCCGGCCGCGCGCTGGACGTGCTCCCCCGGCTCGCGGACGCCGGCTACGACCTCGTCTTCTGCGACGGCGACCGTCTGGAGTGCCTGGACTACCTCGCTGAATCGTTGCGCCTGCTGCGGCCGGGCGGGCTCGTGGCCTTCGAGGGCGTGTTCGCGGACGGCCGCACCATGGACTCGGGCCCGCAGCCGGCGGAGGTCGGCCGGCTGCGCGAGCTGCTGCGCGCGGTGCGGGAGAGCCAGGACCTGGTGCCCTCGCTGCTGCCGGTGGGCGACGGCCTGCTGTGCGCCGTCAAGCGCTGACTGTCACCGCCGGGCCTCCGTCCGACCCGCCCTGCCACCCTCCGAAACCGCTCTGACCTGCACCGACACCAAAAGGTAGCGTCGGCGGGCCGCCCTTGACACACACCTGCCCCGACACCGTTTACGATGCCGGGGCAGGTGAAAAGGTATGGCCGCTTCCGCGTCAGCCGACGACCTTCTTGAGGGCGTCGCCGAGCGCGTCGGCCTCGTCAGGGGTCAGCTCGACGACGAGCCGACCGCCGCCTTCGAGCGGAACGCGCATGACGATGCCCCGCCCCTCCTTTGTCACCTCGAGCGGGCCATCGCCCGTCCGCGGCTTCATGGCCGCCATGCTCGTTCCCCTTCCTGAAACCAGCTCATCGTCGCCGACGGCCCCCTGGAGGGCACGCGCGTCCTCTCATAGGACACACGTCACCGGCATCGAACACATTGCTTCCAGGCCATTATCCCGCATCTCAGGACCCGATGACCAACATCAGTCGGCATCGCTTGCGCAACGCGCTTGAGCAAAACCACTCAATTCGGCGATGTGGCTGCGATACTGCGCCGCCGCATGGACTTTCACGGCTCGGAATTCTTTGACGCAGGTCACATGTCCTGTCCGTTCCCCGGGCCGTGATCTCCGCTCCGTCGTCCTGCATGCTGTCCTCGGACGCAGGGCGTACCGACGGGTACGACGGAGCCGCGACACCGAGGGGACCCATCATGGCCGACACCGTGCTCTACGAGGTGAGCGACGGACTCGCGACGATCACGCTGAACCGTCCCGGGGCGATGAACGCGATGGACACCGGTACGAAGGTCGCCCTGCGGGACGCGGCGCGGAAGGCCGCGGCGGACCCGGAGGTGCGGGCAATCCTGCTCACCGCGGCCGGTGACCGGGCGTTCTGTGTCGGGCAGGACCTCAAGGAGCACATCGGGCTGCTGGCCGCCGACAAGGAGACGGGGTCGAAGCACACGATGAGCACCGTGCGCGAGCACTACAACCCGATCGTGCGCGCCCTGACCGGCGCCGCGAAGCCCGTGGTGGCCGCGGTCAACGGTGTCGCGGCCGGGGCGGGTCTCGGTTTCGCGCTCGCCGCGGACTACCGGATCGTCGCCGACACGGCCGCCTTCAACACGTCGTTCGCCGGGGTGGCGCTGACCGCCGACTCCGGGATCTCCTGGACGCTGCCGCGGGTCGTGGGCCCGGGGCGCGCCGCCGACCTGCTGCTCTTCCCGCGCAGCATCACCGCGCAGGAAGCGTACGAGCTGGGTATCGCGAACCGGGTCGTGCCCGCCGGGGAACTGCGCGCGGAGGCGGAGAAGGTGGCGCGGGCGCTGGCCGCGGGGCCGACGGTCGCGTACGCCGCGCTGAAGGAGGCCGTGGCGTACGGCCTGACCCACTCCCTGGACGAGACGCTGGAGAAGGAGGACGAGCTGCAGACGCGGGCGGGGGCGTCCGAGGACCATCTGATCGCGGTGCAGGCGTTCGTCGACAAGGAGAAGCCCAAGTACTTGGGGCGGTGACGGGTCGCGAACGGGGGCGGGGGGGGGGGGGGGGGGGGGGGCGCCCCCCCCCCCCCGCCCCCGAAGCTGCTACGGGGTGTCCTTGCGCGCGACGCAGTCCACCAGGTGGTCGTCGACCAGGCCGCACGCCTGCATCAGGGCGTACGCCGTCGTCGGGCCCACGAAACGGATGCCGCGCTTCTTGAGGGTCTTGGAGAGGGCGGTCGACTCGGCGGTGACGGCCGGGACGTCGGACAGCCTGGCCGGGGCCGGGCGGGTGTCCGGGTCGGGCGCGAAGGACCAGATCAGCTCGTCGAGCTCGCCGGGCGCCCAGTCGGTCAGCACGCGCGCGTTGGCGACGGTCGCCTCGATCTTCGCGCGGTTGCGGATGATGCCCGCGTCGCCGAGGAGACGCTCCTTGTCGGCGTCCGTGAAGGCGGCCACGGACGCGATCCCGAAGCCGGCGAAGGCGGTCCGGAAGCCCTGCCTGCGGCGCAGGATGGTGATCCAGGACAGGCCCGACTGGAAGGCCTCCAGGCAGAGCCGCTCGTACAGCGCGTCGTCGCCGTGGACCGGTCGGCCCCACTCCTCGTCGTGGTACGACACGTAGTCCTCGGTGGACAGCGCCCAGGGGCAGCGCAGGGCGCCGTCCGGACCGGCGACGGCGTCGCTCAACGCTCCTCGCCCTCGACGTGCTTGTGCAGCGAGGTGGGCCGGGCGGTGTCCGCTCGGGCGCCCGCGAGCGCGGACTCCAGGTCGGCGATCCGGGCGTCGCGCTCCGCGAGCTCGGCGCCGAGGCGGCCGAGGGCGTCGTCCACGTCCGCCATGCGGTAGCCGCGGGCGGCGAGCGGGAACCGCAGGGACTCCACGTCCGCGCGGTTCACCGGCCGGGCGGCGGGCAGTGGAGCGTCCAGCCGGTCGGGCGTCGCCTCGGGCAGGGGCGCGCTCTCGCCGCCGCCCACCACGGCCAGTGTCACCGCGGCGACCACGACGGCGAGCGCGACGACCAGGAACAAGAACATGAACATCGCTGAGGTCCCCACGCTCTGGTGCCGACGCGGTCGCGTCGGCGCGAAAGTACTGAAGCTTGGCGACGGCGGAACCGTCGGACTCCGATCGTGCCATGCGAGTCTGACAGTTAAGGTCGCAGGCGGCTAAGCAGCGGGATTCACAGGGAGAGGTCACAGGGGATGCTCAGGCTGGGGAAGCACGAATTCGACCCGCACGAGCCGGTGATCATGGCCATCGTGAACCGGACCCCGGACTCCTTCTACGACCAGGGAGCCACCTTCCACGACGAGCCGGCGCTCGCCCGGGTGGAACAGGCGATCGCCGAGGGGGCCGCGATCATCGACATCGGCGGGGTCAAGGCCGGTCCCGGCGAGGAGGTCACCGCCGAGGAGGAGGCCCGTCGTACGGTCGGCTTCGTCGCCGAGGTCCGACGCCGCTTCCCCGACGTGATCATCAGCGTCGACACCTGGCGGCACGAGGTCGGCGAGGCGGTCTGCGAGGCGGGGGCGGATCTGCTCAACGACGCGTGGGGCGGGGTGGATCCGCGGCTCGCGGAGGTCGCGGCGCGGTACGGGGTGGGGCTGGTGTGCACGCATGCCGGGGGTGCGCAGCCGCGGACGCGTCCGCACCGGATCGCGTACGACGACGTCATGGCCGACATTCTGGGCGTGACCGTCGGGCTGGCCGAGCGGGCCGTGTCGCTGGGGGTCGCGCGGGAGTCGGTGCTGATCGATCCCGGGCACGACTTCGGGAAGAACACTCGGCACAGTCTGGAAGCGACGCGGAGGCTGGGCGAGATGGTCGGGACGGGCTGGCCGGTGCTCGTCT
The DNA here is from genome assembly GCF_040608315.1 of Streptomyces sp. NPDC005195. Lineage (NCBI taxonomy): Bacteria > Bacillati > Actinomycetota > Actinomycetes > Kitasatosporales > Streptomycetaceae > Streptomyces > Streptomyces sp. NPDC005195. The sequence continues at coordinate 511,618 of NZ_JBEXHZ010000001.1, forward strand.
CGCTCTCCAACAAGGACTTCGTCGGTGAGACGCTCGACAGGCCTGTCAAGGAGCGGGTGGTGGGGACGCTGGCGACGACCGCCGTCTCGGCGTGGCTGGGTGCGCAGGTGTACCGCGTCCACGAGGTCGCGGAGACGCGGCAGGTGCTCGACATGGTGGCGTCGATCGCGGGCCACCGGCCGCCGGCGGTCGCCCGCCGCGGCCTGGCCTAGGGCCGCGGCAGGCGGCGTTCGCCCCCTCCCCGGGGCTCCGTCCCGGACCCTACCCGGGGGCTCGGGCCCCCAGGTACGGATGCCGGGCGCCCCCCGGGGTCAGCGGCCCGCCTCCTTCGACACCAGGGCCACCGCCTCCTCCACCTCGTCCGTGAGGTGGAACAGAAGGAGGTCCTTCTCGGAGGCCTTGCCCTGGGCGATGAGGGTGTTCTTGAGCCAGTCGACGAGCCCGCCCCAGTACTCCGTCCCGAAGAGGACGATCGGGAAGCGGGTCACCTTCTGGGTCTGGACGAGGGTGAGGGCCTCGAAGAGTTCGTCGAGGGTGCCGAGCCCGCCGGGCAGCACCACGAACCCTTGGGCATATTTAACAAACATCATTTTTCGGACGAAGAAATATCGGAAGTTCAGCCCGATATCGACGTACTGGTTGAGCCCCTGCTCGAAGGGAAGCTCGATGCCGAGGCCGACGGAGATGCCCTTGGCCTCGCACGCACCCTTGTTGGCGGCCTCCATCGCGCCGGGCCCACCCCCCGTGATGACGGCGAACCCGGCTTCGACCAGCCCCCGTCCGAGCGCGACACCCGCCTCGTACTCGGGAGAGTCCACCGGCGTCCGGGCGGAGCCGAACACGCTGATGGCGGCGGGGAGTTCGGCGAGCGTGCCGAAGCCTTCGATGAATTCCGACTGGATGCGCAGGACCCGCCAGGGGTCGGTGTGCACCCAGTCCGAGGGCCCGCCGGCGTCCAGCAGCCGCTGGTCCGTGGTGCTCGCCTGGACCTGGCCCCGCCTGCGCAGCACCGGACCCAGCCGCTGCTCCTCCGGTGGCCGCTTCTTGCCCTCGGGGTTGCCAGTAGCCATGTGCGCTCCCTCCGCTTGCAATTGTTCAGCCCCAGGGTAGATCTCAGGGGGTTACGGAGGGGGGACATGCGCATGTCCGCCGCGCACCGTGGTGGTGCGCCCCCGCGTCAGGAGGTCAGCCAGGCCCGCAGCCGCTCCTCGGCCTCGGGGACGGCCGAGGCCCGTACCCGCTCGTCCTCCTTGTGCGCGAGCAGCGGGGCGCCGGGTCCGTAGTTCACCGCGGGCACCCCGAGCGCGCTGAAGCGGGCGACGTCCGTCCAGCCGAACTTGGGGCGGGCCTCGCCGCCGACGGCCGCCATGAAGGCCGCGGCCGCGGGGTGGGTCAGGCCGGGGCGGGCTCCGCCGGTGTGGTCGTCGACGACGAACTCGTCCACGCCGCAGTCCGCGAAGTACTCGCGCACGAAGGCCTCCGCCTCCGCCTCGGTGCGGTCCGGCGCGTAGCGGAAGTTGACGACGACGGTGCAGGCGTCGGGGATGACGTTGGTGGCCACGCCGCCCTCGATACGGACGGCGTTGAGGCCCTCGTGGAAGCGGAGGCCGTCCACGACCGGCGTGCGCGGCTCGTACGCGGCGAGCTTCGCCAGGATCGGGGCCGCCGCGTGGATCGCGTTGGAACCCATCCAGGCGCGCGCGGAGTGCGCCCGCTCCCCCTTGGTCCGCAGGAACATCCTGAGCGTGCCCTGGCAGCCGCCCTCCACCTCCCCGTCCGTCGGCTCCAGGAGGATCGCGAAGTCGCCCTCCAGCCAGTCGGGATGGGCCTCCGCCACATGCTTCAGGCCGTTCAAGTGGGCGGCGACCTCTTCGTTGTCGTAGAAGACGAAGGTGAGGTCGCGATTGGGGGCGGGGACCGTGGCCGCGATCCTCAGCTGTACCGCCACACCCGACTTCATGTCGCAGGTGCCGCAGCCCCACAGGACGCCGTCCTCGTCGAGCCGGGAGGGCACGTTGCCCGCGATGGGCACGGTGTCGATGTGACCGGCGAGGATCACGCGCTCGGGCCGCCCCAGGTTCGTCCGTGCCACGACGTTGTTGCCGTACCGGTCGACCGTGAGGTGCGGCAGCGCCCGCAGAGCGTCCTCGACGGCGTCCGCGAGGGGCTTCTCGCTGCCGCTCTCGGAGGGGAAGTCGACGAGCCGCGCGGTGAGCTCGGCGGCGTCGAGCGTGAGGTCAAGTGGGGTGTCGGCCATGTCCCCGACCCTAGCGCCCCGCCCCGTGGACACCAGGAGTCGTGGTTCGCGTCACGGTTGTCCACAACCTCACGCGCCGTCAACAGAGTCCTCCAGTACCTTGTACGTCGTGCCAGAGTCGTCCCCCACTCCCACCCGGCGCGGTCGCCTCCTTCGTTTCGGAGCGGCCGTCGCGGTCCTGTTCGCGCTCGCGGGCTATCTCGCCGTGCAGTACCTCACGGGAGGAGCCGGTGAGCCGCGCTGCCGGGTCGTCTCCGGCGAGGGCGACGACGCGTCGTACGAGTTCACACCCGAGCAGGCGGTGAACGCGGCGACGATCTCGGCGGTCGGCACCTCCCGCCGCCTGCCCGAGCGCGCGGTGGCCATCGCGCTGGCGACCGCGCTCCAGGAATCGAATCTGCGCAACATCCAGCACGGCGACCGGGATTCGCTCGGCCTGTTCCAGCAGCGGCCCTCGCAGGGCTGGGGCACGACGAAAGAGATCATGGACCCGACGTACGCGGCCGGCGTGTTCTACGAGCACCTGGCCAAGGTGCCGGACTACACACGGCTGCCTCTCACCGTCGCCGCGCAGCGTGTGCAGCGCAGCGGCTATCCGCAGGCGTACGCGAAGCACGAGCCGGACGCCACGATGCTGGCCGCGGCCCTCACCGGTCGCGCGGCGGCCACGCTGACCTGTGAGGGGCGTCCCGGGACGACGCCGATCGGAGGGCCGGACTCGGTGCGTGCCGCCCTCGTGCGCGACTTCGGGCACGAGGTGCTCCAGGAGGCGGGTGCCGACATCTCCGCCCAGGGCGACTCCTCCGCGCCGGACGGCACGGCGTCGTCACCGCCCGCGGCGGCGTCCGGACCGGCGTCGGCACCGGCGTCGGGTTCCCCTTCTTCGACCGTGTCCGCGCGGACCGTCACCGTGCCCGTGCGCAAGGACGACTCCCCCGGGACCGGTGTGCGCGGCTGGGAGCTGGCGCACTGGGCCGTGGCCAACTCCTCGGCGCTGCACATCGAGCGGGTGTCCTACGCGGGGCGGGAGTGGACGGCCGGGCGCAGAGAGGGCGAGTGGCTCAGGTCCGGCACCCAGGGTGCCCCGGCGGCGAAGGAGGCCGCCACCGAGGTCCGTATCGTCACCGCGCAGTAGTACGGAGCGTCACCCTCCGGAGGGACGCGTGGCAGCGCCGGGCACCGGGATGAGCGGGTTTTCGCGCGAGGGTGCCCGAATCCGTCGGATCCCTTGCGGACAAAGGGCCGCAAGGATTCAGCAGACTATCCGGCCAGGTGTTTTTTGCCCGTTTTTATCCACAGCCGATAATGCGACGCATTACCAATTCTTTGCGTCGGGTCACCGCAACCTTCGCGGGCTTCGAGCGGTAGTCACTGCGTCCGAGCCCGGAACGATCACGGCTCGACCGGCAGCCGGCCGGTCGGAGGCCGGCCGTCAACTCCCGGGCGCGATCGGACACTTCACCGTTCCCTCCCGCCTTAGGAGCATCATGTCCCTCCCCCTGACCCGCCGGATCGCCCGTGCCGCGCTGCTCATCGCGGCGGGAGCGGCGCCCGTGGTCGGTGCGGCCGGCTCCGCCGGCGCGGCGACCGGACTGCCGGCCACTCCCGACCTCGGTGGGCTCACCGCCCTGGACGGGGCGCACGTCGCCAACACGGTCGACGGTGCGACCCAGAACGTCACCGGGCTGGCGGGCACGGCCGGCGGCCACGCGGTCAAGAAGGCCGTGCCGGCCGCGGGCAGGACCGGCGGCAAGGTCGCCAAGACGGCGACGCCGGCCGCGCACAAGGCGGCCGGAACCATGGCGGGGCAGGCCGGGGGCCTGCTCGGTGACACCGCGAAGACGGCGACGGGCGGCGGCCTGCCGACCGACGCCGTGACCAAGGGCGGCCTGCCGACGGGACAGCTGCCCCTGAAGGGCCTGCCGCTCGGCTGACATCACCGTCCGTACGACCGCGGTACGGCGGAGGGACCCGGGAGGTTTCCCGGGTCCCTCCGCCGTATCCGCTACAGGCCCTGGAGGCGTTCCACCGCGGCGGCGACCCGCTCGTCCGTCGCCGTCAGGGCCACGCGTACGAACCTGTCGCCCGCCGGGCCGTAGAAGTCGCCCGGGGCGACGAGGACGCCGAGCCGCGCCAGACGGGCCACGGTGTCCCAGCAGGACTCGTCGCGGGTGGCCCAGAGGTAGAGGCTCGCCTCGCTGTGCTCGATGCGGAAGCCGTGGCGCAGCAGGGCCTCGCGCAGGACGACACGGCGCTTGGCGTAGCGCTCACGCTGTTCGCGCACATGGGTGTCGTCCGACAGGGCGGCGACCACGGCGGCCTGGGTCGGCGCGGACGTCATCATGCCGCCGTGCTTGCGGATCTCGAGAAGCTCGCCGAGGACGGCGGGGTCACCGGCGAGGAACGCGGCGCGGTAGCCGGCCAGGTTCGAGCGCTTCGAGAGCGAGTGGACCGCGACGATCCCCTCGTACGAGCCGCCGCACACGTCCGGGTGCAGGACCGAGACCGGGTCGGCCTCCCAGCCCAGTTCGAGGTAGCACTCGTCGGAGAGGACGAGGACGCCGTGCTCGCGGGCCCAGGCGACGATCCGGGTGAGTTCGGATGCGGAGAGCACCCTGCCGGTCGGGTTCGACGGCGAGTTCAGCCACAGGAGCTTGAGGTCCGTGGGATCCAGCTCGGTGGGGTCCTCGTAGGCGACGTGGTCCGCGCGGGCCAGGCGCGCGCCGACCTCGTACGTCGGGTACGCCAGGCGCGGGTAGGCGACCTTGTCGCCGGGGCCGAGGCCCAGCTGGGTCGGGAGCCAGGCGACCAGTTCCTTGGAACCGACGACCGGCAGCACGTGGTGGTGGGTGACCCCGCGGGCCCCGAGCCGTCGCTCCACCCAGGCCGTGAGCGCGTCCCGCAGTCCGGGGGTGCCCCACACCGTGGGATAGCCCGGCGAGTCCGCGGCCGCGACCAGGGCCTTCTGGATCAGCTCGGGCACGGGGTCGACCGGGGTGCCGACGGAGAGGTCGACGATGCCGCCCGGGTGAGCGGCGGCGGTCGCCTTGTAGGGCTCCAGCTTGTCCCAGGGAAACGCGGGAAGCCGGTCGGAGACTGCGGACACGGGATCGGGCTCACTTTCTCGTACGGACGACCACCCGTACGTGTGACGGTCACGGACTGCCACGGCAAACGCCTCGGTCCCGTACGGCGGTGAGGCCGTACGGGACCGAGGCGGCGCGTGTGCGGGCCGCTTACTGGTTCTGCGGCGGCAGCGCTGCGATGAAGGGGTGGTCGCGCTCGATCAGACCGAGCTTGCTGGCGCCGCCGGGCGAGCCGAGTTCGTCGAAGAACTCGACGTTCGCCTTGTAGTAGTCCTTCCACTCTTCCGGAGTGTCGTCTTCGTAGAAGATCGCCTCGACCGGGCACACCGGCTCACAGGCTCCGCAGTCGACGCATTCGTCCGGGTGGATGTACAAGGACCGGGAGCCCTCGTAGATGCAGTCGACCGGGCACTCCTCGATGCACGCCTTGTCCTTGACGTCGACACAAGGCTGCGCGATGACGTAGGTCACGCTGTCGTTCCTCCTCGATAGGGCGCTGGCGGGCCTGCGTAGGCTCCGCCGCCTGGCGCGCGGGAGCGCGGCGTCGTCGATGCCCGCACCTAGTATCTCCGTTCCGGGGCATGATCCGAACAGGAGGGGTGAACTGACCTGTGGAAATCTCTGCGGCCGGACGGCTCAAGGTCCATATCACCACTGCTGACGTGGGCAAACGCGTCTCTGTTCGGCAGTTGATCGAAGATGGCGGTGCGGGTGAGAAGTTCACCGACACGGTAGGCGTTCTCACATCATGGGACGACGGCGTACTGCTGATCACACGACGCGGCGGGGAGAGTGCCCGGATTCCGGAGTCGGCGCTGGTGGCGGGCAAGGTCGCCCCGGCCGCCCCGGCGCGTCGCCGCGGGCCCGCGGCCTCGTACGAGGAGCTGGCGCGGGTCGCCGCGCGGGCCTGGCGGCCGGTGGAGAGCGAACGTCTCGGGGACTGGGAGCTGCGGGCGGCCTCCGGTTTCACCCGGCGCGCGAACTCCGTGCTGCCGCTCGGCGAGCCCGGCGTACCGCTGGACGAGGCGCTGACCCTGGTACGCGACTGGTACGCGGCCCGTGGGCTGCCCGCGCGTGTGCAGACCGCGACCGGTGCCGAGGGCACGCAGGAAGCGCTGTGCGCGGAGCTGGAGGCGCGTGGCTGGACGCGTGAGGTGACGGCCGGGCTGTGGATCGGCCCGCTGGCACCCCTCGCCGACCGCGCGGCCCCCGACGTCGTCCTGTCCCGCACCGCGGACGCCGCGTGGCTGGGCCGGTATCAGCGCAAGGGGCTCGGCGACATCGCCCTGAAGGTGCTGGGAGGCGGGCCCTCGGTGTGGTTCGCGACGGTTCCGGGCGCGGCCGGTGAGGCGCCGGCCGCGATCGGGAGATGCGTCGTGGACGGGCGGTGGGCCGGTTTCGCGGCCGTCGAGGTCGATCCGGCGCACCGTCGGCGGGGCCTCGCCACCACCGTCATGGCCGCGCTGGCCGGCCGGGCCCTGGAGGAGGGCGCCTCGGCGGCCTGGCTCCAGGTGGAGTCGGACAACACGGGAGCACGGGCGCTGTACACCGGCCTGGGCTTCGCCCCGCATCACGCGTACCACCACTACCGCGCACCACGGACACCCGACGAGCCCGGCCGGCCCACCGGGACCGGACCCGACGACACGCCCGGCCGCCTCAGCGGGACCGGTGCCGACGACACGCCCACCGCCGCACGGGGCTCCGGACCCGGCGGCGCGCACGACGCCCCGGGCGGTCCCGGGACGGACCGCTCGCACGGCGCACCCCCCGTGGACGGCGGCGGCCGCTCCGCGTCGGCGTGACGGGGGGCGAGGCCGCCATGGGTTCTCCGCGACCGCCGGAGCCGGAGCGTGCCGCGGAGGTGCGGCGCCTGTTCGCCGAGGAGGCGCGGTCCGAGCGGCCGGATCTGGCGCTGCTGTGTCTGCTGGTGGGGGCCGCGGCGGACGGCGAGCTGGACGAGGCGGGCATCGACGCGGCGCAGATCGAGCTGGACGAGTTGGCCGGACAGCTGCCGTTCCGGCCCGGCGGACCACGCTCCTGGGCCACGGCGCTGGCCGAACTGCTCGGCGAGCGCCGCGGGTTCCGGGGCTCCCCCGGCGACTACCAGCGGCTCGAGTCGTCGCTGCTGCACCAGGTGCTGCGGCGCCGCCGGGGGCTGCCCATCCTGCTGTCCGTGGTGTGGGTGGAGGTGGCCAGGAGGGCCGGTGCCCCGGTGTACGGGGTCGCCCTGCCCGGGCACTTCGTGGTGGGCTTCGGACCGCCCGGGGAGCAGGTGCTCGCCGATCCCTTCGACGGTGGCCGGGTGCTGAGCGGCCCGGACGCCGAACTGCTCGTGCAGGGGGCCACCGGTGCGCCCCTGGAGCCGTCGATGCTGGGGCCCGCCGATCCGCTCGACGTGGTCGTGCGGGTCCTGAACAACGTCCGGGCGTGGGCGGCCGTGCGGCCGGAGCGGTCGGATGTGGCCCTGTGGGCCGTCGAGTTGTGCCTGCTGATGCCCTCGCACCCGGCGCGGCTGCGCTACGAGCGGGCGCAACTCCTGGTGCAGCGGGGGGACTTCCTCGCGGGCGCGGCGGAACTGGACGCGTACGCGGAGGTCGTGACCGCGGTGGATCCGCCGACCGCGGAGCGGGTTCGGGGGCAGGCCCGGGCGGCGCGGGCGATGCTCAACTGAGGCAGCCGCGAAGGCGCCGACCGGACCTAGAGCCAGCCCTTCTCCCGCGCGATCCGCACCGCCTCCGCGCGGTTGCGGACCGCGAGTTTCTGGATCGCCGTGGAGAGGTAGTTGCGGACCGTGCCCTGGGAGAGGTGCAGGGCCTTGGCGAGCTCCGCGTTCGTGGAACCGTCGGCCGCCGCGCGCAGCACCTCGCGCTCACGGTCGGTCAGCGGGTTGGCGCCCTCGGCGAGCGCCGCGGCCGCGAGGCCGGGGTCGATGACGCGCTCACCGGCGAGCACCTTGCGTACAGCCGCGGCGAGTTGGGCCGCCGGGGCGTCCTTGACCAGGAAGGCGTCGGCGCCGGACTCCATGGCGCTGCGCAGATAGCCGGGACGTCCGAAGGTGGTGAGGATGAGCAGCTTGATGCCGGGGAGTTCCCGGTGGACCTCGGCCGCGGCCTCGATGCCCGTCTTTCCCGGCATCTCGATGTCGAGGAGCGCCACGTCGACGTCGTTCGCGCGTGCCGCGGCCAGCACCTCGTCGCCGCGCGCCACCTGGGCGACCACCTCGATGTCCGGTTCGAGACCCAGCAGGGCCGCCAGCGCCTCGCGGACCATCGACTGGTCCTCGGCGAGCAGGACCTTGATCGTGCGGCTCATGCACCGGATCCTACGGGGTGTCCCCCGGCGTCGGCAGGGGTCTCGGCCGGCACCCGGGCGACCAGCCGGAAGCCCCGGCGCACCCCGCCCGCCTCCAGCGTCCCGCCGGCCTTCTCCAGACGTTCGGTCAGCCCCGTGAGCCCGTTTCCGGGGCCGTCGCCGGAACCGCCCGACCCGTCGTCCTCCACGACCAGTTCGAGCACCGGGCCGTCCAGCGTCTGGCGGCGCACGAGTTCCACCGCGCAGCGTCGGGCCCCGCTGTGCCGGACGACGTTGGTGATCGCCTCGCGCAGCGCCCAGGCCAGCGCGGACTCGCTCTCCTCGGCGACGCCCGCGGCGCCGAGGACACCGGCGAGGTCCTGTTCGGCCGGCAGGTCCGCCGTGACGCCGGCTGCCGTCAACGCGACCTGGGCGCCCGCGAGTTCGCCGGACAGCCGGGGCCTGCGGTAGCCGGTGACCGCCTCACGCACGTCGACCAGGGCCTGCCGGCTAACCTGTTCGATGTCGGCGACCTGCTGGGCCGCCTCCTCGGGCCGGCCGGGAAGCATCCGTCCGGCCAGCTCGCTCTTGAGCGTGATGAGCGACAGCGAGTGGCCGAGCAGGTCGTGCAGGTCCCTGGCGAGCCGCAGCCGCTCCTCGTTCGCGGCCAGTTGGGCGACCGTCGCGCGGGCCTCGCGCAACGCGATCGTCGTGCGGACCAGTTCGCGTACGCCGGTCATCGCGAACCCGCCGAGGAAGGCCGGGATGAGCAGCCCCGCCAGATACGCCTTGCCGCCCGGGACGGCCAGCGCGATCGCCGTCAGCAGGGCCGACACGGCCGGGATGGCCCAGCGGGACATCCGCAGCGGGAGCACGGCGCCGGAGGCGATCGAGACGTACACGAACAGGACGAGCCACTCCCGCCCGAGGCTGAGGGCGAGGAGGCCGGACTGGGCCGCCAGTACCACCAGCGAGCCCAGCACCAGGGGGGTGGCCTCGCCGCGGCCGGTACGGAAGACGAGCATCCCGTACCAGGCGACGAAGACGACCAGGCCGATCCAGCCGAGCACGACGACGCCGGTGCTGTGGCCGCCGTGCACCAGGTCGCTGACGGGCGCGCTCAGATAGACGAGCCAGATGCCCGTCCACACGGCCTTGACCAACCGTTGCCTGTGGTTCCGCGGGGGTTGCCCGATGCCGACGCTGCTCACGCTTTCAGCGTGTCCTTCCGGTACAGCCAGGCCGCGCCGCCCGCGAAGAGGAGGAAGGACACGGCGAGGATGGCGAGGTCCTTCGCGTGCGGGGCGTCGCCCAGCTCGATCGACCGCCCGAGGGCAGCGTACGCGTGGGTCGGCAGCCAGGACGCGATCTTCTGCAGCCAGTCGGGGAATGTGGTGGTGGGCATCCACAGACCGCCGAGCACCGACAGTCCGAAGTACAGGATCATCGTGATCGGGCGGACGGCGTCACCGCTCGCCAGATAGCCGACCGCCACGCCGAGCGCGGCGAAGACGAGGCTGCCGGCCCAGATCGCGCCGGTGAGGGCGAGCCACTGCCAGGCGTCCAGCCGTACGTGCTTCACGGCGGCGGCGACCGCGAAGACGACCACGATCGACGGCAGGCTGATGACGGCGGCGCTGGCGGTCTTCGCCAGTACATAGCCACGGCCGGGCAGCGTGGTGAGCCTGAGCTGCCGTACCCAGCCGCTCTCGCGCTCCTTGGCGATCCGTTCGCTGTTGCCCATCAGGACGGCCGTCAGGGCGCCGAAGGAGGCCATGGAGACCATGAAGAAGGTCGGCAGGGTGAGCCCGGTGCCGTCGACCTTGGTGGTGTCGTCGGCGCTGCCCGCGATCAGCAGGAACAGGGCCGAGGGGTAGACCACCGAGAAGAACAGGAACTTCTTGTTGCGCAGGGCCCGGGTGATTTCGAGACGGATGAGGCTGTTCACTGCGACTTCGCCTCCTCGGCGGCGGTGATGGCGACGAAGGCCTGCTCCAGGCCGAGTCCGGCGACTTCGAGGTTGCGGGGGTGGAGACCGAGCCCGTAGATCGCGTGCACGGTCGCGTCGGCGTCGGAGGACTGGATGCGGACGGTGTGCCCGGAGACGTCGATCGTCGTCAGGAAGGGAAGGGCCCGCAGCGCGGTCTCGTCGACGGGGTCTGCCAGGTCGAAGGCGATCCGGCGGGCGCCGGCCTTCGCCTTGATCTCGGCGGCGGTGCCGTCGGCGAGCAGCCGGCCCCGGTGCAGCACGAGCACCCGGTCGGCGATGGCGTCGGCCTCTTCCAGGTAGTGCGTGGCGAACAGCACGGTCCGGCCCTGTTCGGCCTGTTCGCGCATGGTGGCCCAGAAGGCCTGGCGGGCGGAGACGTCCATGCCCGTGGTGGGTTCGTCGAGGACGATCAGATCGTTGGCCCCGGCGGTGGCGAGCGCGAAGCGGACGCGCTGTTCCTGGCCGCCGGAGAGCTTGTTGACCTTGCGGTCGGCGATCTGCGAGATACCCGCGCGGGCCAGCACCTCGGTGACCCTGTACGGCTTCGGGTGCAACTGGCAGGCGAGCTTGACCAGTTCGACGACCGTCACCTCGTCCATCAGGCCGCCGCTCTGCAGCATGGCGCCCACCCGGCCGCCGACGATCGCCTCACGGGGGCTGGTGCCGAACACCCGGACGGTGCCGCTGTCGGCGTGCTTGAGGCCGAGGAGCAGGTCCAGGGTGGTCGACTTGCCCGCGCCGTTCGGCCCCAGCAGGGCGACGGTCTCCCCCGGGTGCAGGTCGAGCGTGAGCCCGTCCACGGCGCGCACACCGCCGTACGTCTTGGTCACCTGGTCGAATCCGACCACCGGGGTGGTGGGCGGTGCCGCTGTCGTTGTCATGCCGACCATGGTGGCCGCGGGGGCCCGTTGCCCGGCAGTGTCGGCGGTCCCGAGTGCCGGATGACAGATGTCATACGGACCGGGTGACCGGCCCGGCGACGGACCACGTGACGGACCAGGTGGCGGACACCGCGAGGGGGGCGCCCGGTGGACGCCCCCCTCGTGCGGTCGGAACGGGCCTAGCTCGGGTTCGTGGCGATGACCGCGACCCGGTTGGTCTTGCTCATCAGCGCCTGGCGCAGGGCGCCGTAGACGTCCTGAGGCGTGACGGGCGTCTTCTCCCCGTTGCCCCGGGTGATGAGCACACCGTCGAACGTCTGGCCGTAGAGCCCCTTCAGAGCGTTCAGGTCGGGCTTGTCGACCAGCTTGCCGTCGGTGGCCGTCACCCGGAGGAACTTCCACAGCGACTTCTGCGGGCTCAGCGGGATCGAGTGCGCCGCGTCCGTCCGCACGGTCACGGAGTTCGACATCGCGGGCTGGGCGAACTCCGCCATCATCCGGTCGACCTCGGCGTCCGAGACGGTCGGCTGACGGGTCGTGGTGGCGACCGTCACCGGGGTGGCGGTGCCGGTCTCGACCTGCGTGCGGTACGCGTCCTCGACGGCCTGGGTGGAGCCCGCCGCGTCGACGCCCTTGCCCGTCTTGCCGTAGACGGCGACGGCCTTGCCGGACTCGAACCTGATCGTGCCGTCGTTCGCCGAGCCGGAGCCGCCGACGACGCGCTCCAGGGCGGCCTGCAGCTTCTCCTTGTCGACGGGTATGGCCGGCTCGACGACGCGCTTCTGGCCGAACAGCGAGCCGATCACGGAGACCGGGTTGTAGTCGCTGCCCGCGGCGGCGCGGACGGTGGCCTGACTGTCCAGCTGGAGCCCGGCCTGGTCGGGCTTGAGCGAGACGGTGGTGTCGTTCACCGCCAGCTTGAGCGGCTTGTTCATATTGGTCTTGAAGGCGTCGTCGAGCTTCTTGACGGCCTCGTCACGGGTGCCGCCGCCGATGTCGACGCCGAGCACGGTGGTGCCCTTGGGCACGTCCGAGCGGTTCATCAGAAGCCCGGCGCCGTAGGCGCCACCGGCGAGGACCACCACGAGGACGCCCAGCAGGGCCGGCTTGTTGCGGCCCTTCTTCTTGGCCGGCTTGGACGGCGCGGCCGGCTTCGGGGCCGGCTCGGACGCCTTCGGCGGAGTGTGCGGCAGCGGGCCGTCCGTGTGCGTGCCCGGTCCGAACGGGGAGTTCGGAGCGGCCGGCACGACCGGGATGCCACTGGTCAGGGTGTGACCGGAGACGTTGCCCCCGGGGCCGCCGTAACCGTGGCCGCCCGGGTCGGGCGCGGGCTTCTGCGGGGTGAGGATCGCGGTGTCGTCGCTGAGACCGCCCCCGGAGTAGCCGGTCCCCATGTTCGGACCACCGAGGCCGCCGGGTCCACCCGGTCCGCCATGACCACGCGGGCCACGCGGGCCACGCGGGCCACCCGCGGCCAGGCTGCCCGGAGCCACGCCGGGGCCGGTCGGGGGCACCAGCGGGCCGTCTCCGGTGACCGGACCGCCGGTCGGACCCACCGGGCCGCCCATGCCGTTGTCGGAGAAGTTCTCCGCGAAGTACGGGAGGTCGTCGCGGCGCGGTTCGCCGCCCGGACCGCCGTTGCCGGCCGGACCGCCCGGACCGTCAGTGCCGATGGCCGGGAAGGACGCCGTGTTGCCCAGCGCCGCGGAGACGTCGAAGGAACCGGTGCCGCCGCCGTGGCCGGGGGCCACGGGTCCGGCGCCGGTGGCACCGGGCAGTCCCGCACCGTTCGTGCCGCCGCCCCCGCCTGGACGGGGAATGTTCGCCCCGCCGGGCCGGACCCCGCCGGTGATGCCCAGCGGACCGGCGCCGGTGGCGCCGGCGGAAACACCCGCGGCGCCGTTGCCGCCCGGCGCACCCGTGCCCGGCGGCAACGCGGGACCCGAACCGCCGGACAGGCCCGCGCCATTGGTGGACCCGCCGCCCGGGCCGCCCACGGGCGCGCCGGACTTGCGGGGTGCGAACCAGTCGCTGGACTTCTCCCCGGCCCCGGCCCCGGCCTCGCCCGCACCGTCGGTCGCGGGGGCCGCGGCCGCCGGCGGACTTATGGCGCGCTGCGTCTCCGCGGGGGCCGCGGGCCCGGCGGGCGCGTCGGCGTCCCCGACCGGTGTGCGGACGACGACCGGCGGGATGGGTCGCGATCCGGGGATGTTGATCCGGATCCGTGTCGTCAGTGTGGTCTCGGTCTTGCGCTCCTCCGGCGGCTTGCCGCCGGCCGAACGGCCCGCGTCGGCACCGATCTCGGAAGCCATGGGGGTCCCGTAAGGGGGCGTCCCCGACGGGTACGCGGCTCCACCGCGCCCGTTGGGCCCGGAGGACGAACTGTCAGTTTCACGACTCAAGGCAGGTTCTCCCGGTTGGCTCCGCCGCCCGTTTACTCGACCTCATCTCGGGCAGCTCGGCGGCGCGCACCACCATACTGGCCGTGTCGGGCCCGCAAACCTCGCCCGCGAAGGAAACTGCCACAGGACCCGCACCCGTCCGATACGGCGAAGTGGTACGTCACTTCCCAAGTCGGACGCCGGAGCCGTCCGGTTGCCGCCCCAGCCCAAGGGTGGCGCAGATCACAGCGACAGCCATCCCGCCGAGCAGGAAGAGGTACGAGCCGAGGCCCGCGCCGAAGAGGAAGTCCCCTTCCGGACGGCTGGCGGTGAGCAGCACGACCGCGACCATCCAGCCCGCCGCGGGCGCGACGGCGCCGGCCCGGGAGCCGGTGGCCCTGGAGCTGCCCAGGAAGAGCCCGGCCGCGCCCACCAGGGCGAGCAGCAGGCCACCCGGGAACCAGGCGGCCTGCACCAGCGTCCCGGCCGTCCCGACCACGGCGCCGAGCACGAACAGCCCCGCGTAGGCGGCCGCCCGCCCCAGTGAAGGGGTCCGCAGCGGCTGGGCGAGCGCGCTCCCGCGCTGTCCACTCGTACTCATCGTGTCACTCTCTCCGTCTCCGTCTCGGTGCGGTCGGCGGTCCCGGCGAACAGATCCGTCTCCCGGTCCGCTCCCGCGCGCTCCCCGCGCGCCAACTCGTAGTACTCGGTGGTGAAAAGTGGCTGGGCGAGCGCGTTCGACAGCGCGAACCACGGCTCGGCCACCTCGATCTGGGTGACGTGCGCCCGCAGGGCGGCGGCCTTCGCGGCGGCGTACCCGGTTCCGTCGATCTCGGTGGTGATCACCGTGTCGTCGACGACACCCGGTACGTCGTCCAAGGCGGCGGACGCGTCGAAGGGCAGCCCGGGGAGTGCCTCACGCAGCCGGGCGAAGCCGTCCTCGGCGACCGAGCGGGGTACGCGGTTCCAGTAGACCTTGGCGATCTCCCAGGGTGCGCCGAGGTCGGCGCGGACGGCGGGGTCCGCGGCCAGTTCGGTGGCGCGCAGGGCGACGCGGTGGGCCTGGATGTGGTCGGGGTGCCCATAGCCCCCGTCTGGGTCATAGGTGACGAGCACATGGGGGCGTACCTCACGGATCACCTCGACAAGGTGAGCGGCGGCCTCGTCCAGGTCGGCGGACCAGAAGGCGCCCTTACGGTGGTTCTGCTCGACGCCCATCATCCCGGAGTCGCGGTAGCGGCCGGGGCCCCCGAGGAAGCGGTGGTCGGTGACCCCGAGTTCCTTCATGGCGGCGGCCAGCTCACCGGCCCGGTGCGGGCCGAGTCCGCCCTCGCGGTCGGGTGCGAGGTGCGCGAGTCCGGGCGGGATGACCTCGCCCTCCTCGCCGAGGGTGCAGGTCACCAGCGTCACGAGGGCGCCCTCGGCCGTGTACCTGGCCATGGTCGCGCCGTTGTTGATCGACTCGTCGTCCGGGTGCGCGTGCACCAGGAGCAGACGCCGGTCGGGCAGTTCCGTCATGCGGCCAGCCTACGAGGTGGCCGGCGCCCACCGGGCGGCTGTCACGCCTCGTGGTCGAGTACATGGGCGATGGCCGGCGCGATCCGCTCGATCCCGTCGATGGCATCGTTGACCTCAGCCTCGTCGATCGGTCGGCGCTGCCTGAGGTCGCCGTCGATCAGGTCGGGGTCGTGTGCGATCTTGTTACGCCGCTGAGTGATCCCCAGATAGCGACTGCGAGGCGTCTTCTCGTTCAGGGTGGTGCGGCCCTGGAAGAGCGAGTCCTTGATCCATGCAGCCGCTTCGTAGACGAAGCAAAGGCGCGACCAAACGCTCAGAAGCGCAGATAAGTGATCTGGACGATGTACACGCGCTCGCTGCGGACGACGACCTGGTAGGTGAACATGCCGCCGGGGACGATGATGTCGCCGCCCTTCGGGTCGGTGCCGCCATGGGCTCGACCGTGGACGTGGAACGCCTCGGCGGCCCTGACCAGCTCATCCGCCTTCCTTTCCACCTCGGAGAGAAATCCGGCGGGAGCCGTACGGGCGGATTCCTCCGCTCCGAAGGCGTACTCCCACTTCCAGCTCACCCTCGAACCGCCTTCATGGCTTCGTCCAGGACAGCGCTCAGTTCCCGCAGGGCTTCCCGGGCAGTCACCGGGTCCTCATCCTCAAGGTTTCCCTTCGCGCGGGCGTGGCGGGCGGACAGGTCGGGGCGACGGGCGATTTCGATGTCCCTGGCCCACGTCAGGACCCAGCTCTGGACCGGACTGAGGGACTGCCACTCCACTGCCTTGGCAAAGGCCTCGTCCTTCATCGCCTGCATCTCCCCCAGGCGGCCCGGATCCACCACGGCGAGGGCCGCACGCAGCGCTTCAGGGGTGTGCTGCGGACGAGGAACCAGCTCGTGTCCATGATCGGCCTGAGTGCTCATCGCGCCCTCCCATAAGTGCCCCGGCCAGCGTATCGGGGTGAGCTGGGGACGGAGCGGGACTTGGAGGCGGTGGGGTCGCGTCGGGCCGCCGTCCGGAGGCCGGGCGGCAGTCCCGGCAGAAGCCGGGGTCGGGGGCACGGAAGGCGCGTTCACAGCCGTCGCAGGTCTGGAACGGGTACCGGACGGCCGATGGCGGGGCCGGAGCTCGGAACGGGGGCGGTAATGGCAACCGCGCGGTGAGACGGTGGGCCAGGAGGGCGGCCGGGCGGCGCAGTCCTTCTGGAGGCAGGTCGCTCGTGAGGGCATGGCGTACGGCGGTGGGGCTGACGTCGCGCTCCAGCCAGGCGGCGACGCCCGGGGCGAGGTGGGCGCTGTCGCAGGCGGAGAGGAGCAGGCGGGGGTCGTCTCGGCGCAGGTCCGCGAGAAGGTCGGCGGCGGCCTGCTGGATGGCGGGAGCGGAGCAGGAGGGGTGCGGTACCGCGGGCAGGGGTTTGCGGGGTGCACGCGTCCTGGGATGCCCCGGGGTGGGGTGCGGGGGGCGTGCGGACCGTGCGGCGGGTTCGACGGCGGCCTCGCGGCCCGTACTGCGTCCGGGCTGGTTGCAGGAGACCGTGCGGGTGACGATGCGGCCGCCGGGGACACGTTCGCGGGCGCGGCGCAGATAACCGTGGGCTTCGAGTTCGCGCAGGGCGGCGGCGATGCGGGCCGCGCCCTCCGGGAAACGCGCGGTGAGGGTCTTGATGTCGACCCGGGCCCCCTTCGGCAGCGACTGGAGGTGCACCGCCAGTCCGATCGCGAGCAGCGAGAGCTCGGAGTGCTGGGCGAGGTGGTTGCCGATCACCGTGAAGCGGGTGGTGTGGCGGGTGTTGTCGTGGGTGAGACCACCGGGGTGCGCGGAGCGCTGTTTCGGGTGTTTGTTGCCGGCAAGCCCGGGCTGGGCGTGCGGGCGCACGCTAGGGTTCTGCGTATCCATCGGGAAGCTCCTACTTCCTCGGTGGTCAGGCCCTCGCACTGGGATTGGCGTCCCGGCGGGGGCCGTCGCATGTCTGCGGTTGTGTTGCGCTGAGCGTAGGGCAGGCAACCGGTCCCAAATCCAGCTCAGTTGGTGATGTTCACTCGCGGGAGTGAGTTCGCACTGCGGGCGGGAGGGGTGGGGCTCGGTCGGGTTCTTTCACCTTCGTGTTCCTTGGGAAAGGCCGCTCCTGGTACCGGAGCACGAACTCCCGGGTTCCGGTGGGAGGCCGACCTCCGCCCACACCGTCTTGCGCGGCGGCGGCCCCCCTGCGGTACCCCAGCGGTCGGCGAGCGCCTCGACGAGGACGAGTCCCCGTCCCGACCCGGCGTCCGGGTCCGCGCGTCCGACCCTCGGGAGACGGTCACCGCGCGTGTCGCTGACTTCGATGCGGAGCGTGTCGCCGACGACGTAGACCGTGAGCCGGAAGTCCCGTCCCGGAACCCTGCCGTGGGTCGCCGCGTTGGCGGCCAGTTCGGCGACGATGTGCGGGGCCCGGTCCAAGGGGATTCCCCAGGCGCGGAGTTGCTCGGTGGTGAGCAGCCGGGCCAGCCGGGCGCCGCGCGGTGTCGGCGACAGGAGGACGCTGAAGTTGCGGACGGGGAGGCCGGGTTGGATCGCGGCAGCGGCGGTTTCCTGGTTCACGTGACTCAGCGTGGCGGCGCACACGTACCGTGCACAGCGACACCACCGATACGTACGGTGACTGTCCGGACGTTGTCCGCTCGTGTCCGGGCGGTCCGGCGGGGCGTACGGGTAGGGGCGTCGCGGCACGGTCGTACGACGGAGGAGGGCGGGATGTCGGTGGACACCGGGGCGGGGCGGCTCAGGAGCGAGGCGGACGAGCCGGGCTGGGAGGTCGATCCGGACGACGACTGGGGTGTCGCGGTCGTCACGACCGTGGGGCGGCAGCTGAAGCTCCGGCGGGAGGCGGCGGGGATGCGGGCGGCCGAGTTCGGGAGGGCGGTCGGTTACGGCGAGGACATGGTCTACAAGATCGAAGGCGGCAAACGCATCCCCCAGCCCGAGTTCCTGGACAGGGCGGACAAGGTACTGAGCGCGGGCGGGCTGCTCTCGGCGATGAAGGAGGACGTGGCAAAGGTCCGGTACCCGAAGAAGGTGCGGGATCTGGCGAAGATGGAAGGGCAGGCGGTCGAGATCGGAGTGTACGAATGCAACATCGTCCCTGGGCTGTTGCAGACACCCGAGCATGCGCGCGCCTTGATCGAGGCGGCTCAGCCGCCGTACTCGCCGGACAACGTGGAGCGCATGGTCGCCGCCCGCCTGGCCCGGCGGTCGGTCTTCGAACGAGACCCGTCCCCGTCGATCCACTTCGTGCTGGAAGAGGCTCCACTGCGTCGTCAGGTTGGGGGCACAATGGTCTGGCGACAGCAGCTCGAACGTCTGCTTGATCTGGGGCGATTGAACAGCGTCACACTTCAGGTCATGCCGACGAACACCGACCCGCACCCGGGCCTGGACGGCAGGATCGAGTTGCTGAAGTTCCCGGACGGGACGGCGACGGGACGTTCCGACGGTGCCTTCAACGGGCGGCCGATCACCGACCCGAAACAGCTGCGCATCCTTGAGCTGCGATATGGCACCATCCGGGCGCAGGCTCTCCCACCACGGGAGTCGCTGGTCCTCATCGAGCAACTGCTGGGAGACACATGATCCGCGAGCCCTCCGAACCGGCGTGGTTCAAGAGCAGCTACAGCGGTGGCACCGACGGCGAGTCCTGCGTCGAGATCGCCACCACCCCCGGCACCGTCCACGTACGCGACTCCAAGCACGCGGACGGTCCCCGGCTCGCGCTGACGCCGGAGGCGTGGGCCGGCTTCGTGCCGTACGCGTCCGAGGGCTGACCGGCGCTCAGGAGCGGGCTCCGGTCGCTCGCGTCGCGGAGCCCCCGATCCCACGCGGGTCAGAACTTGAAGCTGCCGATCATGTCCGCGACGTTCGTCGTGAGGTCGCTGATCGTGGGAGCGACCGTCGAGGACGCGAGATAGAAGCCGAACAGGACGCACACGATCGCGTGCGCGGCCTTCAGTCCTGACTTCTTCACCAGGATGAAGACGATGATCGCCAGCAGCACCACCGCCGAAATCGAGAGTGCCACGGCGGATCACCTCCAAAGATCCCGGGGACATGGGGGGTTGGTCATGGGGGTCGGTCATTCCATACAGCGGGCAGCAGGTTCCTACCCACGCACCGCTAGTGATCATAACTATCCGTACGCGCGCATTGATCGGCGCACGGCCGCACAAGGGGGCGCATGGCCAATATGGTCGGGGCATGACGACCGAGCCTCTTTCCTTCCCGCGCCGGTACGCCCGGACGCAGCGGTTCACCCTGGGCGCGCCCCGCGCGTTCACCGTCTCCCCGGACGGTTCCCGGGTCGTGTTCCTGAGGTCCCCGTCCGGCACGGACCGGGCGAACCAGCTGTGGGTCCTCGATGTGGCGGGCGGGCAGGAGCGCGTCGCGGCCGACCCCGGAGCCCTGCTCAAAGGCGCCGGCGAACGCCTCTCCGCCGCGGAGCGGGCACGCCGCGAACGCAGTCGTGAGGGCGGCGCCGGGGTGGTCGGCTACGCCACCGACAACGCGGTCGAGTTGGCCTCTTTCGCCTTGTCAGGGCGGCTTTTCACGGCGGAGCTGCGGGCCGGTACGGCGCGTGAACTCCGCGTCCCAGGACCGGTGATCGACCCGCGCCCCTCGCCCGACGGACGGCTTATCGCGTATGTCTCCAAGGGTGCGCTGCGGGTCGTCGGCGCCGACGGCGAGGACGACCGGGCCCTCGCGGGGCGGGACCCCGAGGCGGACCCGGAGTCGGTTTCCTATGGATTGGCCGAGTTCATCGCGGCCGAGGAGATGGACCGGTCCCGCGGCTTCTGGTGGTCGCCGGAGTCGGACCGGCTGCTCGTCGCCCGGGTCGACGACGCGCCCGTGCGCCGCTGGTGGATCTCCGATCCCGCCCAGCCGGAACACGCTCCGCAGCAGGTCGCCTACCCGTCGGCGGGGACGGACAACGCGGACGTACGGCTCTTCGTGATCGCCCTCGACGGAACGCGCACGGAGATCACCTGGAACCGGGCGCAGTACCCGTACTTGGCGCATGTGCACTGGTCAGCGGCGGGTGCGCCGCTGATCCTGGTACAGGCCCGGGACCAGCGCAGCCAGCTGTTCCTGGCCGTCGACCCGGGCACCGGGACGACCCGGATGGTGCATGCCGATGAAGATCGACAATGGCTTGATCTTTTCCATGGAGTGCCCTGCTGGAGTCCCGGCGGACAGCTCGTTCGGATCGCCGACGAGGGCGGGGCGCGGGTACTGGCGTTCGGTGAACGCCTCCTGACCGGGCCGCAGCTGCACGTGCGCGCGGTGCTCGACGTCTCGGACGACGATGTGCTGGTCTCGGCGTCGGCGGGCGAGACCGCGGCCTCCCCGGAGACCGGGGAGGTGCACGTCTACCGGGTCAACGAGCTGGGGGTCGAGCGCCTCTCCCAGGAGCCCGGGGTGCACTCGGCGGTGCGTTCCGGGCGGGTGACCGTGCTCGTCTCCGCGGTGCCGGGCGAACCGGGGACCCAGGTGCAGGTGCTCCGGGAGGGCAAGCGGGCGGCGATCGTCACCTCGTACGCCGAACACCCCGGTCTGTCCCCGCGCGTGACGCTCACCGAGGGGGGCGCACGCAAAATCCCATGCGCCCTGCTTATGCCTACGGACTACGACGGCGAGAGCCCCCTGCCGGTCCTGATGGACCCCTACGGCGGTCCGCACGGCCCCCGGGTCCTGGCCGCGCACAACACGCACCTCACCTCGCAGTGGTTCGCGGACCAGGGCTTCGCGGTGATCGTCGCGGACGGCCGCGGCACCCCCGGCCGCTCCCCCGCCTGGGAGAAGGCGGTCCGGGACGACTTCACCCTCACCCTCGACGACCAGATCGACGCGCTGCACGGACTGGCCGAGAGGTATCCGCTGGACCTGTCCCGGGTGGCGATCCGCGGCTGGTCGTTCGGCGGCTGGCTCGCGGGGCTCGCCGTACTGCGCCGCCCGGACGTCTTCCACGCGGGCATCGCGGGCGCCCCGGTCACGGACTGGCGGCTGTACGACACCCACTACACGGAGCGGTACCTCGGAGACCCGGCGACGGCGGCGCAGGCGTACGCGAAGAGTTCACTGATCACCGAAGGAGGACTGTCCGAGCCCGCCGAGCCGCACCGGCCGCTGATGATCGTGCACGGACTGGCCGACGACAACGTGGTGGTGGCCCACGCGCTGCGACTGTCCTCCGCGCTGCTGGCGGCGGGCCGCCCGCACGAGGTGCTGCCGCTCTCGGGCGTGACGCACATGACCCCGCAGGAGCAGGTCGCGGAGAACCTGCTGCTGCTCCAGGTGGACTTCCTGAAGCGGTCGCTCGGGATGCGCTGAGCGGCGTACGGCCCGGCCTGTTCGTGCGACCGGCCGGAGCGACATGGCGCGCTCCGGCCGGTCTACGGCACCCGCACGGCCGTACGCCGCTCAGACTGACGCGTCCGTATATCGGTGTCGCGACAGCCGAGTTGCCTGCGTGTTAACGAAGTTGATGCGCATTTATCGGCCTATGCAGGCTCGGCCGGCGGGTCGTCCGGCCTCCCGGGCGGTGTGTCGTCCAGTGACCCCTCGGGCGGCACGACCTGCTTCTCCTCGGCGAAATGGCAGGCCGAGGCGTGCGCGGCCGCCCCCTCGGCGTGGCGGAACTCCGCGGGCACGGCGAGCAGCGGCACCTCCAGCGCGCACCGCTCCTGGGCCTTCCAGCAGCGGGTACGGAAGCGGCAGCCGGACGGGATGTTCGCCGGTGAGGGCACGTCCCCGCTGAGGATGATCCGCTCACGGTGCTCGCGGGCCTCCGGGTCGGGCACGGGCACGGCGGAGAGCAGGGCCTGGGTGTAGGGGTGCGTCGGATGGTCGTAGATCTCGGCGTCCCTGCCCGTCTCCACGATCCGCCCGAGGTACATGACGCCGACCCGGTCGGAGATGTGCCGCACGATGGAGAGGTCGTGCGCGATGAACACGTAGCTGAGGTCGAACTCGTCCTGGAGCCTCGCCATCAGGTTGATCACCTGGGCCTGCACGGAGACGTCGAGCGCGGAGACCGGCTCGTCCGCGACGATGATCTCGGGGCGCAGCGCCAGTCCCCGCGCGATGCCGATGCGCTGCCGCTGGCCGCCGGAGAACTGGTGCGGATAGCGGTTGATGTACTCGGGGTTGAGCCCGACCACGTCCAGCAGGTCCTGGACGCGCTTCCTGCGGTCGCCCTTCGGCGCGACCTCGGGGTGGATCTCGTACGGCTCCCCGATGATGTCGCCGACGGTCATGCGGGGGTTGAGCGAGGTGTAGGGGTCCTGGAAGACCATCTGGATGTTGCGGCGGACGGCCTTGAGGGCGCGGCCGGACATCCGGGTGATGTCCTCGCCCTTGTACTTGATCACCCCGGCGGTCGGCCGCTCCAGGTTGACCAGCATCTTCGCGACCGTGGACTTGCCGCAGCCGGACTCCCCGACGATGCCGAGGGTCTCACCGCGGCCGAGGTGGAAGTCGACCCCGTCGACGGCCCGGACCGCGCCGATCTGTTTCTTGAACAGGATTCCCCGGGTGAGCGGGTAGTGCTTGACCAGTCCGCTGATCTCCAGCAGTGCCTCAGGCATGGTGGCCTCCCCCGGTGGATCTGGCGCCGAGCGTCTCCCGCCAGAAGAAGCAGGCGCTGGCGCGTTCCCCGCTCCCTTCGTCCACCTCGGCGAGCGGGGGCACCTCGGTCCGGCAGATGTCCTGGGCCATCGGGCAGCGGGGGTTGAAGGCGCAGCCGGGCGGGATGTGCATCAGGTTCGGCGGCAGGCCCTTGATGGCGTAGAGCTCGTGGCCCTTCTGGTCGAGCCGGGGGATCGACTCCAGCAGGCCCTTCGTATAGGGGTGGGCCGGGGCCTTGTAGATGTCGTGGACCGGCGCCGACTCGACGATCCGGCCCGCGTACATCACGGCGATCCGGTCCGCGACGTCGGCGACCACGCCGAGGTCGTGGGTGATGAGGATGAGCCCCATGTTGAGCTCGCGCTGGAGCTCGGCGAGGAGGTCCATGACCTGGGCCTGGACCGTGACGTCGAGGGCGGTGGTGGGTTCGTCGGCGATGATCAGCGCGGGTTCGAGGGCCAGCGCCATGGCGATCATGATGCGCTGGCGCATGCCTCCGGAGAACTGGTGCGGATAGTCGCGCACCCGCTGGGCGGCGGCCGGGATCCGTACCCGGTCCATCAGTTCGACCGCCTTGGCGCGGGCGTCCTTGCGGGACATCCCGCGGTGCACGGTGAACATCTCGCCGAGCTGGTCGCCGACGCTGAGCACCGGGTTCAGGGAGGACAGCGCGTCCTGGAAGATCATCGCCATCTCGGCGCCGCGCACCTTGCGCCGCTCGTCCTCCTTGAACTTCAGCAGGTCCTTGCCCTGGAAGAGGATCTCGCCGCCGGTGATCCTGCCGGGTGGCATGTCGAGGATGCCCATCACGGCCTGCGCGGTCACGGACTTGCCCGAGCCGGACTCGCCGAGCACGGCAAGCGTCTCGCCCTCGTCCACGCCGTAGGTGACCCCGTTGACGGCCTTGGCGACCCCGTCCCTGGTTCTGAACTCCACGTGCAGATCGCGCACTTCGAGCAGCACGGCCGTCACCTCAGCTTCGGGTCGAGGGCGTCGCGCACCGCGTCGCCGAGCATGATGAACGCGAGCACGGTGATCGCGAGGGCGCCGGCGGGCCACAGCAGCATGTGCGGGGCCTGGCGGATGTACGCGGACGCCGAGGAGATGTCGATCCCCCAGGACACCGTCGGGGGCTTCAGGCCGACCCCGAGGTAGGAGAGCGTCGCCTCCAGCGAGATGTACGTGCCGAGCGCGATGGTCGCCACGACGATGACCGGGGCGACCGCGTTCGGGGTGATGTGCCGCAGCATGATCCGCGAGTTGGAGGCGCCGAGGGCGCGGGCGGCCTGGACGTAGTCGTTCTGCTTGGTGGTGATGACGGAACCGCGCGCGATCCGGGAGATCTGCGGCCAGCCGAGCAGCACCATGAACCCGACGACGGGCCAGACCGTATTGCTGGTCACCACGGAGAGGAGGACCAGACCGCCGAGCACGACGGGGATCGCGAAGAAGATGTCGGTGATCCGGGACAGGATCCCGTCCGACGCCCCGCCGAAGTACCCGGCGAGCCCGCCGAGCACGGAGCCGAGGATCGCGACCCCGAGGGTGGCGCAGACGCCGACGACGATCGAGACGCGTGTCCCGTACACCGTCCGCGTGTAGACGTCGCAGCCCTGTCCGTCGAAGCCGAAGGGGTGGCCCGGCTGCGAGCCCTGCTGGGCCTTGGCGAGGTCGCACTTGAGGGGGTTCTGACTGGCGATCAGCGAGGGCCAGATGGAGATGACGACCAGGAAGAGGATGACCAGTCCGGCGATGATGAAGACGGGGTTGCGCCGCAGGTCCCGCCAGGCGTCGGACCACAGGCTCCTGGGCTTCTCCTGCGGGCCCGTGCCCAGCGGTCCGCCGGGCGTCTTCTCCAGCGTCTCGGCCTCGCTGGCGGCCAGGTCCATGGCGCCGCCCATCCCGGTCGCGGCGATGACGCCCTGCTGGTCGAACGGCGGCTGCTCAGGCATAGCGGATCCTCGGGTCGAGTACGGCGTAGAGGAGGTCTACGAGCAGGTTGGCGACCAGGAAGACGATGACCAGGACCGTCACGAAGCCGACGACGGTCTGGGTGTTCTGGCGCACGATGCCCTGGTAGAGCTGATAGCCGACGCCGTGGATGTTGAAGATCCGTTCGGTGACGATCGCGCCGCCCATGAGCGCGCCGATGTCGGTGCCGATGAAGGTGACCACGGGGATCAGCGAGTTGCGCAGCAGGTGCTTGGTGATCACCCGGTGCCGGGGCAGCCCCTTGGCGACAGCCGTACGGACGTAGTCGGACCGCTTGTTCTCCGCGATGGAGGTCCGGGTCAGGCGGGTCACGTAGGCGAGCGACACGGAGGCCAGGACCAGGCCGGGCACGATCAGTTCGCCGAAGGCGGCGTCCGGGGAGACCGAGGGTTTGATCCAGCCCCACTCGACGCCCAGCAGCAACTGGAGCAGCAGGCCGGTCACGAAGGTGGGCACCGAGATGACGACGAGGGTGAGCAGCAGGACCCCCGAGTCGACGGGCCGTCCGCGGCGCAGACCCGTGATGACGCCGAGCGCGATGCCGATGACGATCTCGAAGAGGATCGCGACGATCGTCAGCCGGATGGTGACCGGGAACGCGGATCCCATCAGCTCCGTGACGGGCTGTCCGTTGAAGGCGGTGCCGAAGTCGCCGGTGAAGACCTTGCGCATGTACGTCAGGTACTGGTACCACACCGAGTGGTCCAGACCGAACTCCTTGCGCAGCTGGGCGGCGGTGGCGGGGTCGCACTGCCGCTCACCGCACAGACCCGCGACGGGGTCGCCCATCACGTTCACCATCAGGAAGATCAACAGCGTGGCGCCGATGAAGACCGGGATCATCTGCAGCAGGCGCCGGATCACGTACCGTCCCATGAGGACTCCGGGGATAGGGGCGGGCGGGCGCCCCGGACTGCCCGGGGTGCCCGCCCGTCGGCTCAGCTGACCTTGATCTCGTTGTAGACGGGGACGCTGAACTGGTTGAGCGCCACGTTGGAGACGCGGTCCGAGTAGCCCGCGCTGCCGTTCTGGTACCAGAGCGGGATGGCGGCCATGTTGTCCCGCACGACGCCCTCGGCCTGCTGGAAGAGCGAGACGGCCTTGGCCCGGTCGGTCTCGGCGTTCGCGCGGTCGACGAGCTTGTCGAAGTCCTTGTTGGACCACTTGCCGTCGTTGGAGGAGGCGTTCGTGTAGTACAGCGGCTGCAGGAAGTTCTGGATCAGCGGGTAGTCCATCTGCCAGCCGGCCCGGAAGGGGCCCGACATCTTGTGCTGGGTGATCTGGTTGCGGAAGTCGGCGAAGGTGCCGATCGGGTTGCCGACGCAGGCCTTGTCGTCACCCATGGCGTTGTTGACGGAGTGGCAGACGGCGTCCACCCACTCCTTGTGGGAGCCGGTGTCCGCGTTGTAGGAGATCTTGAGCTGGCCGCCGGGCAGACCGCCGCCCTCCTGGATCAGCTTCTTGGCCTCGGTCGGGTTGTACGTGCAGGAACCGCCGCACAGTCCGTCCTGGAAGCCGCCGTCCTTGCCGAGCACCGGTGAGGTCCAGTCGGTGGCCGGGGTGCGGGTCTTCTGGAAGATCGTGTTCGTGATCTGGGCGCGGTCGATCGCCATGGAGAGGCCCTTGCGGACCTTCTCCGACCCGCTCTTGTCCCAGTTCTTGTCGTAGAACGGGAAGGCGAGGGTCTGGATGATGCCGGCCGGTGTGTTGATGTACCGGCCCCCGAGGTCGTTCTTCACGTTCTTGAGCTGAGAGGCGGGTACGTCGTCGACGAGGTCGAGGTTGCCGGCGATCAGGTCGGTGTAGGCGGTGTTGTTGTCGGTGTAGACCTTCAGGTCCACCCCGTCGTTCTGCGCCTTGTCCGTGCCGGGGTAGCCGTCCCACTTCCGCAGGGCCATCAGCGATCCCTTGGTGTAGGAGTCGACGGAGTACGGCCCGTTGCCGACCGGCTTCTTCAGCCAGGCCGCGTGGTCGTCGAAGAACGCCTTGGGCAGCGGCGCGTAGGCGACGTAACCGAGGGTGTCGGGGAACGTCGAGAACTTCTGGTTGAGCTTCACGGTGAAGGTGTCGGTGCCGGTGACCTTGAGCCCGGACAGCTTGTCCGCGCTCTGGGTGCCGGTCTCGGGGTGGACCTTGTCGTACCCGTCGATGTAACCGAAGAAGTACGCGTTCTTCTGGTTGTTCTTCAGGCTCGCGCCGTAGTTCCAGGCGTCCACGAAGGACTGGGCGGTGACGGCCTCGCCGTTGCTGAACTTCCAGCCGCTCTTGACCGTGATCGTGAAGTTCTGCGAGTCCGAGGTGTCGATCTTCTGCGCCAGCATGTCCTGGGCCGCGCCGGTCTTGGCGTCGTAACGCTTCAGACCCCGGAAGATCATGTCGAGGACCTTGCCGCCCTGGACCTCGTTGGTGTTGGCCGGCTCCAGCGGGTTCTGCGGGTCGCCCCAGGAGGAACTCACGACTCCGGAGCCGCTGCCGCCACCACCGCCGCCGCTTCCGCAGGCGGTCGCTGCCAGGGCGATCGCTGCCGCGCCAGCGGCCCATTTGGCGTGCGTGGCTCCACGCATGGAGTGCCTCCTCTAAGTGCGCTGTGCCGCCAGCGCCGAGGCGCTGTTCCATTACCAGCCAATATCAACCGGTAACAGGCATCACGCACATTCAGCCCACCCGTACGTGGGACAACACACTCGGAGGAAGGGTGCCGTGTCCGGCGGCCGGCCCAATGAGCGGGGCTCCGCACCCCGTGCGGGAGGCCCGGGATGTGCCACACGGACGCCGCCGGTTCCGGCGGCCCCGCCCCTCCCTGCCGCCACAGTCCGCCATGACACGGAAAAGCCGGTTCCCGGCACCTGACGGACGGTGCCGGGAACCGGCGGGATCGGACTGCGCGTGACTCAGGCCGCGTGCACGATGTCCTTCTGCTCGGCGAAATGGCACGCCGAATCGTGGGCCGCGGGGGTGTCCAGGCCCTTGAAGACCTCGGGCACCGCGAGCAGCGGCACCTGCTCGGCGCACTTGTCCTGCGCCTTCCAGCAGCGGGTGCGGAAGCTGCAGCCGGACGGCGGGTTGGCCGGGGAGGGCACGTCGCCGGTCAGGATGATCCGCTCACGGCGCTCACGGGCCTCCGGGTCCGGCACCGGCACGGCCGACAGCAGCGCCTGGGTGTAGGGGTGCGTCGGGTGCTCGTAGATCTGCTCGTCGGAGCCGATCTCCGCAATCTTCCCGAGGTACATCACGCCGACCCGGTCGGAGATGTGCCGGACGATCGACAGGTCGTGCGCGATGAAGATGTAGGAGAGGTTGAACTCGTCCTGCAGTCGCTCCATCAGGTTGATGACCTGTGCCTGCACCGACACGTCGAGGGCCGACACCGGCTCGTCGCAGATGATGATCTCGGGGTTGAGCGCGAGACCCCGGGCGATGCCGATGCGCTGCCGCTGACCGCCCGAGAACTGGTGCGGGTAGCGGTTGATGTACTCGGGGTTGAGACCGACGACGTCCAGGAGCTCCTTCACCTTGCCGCGCCGGTCACCCTTCGGAGCCACCTCGGGGTGGATGTCGAAGGGCTCTCCGACGATGTCGCCCACCGTCATGCGGGGGTTGAGCGAGGTGTACGGATCCTGGAAGATCATCTGGATGTTCCGGCGGACCGCCTTCAGCGCGCGCCCGGACAGCCTGGTGATGTCCTGGCCCTTGTAGAAGACCTCACCGGCCGTCGCACGCTCCAGGCTCATCAGGAGCTTGGCCACCGTCGACTTGCCGCAGCCGGACTCACCCACGATGCCCAGGGTCTCGCCCTGGTACAGGTCGAAGGAGACACCGTCGACGGCCTTCACCGCGCCGATCTGCCGCTTGATGACGATGCCCTGCGTCAGCGGGAAGTGCTTGACGAGGTTGCGCACCTGCAGGATCGGTTCGCCGCGGTCGACCGGCGTGTCCAGGGCGGCGAGCTCCTCCTCCACGGAGTGCGTGTCGGCGACCTCCACCTCGGAGACGTTCGGCGTCGCGTCGGTCGGCTCGGCGGACTTGGTCGGGTCAGCCATGGATCGTCTCCTTCCAGAAGTGGCACGCGCTGGCGCGGCCCGGCAGTTCCGTTCCGTCCCGCTCGGTCACCTGGACCAGCGCCGGACGCTCGGTGCGGCAGATGTCCTGAGCACTCTCACAGCGCGGGTTGAAGGCGCAGCCGCTCGGCACCTTCAGCAGGTTGGGCGGCAGGCCCTTGATCGCGTAGAGCTCCTGGCCCTTCTGGTCCAGGCGCGGGATCGAGTCGAGCAGGCCGCCGGTGTAGGGGTGGGCCGGGCGCTTGTACAGCTCGTGCACCGGCGCCGTCTCGACGATACGGCCCGCGTACATCACCGCGATCTTGTCGGCGACGTCCGCGACGACACCGAGGTCGTGGGTGATGAGGATCAGACCCATCTGGTACTCGCGCTGGAGCTCCGCGAGCAGGTCCATCACCTGGGCCTGGACCGTCACGTCGAGGGCCGTGGTCGGCTCGTCGGCGATGATCAGGTCCGGTTCCAGGGCCAGCGCCATGGCGATCATGATGCGCTGACGCATACCGCCGGAGAACTGGTGAGCGTAGTCGTTCACCCGGGCCGCGGCGCCCGGGATCTTCACCCGGTCCATCAGTTCGATGGCCTTGGCCTTGGCCTGCTTGCGCGACATCCCCTGGTGGACCCGGAACATCTCGCCGAGCTGGTAGCCCACGCTGAGCACCGGGTTGAGGGAGGACAGCGCGTCCTGGAAGATCATGGCGATCCGCGCGCCGCGCAACTTGCGCCGCTCCTCGCCGGACATGGTGAGCATGTCCTGGCCGTAGAAGCGGATCTCCCCCTTGGGGATCCGGGCCGGCGGCATGTCGAGGATGCCCATGATCGCCTGTGCGGTCACGGACTTGCCGGAGCCGGACTCGCCGAGCACGGCGAGCGTCTCCCCGGATTTCACCGAGTAGTTGACGCCGTTGACGGCTCGGACCACACCCTCGCGGGTCTGGAACTCGACGTGCAGGTCACGTACTTCGAGCAGCGGGGCGGTGTTGCCGCCGTCGCCGGATCGCGGAGCCGGGATGGCGTCCTTTGAGTCGATGTCGGTCACGTACGCCTCCCTCAGCGCATCTTGGGATCGAAGGCGTCGCGGACCACGTCGCCGAGCATGATGAACGCCAGCACGGTAATACTCAGAGCACCGGCCGGGAACAGCAGGGCGTGCGGCGAGGTCAGGAACCGGTCCTGGGCGTCACTGATCATCACGCCCCAGGAGATGTTCGGGTACTGGATGCCGATACCCAGGTAGGACAGGGCGGCTTCGGCACCGATGTAGACACCGAGGTTCATCGTGGTGATGACGATGACCGGAGCGAGCGTGTTCGGCAGGATGTGCCGGAACGCGATCCGCCACGAACCCGCGCCCAGCGCCCGAGCGGCCATCACGTAGTCGTTGTACTTGTTCGCGATGACCTCGCCGCGCATGATCCGGAAGACCTGCGGCCAGCCGAGGATCGCCATGATGAGGGACACCGACCAGACGTCACCGCCACCCCAGACCGACATGATCAGCAGACCGCCGATGAGGAGCGGCAGGCCCGCGAACACCTCGGTGATCCGGGACAGCACCGCGTCCGCCCAGCCGCCGATCAGGCCGGCCAGCATACCCACCAGGCCGCCGATCAAGGTGGTGGCGATGGTGGTCACCACACCGACGACGATGGAGTTGCGCGTGCCGTACACGGCCCGCGTGTAGATGTCGCAGCCCTGCACGTCGAAGCCGAACAGGTGCCCGGACCCCGGCCCGCTCATGGAGTTCTGCAGCTGGCAGAAGCCGTCCGAGAACGGGGAGCGCGCCGTGAACAGGCTGGGCGCGATCGCCAGCGCGAGCAGGCACACGATGACGAGAGCGGTCACGATGAACATGGGCCGCTTGCGCAGGTCCGCCCAGCCGTCCTTCAGCAGGCTCGCCTGCCGGGCCGCGGCCTTCTCCTCGGCCTCGATCTCCTTGACGAGGGCGGCCTCGTCGGTCGTGGGCCTTTCTATCGTCTTCTCACTCATAACGGATCCTCGGGTCGAGCACGGCGTACAGCAGGTCCACGACGAGGTTGGCGACCAGGTAGATGAGCACCAGCAGGGTCACCAGACCGACCACGACGGGTCGTTCGCGCAGATACAGGGACTGGGCCAGCTGGCCACCGAGCCCGGGCATGTTGAACACGCGCTCGGTGATGATGGCGCCGCCCATGAGGGCGCCGAGGTCGAAGCCCAGGAAGGTGACCACCGGAATCATGGAGTTGCGCAGCGCGTGCACGCCGATGACGCGGCGCCGGGGCAGGCCCTTGGCGATCGCGGTACGGACGTAGTCGGCGCGGATCGACTCCGTCATGCTCGACCGGACCAGCCGCGCGATGTACGCCATGGAGGTCGCGGCCAGCACGATGGCCGGAAGGATGTAGCTCTGCGGCCAGCCCTTCTCGATACCGGCGACCGGGGTGAGCTTGAGGTTCATGCCGAACTCGAGCTGGAGCACGCTACCGAACACGAAGACCGGGATCGAGATCAGCACGAGGGTCGCGACCAGCACGACGTTGTCGAGGAACTTGCCCCGCTTCAGAGCGGAGAGGATGCCCGCGACGACGCCGATGACGGCCTCGATGGTGAAGGCGGTCAGGCCCAGCTTGAGGGTGACCGGGAACCGCTCGGACACGATGTCGGAGATGGCACGACCGTTGTACGTCTCACCGAGGTCACCGGTGAAGACGCCGGTGATGTAGTGCCAGTACTGCTGGTACAGCGGTTCGTTCAGGTGGTAGTGCGCGCGGAGGATCGCCGCGATGTTGGGGTCGGCGCGCTTGTCGCCGGCCAGTGCCTGGATCGGGTCGCCGGGCAACGCGAAGACCAAGCAGAAGATGATGAACGTGACGCCTATCAACACAGGGATCACCTGCAGGAGACGGCGCACGACGTATCGGCCCATGGGTACTCCAGAGGGGGGTGCTCGATCCGCCCGCGGCCGGGGCGGCGGCACTGTCGGACGGAAGACGGCAAAAAGGGTAAGCAGGGGAAGGCTTTGAGCTCCTCCCCTGCTCACCCCCTGTCCGCTGTATCGGACCTGCTCAGATACGGATCAGCTGAGCTTGACCGTGTCCCACAGGATCTGGTGACCGGCGATCTTCATCGACTTGATCTTGTCGCTGAAGCCCGCGTTCAGGGTGTAGAAGTACACCGGGATGTACGGCATGTCCTTCAGCAGGACGTCGTCGGCCTGCTGGTAGAACTTGACCGCGTCCTCGTGCGTCGGAGCCTGGTCGCCCTTGACGAGGAGCTTCTCGAAGTCCTCGTTGACGTAACCCGAGTAGTTCGAGCCGTTGGCGATGGCGTCCTTCGAGAAGACCGGACGGAGGTAGTCCTCCGCGTCCGGGTAGTCCATGCTCCACGCCATACGGAACGCGCCCTGGTACTTCTTGGCGTCCAGGTCGTTGAGGATGGTCTGGAACTGCTCGAACGGCTTGGCCGTGACCTTCAGGCCCAGGTTCTGCTGGAGCTGGTTGGCGACCGCCTCGATCCACTCCTTGTGGCCGCCGTCGGCGTTGTAGCCGAGCTCCAGCTTGTTGCCGGGCAGGCCGCCGCTCTGCTTGTAGAGCTCCTTGGCCTTGGCCACGTTCAGGGTGCAGGCGTCACCGCAGGCGCCCTTGCGGTAGCCGTCGATGATCGGGCTGATGTAGTCGTCCGCGGGCGTACGCGCACCGAGGAAGACC
The DNA here is from genome assembly GCF_040608315.1 of Streptomyces sp. NPDC005195. Classification (NCBI taxonomy): domain Bacteria; kingdom Bacillati; phylum Actinomycetota; class Actinomycetes; order Kitasatosporales; family Streptomycetaceae; genus Streptomyces; species Streptomyces sp. NPDC005195. The sequence goes on from NZ_JBEXHZ010000001.1 coordinate 544,409, forward strand.
TTGTCCGCGATCGTCTGCCGGTCGATGGCCATGGAGATGGCCTTGCGCAGGTCGGCGTTCTGGAACGCCTTGTTGTACTTGATCGGGAAGCCGATGTAACCGACGGCCGAGTCGGCCTCGTCGATCGTGCGGTTCGGCAGGTCCTTCTTGTACGTCGGCAGGCCCGAGGTCGGGACCGTCAGCAGGCTGTCGAGGTTGCCGGCGACGAGGTCCTTGTAGGCGGTGTCCTGGTTCGAGTAGATCTTGAAGTTGACACCCTTGACCTCGATCTTCGAGGCGTCCGGGTACTTGTCGTACTTCGTGGTGGCGATCAGCTCGTTGTGCTTGAACTTGCCCTTCATCTCGAAGGGGCCGTTGCCGATCGGCGCCTCGCCGAAGCCCTTCGGGTCCTTGAAGAACGCCTGGGGCAGCGGCACGAACGCCGTGAAGGACAGCTGCGACGGGAACGCCGAGAACGCGCCGCTGAGGGTGATCTCCAGGGTGCTGTCGTCGACGGCCTTCAGACCCGACATCTTGTCGGTCGACGGCTTCTTGCCCTCGCCCGGGTTCAGGTCGCTGTAACCCGCGATGTGACTGAACAGCGGGTTGGTCTGCTGCGCGTTGGTCTGGTTCGCGCCGTAGTTCCAGGCGTCGACGAAGGACTTGGCGGTGACCTTCTCGCCGTTGTGGAACGTGTAGCCCGACTTGAGCTTGATCGTCCAGACCTTGTTGTCCTTGGTGTCGATCGACTCGGCCATGGCGTTGACGACCTTGTTGCTGGCGTCGAGCTTGGTCAGACCCGTGAAGAGGGCGTTGATGACCTGGCCGCCCTCGGTCTCGTACGTGTTGGAGGGAACCAGCGAGTTCTGCGGTTCGCCGATCTCCACCGAAACGACGCCGCTGCCCTTGCTCTTGCCCGAGCTGCTGTCGCCCCCGCCACCGCCACAGGCCGTCGCACCCAGCGCCACAACCGCAGCTATCGCAACCCACTTGGCGCTCTTGGCACCACGCATGGGGCTCCTCCTCATGAGTCCATTGGTTCACCACTTGGAAGGGCACATGACACATCACCGTCACCGGCGCCTGAAACGGTCAAGTGCCCCCGCGCTCGTGAGTCGGCGCCACCAGCAGCGCATGACCCGTTGATCCGAGCTCTACGCGCCTAACTATCTGCCATGGGTCAGTGCCCGAACCACACTCACAAGGTCTCGGTTCGATCACACCTGGCGCCCACTTCTTCCAAAATCCGGACAAAGGGTTTCATGAAAGATCCCTGCGAAACGGACTTGTTACACATCTATCGGTTCCGGCTGTCCGTATTCCGGACGCAAGGGGCAAGAAATCCGGTTGCGACTATCGTGGTCGCCATGCGGGGGTGCCATTGGCGTGCTCGCACACCGCACAACCTGCGGGGCGTCTGCCCGTCGCGCGACCAACAAGTGCCCGCGCCGAGGCCGTTCGACGATCAAGCGCGCATACCCACCGCGCACGGCTTCGCCGCGGGGGCGACGTCGCGCCGCCCCATCGGGGCAACGACCTGTCCGGTCAGCAGGGTAGTGCGAATCGGCCATCCTGTGAGCTCTCCCCCTGCGCTTCGAGGGTTTTCCCTACCGTTTCCGGGCGCCCCACGGTGAGAGGCGGCGGCCGGGTTCCGTTATGCACCGTTCGCCCTTTCCCGGACCAGGAGCACTCCCGGAGCAGGGCCACGCAAAAAGCCAGAGTGCCCCGCGGAGGGGGCACCCTGGCTCAGGTCGGCCGACGGACGAGGGCCGGTGGGCCCTCGGCCGGCCGTCGGATCAGCCGTTCTTGGCGCGGCTCGCGGCGCGGGCGCGCTCGCGGCCGTCCAGGTTGACCTTGCGGATCCGCACGGCCTCCGGGGTCACCTCGACGCACTCGTCGTCGCGGCAGAACTCCAGGGACTGCTCCAGGGAGAGCTTGCGCGGCGGGACGATCGCCTCGAACGAGTCGGCCGCGGCCGACCGCATGTTCGTGAGCTTCTTCTCCTTGGTGATGTTCACGTCCATGTCGTCGGCGCGCGAGTTCTCGCCGACGATCATGCCCTCGTACACCTCGGTGCCGGGGTCGGTGAACAGCACGCCGCGCTCCTGCAGGTTCGTCATCGCGAACGCGGTGACGGCGCCGGCGCGGTCGGCGACGAGCGAACCGTTGTTACGGGTCGACAGCACCCCGAACCACGGCTCGTGGCCCTCGTGGATGGAGTGGGCGATGCCCGTGCCGCGCGTGCCGGTCAGGAACTCGGTACGGAAGCCGATCAGACCGCGGGAGGGGACGACGAACTCCAGGCGGACCCAGCCCGAGCCGTGGTTCGACATGTTGTCCATGCGGCCCTTGCGGACGCCCATGAGCTGCGTGACCGCGCCCATGTGCTCCTCGGGCACGTCGATCGTCATGCGCTCGACCGGCTCGTGGGTCTTGCCGTCGATCTCCTGGGTGACGACCTGCGGCTTGCCGATGGTCAGCTCGAAGCCCTCGCGGCGCATCTGCTCGACCAGGATGGCGAGCGCGAGCTCACCACGGCCCTGGACCTCCCACGCGTCCGGGCGCTCGGTGTCGAGCACGCGCAGCGAGACGTTACCGACCAGCTCGCGGTCCAGGCGGTCCTTGACCTGGCGGGCGGTGACCTTGCGGTCCTTGACCGCGGCCTTGCTGTCCGCGCCCTTGCCGGTGGCACCGCGGCCGACCATCGGCGAGGTGTTGGTACCGATGGTCATCGAGATCGCCGGCTCGTCGACCGTGATGAGCGGCAGCGCGATCGGGTTCTCGGTGTCGGCGAGGGTCTCGCCGATCATGATGTCCGGGATACCGGCGACGGCGCAGATGTCACCGGGGCCCGCCTTCTCGGCGGGCTTGCGGGTGAGCGCCTCGGTCATCAGCAGCTCGGTGATGCGGACGTTGGACATCGTGCCGTCGCGCTTGATCCACGTGACGGTCTGGCCCTTGCGCAGCTCGCCCTGCTCGACGCGCAGCAGCGCGATACGGCCGAGGAAGTTGTCGGCGTCCAGGTTGGTGACGTGCGCCTGGAGCGGGGCGTCCTCGTCGTAGGACGGGGCCGGGACGGACTGCAGGATCGTGCTGAAGAACGGCTCCAGGCTGTCGCTGTCGGCCGGGACGGTGCCGTTCTCCGGCTTGGTCAGCGAGGCCACACCGTCACGCGCGCACGCGTAGACGATCGGGAACTCGATCTGGTCCTCGTCGGCGTCGAGGTCGAGGAAGAGGTCGTACGCCTCGTTCACGACCTCGTCGATGCGCGAGTCGGGCCGGTCCGTCTTGTTGATGCACAGGATGACGGGCAGGCGGGCCTGCAGCGCCTTGCGCAGCACGAAGCGGGTCTGCGGCAGCGGTCCCTCGGAGGCGTCGACGAGGAGGACGACCGCGTCCACCATCGACAGACCGCGCTCGACCTCGCCGCCGAAGTCGGCGTGGCCGGGGGTGTCGATGATGTTGATCGTGATGACCTCGCCCCCATCCTTGGGGTGGTACTTCACGGCCGTGTTCTTGGCCAGGATCGTGATGCCCTTCTCACGCTCCAGGTCGTTCGAGTCCATCATGCGGTCGTCAAGCGACTCGGCGGCGTGCGCGGCGAAGGCACCGGCCTGCTTGAGCATGGCGTCGACCAGGGTGGTCTTGCCATGGTCGACGTGGGCGACGATGGCGACGTTGCGGATGTCGTGGCGCGTGGCCATATTGAGGCGCTTCTCCCGGAGTGAGTGGACGGCCTCCGCAGCCGCGGGGCCTGCCGGGCTGAACACGCCACGGCCTTACCCCATGGTACGTGGCCTTGACGGAGGCCGCCCCCGCCGGGGGTTCGGGCCCCGGCGGGGGCGGCCTGCGGGCGCGGCTCGGCGGGGCCCTGCGCAGGCCCGCGGATACGCGGGCGCGCGGGCGGCCGCTCGGCGTCGGCGCCCCGTGCTCCTCAGGGGGAGCTGGGGGTCGCCGACGGCTTCGCGCCCTTCTTCAGAAAGCCCATGTCCTCGTAGAGCGGGGTCTGGAATCCGAAGGAGCCGGCGTTGGCGAGGTTCGGGCGGACGGCGGTGAGCTGGGGGCGCTGATACAGGGGAATCGATCCTGCGGCGGCCCAGATCCGTGCGTCGGCCTTGCGGACCAGAGCCCGCTCCTCGTCCTCGTCCAGCGTGCCGATGGCCTGATCAAACAACTGATCCACCTGGTCGGTGCCGACCCGGGTGTAGTTCTGCTCGACGGTGAGGGAGCCGTCGGCGGCCGGGACCGGCTTCGCGAAGATCGGGCGGGCGTCGGTGGCCGGGAAGGCGGAGGCGGGCCAGGAGTACAGCGCCAGGTCGTACTGGCCGGAGGCGATGTGGTCCTTGAAGTAGCTGTCGCCGGCGACCTTGGTCGTCTCCGTACGGATGCCGATGCGCTCCAGCATCCGCGAGATGTGGTCGGCGACGGTGTTCAGCGACGCCGCGCCGGGGCCGGAGGGCAGGACGAAGCGGAGCGTCAGCGGCTTGCCGTCCTTGGCGAGCACACCGGAGGCCACCCCCGCGGGGGCGGCCGTGCCCTTGGGCGCGTAGGCGCCGGGAGCCCCGCCCTGACGCGTGTCGTGGTGGGCGTACCGCTTGCCGTCGAACCGCGTGCGGGTCTGTTCGTCCGAGTGGCCAGTCCGCCGGCCCTCGGACTCGCCGGCCGGGTCCGCCTTCGCCCGGTCGGTCCCGGCCGGCTTGTCGTCGTCGCCGACGATGTACGTCCCGTCGTCGGAGCCCGGCTCGGCACCGGGGGCCGCCTTCCTCCCCTCGGGCCCGGCCGCCTTGCCCTTCTCCTTGTCCTTGTCCTTCTTCTCCTCCTTCACCGGACCCCCGGGCACCCAGCCCGCGTCCAGGAGCAGCGCCTGCGCCTCCTTGGCGTCGTGGCCGCCGACCGCGCCGCTGTTGTCGGCGTACGCCTGCTGGCCGGCGAGCGCGAGGTGGCTGCCGACCGGTACGGCGGGCAGGCCCAGCGGCTTGAGCACGGTCTGCGCGAGTGCGTCGCGGTCGAGGGCGCGGGCGACGGCGCGGCGGACGCGCTCGTCGGCGAGGGGACCCTCGGAGCCGTTCAGGGCGAGCTGGGTGTACGCGGGTTCGAGGGACTTGCGGACGACGAAGCCGCTCAGGCCGTTCTGCTCGGAGGTGTACTGCGCGGCGGAGGGGTGCGGCGCCTGGGCGGGGTCGAGCGTGGTGCCTGGGGTGCCCGTGGTGCCTGGGGTACTCGCGGTGCCCGTGGTACCTGGGGTGCCCGGGCCCTGCATCGGGGCGCTGCCCCTGGCTCCGGCCGCGAGCGTGATCCGGCCGGCCTCCTCGGCATCGACGTCGGCCATGTCGATCTTGTTCGCGGCGAGTGCGGTGGCGCGGTGGTCGCGCGGGACGGCGACCAGCGCGATCTCCGCGAGCTTGGCGGGGCGGCCCCACCAGCGGGGATTGCGGGTGAGGTGGATCTCACCGGTCTTGCTGTCGACGCTCTGCAGGGCGAAGGGGCCGGCGGTGACCTTCAGTTTGCTGCGGGCACCGTCGTTGAAGGCGGCCGCGGCACCCATGACGTCCTTCGGGTACAGCGGCGAGAACAGCGACTTCCAGTCGGCGTACGGGCGGCTGAAGGTGACCCGGACCTCCAGGTTGTTCTTGCCTCGCTCGATCTTCTCGATGCGGTCGTACCCGGCGTTGCGGGCCGTCCAGTACGCGCTGTCCTTGCCGGACAGGGCGCGCCACTGGGCCGCGAAGTCGTCGGCGCCGATCTCGCGGCCGTCGCTCCAGACCGCCTGCTGGTTGAGCTTGTAGAGGACGACCTGCTTGGGCTCCTCGTCGACGACCTTGGCCGATTCCAGGTAGTCGGGGTTCAGCTGCGGGCGGCCGTCGCGGTCGAGCCGGTACAGGGAGGGCAGCACGGCACCGGCGACCCGTGACGTCGTGGCGTCGGCGTCGGCCTGGAAGGTGTTGAGGGTCGCCGGGACGTCGTCGACGGCCCATCGCAGGGTGCCGCCGTCCGTGACCTGGTTGCGGCCCGCGGGCGCGATGTCCTGCGCGGCGACGGGACTGACCTTCTCCTCGTCGTCCGCGCTGCACGCGGTCAGGACGGGCACCGCGAGCGCGCCCGCGGTCAGGAACGCGACCGAGCGCATCACCGCGCGCAGTCCGACGCCGTCGTGGGACATCACTGCAACCTCCGGTGGGGGGACAGGCTGGATCTGATCATTTTTGGTCGGATATGCGGTTGATCAGATGTATGCACCCACTGAACGGAAGAAAGGGTGCGCGGGGGCGCCGACACGGCGGGGGCGCGCGGAAGTCCACCCGTGCGGCGCAATGAACGGGGTGCCTCGGGCGGGTCCGCCGCGTGCCCTGTGCCGTTCCGTGGGCGCCCTCCTCACGGGGTTGTGCCCTCGCGGGGGCGCCCGGCATACGGATGGGGACGGGGGACGGCCCGGGATACCGGCCGGGCGGGGACCGGAGGCTCGCGGCACCGCAGGGTCCGGGGATTCGGGGCGGGGCCCGGGGCGGGGACGAAACGCTGGATCACGGCGGCGTACAGGCGGCCCGGCCTACCCGGCGCGTGCAGAGCGTGCGGGGGCGCGCTCCGGAAGGTTCGATCCGGGAATCCGTGCATACGCCTTCACAGGGGCTCATGTGACGCGCAACACTCGCAGGCGCATGAACGTTGCCGCCTTGGGCCACAGAGCCCGTGGAAGTGAGGGCAAGTCATGTCCGTGCACGAGGAACTCACGTCCGTCCAGCGTTGTCTCGACGACCTGCTGAGGTCGATGGGACGCCTGGAGCAGCAGCTCGGCGGCGGGCTCGACATGCGTCGCGCCCGCGCCGACGCCGACCACCTGCGGGAAAGCGTGGCGCTGCTGCGCGAGTCCGCACCCGGGCTCACGAAACCCCTGCGCCCCGACCTCGTCTCCATCCCCGACACCCCGTACGACAACTCCCTGTGGACGGACTCGGACGACGAAGGTCTCGGCGCCCGGGACCGGCACGCCCCCTGACCCGACCGGAGAGTCATAAGTTGGCCACTGGTACGGAACCCCATCCGAACAGCGGCGGCGTACGGACCGGTACGCGCGCCGCGATCGCCGCCCCGCATCTGCGCACCGACCGCTGGTGGCTGGCGCCGGCCGCGACCGCGGCCGGGCTGCTGGCCTTCATCGTGTACTCGACCTGGCGGGCCTTCGCGGACACGGACTACTACGCGGCGCCGTACGTCTCGCCGTTCTACTCGCCGTGCCTGGCGGAGCGCTGCCGGGCCATGGACGCGGGGCCGAACGCGGACCTGTTCGGCAGTTGGTGGGGCATCTCCCCCGCGATCATCATCCTGGTCTTCCCGCTGGGCTTCCGGCTGACCTGCTACTACTACCGCAAGGCCTACTACCGGGGCTTCTGGGCGTCTCCCCCGGCCTGCGCGGTGGCGGAGCCGCACAAGAAGTACACCGGCGAGACCCGCTTCCCGCTGATCCTCCAGAACATCCACCGGTACTTCTTCTACGCCGCGATCCTCGTCGCCGGCACCCTCACGTACGACACCGTGCTCTCCTTCCGCGACGAGCACCACCACTGGGGACACATGGGCCTGGGCACCCTGGTCTTCCTGCTCAACATCACGCTGATCTGGGCGTACACCCTCTCCTGCCACTCCTGCCGGCACATCGTCGGCGGAAAGCTCAAGCACTTCTCCAAGCATCCCGTGCGGTACCGGATGTGGCAGTGGGTGGGGAAGCTGAACGCCCGTCACATGCTGCTCGCCTGGGCGTCGTTGGTGAGTGTGGCGCTCGCCGACTTCTATGTCTTCCTGGTCGCGTCCGGCGCCTTCGACGATCCGAGGTTCTTCTGATGTCCGTGGTCGACCGGCAGGAGTGGGACGTCGTCGTGGTCGGCGCCGGCGGCGCGGGGCTGCGGGCCGCCATCGAGGCCCGCGAGCGCGGCGCCCGTACGGCCGTGATCTGCAAGTCGCTGTTCGGCAAGGCGCACACGGTGATGGCCGAGGGCGGCATCGCGGCCGCGATGGGCAACGTCAACTCCGGCGACAACTGGCGGGTCCACTTCCGCGACACCATGAGGGGCGGGAAGTTCCTCAACCAGTGGCGGATGGCCGAGCTGCACGCCACGGAGGCCCCCGACCGGGTCTGGGAGCTGGAGACCTGGGGCGCCCTCTTCGACCGCACGGCGGACGGGCGGATCTCCCAGCGCAACTTCGGCGGACACGAGTACCCGCGGCTCGCCCATGTCGGCGACCGGACGGGACTCGAACTCATCCGCACGCTCCAGCAGAAGATCGTCTCCCTCCAGCAGGAGGACATGAAGGAGACGGGCGACTACGAGAGCCGCCTGAAGGTCTATCAGGAGTGCACCGTCACCCGGGTCCTGAAGGACGGCAACCACGTCTCCGGGGTCTTCGGCTACGAGCGCGAGTCCGGGCGCTTCTTCGTCCTGGAGGCGCCCTCCGTCGTCATCGCCACCGGCGGCATCGGCAAGTCCTTCAAGGTGACGTCCAACTCGTGGGAGTACACGGGCGACGGCCACGCGCTGGCGCTGCTGGCGGGCGCCCCGCTGCTCAACATGGAGTTCGTCCAGTTCCACCCGACGGGCATGGTCTGGCCGCCGTCGGTGAAGGGCATCCTGGTCACCGAGTCCGTCCGCGGTGACGGCGGTGTGCTGCGCAACTCCGACGGCAAGCGGTTCATGTTCGACTACATCCCGGACGTCTTCAAGGAGAAGTACGCGCAGTCCGAGGAGGAGGGCGACCGCTGGTACGAGGACCCGGACCACAACCGGCGTCCCCCCGAGCTGCTGCCCCGCGACGAGGTCGCGCGCGCCATCAACTCCGAGGTGAAGGCCGGCCGCGGATCGCCGCACGGCGGAGTCTTCCTCGACGTGTCGACGCGCATGCCCGCCGACGTGATCCGGCGCCGACTGCCGTCCATGTACCACCAGTTCAAGGAGCTGGCGGACGTCGACATCACGGCCGAGGCGATGGAGGTCGGCCCCACCTGCCACTACGTCATGGGCGGCATCGCGGTCGACTCGGAGTCGGCGGCGGCCCGTGGCGTGCCCGGCCTGTACGCGGCCGGCGAGGTCGCGGGCGGTATGCACGGCTCCAACCGGCTCGGTGGCAACTCCCTCTCCGACCTGCTGGTGTTCGGACGGCGGGCGGGACTGCACGCCGCCGAGTACGCCGCAGGCCGGGCCGGGGACCGCCCGGCCGTGGACGACGCCCAGGTCGACACGGCCGCCGCCGAGGCGCTGCGGCCCTTCTCCGCCGAGGGCCCGGTACCCGGCGAGGCAAACGGCCGCCCACCGGAGAACCCGTACACCCTGCACCAGGAACTCCAGCGGGCCATGAACGACCTGGTCGGCATCATCCGGCGCGAGGCCGAGATGGAACAGGCCCTGGAGAAGCTCGCGGACCTGCGGGTACGGGCCCGCCGGGCGGGCGTCGAGGGTCACCGGCAGTTCAACCCCGGCTGGCACCTCGCCCTCGACCTGCGCAACATGCTGCTGGTCAGCGAATGCGTGGCCCGCGCCGCCCTGGAGCGCACGGAGTCCCGCGGCGGTCACACCCGCGAGGACCATCCGGTGATGGAGCGGGTCTGGCGCCGGGTCAACCTGCTGTGCCGGCTCGCGGACCCCACCGGCGGACTGGCGGCGACCGACCCGGTGCGCGGCCAGATCGACCTCACCCGCGAGAACACCGAGCCCATCCGCCCCGACCTGCTCGCCCTCTTCGAGAAGGAGGAGCTGGTCAAGTACCTCGCCGAAGAGGAGCTCTACGAGTGAGCAGCTACGAGGCCCGCTTCAAGGTGTGGCGCGGGGACGTGCAGGGCGGCGGCCTGGAGGACTTCGCGGTCGACGTCAACGACGGTGAGGTGGTGCTCGACATCATCCACCGGCTCCAGGCGACCCAGGTCCCCGACCTGGCCGTCCGCTGGAACTGCAAGGCGGGCAAGTGCGGTTCGTGCTCGGCGGAGATCAACGGACGTCCGCGGCTGATGTGCATGACCCGGATGTCGGTGTTCACCCGGGAGGAGACCATCACCGTCACACCACTGCGCGCGTTCCCCGTCGTCCGGGATCTCGTCACGGACGTCGGCTTCAACTACGCCAAGGCGCGGGAGGTGCCCGCCTTCGTGCCCCCCGCCGGGCTCGGACCCGGCGAGTACCGGATGCGGCAGGAGGACGTGGACCGTTCTCAGGAGTTCCGCAAGTGCATCGAGTGCTTCCTGTGCCAGGACACCTGCCATGTCGTACGGGACCACGAGGAGAACAAACCGGCGTTCGCGGGGCCGCGTTTCCTGATGCGGGTGGCGGAGCTCGACATGCATCCCCTGGACGCCGCGGCCGACACCGGCCTGGACCGCGGGCGCACCGCCCAGGACGAACACGGCCTCGGCTACTGCAACATCACCAAGTGCTGCACGGAGGTCTGCCCCGAGGGCATCAAGATCACGGACAACGCCCTGATCCCCCTGAAGGAACGGGCGGTCGACCGCAAGTACGACCCACTGGTGTGGCTGGGCTCGAAGATCAGGAGGCGGGAGGCGTAGCGGGGCGGCCCGGACGGCGGGCCAGCATCTGGAGCGCCGAGCCCACCAGGAACACGGCGGTGCCGGAGAGCACGTAGGGCGCCATCCGGATGTCGGGCCCGCGGAGCGGACCGAGGAACTCGAACACGCCCATGCCGAGGGCGCTCACCAGTGCCCCACAGCCCCACAGCCTCGGCCTCACGACCCGGTAGCGGCCGAGCGGCGGCAACCAGCCCGCCGTGATCGCCGCGATTCCGGCTGCCACCAGCCCGCCCAGGGCGAGCACCATGCCCACGGTCACCCACGACATGTCCATCGGTTCCATCCCCTGGCGCGCGCACCCGGCACGCCCTCCGATCATGGCACGCGGGGTCCCGGCCCTCCAGACACTTGACGAACTCCTGACGGGACGCCCTGTCCGGTTCCGCCGCGGGGTCAGCGGACCCATCCCCGCTCGTACTGCGCCCAGTCCTTCTCCCGGGCGGCGAAGTCCACGTACGCGGCGACGCCGAAGTTCTCGCGGGTGCGGTCGGTGCGGGAGAGACCGAGGCGGACGCCGCGGACGGCCGCCTCGACGGTCTCGGCGGACCCGTGGTGGTCCATGTTGTCCTCGTAGTAGAAGGGCATCCCCATCAGCAAGTCGGTCGTCTCCGGGGTGACTTCCAGGGCGAGCGACGTCTGCTGGGCGACATAGCCGCCGTACAGGCTCTCCAGCGGGAGCGCCGTGTCGTACGACATCACGGCGATCTGGTCGACCCGGCGGGCGACCTGACCGAAGAACGCCTGGGACCACCACTTGGGGTGTCCCGTGACCGTGCCCCAGACGGAGTGCAGCGACGGCAACGGGTCGATCTGGTGCGCGGCGACGGAGAGCAGGGCGCCGTGGGCGCGGGTGACGCGGCGCAGGTCGCCGAGGAGGGAGAGATAGTCCGCGTCGCCGGAGTGCAGCGGCTCCAGGTCGAAGTGGGCGCCGGCGAATCCGGCGTCGAGGACCTGCCCGGCGGAGCGGACCACGGCGGTCCGGGTCGCGGCGCGTTCCAGGCGCAGTCCGACCGGGCCCTCGGTCGCGAGTTCGTCGCCCAGCCAGGCCTGGACGCGGACGCCCGGCATCTCCCGGTGGATCGCCCCGATGAGCCAGCGCGCCCTCGGGTACGCGGACGCGGGCAGCGTCCCGTCGTGCTCCAGGGGACCCGCGTGCACGTAGAGGTCCCGGACGCCGGTCGTGCGCAGCCGCGCCGCCAGCGCCCTGACGTCCGCGTCCTTCTTACGGCCGTCGACCCAGGCGTGGCCCATCCAGAGGGCGTCACGGTGTCTCGTGTACGTACCGGCGGCCGGGTCCCCGGCGTAGTCGACGCGCAGGGCGATGCCCGCGGCGAGCGGCGGGAGCAGCAGGACGAGGACGAGCGCCGACGCGATGCGCCTGGGCCATCGCAGAGCGGGCCGCCGCCAGACACCGGCCAGACGCCGGAGGCGGCTGGGGGTGGTGCTGGGGGTGAGGGCGGGGGCGGGGCCCGTTCGCGGGTCCGGTCCTTCGCTCGACGCGTCCGGCGCTCCCGTTCGTAGGTCCGGCTCGGGCGGTGCCGGTGCCGGTCCGTCCTCGGTGCCCGGTTCCCCGTCCCGTCCTGTCCCCGGTTCCGTCCGCTCCGTACCCATCCCCCGTGCCCCCTCCGTACGCCCCTGTATCCCCCGTACCTTAGGTGCGCCCGGCTCGGCGCACCCCGGTCGCGCCCTCGGGCCCGCGGTCATACGCTCCCAAATGTGACGTCGCCCCTGAGCCGGACCCGGTCGCGCCGAGCCACGTCCTCCATAGCCGTGCGGGTGGCGCATGCCGCGCTCGGGGGGCTGGTGGCGCTGGGGTGGCTGCTGCTGCCCGTCGCCCGGCCGGGCCCCGCGGACTCCGCGGAGTGGCGGGGAAAGGGGCCGGTGGTCGAGGAGGTGTCGGCGGCGCCCGGACAGGGGGGCACGTCCGCCGACGATCTGGTGCTTCCCGTCGCCGCGGTGGCCGTCGCGGGCTCGCTGGCCGCGTACGCCTCCGTCCGGCGAATACGCCGCGCGCGGACCCGTACGACGCCCGGCAAGGCCGTCCCGGGAACCGTGCCGCTCGCCGAACTCGACCGGCTCGCCCGGCAGTCCCTCGTCGGGACCGACGACTGCGTGCGCACCAGCGCCGAGGAACTCGACTCCGTGGCCGCCCTGTTCGGCCGGGAGGCGGTCGGAGCCTACGCGGAGGCGGTGGCGTTCGCGCGCTCCGAGCTGATGGTGGCCTTCCGGCTGCGGCAGCGGCTGGACGACACCGCGCCGGACGACGAGGAGGACCGGCGGCGGACGCTGGAGGAGATCCGCGCGCGCTGTGCGGAGGCGGGGCGGCGGCTGGACGCGGAGGCGCCGGGGTTCGACCTGCTGCGCGCCCTGGAACGGTCCGCGCCCGCCGCGCTGGAGTCGGCGGAGGCCCGCTTCCGGGAACTCGCCCGCCGCGCGCCCGCCGCGCAGGCGACGCTCGCGGGGCTCCACGAGCGGTACGCGGCGTCCGCGTCCCTGCCCGTCGCCGGACACGTCGAACAGGCCAAGGACAGGCTCTTGTTCGCCACGACCCACCTCAACCGGGCCCGGCAGTCGCTCGACCGGAGCGAGGTCGCGCGGGCCGCGGCGTATCTGCGGGCCGCCGAGGGCGCCATCGGGCAGGCGGACGTCCTGCTGACCGGCGTCGACCGGCTGGCCGCCGAACTCGACGCCGCCGCCGTCCGGTTGCCCGCCGCGCTGGCCGGCGCCGACACCGACCTCGAACGGGCCCGCGCGGTTCCGGCCGGAGCGGTCGGCGGAGCGCTGTCCGGTCGCGTCGCGCACACCGGCTCGGTCGTCGCGGACGTACGCCGGGAAGCGGCGAGCGGCCCGTACGACCCCTTCGACGCCCTGCGCCGGGTGGTCCGGGCCGCCGCGACGCTGGCCGGCACCCCGGCCCTCGGCCGGGACGAGGATCGCGGCCCGGCCCTGCTCGACGAGGCGTGTCCGGTGGCCCGCGGCGCCGTCATGGCGGCGGACGACTTCGTCACGACGCACCGGGCGGTGGTGGGCTCCGAGGCCCGGACCCGGCTGGCGGAGGCGGAACGCCGTCTCACGCTCTCGTCCCTCACCTTCGCCGACGTCCAGCGGGCCGACGCGCTCGCCGGGGAGGCCCGGTGGTTCGCGGAACGGGACGTACGGACGTACGGCAATCCGTACGGCGGCCCGGAGGGCGGCGGAGTCCGCGGCGCCGTGCTCGGCGGGATCCTGCGCGGGAGCACGGACCTGGGCGGGACGCCGGAGCCGGGCGGGACGCCGGAGCCGGGCGGGACGCCGGTCCCAGGCGGGGATTCGGACCCGGGCGGGGATTCGGACCCGGGCGGCGGCACCCCCGGTGGCGTCGAATCCGGGGACGTGGCTTCCCAGGACGTGGCTTCCGGTGGCATCGCCACCGGGGACGCCGCGTCCCTCGGTGTCGCGAGCTTCGGTGGCCCGCGCACGCGCTACCGCCGGGCGGTGTCCGCCCCCGCACCGGTCAGAACAGGCTCAGCAACGCTTCCGCCGGGTCCGTGAGCGTCGTTCCGGCGTCCGGGAGGGGCAGTTCGAACCAGACCGTCTTGCCCCGTGGTGTGCGCCGTGAGCCCCACGCGGCCGAGAGCAGGCCGACGAGCTGCAGACCCCGGCCGCCCTCGTCCGTGTCCCGGGCGCGGCGGCGGCGCGGCTGTACGAGGCCCGCGTCCCAGACCTCGCACACGAGTGTCCGGTCGAGCAGCAGCCGCAGCCGGATCTCGCCCTCGCCGTACCGCAGGGCGTTCGTCACCAGCTCGCTGACCAGCAACTCGGTGGTGTCGACGAGCGGCTCCAGGTCCCAGGCGGTGAGCTGGGTACGGGCGTACTCGCGGGCCCGGCCCACGCTGCGCGGCTCACGTGGCAGGGTCCAGTCGCCGACGGAATCGGCGGGCAGTCCCTGGACACGCGCCATCAGCAGCGCGATGTCGTCCTCCCCGTGGTGGGTGTCGAGGGTGTTGAGGACGTGGTCACAGACGTCCTCCAGGGGGCGGGAGGGGTCCGTCAGCGCCCCGACGAATGCCTGCAGGCCCTCGTCGAGGGGGTGGTCGCGCGATTCGACCAGTCCATCCGTGTAGAGCGCGAGAAGGGCACCTTCGGGCAGTTCGACCTCGACCTCCTCGAAGGGCTCGCCGCCCACGCCCAGCGGCATGCCCGGCGGCACGTCGAGCATCAGCGCGCTCTCGCCGGGCTCCACCAGGACGGGCGGCAGATGGCCCGCGTTGGCGAAGGTGATCCTGCGGGTCACGGAGTCGTAGACCGCGTACACGCAGGTCGCGAGATACACCTCGGAGAGGTCCGCGTCGCGCGGCTGGCGGGCCGCGCGGGTCGCCTGCTGGACACCGCCGGGGGTGCCCAGACCGCGGGCGATCTCGTCCAACGCCGACAGTACTTCGGCGGGTTCGAGATCAAGGAGTGCCAAGGTCCGTACGGCCGTGCGGAGTTCACCCATCGCGACGGCGGCGCGCAGCCCGCGGCCCATGACGTCGCCGACCACCAGCGCCGTGCGGTGACCGGGGAGTTCGATGACGTCGAACCAGTCGCCGCCGACCTCGGTGGCCGCGTTGCCTGGCAGATAGCGGCAGGCGATGTCGAGTCCGGAGGCCTCCGGGTCGCCCGGCGGCAGCAGGGAGCGCTGCAGGATCAGGGCGCGTTCGTGCTCGCGGCGGTACAGGCGGGCGTTGTCGATACAGACCGCGGCGCGCGCCGCGAGCTCCACCGCGAGGGAGCGGTCGCGGTCGCCGAACGGCTCACTGCCCTTCGTGCGGGAGAACTGCGCGAGTCCCACGACGGTGTCGTGCGCGACCATCGGCACGGCGAGCGTGGACTGGATGAGGCCGCCCTCCTCGGCGGGGACGTGCCGGGGGCGGGCGGTGCGCAGGGCGTCAGCGCAGGGCGAGTTGAACGAGAAGTGGTGGACGGCGCCGACGGCGACCGGGGCGGGTCCGCCGACGAACGGCGCGTCGGAGACGGCGCTGGCGAAGGCGACCCGGCGCAGCTCCGCGCTGCCGTCGGCCAACCCGGGCGGGGTCTCGTCGCCGGCCAGCAGGCCCTGGTAGAGGTCGACGGTCGCGAGGTCGCAGAATCCGGGCACCACGACGTCCAGCAGCTCGCGGGCGGTCGTCTCCAGGTCGAGGGAGTTGCCGATGCGGGCGCCCGCCTCGTTCAGAAGGGCGAGGTTGCGGCGCGCGGCCGCCGCTTCACGCGCCGCGGCACGACGGCTGGTGATGTCGGTTCCGAGCCAGGCGATGCCGATGGGGCGGCCGCTGCCGCTGTGGACGCGGTAGAGGTTGACCGACCAGTGACGACGTTCCTCGGAACCGGGCACGAATCCGGCGACATGCATGTCCGTGATGGAGTCGCCGGTCTCCAGGACCCGCCGCAGGGTCGCGGCGACGCGCTCGGCCTCGGAGCGCGGCAGGTAGTCGTGGACCGTGCGGCCCCGGTGGGCGTCGACGTCGCCGCCGAACACCGAGGCGAACCGCTCGTTGGCGCGGCGGACCCGGAGATCCGTGTCGATCAGGAGGAAGCCGAACGGAGATTGACCGAAAATCGCCTGCGAGGCGGCGAGGTCCGTCTCGATCCGGCGCAGGGTCCGGACGTCCACGACGATGCATACGGCGGCCCGCTCGCCGTCCTCCGTCGTGGTGGGCATCACATAGACCTCGGCGAGGCCCTCCTCGCCCTCGTCGCCGCTCTCGGAGGGCGGCATCCGGAAGGGGACCACGCCGGTCCACTCGCGGCCGTCCAGGATCTCCGCCATCTTGCGCTGCCCGAACTCGCGCCGGTCGGCGGCGACGAACGCCTTGATGGGGTCCATGCCCACGGCGCGTTCCGCGGATATGCCGAAGAGCTGCTCGGCCCGCAGACTCCACTGGTCGACGAGTCCGTCGGCGCCGATGGAGAACGAGGCGACCTTGATGTAGTCGTACATGGAACCGGGTGGACTGCTCTGCCACACCACGTCGCCGGCCGCCTCGGCCGGGGGTTCGACGGGTGCCACGACCGGCACCACGACGGACGTCCCGGACGCCGCGCGGACCGGTGTCCCGGCCGGGGCGTCGCCCATGGCGCCGGTGGTGCCGGCTGTCGCACCGTTCGTCGCGCCGTCCGCCACGCTCTCGCCCGGACCGCCGTCGCCCGCGTCCGCCGTCGCCGCGGCCATGGCTGAGTCGCCCGTGGCCCCAGCCCTCGCGCCGCCCGACGGGTCCTCGGACTCCGTGGCCTTCGCTGGTATCTCGCTCACGCGAACCGTCCCCTCCAGCTCACCGCGCCCGGCACCGGTCACCGGGGGCGGCTGCCCGCAGTATCCAGCACTACGGCGCCGCACAACACGGTGTTCACGATCACAGCACGGTCCCGATGGTTTTTGGACCGGCCGCGACATACACACCAGTCTTCTAACCAGGTGGCGCCCCATCGAATCAAAGACTCCGGACAACACGCGTGGCCCGAAACGATCGACCACCCCGTCCCCCGTCCGACGGACCCTCAGACGGACGGCCGACAGACCCTCGGACGGGCGGCGCACAGGCTCTGGGACGGATGCCCGCCAAGCTCTCCGGCGGCCCCTCGGTCGGGCACGTCCGGCTCGGCACGTTCGGCACGTTCGTCATGTGCAGCAGGGCACGCTCGGCTCGGCGCGTTCGGCGGGCGCGGATCAGCAGGGCGCGGATCAGCAGGGCGCGTTCACCCGGGGACCGCGAGCTCGAACCAGACCGTCTTACCGGTGTCCCCCGGACGGGTGCCCCACCGACGGGAGGAACCGGCCACCAGCTGCAGGCCCCGCCCGCTCTCGTCGTCGGCGCCCGCGGCCCGCTCCCGGGGCGGATCGGGCAGCGGGTCGGACACCTCCACCAGCAGGGCGTCCGGCACGCCCGCGGGTCTGACGAGGCGAACGCCGATGGGGCCGGTGGCATAGCGCAGGGAGTTGGTCACCAGCTCGCTGACCAGGAGCGCGGTCACGTCACCGAGGACGTCCAGCTCCCACGTCCGCAGCTGGCCGCGAACGACCGCGCGGGCCGTGCGGACGGCACCCGGCTCCGCGGGAAAGGTCCACTCCGCGCAGTCGCCTACGGTGTCGATCACGCCGAATCACTTCCCAGGACAGGAACCCACGCATGTCCGGTTTCGTGGGGTTAATGGGCACATACCCGATATCCACGGCTGCTTACCGTGCGGGCAGGAGCACTGTGGCACAAACGGCGTACGGAACCCCAACCGATCAAGACCGCTCGCGCACCCTGCCTCCCCACGCCCCCTCGCTCGCGCCATACGGCGGCGGACGCGGGGTACCGGGGGCCGAGGACCTACGGCCGACGGTCGGCGCGGTGACCGGTGGCGGAGGGGGATGTGGCGGTTTCGGTGGCGGTGGCGGTGGCGGTGGCGGTGGCGGTGGCGGTGGCGGTGGCCCAGTAAGGCAGCGTGGCCCGCACCGCGGGAACGTCCTGGTCCAGCCAGTCCACGTCCCAGATCTCGTCCGGGGTCAGCCAGCGCAGTTCGTCGTGGTCCTCCAGGGGCTCGGGGTCGTCCGAGCCGGGAAGCAGCCGCGCGGTCCACACACGAAGCACGTAGGGCGCACGAAGGGGCCACTCCCCCGGGACGCGCCTCACGGCCTCCGTCACGACACCGAGTTCCTCGCGCAGTTCGCGTACGAGCGCGGCCTCGGGAGCCTCGCCCGCTTCGACTTTGCCGCCGGGCAGTTCCCAGCGTCCCGCCAGCTCGGGGGGCGCGCTGCGGCGAGCGGCGAGGAGGCGTCCGTCGCGCAGCAGGGCACCCCCCACGACCACGATCGTTTCGTCCATGCGCCGGAGCCTACGACAGGGCACACCGGCCCCGGGCAGTGCGGATCACCGCCGGGGCGGGCCGTCACCTGCTCCCGTTCTGCCCGATCCGCTCGACCCAGTAGAGCTGCTTGTGCCCGCGGTCGTCGAGACTGTCCGCGATCTTCTGGGCCTCGGCCCGGGTCGCGTACCTGCCGACGCGATAGCGGTTGCCGTTGTCGTCCTGCCGTATGACGAGCCAGGGAAGAGTGATCGTGCTGTCGTTCATCAAGCCCCTCCCCTTCCCGCCCCCGGCCGGCGCCGTAACCCGCACTCCAACGAAACCGCACTCCGCATATGCCCGAGCCTACGCCTAACCTTCACGCAGCGAATACGGCTTTTCACAAAGAGGTACGCAACCGGCCAGTACGGAGGGGGCGTGTGCCTGCGTGTGCGCCGTCGACCGCCCTCCGTGCGCCTGTCAGGCAGCGCGAACGCCGCCCCCGGCACGACATTTGAGAAAGGCCAGATTCCAACCGGCGGCACACGGGAGCCACTTGGCGACGGACGTGACCACGGAGTGGGCGGGGGCGGGGCAGGGGCAGGGGCAGGGGCGGCGCAGGCTGCGGCTACTTCACAGGCAGGTGGTACGCGACGCGATACCGGTCCGCGGGCACGACGATGTCGGCCGTCTCGACCGGACGCCCCGAGGCGAAGTACGTGCGCTGGATGACGACGACCACGTGCCCGGGCACTCCGCCCAGCGCGAGGAGCTCCTCCGCGAGACCCGGGCGGGCGCCCACTTCCTCCGTGACGTTGTCCACGATCACGTCGATGGCGGCCATCCGCTCCACGACGCCCATGCCGCCGAGCGGGCCCTCCTCCGGAAGCATCACCGGCGTACGGCCCGTGACGGCGAGGGGCTCCCAGGACGTGGAGAGCATCATGACCTCGCCCGCGTCCCGGAACACGTACTTCGTGCACATCACACGGTCGCCGGGCCGGACCGAGAGCCGCTCCGCGATCGCCCCGCTCGCCTCGGCCTGCTCGCTGCGCGACTCCCAGGTGCCGCGCGCGGTCAGATCGGCCTGCTCCTGCCGGAACGGGGTGGCGCCGCTGTCCGGCCGGTACCCGGACCGGGAGACCCGGCGCGGCACCGGCCGCTCCCGCACGTACGTCCCCGACCCCGAGCGTCCCTCGACCAGGCCCTCCGCCATCAGCACCTTGCGCGCCTCCAGCGCGACCGTGTCCGAGACCCCGTACTCCTCACGGATCCTGGCCTGTGACGGGAGGCGGGTGTGTGGTGGCAGTGAACCGTCGACGATCTTCTTGCGGAGATCACCCGCAACGCGCAGGTACGCCGGCTGCTCACCGAAAGTCACTGGCCGCTCCCATCAGATTGTACAGACAGCAACAGCGTGGCAACCGTGGGTTGTGTCATGCAAGCGAAGGCCAGAGAATCACTCGATGTGATTACTTATGACTGCCGAGGGCTTTACCCAGGCACTTTCTCCCCGCTGTAGCCCGTGTCACACCTCGGCGCCGCTACCGCCCGGCTCGTCGCCCCGTCCGCCCCCGTTCGTACCGTCCGAGGGCGGAGTGGTGGCCAGACCCAGAACCTTGCGTGCCGTGACCGTCGTGGTCGGATCGATGAGTTTCAGGCCCTTCTCGTAGTGGGCGTAGAAGCTGTCCGCGTCGGAGGCGGCCGCCGCCTTCGTCCACTCCTTGCGCGACGCCTCGATGTCCCCGACGAGGGCCGCGACGGGCTTCCCGGCGGCGGGGGACCAGCCATGGCCGCGCAGCAGACCCGCCTGCTCGGCGAGCGCGCCGGAGACCCTGGCGGCCCAGGCCTTGTGACCCGGCAGGTCGTCCTCGACGTACGCCTTGTCCGGTGCCGTGTCCATCGCCCGGTTGAGTACGTCCGCGGCCCGCAGATACGCCGTCTGATCGGCGTTCAGCGTCAGGGCGTCCCTGCGCAGCGATCCCGTCAGACCGCTCTTGCCGTCCGTGTTCCCGAACATGCAGGTGACCGCGCGGTCGCCACCGCTCCAGCTCTCCCGGGTGGGGGTGAAGTAGTACACGTCGACGTCGTCCGGGACGGCCCAGGCGTCCATCGCGTACGACACCCGGAGCGCGTAGCACCTGGTGTCGGCGGCGTCGACGACCCTGCTGTCGCCGGGGTAGTTCCCGCCGCTCATCCTGAAGTCCGCGAACACCTCGGCGTCGTGCCGCCCGGTGCACGGCACCTTGTCGACGTCGTACGCCGTCCCTTCCAGGGAGCCGCCCGGCGCGTCGAAGCAGTCGCCCTTCCTGAGCGAGAAGGCGCTGCCCGTCGAGTTGCCCGCGCCTTCCGTGAAGCCGTCCCAGAAGTCGCGCGGGCCACCGGTGGCGAGGGCGAGCACGAACACCGCGATACCGAGCGTGGACATCACCATGCCGGTCACCGCCATCGCCGTGCCCCGCTCGCCCCGCTTCCTGATCTGCACGAGGGCGACGGCCCCGAGCACGAGCCCGACGGCCGGAAGGAAGCAGAGGATGCCGAGCACGAGGGCGGAGATCGCGAGCCCGTTGAAGGGCGCGGGGCGGTTGTACGGGGAGTAGCCCTGGCCCCAGGTCTGGTACGGACCCTGGGGGTAAGGAGGCGGGTACGGCCCCTGGCCCGGCGGTGGATACGGGCCCTCGGGCCGATGGGGCCCGGGCGGCGGGGGTATGGCCACGAGTTGCGTTGCTCCTTGTCCGGACGAGGTCGTGCGGTACCGACGCGGGGGCAGTCGTACAGAGCCGACGCGGGAAACGGCGTGAAAAACCGCTGACCGTGAAAAACCGAGCCGCCGCAGCACTGGCGTCCGAGGAACGGATGACCGACGTACGGCTGGGCGCATCGTAAGCGGGGCGGGGGCGATGGCGGAACGCGGATCCCGAACACGAACACGGCGATCCGGGAGGTCAACGGGCTGACGGCCCGTTGGGCCGGGACGGTGTCCGGCGGAACGGGTTCTCGGCCGCCGGGGTCCGGGGTGACTCGGGGAGACTTCTGACGTTCCCGTCCCCGGGCGTCTCCGGCCGTCCCCGGGCGTCCCCGGGCGTCCCTTCTCGTCCCCGGCCGTTCCCTCCCGTCCCGCCCGTTCCCTGGAGCCGTGCGAGAGCCCTGCCGCGACCGGCCGTCGTGCGCGCATAACCTGCGCTCATGACAGCTTTGCCGGATTGTTTCTGCCCGGCGGACGGTACGCGCGTCCCCGGCGGCTCGCTCGACTGGTGCTGCCCGGTCTGCCGCGGCCCGCTCGATCTGGACTTCGCGCCGACCCCCGCGTCGCTCAAGTCCCTGACCGGGCGCGTGAACTCACTGTGGCGGTACGCGGAGTGCCTGCCGCTGTCCGCGCCCACGGTCAGTCTGGGCGAGGGGCGCACCCCCCTGGTGACGCTGCGCGACGGCGTCGTCTCGGCCAAACTGGACTTCCTGATGCCGACGCTGTCGTTCAAGGACCGCGGCGCCGTCCTGCTCGCCGAACTGGCACTGCGGCTGGGGCCCCGGCGGGTGCTCGCGGACAGCAGCGGCAACGCGGGGACGGCGATCGCGGCCTACTGCGCGCGGGCAGCGCTGCCCTGCACGGTGTACGTCCCCGAAGGAACGTCGCCGAAGAAGCTGGAGCAGATCGGGGCGCACGGCGCACAGGTGCGTCTCGTGGACGGGGACCGGGAGACGACGGCCCAGGCGGCGCGCGAGGCGGCGGACGAGCCCGGCACCTTCTACGCCTCGCACGTCTTCAACCCGTACTTCCTGCACGGTACGAAGACGTACGTGCACGAGCTCTGGGAGGACCTCGGCGGACGCCTCCCCGACGTCCTCGTCGTCCCGGTCGGCAACGGGACGCTGCTCCTCGGCGCCGCCCTCGCCGTCGCCGAGCTGCACGGGGCGGGTCTCATCGACCGGCGGCCCGCGCTGTACGCGGTCCAGGCCGCCGCCGTGGCACCGCTGGCGCACGCCTGGGAGGAGGGCGCGGACGACCTCCTGGACACCACCCCGACCGCCCCCACCTTCGCCGAGGGCATCGCCGTACCGCGGCCGCCGCGGGCCCGTCAGGTGCTGCGTGCGGTCCGTGACTCCGGCGGCGCCTTCCTGACGGTGACGGAGGACCAGATCCGGCACGCCCAGCGGGATCTGGCGTCGCAGGGCCTCTACGTCGAGTCGACGGGCGTGGCGTGCTGGGCGGCCGTACGGGAGGGCGTCCTCGGGACACGAACCGCGGTGGTACCGCTGTGCGGGGCGGGCGCGAAGACGGGGCTGGCCGGGCAGTAGGGCCGCCGCCCGCGTCGGCGTTCTCGTGGCTCCGGCCTCCCCGGGCGCTACGGTTGGCTCCTACACATCGATGTCGCCCCGGGCGACTCCGACACATCGATGTCGCCCCGGGCGTTCACTCGGCGGCCGTGAGCCTCTCGTCCGTCATGCCGAGACGCGCCTGTTCCTCCTCGACGATCCGACGTGCCAGCTCGGTGTCCGACACGTCGATCGCGTCAGGGGTGGCTTCGGCGACGGCGCTGCGGCGGGCGTAGGCGTCGAACAGACGGGTCTTGGCCTCCAGCATCTTCACCATGCGCTCGTCCACACCTCCGGTGGCGAGGAGGCGGTACACACGAACCGGCCTGACCTGGCCCATACGGTGGGCCCGGGCCACCGCCTGATGTTCGACGGTCGGCTTGATCTGGGGTTCGCAGATGACGACGACGGAGGCGGCCTGCATGTTGAGGCCGACGCCCGCCGCCTGGATCTGCGCCACCAGTACGGCGGGACCGGAGACACCGGCGAAGTCGTCGACGACCTGCTGCCGCCGCCCGGCCGGGACGCTCCCGGTGAGCGGGCCGAACACCGGGGTGCCGTCGGTGGCTTCGGCCACGAGTGCTTCCTTCACCACGCGCAGAACGTCCTTGAAATTGGAGAAGACCACCGTCTTCTGCCCGTTCTCGCCGGCCTCCCGGACGATCTCCCGGAGCCGCTCCAGCTTGGCCGACTTCTCGGGACGCGTGTACGCGGCCCTGCGCATCGCCATGAAGTTGCCCGCGCGCACGGCTTCACGGTATGCCTCCTCGTCCGACGCGCTCAGCTCCTCCCACTCGTCGGTCTGCTGGAGACTCGGGAGTTCCGTCAGCACGTCCTCCTGGTTGCGCCGCAGATAGACCGGGGCCACGGCCTGACGGAAGGCGACCGATCCGGCCAGGGCGTCCCGTTCGCCGAGGGACTCCGCGAGGTCGCCGTCGAGCATCCGGACCAGGTTGCGGAACTCCACGACCCTGTTCTCCATCGGGGTTCCGGTCATGAAGAGGGTGCGCCCGCAACGCTCCGCCCACAGGGCTACCGCCTTGGACCGCTTGGCCTCCGGGTTCTTCACGGAGTGCGCCTCGTCGACCACGAGCAGCCCGACCTCTCCGTCCTCCGGCGCGGGAAATCCGCGCAGCGCGTCGAACGTGGTCACCACGACCCCGCCCCGCCCCCTCCAGTCGGCGAACGCGTAGTGCCGATCAGGGCCGTGCAGCACCGTGACACGCAGGGCGCTGCGGGCCTCGATCTCCCGTGTCCAGTTCACGAGGACGCTCGCCGGGCAGACGACCATGAAACGGGCCTGTCCCTCGGCGGCCAGGTGTGCCATCACGGCGATCGCCTGGATGGTCTTCCCCAGGCCCATCTCGTCGCCGAGTATCACCTTGCGCTGCGCAAGCGCGAACCGCGCGCCGAACGCCTGGTAGCCGCGCAGGGAGACCCGCCGGTGCGCGTCGTCGAGGTGCTGGGCCCGTACCCGCTCGGCGATCTCGTCCGGCAGGAAGCCCTCGGCCGCGGCCGCGTCCGGCAGCCGCCCGGAGATCTCGGCGAGCAAGCTGTAGTACTCGGCGGAGCGGAGCTCGAAGTCCACCCGGGCCGCGATGTCGGACGAAGGCCCCCGGAGCAGGTCCACCGATGCCTGTGCGAGCAGTTCCGGCAGGCCCGCCCGCTCCGCCTCGTCCGCCAGCGACCGTATCTCGGTGACCGCCGCCAACGCGCGGGCCTTCTTCTCCTGACCGGCCAGGAGCATCCGGATGCGTCCTGCGGCGGGCCTCGCCTCGGCGAGCAACGGACCGAGCCGTTCCGACAGTACGGCGGCCCTGTCGACCGCGCGCCGGGCGTCCGGACCGGCCTCCACCAGGACGTGCAGGGCCATGACGAGCGCGGTGGAGCCCGGATCCGGCCGGTCCACGTCGATGTGGACGGACACGGTCTCGTGCACGGCCTCGGAGAGCCGGCGGGCGGCGGCAATCATCTGGTCGACGGTGCGCTGCCCGACACCGGGGATCTGCCGCAACCGGTAGGGGCCCGCTTCGAGAACACTGCCGACGGTGCGCAGTCCGCTCTTCTCGACACTCCCCAGCCGCAGCCGTCCTTCGGTGACGTCCTGCAGTCGGGCGACGGGGATGGCACCGAGTTCCCGCTTCACCGCCGCAGCGTGGATCGGTTCGAGCGCCGCTCGTACCGCCTCCACCGCCCTTCCGTGGTCACCGGCCAGCGCCTGCGCCGCCTCGTGGAGCCGCGCTCCCCTCGCGACCGTGTCCCGCTCGCCACGCCCCACGCTTCCCGCCCCTCTCTCACCCTCCGCGCATCCTCCCACCGCCCGCACCGGCCCTTGGTCGCGCCGGGCTCCGCGCGATCCCCCGCGATGCCCCACACTCCGGCCAGGCCGACCGCGCTGGAAAGCGACCCACGCGGCTTCACCACCATCGCCCTCGTATCCCAGCCCGAACGCCGCCGTCCGCGAGCGGGTGGCTGCCGCCTCGTCCGCACGATCGACAACGGCGAACCGGTGGTGTGGGCGGTGCGCATCGGGCATCGCTCCACCGTTGACGACACCTGACCCTGCGCCAGGACACATGCGGCCGGGCAATCCCTGCCGTTCGAGATCAGCCTCGATCTGGACAAGCCGGCACCGGGCCGGTCAGCCTGACACCGCGATTCCACGTCAGCACCAAGTCAGCACGGGAATGCGGAAGGGGTCGGACTCGTCAGAGTCCGACCCCTTCTGACCTGCACGTTTGACGAAGCTGGCTAGCATGCAGGGACGCAACGACTACACGTTGAAGCGGAACTCCACCACGTCGCCGTCCTGCATCACATAGTCCTTGCCCTCCATGCGGGCCTTGCCCTTGGCGCGGGCCTCGGCGACCGAGCCGGTCTCGACGAGGTCGGCGAAGGAGATCACCTCGGCCTTGATGAAGCCCTTCTGGAAGTCGGTGTGGATGACTCCGGCGGCCTCGGGCGCGGTGGCGCCCTTCTTGATGGTCCAGGCGCGGGATTCCTTGGGGCCGGCCGTCAGGTAGGTCTGCAGGCCGAGGGTGTCGAAGCCGACCCGGGCCAGGGTCGCCATGCCGGGCTCCTCGACGCCCACCGACTCCAGGAGTTCCATCGCTTCCTCCTCGTCGAGCTCGGCGAGGTCCGCCTCCAGCTTGGCGTTGAGGAAGATCGCCTCGGCGGGCGCGACCAGGGCACGCTGCTCGGCCTTGAAGTCGTCGTCGACCAGCTCGTCCTCGTCGACGTTGAAGACGTACAGGAACGGCTTGGTGGTGAGCAGGTGCAGGTCGTGCAGCAGCTCCTCCTTGCCCGAGCCCTGGACGACGCCCGCGGAGAAGAGGGTCTCGCCCTTCTCCAGGATGGCCTGGGCCGCCTCGACCGCCGCGACCTTGGGGCCGACGTCCTTCTTGATGCGCGACTCCCGCTGGAGGCGCGGCAGTACCTTCTCGATCGTCTGGAGGTCCGCGAGGATCAGCTCGGTGTTGATCGTCTCGATGTCGTCCTTGGGCGAGACCTTGCCGTCGACGTGCACGACGTTCTCGTCCTTGAAGGCACGGATGACCTGGCAGATGGCGTCCGACTCGCGGATGTTCGCGAGGAACTTGTTGCCCAGGCCCTCACCCTCGGAGGCGCCCTTCACGATGCCCGCGATGTCGACGAAGTCCACCGTGGCCGGGAGGACGCGCTGCGAGGCGAAGATCTCGGCCAGTTTGCTCAGCCGGGCGTCGGGGACGCCGACCACGCCGACATTGGGCTCGATCGTGGCGAACGGGTAGTTGGCCGCGAGCACGTCGTTCTTGGTCAGGGCGTTGAACATGGTCGACTTGCCGACATTGGGCAGACCGACGATTCCGATCGTGAGCGACACGTTGCGACTTCCCGTACGTGAGGATGGGCGAAGGGCCCTTGGACTGCTCGGGCCGATCCACCAGTCTACGGCGTGCGCGCTCCCGTACCGGCGACCTGTCGAACGCATGGCCAAGGTCCGCTCATCGGCGTGTCTGAGGAGCTGTTCCGCACATAAACCGACCTAAGTTGGTCCAGTGGAGCAACACAGGACGCGCCCCCCTCAGTACCGGCAGCGACGCGACGCGCCTCTTCCCGCCCAGGCCGGGCGGAGCGCGTCCGTCGGCCCGCAGAAGGGCGCGCCACCCGCACGACGGCCCGCGCCGCTGCCCGCACCGAGCGGACGGCGGCTGCCGAACCCCCGGCTGACCGGGCTCGGCAGCGGACTGTTCTGCGGAGCGGCGATGTTCGTCCTCGCCTGTCTCGACGAGTTGCTGTTCGGGGCCTCGCCGGCGCTGTACGGCGTGCTGTTCCTGCCCGTGTGCGCGCTGACCGCGCTCTGGGTGCGGCGCGGAGACCTCGTCAGCGCGCCCGTGGTCGTGCCGATCGCGTTCGCGTTCGGGCTGCTGCCCCTGGCCGGCGGGGGCGGCGGCCTCAGCGGCCGGCTGATGGGGCTCGTCACCGCGCTGGCCACACAGGCGGGCTGGCTGTACGGGGGGACGCTGGTCGCCGGGGTCATCTCGACCGTACGGAAGGCACGGCAGATGACCCGCCGGGCCGCCCGGAGGCGGAGTCGGACCGCCGGGTCCCGCGGGGGCGCCGCACCCGCCACCACCCCCGCGTCGAGGTCGGCCGGTCAGCTCGGCTAGGGCCTTTCGCGTGGATCACGCGGCGTGACGCGGGGAGGGCGGGCCGGTCCGACGACCCGCGCCCCCACGTCCCGGAAGCCGGGCCTACGACGCCGTCTTCGCCGCTCTCATCGCCGCGCCCACGATCCCCGCGCTGTTCTGCAACTGGGCCGGGACGATCTCCGCCTTGATGCCCTCGATCAGCGGCAGGAACCTGTCCGCCTTGCGGCTGACACCTCCGCCGATGATGAACAGCTCGGGGGAGAAGAGCATCTCCACGTGGGCGAGGTACTTCGTGACCCGGCGTGCCCAGTGCTCCCAGGTCAGCTCGCCGTCCTCCTTGGCCTTCGTGGAGGCACGCTTCTCCGCGTCGTGGCCGCCGAGCTCCAGGTGGCCCAGCTCCGTGTTCGGGACCAGCTCGCCGTCGACGAAGAGCGCGCTGCCGATGCCCGTTCCGAAGGTGAGCAGAAGGACCGTGCCCCGGCGGTCGCGGCCGGCACCGAACTGCATCTCGGCGACGCCCGCCGCGTCCGCGTCGTTCAGCACCGTCACCGGGAGGCCGCCGAGCCGGTCGCCCAGCAGGGCGCGCGCGTCGGTGTCGATCCAGGCCTTGTCGACATTCGCGGCGGTACGAATGGTCGCGCCGTCGGCGACCACTCCGGGGAAGGTGATCCCGACGGGCCCTGTCCAGCCGAAGTGTCCGACGACCTCCTTCACGCCGTCCGCCACCGCGTCAGGGGTCGCCGGATGAGGAGTGAGCACTTTGTGGCGCTCCTCCGTCAATTCGCCGCGGTCCAGGTCCACAGGGGCGCCCTTGATCCCGGATCCGCCGATGTCCACACCGAAGATCTGCATGGCCCTACGTTACGTCGTACGACTGACAGTCACTTCTCGGAAGTACCGGGAATACCGGACGCCGCGGAGGAACCGGACACCACGTTCGTCCGCTGCTCCACCAGGGCCGCCGCCTCCGCGCGCAGGTCGCGGCGCAGCTCCTTGGGCAGCGAGAAGGTGATGGACTCCTCGGCCGCCTTGACGATCTCCACGTCCTCGAAGCCACGGGCGGAGAGCCACTCCAGGACCTGCTCGACCAGGACCTCGGGGACGGAGGCGCCGGAGGTGACGCCGACGGTCGTCACGCCGGCCAGCCAGCCCTCGTCGATCTCGTCGGCGAAGTCCACGAGGTACGCGTCGCGTGCGCCCGCGAGTTTGGCCACCTCGACGAGGCGTACGGAGTTGGAGGAGTTCTTCGAGCCGACCACGATGACGAGGTCCGCCTCCTCGCCCATCTGCTTCACGGCGAGCTGACGGTTCTGCGTGGCGTAGCAGATGTCGTCGCTGGGCGGGGAGATGAGCTGCGGGAACTTCTCCTTCAGGGCGTCGACCGTCTCCATCGTCTCGTCGACCGACAGCGTGGTCTGGGAGAGCCAGACGACCCTGGACGGGTCGCGGACCTCGACCTTGGCGACGCCTCCGGGGCCGTCCACGAGCGTGATGTGGTCGGGCGCCTCGCCGGAGGTGCCGATGACCTCCTCGTGGCCCTCGTGCCCGATCAGCAGGATGTCGAAGTCCTCGTTCGCGAAGCGGACCGCTTCCTTGTGGACCTTGGTGACCAGCGGGCAGGTGGCGTCGATGGTGGCGAGCCTGCCGGCCGCGGCCTCGTCGTGGACGGCCGGGGCGACGCCGTGCGCCGAGAACATGACGATGGCCCCCTCGGGGACCTCCGCCGTCCGCTCGACGAAGATCGCCCCCTTCTTCTCCAGGGTTCGCACGACGTACTTGTTGTGGACGATCTCGTGGCGGACATAGATCGGGGCCCCGTACTGCTCGAGGGCCTTCTCGACGGCGATCACGGCGCGGTCCACGCCCGCGCAGTAGCCACGGGGGGCGGCGAGCAGGACACGGCGGCCAGGCGAAGCAGTCATGCCCCCCATCGTAAGGCCGCGCCCGACAGGCCGAAGATCGCCTCCTCGGCGGGACCGGGGGAGAAACGGGGAGGAGGGCACACCGCCCGTCCGGCGGCTCTCCCTGTGTGCGCGGCCGGGTTGTCCGACCCTGCCACTACGCTCGGGCGCATGGCTCTGAACACGTCCGCGGACGCTCCTCTGCCCGTCGGTGAGGTGTCGCGGCTCATCGGGGGATGGATCGACCGGCTCGGCGCGGTGTGGGTCGAGGGTCAGATCACCCAGTTGTCGCGGCGCCCCGGCGCGGGTGTCGTCTTCCTGACGCTGCGCGACCCGTCGTACGACATCTCGGTGAGCGTCACCTGCTACCGACAGGTGTTCGACGCCGTCTCGGACGTGGTGAGCGAGGGCGCCCGTGTCGTCGTACTCGCGAAACCCGAGTGGTACGCGCCGCGCGGGCAGTTGTCGTTGCGTGCCACCGAGATCAAGCCGGTGGGGGTCGGTGAACTGCTGGCCCGTCTGGAGCAGTTGAAGAAGTCCCTGGCGGCCGAGGGACTGTTCGCGGCCGAGCGGAAGAAGGCGCTGCCGTTCCTGCCGCAGCTGATCGGCCTCGTGTGCGGGCGGGCCTCGGCGGCGGAACGGGACGTGCTGGAGAACGCGCGGCACCGCTGGCCCGCCGTCCGCTTCGAGGTGCGCAACGTCCCCGTACAGGGGGTGCACGCGGTGCCGCAGGTCGTGCAGGCCGTGAAGGAGCTCGACGCGCTCGACGGCGTGGACGTGATCGTCGTGGCGCGGGGCGGGGGCAGTGTGGAGGATCTGCTGCCCTTCTCGGACGAGCAGCTCGTCCGGGCGGTCGCGGCCTGCCGTACGCCGGTCGTCTCGGCGATCGGGCACGAGCCGGACACCCCGTTGCTGGACCTCGTCGCCGACCTGCGCGCGTCCACGCCGACGGACGCGGCCAAGAAGGTCGTACCGGACGTGGGCGAGGAGTACGAGCGGGTGCGGTTCCTGCGCGACCGGGCGCGGCGCAGCGTCCGGTCCTTCGTCGAGCGTGAGGAGCGCGGGCTGGCGCAGACGCTGGCCCGGCCCTCGATAGAGGATCCGCACCGGATGGTCGACGAGCGGGCGGAGCAGGTCACCTCGCTCCTGGACCGCGGCCGGCGCACGCTCGGGCACCTCCTGGACCGCGCGGACTCGGAGCTGACGCACACCCACGCGCGCGTGGTGGGCCTCTCCCCCGCCGCGACCCTCCGCCGGGGCTACGCGGTACTGCAGCAGGCCGACGGGCAGGTGGTCCGGGACCCGGACGAGGTGACGGCGGGCGAGGCGCTGCGGGCGCGGGTAGCCGAGGGTGAATTCTCCGTACGAGTGGATGCATAGGGTGGGCGTATGACCGGCAAGGTGGACGAGGCGCTCGGGTACGAGCAGGCGCGGGACGAGCTGATCGAGGTCGTGCGCCGCCTGGAGGCGGGCGGCACGACCCTGGAGGAGTCCCTCGCCCTCTGGGAGCGCGGCGAGGAACTGGCGAAGGTGTGCCGCCGCTGGCTGGAGGGCGCCCGGGCGCGGTTGGACGCGGCCCTGGCGGAGGAGGAGTCGCAGGACGGGGACGCGGGCACCGAGTGACGCCGGACCACCGCGCGGGGCGCCCGCGAGGGGCGCCCGGCTCCGAGGGGCCCGGCGCCGGACGCCGCGAGTGACGCGCGGCTCTGGTCGAACTCGCTGGTGAGAGCACCGCGGCACCCCTTTTCCCGCGCACCGCCGTGACGTTCCGCGGGGTTGCCCGACCTTGTGAAGCGAATCACCCGGCGGGCCTTTTTGGTTGAAGCTTAAATATTCTCGGGTACTGTCGTCCTTGCCAGCCGATCCCCACGGATCCACCGCACGTCCCGAGAAGGTTTCCCCCATGTCTCTTGTCCTTGACCCCGCCGCCCAGGACCTGCTGTTCCGCGAGGCCCGCACCGCGAACACGTTCACCGACGAGCCGGTGACCGACGAGCAGGTCCAGGCGATCTACGACCTGGTCAAGTACGGCCCGACCGCCTTCAACCAGTCGCCGCTGCGCATCACCCTGGTCCGCTCCGCCGAGGCCCGCGAGCGCCTGGTGCAGCACATGGCCGAGGGCAACCAGCCGAAGACCGCCACCGCCCCCCTCGTCGCGATCCTCTCCGCGGACAACGAGTTCCACGAGGAGCTTCCGACCCTCTTCCCGCACTTCCCGGCCGCCAAGGACGTCTTCTACTCGGAGCGCCCGGCCCGTGAGGGTGCCGCCGGCCTGAACGCCGCGCTGCAGGCCGCGTACTTCATCATCGGCGTCCGCGCCGCCGGTCTCGCCGCCGGCCCGATGACCGGCCTCGACTTCGCGGGCGTCCAGAAGGAGTTCCTGGACGGGGACCACACCCCGCTGATGGTCGTCAACATCGGCAAGCCGGGCGACGACGCCTGGTTCCCGCGCTCCCCGCGCCTGAGCTTCGACCCGGCCCGTTCACCGGCCGCGCGTCCTGAAGATCGTTTTGAAGCCCGGCCCCTTTGATCAATAGGATCCGGCGATGATCACAAGACAACGGCTG